>CACOHS010000004.1 GCA_902627055.1 uncultured SAR86 cluster bacterium | reverse complement strand
TCAAACATGCGTGACGTCAGTGAAGCTTCCAATAATGATAAAGATATAAATATCATGGATGTTACCTCTAAGGCCATTGATCAGTTTTTTGAAGAGCACCACATAGATTTACTTATCCATGGTCACACTCACAGACCAAAAACCCATCAATCTGATACTGGCACTCGAGTTGTTTTAGGCGACTGGCATAAAACTGGCTGGTGTTTTTTTCTTGATGATCAGCAACAAGATTTGAGAGAGTTTAAGTTATAAAGCTATTGTTTATTAACTAATAATACTGTATAAATATACAGTATTTTAAAATCCCATGACTGTTAATTATCTCGGTTTAATATCGGCAAATGATCTGCCTGCAAGTTTTACAAAATTTTTTGTAGAACCAGTTTCTGTGGGCTTTCCAAGTCCAGCAAATGATTACCTGGAAAGTCCAATCGATCTTAATAAATATCTCATCAAAAATGGAGCAGCAACTTTTTTAGTGAGAGTTTCTGGAGATTCAATGCTCAATGCAAATATTGCTGATCAAGCTATCTTGATAGTGGATCGTAGTCTTAAACCAAAACACGGCAGTATTGTGGTTGCATCTTTAGATGGTGATTTTGTTTGTAAACGACTGCAACTCAAACCTCGGCTATGTTTACTACCAGAGAATACTAAATATGAACCAATTTACATTCAGCATGGTCAAGATTTAGATATCATGGGAACGGTAACTGCTGCCATTAATAAATTTGAATGAAATTTTTAGCATTAGTAGATTGCGATAACTTTTATGCTTCATGCGAAAGAGTGTTTCGACCAGATTTAAAGAAAGTGCCTATTGTCGTGTTGTCTAATAATGATGGATGCGTCATCGCGAGAAGCAAAGAAGCCAAAGCCATGGGAATCAAAATGGGTGTCCCCTGGTTTAAGGTTAAAAAGGCATACTTAGCTCAAGGAGGCAAAGTTTTTTCATCCAACTTTGCACTATATGGAGATCTCTCAAAAAGAGTAATGAATATTCTGGATGGAATGGTGAAAAAAATGGAGATTTATAGCATCGATGAAGCATTTTTAGATCTGCAGCATATACAAAATAAGAATCAAGCATATGAATTTGGTATTTACTGTCGCAATACTATACGGCAATGGGTTGGTATACCCGTACGTATTGGAATTGCACCAACAAAAACTCTTACCAAGGTTGCAAGTCATGTCGCAAAACATACAAATGGTGGCATGGGTGTCTGCTGCCTTAGCAATCAAAAGGATATTGCTCATATTCTTAAAACACTACCTATTAGAGAGATTTGGGGAATTGGTAACAATCTTTCCAGGCAACTAAATCAGATGGGTGTATATTCGGCCTATGAACTAATGCAAACGGACATTAGATTAATTCGAAAAAAATTTAGCGTTGTTTTAGAACGCACAGTTAGAGAGTTGAGAGGAGAATCATGCATTCAGATAGAGGATCATGCTGATCCAAAAAAACAAATTGTTGTAAGTCGAAGTTTCAGGGGCAAGATTGAGAATTTAGAGGTGCTCAAGCCATTGATTAGTAATTTTGCAGTACGAGCAGCGGAAAAGTTAAGACATGAAAAACAAAAGTGTTCTCAAGTTTCAGTATTTATTTCAACCAGCAGATTTAATAAACGACCGCAACATCGAGGGTTTAATAGTTTTCAATTTCCTTATCCCGTGGATGATACAAGGAGCATTTTAATGAGTTCAAAAAAAATATTGGCTAAAATATTCAAAGAAGGTTATCCATACTCAAAAGCAGGAATATTACTAAGTCATTTTTCGCATCCAACTTTTATACAACAATCTCTTTTTCAATCAAAAGATCAAGAGAGTTTAAAACAAAATACAAACCTAATGGAGACTATAGATACGCTCAATAGCAATCAAACGCAGATTTACTATGCAGCTCAACATCCCGCAGGATTATCACCAATACAAAAGAGTATGGTTTCACCTAAATACACAACAAATTGGTGGGAATTGCCAACAACTAAATAGAAAAATATCGTTGATAATGAACCTCGGAAAGCTCAAGAAACTCGCTAAAAATTTGATCTTTAAGCTCAGGAAGACTGGAGCTAGAATGACAAATAATTCCAAATTTATTCAAGTCTAACTCTTGAGTGCCAGCAGCTCTTAAAAGATCAAATATCCAAGTCATAGGATCTAATGAATCATTAAAATTAATTCCTTTATCTTTTAAACGAGTTGCCAACAAATCAGAATCAGTGACAGAAAATCTTTCTTTTAGAACAGTTAATTTAAATTTTTCAAGACGTGAATTAATAATTTCTCTTTCGGCGATGTCGTATTTATTCCAAAAAATTATCTCATGAACAAAGCGTTTACAGCCTTTGCAAACATTATCACCATAGGTGGTTGAGCATATCCCAAGGCATGGAGTAGAGGCTTTGTTTTTTTTCATAAACTCAATAATACAATATTTTAGAAATATAGATAAACTTCAATTTCAAACATATTTTTTTAAAGGTTAAAAGCTGGCAGAAACTAAAATAAAGTAGCAAAACTACAAAATATATCCTTAGCAAATACCGTAAATATAATATTTATGGATATTATTGACAATTTTAAATAATTGAATTCAAATTCACTACATCTAGTAGGCGGGGGATCTATTCAAAACAAAATAAAATGCCTGTTTAGATTTGGGGTTTTGCAAATAGCACAGTAAAATGACGATCCAGGGAGAAAATAATGCTTCAGGATTACAAGAAACATTGTAAAGAAAGGGAGGAGCAAGGAATACCACCCCTACCCCTTTCAGCACAACAAACATCTGATTTAGTTGAATTACTCAAATCTGAGCATAAAGAGTCAGAGTTATTATTAAATTTACTGAAAGAAAGAATTCCGGCAGGAGTTGATCAATCAGCATATGTAAAAGCAGGTTTCTTAGCAGATATTACAACAGGAGAAACAACCAGTCCCTATATCTCAAAAAAAGAAGCGGTCATCATTCTGGGAACAATGCTGGGTGGGTACAATATTCAACCCTTAGTTAAATGTTTGGAGGATGAAGATCTTGGCGCGGAAGCAGCAAATGCATTGAGTAAAACTTTACTAATTTTTGATGCATTTAACGAAATATTAAACTTGTCAGAAACTAATAAAAATGCAAAAGCTGTAATTGATGCTTGGGCTGAGGGAACATGGTTTCAAGAAAAAGAGGATGTGAAAGAACAAATCAAATTAACCGTCTACAAGGTTCCTGGAGAAATTAATACAGACGATTTGTCGCCTGCTACAGATGCGTGGTCTAGGCCAGATATTCCACTGCATGCATTGGCAATGTTTAAGATGCCCAGAGAAGGTTTAGAAAAACCCCTTGAAACAATTGAAAATTTAAAGAAAAAAGGTAATCCACTAGTTTTTGTTGGAGATGTCGTTGGGACTGGCTCATCAAGAAAATCAGCTACTAACTCTGTCTTATGGCATATGGGTGATGAAATTCCGTTCATTCCAAATAAAAAAGAGGGTGGATTTTGTTTTGGTGGAAAAATTGCACCAATTTTCTTTAATACGCTTGAAGATTCTGGCGCTTTCCCGGTGGAATGCGACGTTTCAAAATTAAATATGGGACAAGAAATAATTTTTGAACCATTTAATGGAAAAATATTAGATGCTGAAAGTGGTGAAATTTTATCAACTTTTGAACTAAAAACTCCAGTCCTTCTAGACGAGGTTAGAGCAAATGGTCGAATTCCTTTAATTATTGGCAGACAATTAACAGATAAAACCAGAGAAGTACTTGGGCTTGAACCAACAGATATTTTTAGAAGGCCTGATTCAGAAGATCAATCAGAAAAAGGCTTTACTCTTGCTCAAAAAATGGTTGGAAAAGCCTGTGGGGTTAAGGGTGTTAGACCTGGAACATATTGTGAGCCTAGGATGACAACTGTAGGTTCTCAAGATACAACAGGACCTATGACTAGAGATGAATTGAAGGAGCTTGCCTGCCTAGGTTTTTCAGCTGATCTTGTAATGCAATCCTTCTGTCATACCGCTGCATATCCAAAGCCAGTTGATGTAGACACACAACATACATTACCTGACTTTATAATGAATCGAGGTGGTGTTTCGCTTAAGCCAGGAGATGGAATTATTCATTCCTGGTTAAACAGAATGCTTATACCTGATGGCGTTGGGACTGGTGGTGATAGTCACACTCGCTTTCCATTGGGAATAAGCTTTCCAGCTGGGTCAGGATTAGTTGCCTTTGCAGCAGCGTTGGGTGTTATGCCGCTTGATATGCCTGAATCAGTTTTGGTTAGATTTAAAGGAGAAATGCAACCAGGAATTACTTTGAGAGATTTAGTGAATGCCATTCCATATGCTGCAATTCAAAAAGGTCTTTTAACTGTAGCTAAAGAAGGTAAGAAAAATATCTTTTCTGGAAGATGTTTAGAAATTGAAGGTTTGCCTGATCTCAAAGTAGAACAAGCATTTGAACTGTCAGATGCATCTGCAGAAAGATCTGCATCTGGATGCACGGTTAGATTGAATAAAGAGCCAATCATTGAATACCTAAAATCAAATATAGTAATGCTTAGATGGATGATTGGAAGCGGATATGGCGATGCAAAAACAATTGAAAGAAGGGCTCAATTAATGGAAGAGTGGATAAAAAATCCAATTTTACTTGAGCCTGATAAAAATGCTGAGTATGCAGAAATAATTGAAATTGATCTTAGCCAAATTAAAGAGCCCCTTCTTGCATGTCCAAATGATCCGGATGACATAAAACCACTCTCTGAAGTAAATGGAGACAAAATTGATGAGGTGTTTATTGGCTCGTGTATGACAAATATTGGTCACTTTAGGGCAGCCAGTCATTTGCTAAAAAAATATAATGGAACTAAGGCAAAGTTATGGGTTTCTCCTCCTACAAAAATGGATGAGAAGCAACTCACAAAAGAAGGTGTGTATCAAGTATTTGGTGACTCAGGTGCTAGAACAGAAATGCCAGGATGTTCTTTATGCATGGGAAATCAGGCCAGAGTGCTAGCGGGTGCAACAGTGGTATCTACATCAACTAGAAATTTTCCAAATAGGTTGGGTGATGGTGCAAATGTATATTTAGCCTCTGCAGAATTGGCTGCAATTTCATCAATTATAGGAAAGCTACCTACTGTAGAGGAATACCTTAAATTCATGGAAGAGATTAATCCTCTTGCTGACAATATATATAGATATTTAAATTTTAATGAAATTGATAACTATGTTGAAAGTGCCAATTCAGCAGATATTCCTGCAGTCAACATAGTAAATGCTTAGATAGATTTTTCTCTAGCTACTTTTGTGTCATCACCTCTAGTCGTCTCAAGGTCTTCAAGATAATCAGAGCTAATCGATGTGGGATAGTTGCCATCGAAAATCGATATTTCAAAATTTTTGATAGATGGATTGCCCTCTTGCGCAGAATCAATTAAATCTTTTAAGTCTTGATAAATAAGCCAATCAGCCCCAATTGCCTGTGCAACCTCCTCATCAGTTTTGCCTGACGCAATTAACTCATTTGTTGCTGCCATATCAATTCCATAAAGATTTTGAAATTTAACTGGTGGGGCCGCAGATGAAAAATATACTTTATTAGCCCCTGCTTCTTTTGCCATCTCAATTATTCTTTTACTTGTTGTGCCTCTGACAATGGAATCATCAACCAACAAAACATTTTTACCTTTAAACTCAAGGTCTAAAATATTTAACTTTCGTCTGACTGATTTTTTTCTTTCCTCTTGGTTAGGCATTATAAAAGTTCTGCCGACATACCTGTTTTTCACAAAGCCCTGTCTATATGGAAGCTTTAAAGCTGCAGCAAGCTGCAGTGCAGCAGTTGTTGAACTATCAGGTATTGGTATTACTACATCAATATCATGATTTGGATCTAATCTTAGAATTTTTTTTGCTAACTTTTGACCCATTCTCATTCTAGCTTTGTAAACAGATATTTCATCTAAAGTAGAGTCAGGTCTTGCTAAATAAACATATTCAAATATACATGGGCTTGGCTGAGCGCGCTCAGAGCATTGTTCACTGTGTAAATTTCCATCAGCATCAATATATATAGCTTCTCCTGGCTCAACATCTCTGAGAGTTTTAAAACCCAAGGCAGAAAAAGAAGCATTTTCAGAGGCAACTATGTATTCTTTTTTTGAGAGGCCATCTCTTTCACCAATGACAAGTGGCCGAATTCCTTGGGGATCTCTAAAAGCAACTAAACCAAAACCTGTAATAAGAGCTACTACTGCATATGCTCCTTGACATCTAATGTGAGTCTTTCTTACAGCTTGAAAAAAATGCTTTTTAGAAGGCAAAATAGCTCTTTGTTTTCCTAGCTCATGAGCAAAAATATTAAGCAGCACCTCTGAATCTGAATCAGTATTTAGATGCCTCATTTCAGCATGAAATAACTCACGAGCAAGAATCTTAGAGTTAGTTAGGTTCCCATTATGCGCAAGACTTATTCCATAAGGAGAATTAACATACATGGGTTGAGCAAACTCTTTGCCTGCTCCGCCAGCAGTTGGATACCTAACATGACCGATACCATAATTGCCAAGTAATTTATTCATGTGTCTTTGTTGAAAAGTATCACGAACATAGCCCATGGACTTTCGACTATTTAGTCTACCTGTCTCATCGCAGACTACCATACCGGCGGCATCTTGACCTCGATGTTGAAGCATTAATAAAGAATCGTAAATTGAACTGGCTACATGATCTTCAGAGTATATGCCTACTATTCCACACATTATGTTGTCTCTTGAATTGTGCTGATATTAGACTTAAGCATAACTGAATTTTTATCAGAGATCATACTTTTAAAAAATTTTTCAGCCTTGGGCGCATATTTTTCTAAATAATGATAGCTTTTAGATTCTAATATAAAACTAGATTGCTTAAATTGATTTGGAATAACTAAATAAATTACAACAATTAGAAGCATCCCTCTTAGTAACCCAAACAAAACCCCAAGCAAGCGATCTAATCCACCCATGCCTGACCAATGCACCAAACTTCGAATAACTCTAATTAAAAATCCACCCAAAAAGATAATGCCAACAAAGACAAATATAATAATAAGAATTTTCCTGATCTCGGGACTTTGAATATAATCTAAAAAATAAGGATCTAAATAAGCATCTAAAAACATCGATGCAGCAAAGGCAATGACCCATAAAAGAAGAGAAAGGCTTTCTTGGATAAAACCTCGAAAAAAAGCTATAAAACCTGACAGAATAATTATCCCAATTACAAGATAATCAAAATAAGAGATAGCTAAGGATTCCAAGCGATTACTTCCCCTGCATTAATCTCTGCAATATTATTTAATTTCTGCTTATTATCTTCAATATCCCTCTTGCTAGCGAAAGGGCCAACTAAAATATTAGTTAGATCTTTATTTGATTGATTTTGCTCAGTAAATGCTGGAAATCCCTCGTTATTATATGATTTTACCAACTTAGAAATGATAGTTTGGTTTCTAAATGCGCCAATTTTATATACGTAAAAATTGAAATCTATTTTGTCTGTGCGCTCCTTCGCAGAAGGGAGCGTATCTTTAATGTCAACTTCAAAAGAATCATTTTTGACCTCTTTGAATTCGATGTCTTTGAAGCTATCTTGATTGACTAAAGGCTTTGGGAGCTCAGGAATATTAATATTAATTTTCTGTTGATATTTAGGTTGCGGCGATAAAGCAAAGATAAGAATCCACATTAAAATAGTCACAGAAATAAAAATTCCAATTATGCGATTACTATTCATTATTGAGGATACAGCTTTGAAAGAATGCTAGATACCTTCGATCTTAAATCTTTTCTGTGTACTATCATGTCAATGGCTCCATGCTCTAACAAAAATTCTGATTTTTGAAAGTCCTCAGGTAAATCAACTCTTACAGTCTGCTCAATAACTCTTCTGCCTGCAAAACCAACCAATGCATTGGGTTCAGCTATATTAATGTCTCCTAGCATCGCTATACTCGCTGAAACTCCTCCATATATAGGATCAACCATTACAGATATATACGGTATTTTTGCTTCTTTAAGTTTTTCCAATGCTGCTGAAGTTTTAGCCATTTGCATTAATGAAACCATGGACTCTTGCATTCTAGCTCCACCGCTTGTAGAAAAACAAATAAAAGGAGCTTTACTTGCCATTGCTTCATCTACTCCTTGTACAAATTTTGTTCCAACTGCTCCACCCATTGAACCACCCATGTAACGGAATTCAAAGGCAGCAGCCACAATTTCTACACCTTCAAGTTTACCTTTGCCAATTATAATTGCCTCTTCCTCTCCAGTACTTTTGACAGCTTCTTTAATACGCTGACCATATGACTTTGTGTCCTTAAATTTTAAAATATCTTTTGTGGTAATTTTAGTTGCAAGCTCATGAAAACTGCCACCATCAAAAAAAATAGACATTCTTGTGCGAGCTCCAATACGAAGATGGTGATCGCATTTTGGACATATATAAAGTGATTTTTCTAACTCAGGCTGATATAGGATGGCTTCGCATGCTGGACAATTATTCCATAGTCCATCAGGTATTTTACTTTTAGATAAACCTGAATCACGTTTTAATCCAATGGATGGGATTAATCTTGTAAGCCAATTCATAAACTTATTGCTTCAGAAATCTCATTTAAATAATTATATATTTTTTTAAATTCTTTTTGGCTAGATTGATTATGTATCATCTCTACTAAACTTGATCCAATAACAACTCCATCTGATATTTTGCTTAAATTTGACGCATCATCAGGAGTTTTAATTCCAAAACCTGCAAAAATTGGGAGAGAAGTCTGCGATCTAATATAATTTATATTGCTTTCTGCCTCGCTAATATTTAGATGAGATGAGCCAGTAACGCCTCTTAGGGTAACGTAATATATAAAGCCTGAGCTATTATTGCATATTTTAGAGATTCTATCTTTTGAAGTAGTAGGAGCTATTAAGGATATGGATGCAAGATTTGTATTTTTAATTCCAATATTTTTAAGATCACTTTCGCCAGGGATATCAACAATTAAAACTGCATCACTTCCAAAAGTATGAGATTCCTTCAAAGCTTTTATACTTGCTAAAAAGGTATTTATATATCCCATTAAAATAATAGGTGTATCACTATCTTTTTCTCTAAATTTTTTGATGAGCTTAAAAATATCAGTTAAAGATGTATTATTTTTTAAAGCTCTGTCGTGTGCAGCTTGAATAATTGGACCTTCGGCAATTGGATCTGTAAACGGAACTCCAACTTCAAGAATGTCTACTCCGGCACCAACGAACCCATGCATAAGTTCTAGAGTTGAATCTAGATCAGGATCTCCAGCAACTAAATATGCTACGAGTGCTTTTTTAGAGGCATTTTTTAAAGAAAGAATTTTTTCATCTAATCTAGTCAAGGGATATTCCATCCATAGTAGCTACTGTATTAATATCTTTATCCCCTCTTCCCGAAACATTAATTACTAAATGTTGATTAGATTGATAATTTTTTGCGATGTGATCAAGAGCAGCAAATGCATGAGCCGTCTCCAAAGCTGGCATTATCCCCTCAAGCTTTGTTACTAAATGGAATGAATCGAGGACCTCTTTATCATCTACTGCAATATAATTAGCTCTTCCAGAATCTTTTAAATTTGAATGCTCGGGTCCAACTCCAGGATAATCTAAACCAGCTGAAACAGAGTGAGTGTCAATTACCTGGCCATTCTCATCTTGCATCAAATAGCTCTTTGCTCCATGGAGAATACCCGGCTCCCCATCATTTAATGGAGCTGCGTGCTTTCCACTCTTTAAACCACTTCCAGCAGCCTCAACACCTATCAGTTCCACATTAGATTCCCCAAGAAAAGGATAGAAAATTCCCATTGCATTTGATCCTCCGCCAACGCAAGCAATAATTGCATCTGGGTATTGAGAAAATTGTTCAATGGATTGTTTTCTGAGTTCTCTTCCAACAATGGCATTGAAATCTCTGACTATCATTGGATATGGGTGTGGTCCCGTAACACTGCCAATGATGTAATAAGTATCCTCAATATGAGTCACCCAATCTCTCATGGCTTCATTTAAGGCATCCTTGAGTGTGGCAGTACCAGAATCAACAGCATGAACTTCTGCTCCTAATAACTTGATTCTATAAACGTTAAGTGATTGCCTCTCTACATCTTTGGCTCCCATATAAATATGGCACTCAAGACCAAGCCTCGCTGCAACTGTTGCAGTTGCGACTCCGTGCTGTCCTGCACCTGTTTCAGCAATGATCCTTTTTTTGCCCATAGCTTTTGCAAGCAATATCTGTCCAACAGTATTATTAATCTTATGAGCTCCTGTGTGATTTAAATCCTCTCTTTTAAGCCATATTTTTGGTCCAGAGTAATGATCAGTTAATCGTTTTGCAAAATATAACGGAGAAGGTCTACCAACAAATTGAACCAAATCTTGATCAATTTCTTCAATAAATTTTGGATTACTTTTAAGGGTTGAATATGTTTCATCAAGTTCTTTAAGGGCATGCATTAGTGTTTCAGGAACAAACTTTCCTCCATATTCTCCGAAGAAACCATCAGAATTTGGTAAATCAGTTAATTTATTCATTTTTAAAATTATTTATAACCTGAGCCATTAAAGCTTTATCTTTTATTGCGAGTGATGATTCTACCCCAGAGTTAACATCAATACACCAAGGATTTAAAGAGATTGCTTCCTTTATATTTTTAGAGCTAATTCCACCTGCCAGTACAAATTTTTCATCCAGCGGAGTATTTTTTAACAAGTTCCAATCGAATACTTTACCAGTTCCACCATAAGAATCATCTGCATATGTTTCTAATAGAAATGCATCTGCAGATGCATAATCTTTTAATAAATCAAGAGATTGAGAATTTTGAACTCGAATTGTTTTCCAAAATGGTAGATTAAATTGTTTACAAAAGTCTTCAGTCTCATCTCCATGAAATTGCAAAATGGGATTTTGAATTATTGTTGTAATTTTTTTTACTTCATCGATTAATGGATTAACAAAAACAAAAACAGGTAACGTATTTTGAAAATCAAAATTTTTCAGAGAAGATATGAAATCATCAGAAATTTTTCTTGGGCTATCACCTACCATTATAAATCCAGCGAAATCAACGTCCATGTCACATGTATATTTCAATATATCAATATCTCTAATCCCACAAATTTTTAATTTCATTTTCTTGAGCTCGTTAAAATACTCATAAAGTTAGATGAACTTTTGCTTAGATCTAAATCGATCTTTTTATACTCAGCACCTGTAAAGAATAATCCCTGTGCTTTTGCAGTTTTACCTGCATTTTTTCTATCTTGTGAATTTAAAATAGTCTTAATATCTTTGAGAGAACCCATAGATATATCCAATAATGTGCCAACAATAATTCTTACCATATTATACAAGTATGCATTTGCACATAGAGCAATAATTATAAAATTGTCTTTTTCTACAATATCAATACTTTTAATTACTCGAACTGGATTTTTTGAGGTACATTTTGAACCTCTAAATGAATTAAAATTGTGAGTTCCTATTAAATTAGAAGCTTCGGCTCTCATAAGGTCAACATCAATTTTATTTTTTTCCCAATAAACATAATCTCTTAAAAAAATTGGCTGGGCATCACCGGTATATATAACATATGAATAGGTTCGACTAATTGCATCAAATCTTGAATGAAATTCATCTGGTGCTTGCTGAATAGATGATACAGAAATATCATTAGGTAATTTAGAGTTAAGGCCTTTGAGCCATTGGTCTGTGTCTCTGTGATGCTTGGCTGAAAAATCAAAAATTTGACCTGTTGCATGAACTCCAGCATCAGTTCTTCCTGCATAATTAATTCGGCCCTCTAAAGTTCCTACTGATGCAATAGCTAACTCAAGATTATCTTGGATAGAGGGTGCATTTTTTTGAGATTGAAACCCTGAATAATTTGAGCCATCGTATTGACAAATACCTACAAATCTCACAATTTACTTTTTTTGTTTTAATAGTGATTGGGCCTCAGAAACAATGAGATTATTTTTCGAGCTTGATATAAGTTTATTTAAGATCTTTTCTGCACTTTCCCAGTCATCCATTTCAATATAAGTTCTGACTAAGTCTAGTTCCTGTGTTTCAATATCATTGCTGATACTTAAGTTAGTTTGAAATGTATCATCTTCATCCTGCAAATCCTCTTCTATAGCTGCTTTTGTGAATGATGGCTTTTTGCTTGATCGAATAAGTAAATAAGCTATTGCAAATCCTAAGAGCAGCGACAAAAGAGCAACCCAAAATAAATCTTTTAATTCAAACACTTGAGAGTCATTTGAAGTATCTGATTGAAGGGTTAAATCAGTTTGTGACTTTAGCTCGATGATTGAGGTATTCTTTGACACTATTTCAGAAGAATTTAATTCAGAATTATCAATTTCTAAAATTGGATCATTTTGTAATGTAGAGGCTGAGCTTATTGTAGAATCATTTTTGATTGATGAATCTGTGAAAATTTCCTCTGGTGCTGTTAACTTTAAAATTGGTTTCATTGAGTATCGTTCGAGCTGATTCTTTCTTGTTTCCATGAAAGCAACTGATTCTTTGACGTTGCTATCTGATGTAGATGCAACTAGCTCTTGTGAAGGCAAGGTTAGATCAACATCTGCCCTTACTAAATGGATATTATCATCGATAAATGCATTTGGATTTTCAAGATAAAATCCCCACATAATTTGATAAATCGACGCATCATACTTTTGGCTTACAGATTTAGAAACGCTCCAAATCGTTTCAACTTCGTCGCTTAATATAGTTTCAAAATCTTGAAAGTTATCCTTGTTATTATCAATTTCACTTCTTGGTTCACTTTCAAAATCTTGAAAGCTTTCATTACTATCGTCAATTGGCTTAGCAAGAGAGAAAACATTTGGCTCAGTAAGCTTAAGATTTTCATTGTCTTTATCTTCAGATAATATATTTGTTAAATCATATTTTTGGGGTTCATCAACACTTCTCTTTGCTGGGAGTTTAAATGATACTTGAGCTTTTTCTTCGCTGACGAAATTATTTTGTGGGAGGAATATAAAAATATCCTTTTTTAATTCTTTTTTGATATCTAATCTGAAAGAAACGTAATCTTCTAAATAATTCTTAGGGATGGCTAATGTAAGGCGTTTGTAATCTTGAAGATTTTCAAAAATTTTGTATTCAAAATTTAAATCAGATAATTCTTCATCTGATTTAAAATTTTTAATAAATATATCATTCTCAGTAATATTCTTTGTTGAGCTAATCTTTATCTGGATCAAATACAATCCATCTGGATTGATCTCTACGTTGGGATTTCCAATGACAGTACTCGAAAAAAGACTAGGACTTAAAAGAATAAAAAAAAGTAAAAACTTTTTCATTTTAATGAACCCACGTTAAGAAGCTCCTCACATATCTGAACTGCATTCAAAGCTGCGCCTTTCCCATAAACGTTATCAGCAACTATCCACATTGAAATCCAACAATCATCATCAAGACTTTGTGATCGAATTCTACCAACATAAACATCCTCTGTGTCAGTCGCGTTCTCAAAAGGAGTTGGATAATCTCCCGAACTGGGGTCATCAAGAACTTTTAAACCAGGTGTTCTGTCTAGAATTTTTATTATCTCTTCACGAGATATTTCTTTTGAAACCCTTAAGAATACTGCTTCAGAATGGCCATTAAATACTGGCACGCGAACGCAAGTTGCTTGGACTTGAATATTTGGATCAAGAATTTTATGAGTTTCCCAAGTTAACTTCATTTCTTCTTTAGTAAAATTATTATCTAAAAAAATGTCACACTGAGGAATAACATTAAAAGCTATTTGCTTTGGATAAACCGATGGTTGGTTTTCTGATTCTTTGAAATATATTTGATTATGCAGCTCTTCTATTGCGGCTTTTCCAGTTCCTGAGACTGCCTGATATGTTGCTATGTTTAAAAACTTAATTTGTGCTAAATCATGAATTGGTTTTAAAGCCATGAGTAATTGAGCAGTGGAGCAATTTGGATTTGCAATCAATGATGGTTTTGACAGATTCTTTAGAATCTTGCCATTGATTTCGGGAATAATTAAAGGAACGTCATCCTCATATCTAAAATTGGAGGATAAATCGATGACAAAGCTGCCTGCAGCAACAAAATCTCTTGCATATTTCTCTGCAATGTTTGATCCAGCAGAAAAAATTATAAATTGTCCTTTTTCTGGACTAAAGTTTTCTAAAGATTCAACTTTGTATTCCTGATTGTTCAATTGAATGAATGATCCCACTGTTGAATTTCCAAGAGGTATAAATTGCGCTATTGGAAACGCTCTTTTTTCTAAAAGTTGTATTATTTTTGATCCAACAACACCTGATGCACCAACCAAAGCTAGAGATACGCCTTTATTCATGTCCATCCTTTAAAATATTAATTAAAGCTGGGGCAACATCCTGGGTTTGCACGAATTCTTCTGAAGTAGCAATATCTTTGGTTCTTAACCCATTGCTAATAAAAATTTTTATTGCTGATTCAATCCTTTTTGCTATATCGATTCTATCAAGGGAGTACTCAAAAGCCATTGCTAGGGAAGCAATCATTGCAATTGGATTTGCAACACCTTTGCCAGCAATATCTGGCGCACTGCCATGACAGGGCTCATACATTCCTTGAGAAGAGCTATTCAAAGATGCAGACGGAAGCATTCCAATTGAACCACTTAAAGTTGCCGCAATATCTGAAAGAATGTCGCCAAAGAGATTGCCTGAAACAATTACATCATATTGATTTGGATTAAGGACCAGCTGCATAGCAGTATTATCAGCAAGCTGATGCGAAAGCTCTACCTCTGGATATTCTGAACCCATTTCAGTAATGATACTTCTCCAAAATTTTGAAACCTCTAAAACATTAGCCTTTTCAACAGAGCATAACTTTCTATTCCTATTCATTGCAGCTTCGAAAGCTACCTTAGCAATTCTTCTTATTTCATCTTCGTTGTATATCATTGTATTGAAACCATATTTAGGAGATTCATTCTCGACAATTCCTCGAGGTTCCCCAAAGTAAATACCTCCTGTTAACTCCCTAACTATCAGAATATCTAGATTTTCAATGATGTTATTTTTTAATGGGGACGCTGATGCAAGCTCATTAAATAAAAAAGCAGGTCTTAAATTTGCGAACAAACTCAAGGATTTACGTAATGCTAAAAGAGCTTGTTCTGGTCGATTATCCCATTCTAGGTTATCCCATTGTGGTCCCCCAACAGCACCAAATAAAATTGCATCTGAGTCTTTTGCTATTTTTAATGCTTCTTCGGTCAAAGGGGTACCAAATTCATCATAAGAGGAACCTCCAACATTTCTTTCAGTAATTTTAAAATCTAAGCTCTGTTCTTCAATCAGATAATGAAGTACTTCCTTCATTGAAGTGGAAACTTCTTGTCCGATACCATCTCCTGGAAGGATTAATATATTTTTTGTCATTTTTGTGCTCAATTTCTGTAATCAAAGAGCCATGGTCTTTGCTGTCTTCTTGAGAGTTCGTATGCTTGGATTTGATCTTTATTTTTCAAGGTAATATCCACATCATCTAAATTATGAATAATGCGATCTAGAAGGCTCTCCTTGACATCAAAAGAAAAACTAGAATCATGATCGTAGTTAATAACTTTTTTTACTAAATCAATTTTAAAGCGAACTGGAAAGGAGTGAGCAATTTTAAAGAGATGACTGATTTCTTCTTTGGTGAGTTTAATTGGTAGCACTGAATTCTTGAAACAATTGTTGTAAAAAATATCTCCAAATGAGCTGGCTATTACAGCTTTAAATCCAAAATCTCTTAAAGCCCAGACTGCATGCTCCCTACTTGAGCCACAACCAAAATTATCTCGTGTTAATAGAATCTGAGCATTAACAAATGGTTCTTTGTTTAAAATAAAATCATAATTTTTAGAGCGATCCTCTGCGGTCATATCAAGTCGTCCCTCATCTAAATATCTCCAACCATCAAAAAGGAAGTCTCCAAAACCAAATTTTTTGATAGATTTAAGGTACTCAGTTGGAATAATTTGATCAGTATCAATATTGTCTCTATCAAAGGTTGCTACGATGCCACTGATTATTGAATTGGTCATGATGGATCCGTTATTTTGCCGTTAATTGCTGTCAATGCTGCCATCACAGGGCTCATCAAATGAGTTCTTCCAAGATTGCCTTGTCTGCCTTCAAAATTTCTGTTGGATGTAGAAGCGCATCGTTCATAAGGCTTTAATTGATCTGGGTTCATGCCTAAGCACATTGAACATCCCGGATCTCTCCATAAAAAACCTGCATCAATGAAAATCTTATCTAGACCTTCTTGTTCTGCTTGTGCTTTAACCATACCTGAGCCTGGAACTACAATTGCTTCGGTTATGTCTTTTGAAATTTTCTTTCCTTTTACCGCATTGGCAGCATCACGAAGATCTTCTATTCTTGAATTAGTGCATGAACCAATAAAAATCTTATCAAAACTTAAATCTTGAAGGGTCTGAGATTCATCAAGACCCATATAGGCTTTTGCAAGCAATAAATTCTCGAGATTTTCTTCAGCAATACTATCTTGAGATGGTATTTCTGCATCAAAATCTATTGTCATTTCAGGTGAAGTACCCCAAGTAACCTGGGGTTTAATTTTTGAGACGTCAATGTTAATTGTCTTATCAAAAATTGCATCTGTGTCAGAGTGCAGAGTTTTCCAATATTTACTGGCTTCATCAAACATTGAATTTGATAAATTAGAGTGCTGCTTCACATAATCAATAGTGGTTGAGTCGACTCCAATAAGACCAACTTTTGCTCCAGCCTCAATTGCCATATTACAAATTGTCATTCTTGATTCCATTGATGCTGACGAAGTGTACGAGCCTGAAAACTCTATAGCATGGCCAGTGCCTCCTGCGGTTCCAATTAACTTAATTAAATGCAAAACAATATCTTTCGAGGTGACACCAGTCTGGAGTTGACCGCTAAAATTAACTTGCATGTTTTTTAGTTTAGTAATTTTTAAACATTGTGTTGCTAGCACATGTTCAACTTCGGATGTTCCTATACCCATTGCCAAACATCCAAACGCGCCATGAGTAGAAGTATGCGAGTCTCCGCATACAATGGTCATGCCTGGCAATGTATAACCAAGCTCAGGGCCCATTACATGAACAATACCTTGTTTATTGGAAGTAATATCGAATTGATGAATACCAAAATTTTTACAGTTTTTGTCAAGCTCAACTACCTGAATTTTAGAAACTTCATCTTTGATTGATTCGGCTTCGAATTGATTGCCTCTATCAGTAGGCACATTGTGATCTGGCGTCGCAACATTTGCATCTAGACGCCATGGTTTTAACTGCTTATGTCTTAAGCCTTCAAAAGCTTGGGGTGAAGTTACCTCATGAAGGTAGTGTCTATCTATATAAATTAATGACTCATTACGATCATCAGTTTGAACTAGATGCTCATCCCAGAGCTTATCATATAACGTAACAGGCATATTATTTCCTAAATGGAATAGATTGATGTACCTTTCCACATTGGGCTTGGTTTCTCAGCAGATGATCCATTAAAACCAAATTAATCATTGCCTCAGCTATAGGTACTGCACGAATACCAACACAAGGATCATGCCTACCAGTGACCTCTACTTTGACCTCTTCACCAGCCGTATTAATAGTTTGACCTTGAGATCTGATGCTAGAGGTTGGCTTAATAATAAACTCAAGCTCAATCAAATCACCATTTGTAATTCCACCCAAAATACCGCCTGCATTATTTGATTTAAAGCCTTCTTTTGTTATCTCATCTCTAGCCTCAGAGCCTCTTAGATCAAGTATGTTCTGAGCATTTCCGATGCTAACAGATTTCACCGCATTAATACTCATAATCGCTTTAGCTATGTCAGCATCAATCTTGTCAAAGACTGGCTCACCTAGGCCTATCGGACAATTTGTAACTCTTACCCCTAGCTTTGCTCCTACTGAATTGCCCTCCTCAATCAATTCCGAAAACATAATATCTAATTCTTCCAATTTAGACTCATCAGCAAAAAAATATTTATTACTTTTAGCGTTTGTTAAATTAATTGCATCTGCAGAAATTGAACCTATTTGCATTACATAACCATCAGTATAAATCTCTTGAGAATTAAGGTATTTTTTTGCAATAGCACCGGCAGCAACTCTCATAGCAGTTTCTCTTGCGCTTGATCGACCTCCTCCTCTATAGTCTCTGTGACCATATTTAGCTTGATAGGTTATATCGGCATGATTGGGACGAAAAACATCCTTGATATTAGAATAGTCTTTTGATCTTTGATCTTGATTATAAATAATTAAACTAATTGGTGTTCCAAGAGTTTTGCCTTCAAATACGCCAGATAAAATTTCAACACTATCATTTTCATTTCTTTGAGTTGTGACATCAGATTGACCTGGCTTTCTGCGATTAAGTTCAAATTGAATGTCATCAGAAGATAGTTCTAATTGAGGTGGGCAACCATCTATAATACAGCCGAGCGCCTTCCCATGGCTTTCCCCATAAGTTGTAACCTGAAATAATTTTCCAAATGTATTCCCTGACATAGGCGGAATTATAGACCAAAAAGTCTTTCAGAGCCCATTAAGAGTGCAATAGCGCTTGATTGGCTAACAATTTTAAAAATTTTCATGTCTCAAAAAATATTTTTTTGAAGAATTTTTCACTAGAACTATTACAATAATATTTGTGAAAATAAAAAAATATTTTAAGAATAATTCATGCCATGTGCCATTGCTAATGGGTGTTCTACTAATCACAATTTCTTGCTCATCCATTGAAAAAAAGCCTCCTTATGAAATATCTGAATCCTATAATGTCTCAATTAATAGAGATTTTTGGGGAATTCCTTACATCAAAGGAAAAACAGATCAAGATGTGGCCTTCGGTATTGGTTTTGCACATGCAGAAGATGCTTATGAAGACCTTGTAGAGTTAATGCCCCTATACAGGGGTGAAAATGCAATTTATAACGGGCTCAAGAGCATTGAAACCGATTATTTAGTCAGATTATTAAAAATTCACATGAAAGTAGAAAATATTGCCAAGCAGCAGCTGTCAAAAAATATACTTTCCATGGCTCAAGCATATGCAGATGGTGTCAACATGTATGCAAATCAACATCCGGAGAAAGTAGATCAAAACTTACATCCTGTTACCCAAGAAGATATCATCGCTGGATCATATATACAGCATCTATTTTTTGCGGGTTTGGACAGAGATTTAGGCCAGTTGGCATCCCAAGAGGAGCAACCAATTCCAACTGGATCAAATGCAATAGCTATCAATTCAATTAAAGCAGACTCGAATGCTGCTTATCTGCTGATTAATTCTCATCAACCTCTATCAGGGCCAGTTGGATGGTATGAACTTAATATTGAAAGCGAATCAGGCTGGCATGGGCATGGTGGAAACTTTCCGGGATCCTTTTTAATAAATGTAGGGTTTAATAAAACTATGGGCTGGGGCGCTACTGTTAATCGTCCTGATGTCATGGATATTTTTGAGCTTACTATCAATCCAAAAAATGAAGATCAATATCTTTTAGATGGAGTCTGGGAGTCATTTCAAATTGAGGAAGATTATTTAGCATTTAAGGTTTTTGGCTTTTTAAAAATTAAGACGAAACAAAAATTCAGATACTCTAAATTTGGACCTGTTTTAGAGATGAATGGAAAGTATTTTGCAATTAGGCATGCAAATCAAGACTCTTTCAATGAAATTGAAGGATGGTATGAAATAAGTAATACAAGAAGCGTATACGAATTTGAAAAACAGCTCTCAAAAAGAAAAATTCCAAGCTTTAACTTTGTGATCATGGATGCAGATAGGAATATAGGATATTTTTATAATGGTCGAATCCCTCTAAGAGACGATGCTCCTGTTGCAAGGAAAATTATTAAAAGTTCTAGTTCAAAAGATATTTGGGATGATAATAATTTAGTAAGTGATCTCCCAAAATACATCAATCCAGCTAATGGGTGGGTGCAAAGCACGAATCAGAATCCATTTCATGTAATGGGAAATCATTCACTTGAAAAAAAATCAATACATAAATTTGTTGATTTTGAAAAAAGGGTTACCAATAGATCTTATGTAGCAAATGAACTGCTTTCATCAAATGAAAGTATTGATTTGAATAGATTTATTGAAATCAAATTTGATAACTCATATTCAAAGAACTCTCGACAATATGAATATCTAAAATCAATTGCTCAATATGATCAAAATATTCAACAAACAATTAAAAATTGGAATAGAAAAACTGACTTACGCAATACAAATGCTGGGCTAGGAATGTGCTTTATGGCTCAAGAATGGATTGCAGAAATGAATAGTAAGTCCACTCCCTCCTATGAATCAGCCAAGAAAGAGTGCGAGAGCATTTTTAAGACAATAAAGAGAGATTTTTCTGATGAATGGGGTTTAATAAATACTATTTCCAGAGGATCTAGAACCTATCCAATTCAAGGTTCAGTTGATACCCTAAGAGCAGTGTATGGTTCACCAAACTCGGATACTAAAAGCTTAGATATGTCAGGAGGAGATGGTCTTTTTTATATTATTGCTGAAGAAGACAGTGGTAAAAAAATATATGGTATGCATAACTATGGATCATCTCGAAATGAGGCATCAGTTCATTATTCAGATCAAACTTTTTTATTTGCCCAAGAGGCTCTAAGATTTATTCCAGTAAGCCTTTAAAAGGAGTTTGTTTGAACTGCAAATAATTCCTGAAAATCCAAAACAGACATAGATTCAAGTTCATCTTGATCCAAACATTTTGATAAAACGGTTTGTACTTTTTCATCATCAAAGATCTTTCTAAGATTATTCTCAAATTTCTTTTCTAAGACCGGAATGCCCTCTTCTCTTCGGCGTTTATGTCCAATGGGATATTCAACCTCAATAGCATCGGTAGACGATCCATCATTAAAAAATATTTGAATTTTATTTGCTATAGAGCGTTTATCAGCCTCTAAGTATTCCTCTGTATATCGCTTATCTTCCTTGATAGTCATCTTTTCTCTAAGCTCATCTACCCTTGGATCACTGGCAATATCATCCTCATAATGTTCTGCAATAAGATCTCCATGAAGTAAACCGATTGCAATCATATATTGTAAACAATGATCTCTGTCTGCTGGATTATTTAATTGTCCAGATTTAGAGATAATTCTTATAGCAGATTCATGAGTCGTAACTTCAATATTCGAGATATCATTAAGTCGATCAATAATCTGAGGATGCAATGTTACAGCAGCCTCCACCGCCGTTTGTGCGTGAAATTCTGCAGGGAAACTAATTTTAAATAACACATTCTCCATAACATATGAACCAAAAGGCTGACTGAGAGAAAGTTTCTCACCCTTGAATGAGACATCCTCAAAACCCCAGGTTGGAGCTGATAAAACACTTGGATAACCCATTTCTCCTGATAATGTAATTAGAGCAAGTCTGACTGCTCGGCTAGTAGCATCACCAGCAGCCCAGCTTTTTCTTGAACCAGCATTAGGAGCATGACGATAAGTTCTGAGACTTTGGCCATCTAGCCATGCTTGGCTTACTGCATCCATGATTTGATCGGTATTGCCACCAAGTAATTTAGTAACAACTGCTGTTGAGGCGACTTTTACAAGCACCACATGATCAAGTCCAACTCTATTAAAACTATTGGTAAGAGCTAAGACTCCTTGGATCTCATGTGCCATGATCATACACTCTAAAACATCTCTCATTGTGAGAGGATTTTTGCCTGTTGCCACATTTTCTTGAGAAACATAATCAGCAATTGAAAGAATTGCCCCAAGATTATCTGAAGGATGTCCCCATTCTGCTGCCAACCAAGTATCGTTATAGTCAAGCCATCTTATGATGCAACCTATATCAAAGGCTCCTTTAACAGGATCTAGTAAAAAATTAGTTCCGGGAACCCTTACTCCATTGGGTACAGTTGTACCTGGGACAATAGGTCCAAGCATTTTTGTGCAAGCAGGAAAGGTTAATGCTAAAAGACCGCATCCAATTGTATCAATTAAACAATTCCTAGCAGTAGAAAGAGCAAGCTCAGAATTAATATCTTGTTTTGCAACATACTCTGCAATTTCTACGAGCAAAGAATCTGGACCTGACCTGATATTCAGCTCAACATTTTTTGACATGATTTACTCCCTATCTTCTAGGTCAACCCAAACTGAAGTTTCAGGACCTGTATATTCAGCACTGGGTCTAATAATTCTATTATTAGCTCTTTGCTCCATGCAATGAGCAGTCCAGCCTGTTACTCGTGACATAACAAAAATAGGAGTAAAAAGTTTAGTTGGAATGCCTAGATAAAAATATGCAGAGGCATGAAAAAAGTCAGCATTTGGAAATAATTTTTTTTCATCCCACATGACCTGCTCTACCTCTTCAGATACTTGATATAGCGTATCATCACCATACTCTTGGGATAATTCCTTTGAAAATTCTTTAATCACAGCATTTCTTGGATCTTTTTCAGAATATATTGCATGACCAAAACCCATTATCTTGCCTTTGTTTGCAAGCATATCCAATATATTTGTCTTAGCCTCATCTCTAGTCTTCCAATTCTCAATCATTTCCATTGCAGCTTCATTAGCTCCTCCATGCAAAGGACCTTTTAGTGAACCTATAGCTGCAACAACGCAGGAGAAGATATCTGACATTGTTGAAGCACAGACTCTTGCAGTGAAAGTGGAAGCATTGAATTCATGCTCAGCATACAAGACTAATGATGCATCCATTACCCGTCTATGAAGATCTGATGGAGTTTTACCATGAAGAACATGCAAGAAATGTCCCGCAATCGTTTCCTCATCATTCACAAGACTTATATCCTCGCCATCATGAGAATATTTATACCAGTAGGTAACAATTGATGGCAAAGTTGCAACCATTCGATTGATTGAATCCATTTGGGCATCCATTGACTCTTCAGGCTCTAGATTACCTAGCATAGAACATCCAGTTGCCATAACAGCCATTGGGTGAGCTGAAGCGGGTATTTCTCTAAGCACCTTTTTCAAAGAATCGGGCAAATCTCTGAGACTTTTTAACAAGTTTTTGTAATTAGATAATTCTGTTATGTTTGGTAATTTGCCATATAAAAGAAGATAGGCAACCTCCTCGAATGTTCCTTTTTCAGCCAAAGTCTCAATTTTATGTCCTCTATAAGCTAGGCCTTCTTCTTGCCCAACGGTACAAAGTGATGTCTCACCTGCTACTTGACCACGGAGTCCAGCACCTTCTAATTTTTTAACCATTTACAAATTCTCCTTCCTTTTAAATAATTCATCTAATTTTTGCTCAAATGAATGATAATTCAAATACTCGTACAGTTCATCTCTTGTCTGCATCTTTTCAATAGAATTTGATTGTGATCCATGCTCAGCAATGTCCTTATAAACTGATTCTGCAGCTTTATTCATTGCCCTAAATGCGGACAGTGGAAAAAGCATTATATCAACCCCGACTGATGCAAGTTCTTGAGCAGTAAAGAGTGGAGTTTTTCCAAATTCAGTAATATTTGCTAGAAGAGGAACGTGCAATGCATCTTTTAATTGCCTGTAATCATCTAAACTTGATACAGCTTCTAAAAATAATCCATCTGCTCCAGCTGCAATGTATTCATTGCATCTATCAATAGCTCCCTCCATTCCTTCAGATGCATAAGAATCTGTTCTGGCCATTATAAAAAAACTATCATCAGTGCGGCCATCAACTGCAGCTTTAATTCGATCATTCATTTCAATTTTATCAACGAGGCTTTTATTTGGTCTATGGCCACATCTTTTTTGAGTTACCTGATCTTCTATGTGAACAGCCGCAACATCAGCAGCAATCATTTCCTTGATGGTTCTGCTTATGCTAAATGCTCCGCCAAATCCAGTATCAATATCAATTAAAAGAGGTAAGTTTGTTGCTTGAGTAATTCTTCTAGAATCTTCTGCAACATCATTTAAGGTTGTGATAGCGAGATCTGGCAATCCAAATGATGCGTTTGCAACTCCTGCTCCAGAAAGATAAAGAGCTTTATGGCCAGCCTTCTCAGCCATTTTTGCACAATAAGCATTTATTGCCCCAACGATCATTAAGGGATTATTGTCCACTAAAGCTTGTCTAAATTTTTTCCCCGGCGTATTCATTGAATTGTATTGTACTTTGCCAAGAGCGGGTTTCCCAAATTAATTATAGAATTTAATGCCCCTAATAATTCGGTCTTTATTGTTTTTTTGTCGCCATTTATTAGTATCTCTTAAACTATAAACACATCCGCAATATTCTTGTTGATAGAACTCTTCTCTTTTAGAAATTTCAATCATTCGAGAAGAGCCGCCCTTTTTGCGCCAATTAAAATCCCAATAATGAACATTTGCATATCGCTTTGCTGCTCTTTTACCTGAATCATTGATTTGCTCCATATTTTTCCAACGAGAGATTCCAAGTGTCGTAGCATAGACCTTGAAGTCATTTTCATAGGCAAAAAGTGCTGATCTTTCAAATCTCATATCAAAACATTCAGTGCATCTTTTCCCTCTTTCTGGCTCATTTTCCAAACCTTTTATTCTCTCAAACCAATTATCTTTATCATAATCTGCATCAATAAACTTAAATCCTAGCTTGTCACAAAATCTTTTATTTTCATCTTTCCTTATCTCATATTCTTCTTGAGGATGGATATTAGGGTTATAAAAGTAAACAGTTGTTTCAATATCTGATGCAGCAACTGCCTCCATAATCTCTCCAGCACATGGTGCACAACAACTATGAAGTAAAAGTTTTTTTTCGTCACCAGGAATTGCAAGTTTTGTTCTTGAGAAGTTTTTAATTGACAGAGGATTATCCATGAATATTAATTACAATTTCTAAAAGCATCCAACAATTCAGAATAAGTTTTTAAGTTTGGTATTTCTGACATTGAGCAAGAGATGCTCTCAGGAGCATTGATGAAAAAACCTCGATCGGCAACTTCAAACATCTGCAAATCATTATATGAATCGCCAGCAGCTAAACATCTATATCCCATTGATTGAAAGCCTAAAATGGCTTGTCTTTTTGACTTCAAATCTCTCAGTTTATAACCACGAATGTTGTCAGCATTATCTACATCGAGTTGATGACAGAGTAAAAGAGGATAGCCAAGCTTTTCCATTAGTGGATATGCAATCTCGTGAAAAGTATCAGATAAAATTACCACTTGAAATTCTTGCCTCACCTGATTTAAGAAATCGAGTGCGCCATCCAGCAAATCTAATTTCTTTGATGCATCAACAATGTCAGCCAGCTTAAGATTATGCTGTTTCATAATATTAATACGATGATCCATTAGCTCAGTATAGGAGGGAATGTCTCTAGTAGTTTTATTAAACTCAGATATGCCAGAGTCAATTGCAACTTGTTCCCAAATTTCTGGAGTGAGAGTTCCTTCCATATCAAGACAAACAATATCCACGATTAATTCTTATTTTTAATACCAAATGGTACATGAGCTGCAGTTACTTTTGCAGAGGCATCATTTATATTTTTTTGTTGGTCGTCAAAAAAAATATCGGCTTCGAAAGATTGTAAAAATTCTGTTTTATTCATACCACCCAAAAAGAGAGACTCATCTATTCTTACTCCCCATTTTCTAAGAGTTTTAATTACTCGCTTATGTGATGGTGCAGATCTCGCGGTTACAAGCGCTGTTCTAATTGGAGAGGTCTCTGAATCTAATTCAGACTGAAGCTTATTTAATTCAACCAAAAAAGATTTAAATGGCCCGGCTTTTAGCATTGATTTTTTATTTCGTTCGTTATCAAGAAAAGCCTTTAAACCCTCCTCTTCAAAAACTTTCTCTGATTCATCAGAAAAAATAACTGAGTCTCCATCAAAGGCTATTTTGAGGATATTATCTCCCTTCATTTTTTTACTTGCTTTTGTTGAAATGATTCTTGCAGAAGGAACATTATTTTCAATAGCCATTTTTACATCATCTTTACTACTTGATAAAAATAAATCGACTCCAAACGCTTTTACATACTTATAGGGGCTTTCTCCCCCACAAAAAACAGCACGAGTAATATTTAGATTATGCGCCTCAATAGAATTAAATACTCTGAGCCCTGTATCTGCTGTATTTCTTGATAGCAGAATGACTTCTATTCGATCATTAAACTTATAAAAATCATTAATTTTTAAGATCTTAGTTACAAGATTAAAAGCATCGCCTGGTTCAAGAACTTCATTTTCATTTTGAATTTGATACTCACGATAAGCTTCTATGCCCTCATTCTCAAATATTTGATGACTATCACTTAAATCAAAAAGTGCTCTTGATGAAATTCCGACAACTAATTTAGAGCTCATATTATTAATTAGAGTTGCAGTTAAGTATTAAAATTAATATACTGTAAAAATATACAGTATAATAAATGATATGAAAGAATTAACAAAACAACAAACAAAAGTTTTAACTTGTGTAGAAGTTTATCTTAATAAAACAGGTTTTCCACCTACCCGAGCTGAAATATGTAGAGAGTTAGGCTTTAAATCACCTAATGCTGCTGAAATGCATCTAAGGGCACTTGAAAAGAAAGGCTACATTTCAATTCAAAGTGGTTCTTCAAGAGGAATATCAATTGTTAAAAGACAGCAGTCTTTTATGGGTAATTCAGATCAAATGCCAGTGATAGGACTGGTTGCGGCTGGCTCACCTACTCTTGCTGAAGAGAATATTGAAAAAAGAATCTCCTGCGACCCAAATATGTTTAAAGATAGTTTTGATTATTTTTTAAAAGTAAAAGGACTTAGCATGATTGATGCGGGAATTCATGAAGATGATTTGGTAGCAATCAAAAAAACAACAGATGTAAAAAATGGTGATCTGGTAGTTGTGAGACTCGAAGATGAAGTAACTTTAAAATACTTTAAAAAAGATAATCATAGCCTGGAACTAGTCCCAGCAAATAAAGATTTTTCAACAATAAAAGTTGATCTTAGAGAGCAGGAGGCATTTGTCGAAGGTAAAAGCGTCGGTTTAATTAGAACTCACTAGTGTAGTACTACAGGTTTTTTTCTTAAGCTATTTTTTTCACTATCAAAAAACTCATCAAAATCTATTGAATTTCCGCTGACACTCTCTATACCAGCTCTAATCATTTCTTTTGCAACTGATAACTCGGTTCCATTTAAAAAGTCCTTAGATTCTTTGGAGAACTCAATTTTGACTATTGGATTTTCATGATCGTCTGATCTTCGAAGGACAATAGTACCGTCTGGAAGTTGAGTTAATTCTAGGTAATTAGACATATATTTTTAAACTTTAACACCCTTATAAAAGATAATGAAGGGTATCTTATTTATATAATAACTAATTGTAATTATTCAAGGAATTATCACTTAGAAACTTCGACCCACTTTTCTCCATCATGCGAAGCTGTGTTACCAGTTTTTTTTCCATCTTTCTCTGAAGCTAGATAATGAGTATCCTCTAACTTGTTATATCTAATAATATATGGATTGCCATCAATATCATTCTTGGGTGCGACTAATAAATGCGCGTGTTTTTCTTGATCTTCGAGATACTTGCACGCATCAAGTAATGATTCTTCCGTCACGGCTTTGTTAAACTCTTCAACAGATGGCGCTCGGGTTTCTCTATTTTTTGGATATTTACTCGCCGCTAAAAATAATCCCTTCATACTATCTCTTAATAAATAAATATCTTCAAATTTAATACAAGGAATATCTGTAGTTATAGGCTCCATTACTAATGGTTTAGGCTCACCATTTCGCTGAAGGGCCCTAGTGGCTCCACAATTATCATTCATGCAACCAAAATACTTACCAAATCTTCCGGTTTTAAGCTGCATTTCAGCACCACACTTATGACAAGACAAAGTTGGGCCATCATATCCTTTGATTCTGAATGCTCCCTCTTCAACTTCAAATCCGTCACAGTCAGGATTGTTAGAACATACATGTAGCTTATGATTTTCATCTAAAAGGTAGTTATCCATGCTAGTGTCACATTTTGGACAACGTCGTTTAGTAACTAAATGCTCTGCTTCCTCTTGATCATCTACACTTACTGCTTCATCACCTGATATTAGGTTCAAAGTTTTTTTACATTGCTCATCACCTGGAAGAATATATCCAGCACATCCCAGAAATACTCCATTACTGGCATTTCTTATCGTGAGTTTATGTTTTGTACATTCTGGACAATTAATATTTGTCATCGTAGGAAGATTAGGAACCATACCGTTCTCTTCATCCATTGCTAATGAAAGATCATCCTGAAAAGCTGAATAATAAGAATTTAAAACTTCTTTCCAATTCAATTCGCCATTTGCAATTCTATCTAATTGATCTTCAAAATTAGCTGTAAAACTATAATCCATTATGTCATCAAAGCTACTTACAAGCCTGTCAGTAACAATCATTCCAATTTTTTTAACAAAGAAACGTCTATTTTGGATTTCAACATAACCACGATCTTGAATTGTTGAAATAATATTCGCATAAGTTGAGGGTCTTCCAATACCTTTCTTCTCAAGCTCTCTCACTAATGCAGCCTCTGAAAATCTTGCAGGAGGTTTTGTATATTTTTGCTTATTATTTATATCTTTGAGGGTTAATTTTTGGTTAACTTTCAGTGGAGGCAATATACTAGAGTCTTTATCATCTGATTTAGCTTTAACAACTTTTGTATAACCATCAAATGTAACCTCACGTCCAGTTGCAGAAAATATATATTCATCTAACTTAATTTTTGCGTTAGTCGCTAAGTATTCAGCATCGGGTAGTTGCGATCCTATGAATTGTTGCCAGATTAGTTCATACAAACGTTTTTCTTCATCCGAGGAAGATAGTAAAGCCTCAGATTTAGTTGATGCATTCGTAGGCCTAATAGCCTCATGAGCCTCTTGGGCATTTTCACTAGATGAATAAATTCTGGGAGCATTTGTAAGATATTTTTCGCCTAGATTATTTTCAATATACATTCTTGCGTCTTTAATGGATTCAGGAGATAAAGCAGGGGCATCAGTCCTCATATATGTAATGAGACCATTTTCATATAGCTTTTGAGCAGTTCTCATCGTTCTCTTTACATTAAAACCAAGTTTTGTGCTTGCAGTCTGCTGCAGTGTAGATGTAATAAAGGGAGGTTTTGGTTTTGATTTAATAGGTTTTTGCGTCACCTCATTTACAAATAGTTGTGCAGAATTTACAAGCTCCTCAATCTTTTTTGCCTCATCAGCTTTTAATAATGGGTCTGATTTTTTTCTATTAAGATTAAATTCAATGCCTACATTGTGATCGTCTTCTGTATTAAATGAAATTTCCCAGAACTCCTCGGGCTTAAACTTTTGAATGCTGTGCTCTCTTTCTACCAAAAGTCTTAATGCAACGGATTGCACTCTTCCAGCGGACAAATTGCGAGCAATTTTTGCCCACAAAAGTGGAGATAGCTCAAATCCCACAACTCTGTCAAGAAATCTTCTTGCTTGCTGGGCTTCGACAAGACTCGAATCTATATCTTTAGGATCTTCAAAGGATTCTAGAATTGCATCTTTGGTAATTTGATTAAATCGAACCCTGGAATAGTTAAATTTATCTGCCCCTAAAGCTTCTTTGAGATGCCAAGCAATTGCTTCTCCTTCTCTATCAAGGTCAGTTGCAAGAAAAATTGACTCAACTGACTTAGCAGCTTTTTTAAGTTCTTTAATTACTTTTTCTTTCTCAGGAATAATTTCATAATTTGCAGCCCATCCATTATCTGGATCAACTCCCATTCTTCTAATGAGTCTTTTTCGCTCATTAATCTTTTTCAATCTCTTTTTCTCGTCTTCAGGAAGATCCTTCGGAATGGTATTTCTTTGTGAAGGCTTTTTTGACTTGCCCTTGGGTAGATCTCTTATATGACCAACACTAGATTTAACAATGTACTCAGATCCTAAATATTTAGAAATGGTCTTTGCTTTGGCAGGTGATTCTACTATTACAAGAGTCTTAGACATATATTAGTTAAATAATTTCTTAAAGTTCATATTTTTAAGATGGCTTCCTTGATTTTAAGCAACTCATCTGTTCCCAACATTTCATCCCAAACGATTGCTATATTGGACTGATAAAAAATAATTTCAAGTATAGATGTAGGTAATTTAGAAATTTTCTCATCAATTATTTCGAAGTTTTTTTCATATTTAATTGAAATTGGATCATAAAGTTCTAATTTATTTTTTACTTTTATGTAATGTAAATTTTTATAATTTGACAAATTTTTAAGTTGATAAATAGCGACTTGGGGATTCCAATTCTTAAATTTTGTTCTCAGTTGATTTGTGGATCCAATCTTAAAACCTTCTTTTGCTGCTTCTATCCTAACCCGACTCAAGGTTTTCATTTTTTTTGATGGCTTCAAAAAACTAATGGCGCCAATTAAAAAAATAATTACAAAGATGACGATCAAAGATTCCATAAAAGACTTTTACTTGAGTAATTTCTTAATAATCTCAGGGCCTTGATAAATAAAACTTGTGTAAATTTGTACCAATGATGCTCCTAAGTCAAATTTCTCTTGAAAACTCTCTTTATTATTGACTCCGCCCACACCAATTTTGAACATTTGAGGATCATGAAAGTTAGTAATTTTTAGCAAATCATTAGATTTAGCAAGCAGAGGTTTACCCGAGAGCCCCCCAGAAAAATTACGATGGCCTGAGTAGATTAAATTTTCTTTGTCTATAGTGGTATTAGAGGCAATGATACCGTCAAAATCAAATTTTTTAATTGCAGTTAAGATTCCAGAAATAATTTCTTCATTTTCATCTGGCGATAATTTAATAAATACTGGCTTAGAGTATTGATTCTCCTTTCGAGCTGAATATATAGCCTCAAATAATGGTAAAAAATTTTCTTCTAAATGTAATGCTCTTAAATTTGGAGTATTGGGAGAAGAAATATTTACTGCAACATAATCAGCATAAGGAATAACTTTCAAAAAACATTCTATGTAATCATCAATTCGTTTTTGACCCTCTGATGCTTTGTTGGCTCCAATATTTACACCTAATACTCCTTGAAAAGATCTTGCTTTTAATTTTTTAACAAGATAATCAACTCCTTTATTATTAAAACCTAATCTATTAACAATAGCTTCTTGGCTAGGAAAACGAAATATTCTGGGCTTTGAATTTCCTGGTTGTGCTAATGGTGTAATAGTTCCAACCTCAATAAAACCAAAACCTAAGGCACCCAGAGAATCTATAAAGTCTCCATTTTTATCAAGCCCTGCTGCAATCCCAAGTTTATTTTTAAAATTAAGCCCTCTAAACTCAACAGATTCACCAAAATTATCATATGGGAAAAAAAAACTTATAAGATTTAATTTATACAATAAATTTAAGAAATTTAGTGCAACAAAGTGAGATGCCTCTGGTGGAAGTAATCTTAGAAACAATAATGCAAATTTCATGTAAAAATTTCCATATTAGGCCTATTCATCAAAGATTTCTTGAGCAAGATGCCTAATAGCATTTACATATCCATGCCTGGAACCACAATCAAATTTTATACCTTCATATAAATATCCCATGACTTTCTCATTTTTGAGCATTAGTTTAATAGCATCCGTAAGTTGCACTTCGCCACCAACACTTGGTTCGAGATTTTTCAGGTATTTAAATATTTTATTAGAAAGAACATATCTTCCAACAACAGCGAGGTTTGATGGCGCATTACTTTTTGGTTTTTCAATAATATCTTTTAATAAAATAGTTTTACCTGAAGGAGATTCTTCAACAGATACTATGCCGTATTTATCTGTTTCATTTTTTGGCACTTCATTCAAACCAATAACAGAAGATTGGTTTTGTTCATAAGCAGAAATTAACTGCTTTGTACATGATGGACTATTAAGTATTAAATCGTCTGCGAGAATAATTGCAAATGGCTCATTCTGTATTAAATGTTCAGCATGTAAAATAGCATCCCCAAGACCATTTTGGCTTTTTTGCCTAACATAAGTAAATTTTATATTCTGAAATATATCTCTATTAATTTTGCTTAAGAAATCTTTCTTTCCTGAATTAATTAATTTTTCTTCCAGTTCAAAATTTTGATCGAAGTGATCTTCAATAGCCCTTTTTGTATGGCTTGTAATAAAAATAACCTCGGTAATTCCTGCGTTCACCGCTTCTTCGACGGCATATTCTATTAAAGGCTTATCAATGATTGGAAGCATTTCTTTTGGAATTGCTTTAGTTGCAGGCAAGAACCTTGTCCCAAGACCAGCTACAGGGAATATTGCTTTAGTTATTTTTTTCATTTAAATTTCAAATTATATCTAGCAATTATGCCAAGAATAAATCCAGCTATCATACCAACTAAATGAGCAATGTTTGCAACATTGCCAAAACCAAAAATCTTTAGAACCCCTGTAAAGCCTATTAATAACCAACAAAACATAAAAATATATAAAGCTGGTGGTAAATTATATCTTTGACCTCTGTAATCTAAATCTAATATAAAACAATATCCCAAAAGACCATATACGGCACCGCTTAAACCTCCAAACAAAAAATTGCCTGTCCAAAAATACTGGCCTAAGTTGCTTGAAAGCCCAGCAATTAAAAATAAAGTAAAAAATATTCCCTTGCCATCAACAATTTCAATCCTTGAGCCAAGAATATAAATCCATAAACAATTAAAGACTAAATGGGTAAAAGAAAAATGAAGAAAAGTGGGTGTTATTAACCTCCACCACTCCTGAGAAACTAAATAAGTATTTTCAAATGATGTATAAAAAGATCCATTATTTTTAAGAAAAAGGAATGGCTCAAGAACATTACTGTATCCAAAATTAGTTAAAAAACTTAGCAATATTGCAATTAAAACAATGTAAAAATGTATTGATTTGGTGTTGAGCACTACTGAGTTTTCTTCGCAGTAATATCCAAACTCCAACCTAGCTTTTCTCTGCAAGCTTCATAAAAGTCATTATTTGAAGGATGAATAATTTTTAATGATGAATCTTTCTTAGATATATATATAGATTCATTGTATTGGATTGGGATATCTTGCTGGCCATCTACACAGACCATCGCATGATCTAATGGCCCTTCAATTAATTGAATCTCCATAGATTTCTTATTCGATACCACGAGGGGTCTAGATGAAAGACTTTGTGACATCATTGGAATAATATTCCAGATATTCAATTCCGGATGGATAATTGACCCGCCCGCAGATAATGCATATGCGGTTGAACCAGTTGGAGTTGCAACAATCAAGCCATCTGAACGTTGCTCATAGACTGTTTTGTCATCAATTAATAATCTATATCTCATTAACTGAGCATATGAACCTGAATGAATTAACACTTCATTTAGACCAAAAACCTCTTGCTCTGCGAACTTAGCCTCTACCAAGCTTCTTTCCTCTAAAATATAATTGCCCCCAAAAATATCCTTAATAACAGATTCAAAATTTTCTATATTTACATCAGTTAGAAATCCTACAGTTCCCATATTTATTCCCAAGATAGGAGTTTCATTGTTAATAAACTTTCTCGCTGCTCCCAATAAAGTGCCATCACCCCCAAAGACGATGATCAGATCTACTAAATTATTAAATTCTTTAATATCAAGATTTTGCACACCATTTATATTCACCTCATCAATTGAAAAGATGTTTTCAGTTTTTTTTAAAAGAACTGTTAACAGTTCATTTAATACTGAAGAATCACCAGATGTTGGGCTATTTTTTAAAACAATGCCTATATTTTTAAACATGCAAGCAATTATACTCTGTTAGTGAATACAAGAGAATTTGTGAATAAATATAACGAAATAATTAAGTTAATAACAACAGCTAACAAAATAACTGTGCTTACTGGAGCAGGAGTAAGCACTGAATCTGGACTACCAGATTTCAGAAGTAAAGACGGATTTTGGACTAAAAATAAACCAATTCAATTTCAAGATTATCTTGGTAATGAAGAACAACAAAGACTTTCTTGGAGCCGGAATATTGAGTTGCACAAAATTTTAAAGAAAATAAGACCAAACATTGGACATTCATTTGTGGAAAAAATTGTTAATTTAAACAATAAAGAAAACTTTTTAATAACTCAAAATATTGATGGTCTGCATCAAAGGTCAGGAGTTCCGGAGGATAAAATCATTGAAATTCATGGAAATGCAACAGAAGCTAGATGTTTAAACTGTGGTGAAAAAGCAAACATTCTAGATTTTCATGCTGCTATTAAGACAAATAATCCTTTACCAAAATGTTCTAATTGCGATGGGATTGTCAAAGTGGCAACAATCTCATTTGGGCAACCCATGAATGAAAATGATATGTTGCAGGCCTCTAATATTTCATCGCAATGTGATCTAATGATAGTAATGGGTTCATCATTGAGTGTAATGCCTGCCGGACAAATACCAAATTTAGCAATTAAATCAGGAGCAAAATTAGTCATTTTAAATCGTGAGGAAACAATTTATGATGCAATGGCGAATATTGTAATCAACGACGAATTGAAAATTATATGTGGAGAGCTGATTAAACTTATTTAGTCGTGCATTAATGCAGCTCTTCCAATAATCTTTCCATTTTTTAAATCTTCTAAAGTCTGATTAGCTTCACTGGCTGGTCTTTTTTCGACAGGAATTGGATCGACTTTGCCAGATCTAACAAGTTTCATTAGCTCATGCATATCTCCGGGACTACCTGTGTATGAGCCTTGCACTCCTCTTTCCAAGATGGGAATTAGAGGTAAAGGAAGTTTTAATTCGCCGCCATAAAGACCAACAATTATATATTTCCCGCCCTTTCTTAAAAGATTTGTCCCAAATGCAGTGGATTGCTCAGATCCAACAAAATCAATTGCAACTGATGCATTTCCACCAGTTATTTCTAATACTTTTGAAGCTGCATCTTCATCAATTGGGTTGATTGCTGCTGAGGCTCCATTTTCAAGTGCTAGCTTTAATTTATTTTCATCGACATCCACCACTATTGGATTACAGTTAAAAGCTGCTTTGGCAATTTGTAAGCCCATCATTCCAACACCACCAATACCAATAATTATTAAATCATTGTCAGATTTATAAGGCGCTCCTTTTTTTAATGCGCTATATGCCGTTAAGCCTGAACAAGCGTAACTGCCTGCTAAATGTTCTGGCGTATCTCCTGCGTCATGTAAATATTTTGAATCTGGTACTACAACGTGATCTCCAAATCCGCCTGGCATCGTAACTCCAATTACTGGGCCAGTATTGCATAAATGCTCATCTCCCTTTTCACAAACATCACAATTACTGCACCCAATCCAAGGATAAACAATTCTTTTATCCCCAATAGACACATTTGCTGCATCAGGACCAACAGCAACAACTTCACCAAAAACCTCATGCCCTAAAGTGAATGGAATTGGAACAGGTACATTTAATTTATTTCCTCCGCCCAGATCAAAAGCTCCAGAATGAATATGCACATCTGAGTGACAGACTCCGCAAGCAATGGTTTTGACTACAACTTCTTTGCCAGTTGGTTTTGGTGTGGGTGACTCAACCTCTTGAAGTGACATTCCTGGCTCAGGTACTTGATATGATTTCATTTTTAAAGTTACTAAAAAATATTTACTTGATTATAATATGATTTCTTAATATCACTGTAAATGGACAAATATATGGATAATTTAGATCAATTTAGGCTAGAAGTAAGGGAGTGGTTGGAAGATAATTGCCCACCTTCAATGAGAACACCTATGGTACCGGAAGAAGAGGTTTGGGGAGGCAGGAATGCGAAATATGTTAATCCTGAATCAAAATTGTGGCTTGATCGAATGGGAGAAAAAGGCTGGACGGCACCCAACATCCCAAAAGAGTATGGCGGAGGCGGATTAGATAGAGATCAAACAAAAGTTTTACATCAAGAACTTCATAGAATTAAAGCGAGGCAGCCACTAAATAGTTTTGGTATTTGGATGCTTGCTCCGTGCATCATTGAATTTGGATCCGAAGAACAAAAACTAGAACATATCCCAAAAATAATTAAAGGAGAAATTAGATGGTGCCAAGGATATTCTGAGCCAGGCTCAGGATCTGATTTGGCCAGCCTTTCAACAAAAGCTGAAGATATGGGAGATCATTACTTGGTAAATGGACAAAAGGTTTGGACATCTTACGCAGATAAAGCTGATTGGATATTTGCCCTGGTAAGAACTGGGCCTAAAGAACCAAAACATAATGGAATTAGTTTCTTACTTATAGATATGGCAACAGAAGGTGTCAGTACAAAGCCCATTACCCTAATTAGTGGGAAATCACCATTTTGTGAAACATTTTTTGATAATGTAAAAGCACCTAAAAACAATCTAGTTGGTGTAGAAAATTCTGGTTGGACAATAGCAAAGAAGCTACTGCAGCATGAAAGAAACTTTATTTCAAACTTTGGACTTGCAGGAGGCGGAACAGGATCTGGAGCAGATGTGGTAAATATTGCAAAAAAATATTTGGGCGAAATGAATGGACAAATAGCTAATGCTTCTCATAGAGAAAATATTACTATGCATAAAATGAAAGAACATGCATTTGGTTTAACTTTACAAAGATCTGGAGACGAGGGTGCAAAAGCTTCAGCAGCATCATCAATGTTTAAATATTACGGTACCGAGCATAATAAAACTCGCTATGAGCTTATGATTGCAGCAATGGGAAACAAAGGTTTAGGCTGGACTAACGAGGGTTTTTCAGATGATGAGCAAGCCATAACTAAAGCATGGCTTAGAACCAAAGCTAACTCAATTGAGGGAGGAACTTCTGAAGTTCAACTCAATGTTATTTCTAGAAGAGTCCTAGATCTACCCAACTAAGTAAACCATGAAACTAACACTTACAGAAGAACAACAGTTTTTAAAAGATACAGCTCAAAGTTTTGCAAGAGATAAAACTCCTGTCACTCATTTTAGAGAGTTACGAGACAGCGAAAATAGTCAATGTTGGGATGAGTCAGTGTGGAAGGAGATGGTTGATCTAGGCTGGTCTGGGATTCTTGTTCCAGAAAAATTTGGTGGTTCAGAATTTGGGATAGCTGGTATCAGTGTAATCATGCAGGAATTAGGTAAAACCCTAACACCCTCTCCTATATTATCAACATCTGTTCTTGGCGTCTCAGCCCTAAATATGCTTGGCTCAGATGAGCAAAAAAAGAATTATCTACCAAAAATAGTAGCCGGTGAACTAACTACTGCCTTAGCAATAGATGAAGGCAATCACCATAATCCCTTTGCCATTGAAGCAGCCGCTGTTCTTGATGGGGATAAGTGGGTATTGAATGGAAAAAAAGTATTTGTTGTGGATGGTGCAAGTGCAGACATTATTCTATTAGTTGCCCGAACTTCTGGTAAATCAGGAGAATCAAATGGAATTTCTGTATTTGTTGCTAACAAAGATAGTGCTGGGTTGGATATAACTAAGATTTCAACAGCTGATTCTAGAAATTATGCAAACATTGAAATGTCTGATCTGAAATTAGACCAAAATGCTTTAATCGGTGAGAAAGACTTAGCTGGCGAAACTCTTGAGAAAATTCTTGATTTGGGTCGCATTGCTATTTCAGCAGAGATGTTAGGAAATACCGAAGAGGCTTTTGAGGTTACGGTTAATTATCTTAAAGAAAGAAAACAGTTTGGTGTGCAAATTGGGTCTTTCCAGGCTCTTCAGCACAGAGCTGCAAAAATGTTCTGTGAAATTGAATTAACCAAATCAGCAGTGATTGCTGCAATGCATGCTGCAGATGAAAATTCAAATGAGCTCGAAAGACTTTCTAGTCTTGCTAAGTTTCAAGCTGGAGAAACGCTCCATCTAGTAAGTAATGAAGCAATCCAAATGCATGGTGGAATCGGTGTAACTGATGAATATGATATTGGGTTCTATCTTAAAAGAGCGCGAGTTGCTGAACAAATTTTTGGAACTTCAGAATTTCATCAAGCCAGGTATGCAGATATAAGCGGTTTCTAATGTCTTCAATTAAAGCCTTACTCGAGACAATGCGGATACTTCGAGACAAGGATAATGGATGTCCATGGGATATCGAACAAACTCTTGAATCACTCTCTCCTTGTGTGGTTGAGGAAGCTTATGAGGTCTCAGATGCCATTGCCAGAAAAGATTTTGAAAATCTCAAAGAAGAGCTTGGCGATGTTCTACTTCAAGTTATATTTCAAGCAGAGATAGCTAATGAATTGAATTTATTTAATTTTAATGAGATAGCAGATTCATTAAACAAGAAATTGATTAGAAGACATCCACATGTCTTTGACGGGGCTTCAAAGCCTCTTTCAGCTGAAGAACAAACTAAAACATGGGACAAAATAAAAGCACAAGAAAGGAGCAATAAAAATAAACAAAATACCTTTAGCAATATTCCTTCTTCACTACCTCCAATTTTAAAAGCAAAAAAAATCCAAAAAAAAGCTGCAAAAAAAGGTTTCGATTGGAGAAAAAGTATTGATGTGATCGAAAAAGTTGAGGAAGAATTAAAAGAGCTCAAATATGAAATCAAACAAAATAATAAAAAAAATAGCCAAGAGGAATTAGGAGATTTGCTGTTTTCTTTAGTCAATTTAAGTCGACACTTACAAATCGATGCAAGTGAAGCTATTAATCAAGCCAATCATAAATTTGTAAAGCGCTTTATGTTAATGGAAGAAGAGATTGCTAAAAATAAGAAGAAAATAGAAAATCTTTCACCTGATGAGCTAGAAAATTTTTGGGTTAAAATAAAGTCGCATGGCTAAATTGAAAAGATTTTTAAAAGGTATTTTGACCTTTTTTGCAATTTTAATTATTCTCAGTTTTTGGTTAATACCCCTATCAATCGCAAATATTCCTAGAATTATTCCCAATAAAAATTTAAAGATTTATTTGGGCTCCATTTCAAATAAAATGGGAAGCTGGGCTGTTGGCAGCATCACAACGGCTTTAAAAATATTGCATAAGCTTGAATGGGATTTTCAAATGCCTGAGGATGTGAATACTGAGACTTGGTACATTGCTATGAGTAATCACCAATCATGGGCTGATATATTTATTTTATTGGCTGCAGGTCATCAAAAAATCCCCCTTCTGAAGTTCTTTATGAAAAAGGAATTGAAATGGATACCAGTTATTTATTTAGTACATAAAACAGTAGATATGCCATTTTTAAATAGGCATTCAAAAGCTCAAATTCAAGCAAATCCGGAATTAAAAAAAGTTGACTATGAAAATGCAAAGAAAGCTGCAAAAAGATTTTCTAGAAATCCCTCTACAGCATTTAGCTTTGCTGAAGGAACTAGATTCACTCTCCAAAAGCATTCTGCGCAGGAGTCCCCTTATTCTGATTTATTAAAACCAAAAGTAGGAGCTCTTGCTATAGCATTATCAGGAATGCCTCAAGTCAATACTTTGGTTGATTTTACAGTCATGTATTCATCTGAAAAAAGATCGACATGGGACTTTCTTTGCGGCGACTTAAGCAAAGCAAAGGTTGTGGCAAAGACTTACGCTTTGCCCGAAAACCTTAAAAATAGATCTTTCGAAGAAGAAGATAATTACAGAAAAAGTTTTCAAACATTCGTTGATGCAATTTGGTTAGAAAAACAACAAACGATTAAACATCTAAAGTTCTAGCTTATTGTCTGAGACTAACCAGCCGTTTTGATCAATGTAAATCCATTTTCCAGAAGTCATAACAACGCTTCCAAATGAGATTAACACATCTTCAAAACCATGATTTTTTTTATTTGTTTTTTGGGCAACTACCCCTTTTGCAAAGATACCTATAGGAAGAATCTTCAGCTCCTCAATATCCCTAATACAACCATTAACGACAATGCCTGCCCAATTATTTTTTACTGCAGATTCTGCAATTTGGTCTCCAATCATGGAGGCATGAGTTACACCAGAGGCATCAATAACTAAAACTTTATTTTCTCCTTCTCGAGAGAGAGCTTCTTTAACAACAGAGTTATCATCTGAGCAAGAAACTGTATATATCTCTCCTGAAATTGAATGCATGCCCCCAAAGGATTGTAATGCAAGTTTACCAATTTGGATTTGATCGGAATGTTGATCGGATAAATCTGGCAGAGAGGTCATAACTTTATTTTTCTATAGTATTCAATTTGCCTATTATATCTTTTCTTCTTGTATCTTTTTCTAGGTCTATCCAAGAAATCGATTGTGATGCTGTTAGTTCACTAATTTTTCGTGACTGAGAGATTTTTTCTTTTTCTAAAAAATTAATGGCCCGCATAGCTGCAGGTCTATCATTGCAAACTAAAACCATATTACAGCCACTTTCTAATGCTTTACCAACCTTAGCTTCAATGTCTCCAACATAATCGGTGCCCTTCATTGAGAGGTCATCACTAAAGATCGTTCCAGCATACCCCATTTTATTTCTTAAAATATCTTGTAACCAAAATTTTGAAAAGGTTGCTATCTCTTTATCAATATTTGAAAAAGATATATGAGCTGTCATAATTCCACCAAGTTGCAGTTCTAATGCATAAAAGGGAAGCAGGTCATGGCTCTCTAGTTCTGAAAAAGTTCTCATATCTTCAGCAAAAGCAAGATGGCTATCAGTAAAAATTCCACCATGCCCCGGGAAATGCTTGCCGGTGGCCTGCATTCCGGCTTGATTCATGCCTTTAATAAAGGCGCTAGCAATACTTATAACTTTATCTGGATTATCGCCTATTGATCTATCACCAATAATCGAGCTTCTGGAATTATCAAGATCTAAAACAGGCGCAAAACTCAGATCTATGCCAGATGCAATCACCTCTGAGGCCATCAACCAACCTAAATCAGTTGCAAAAGAAAAGTTTTCGTCACTGTCTGCATTTAAAAATTCTGCTAGTTTTTGCATAGCCGGTAATATCGTATAACCATTTTTTAATCGTTGAACCCTTCCCCCCTCTTGATCAACCGCAATAAGAAGCTGTGGATTTCTCTGTTTTATTTCTCCGCATAATTCTTGCACTTGATCTCTTGAGGAAATATTTTTTGCAAATAAAATTACACCTCCCACATGAGGATTTAAAAGAATTTCATTTTCCTCTTTAGAAAGAGACATACCCTCAAGATCAAGCATCAATCTTCCAATTAAAGATTTACTCATAATTTATCTTTTAGTGATTTTATTAATTCTTTTTTTAGCTCTGGATCACCTGAGAATACTGAGGGAGCAATTCTTGAAGCAATTGAGCCATATCGATCTAAGATCATTGATGAAACTTCATTTGGGGTGCCAGTTACTGCAATCCTCTCAAGCATTTCATCGGAAATAAGAGAAGACATATCCTGCCACAATCCTTTTTTAGAAAGATTGTTTAGCTCTAATTGAATTCCTTCCCATCCATGTTGTTCCAAAACCACTTTATAAGCAGGGGTAGAGCCATAAAAACCAATTTGTGCTTTACATGCGTCTCTTGCATTTCCAATTTCTTCATCTGTTATTCCAGTTGCAATCATAATTCCAATCGAAATATCAAATTCTTTTCCTGAATTCAATTCAAGACCCTTTTTTACAGATGGCATAGTAATATTTTCTAGAAACTTAGTTGTATGAAATGGATGTACAAGAAATCCATCTCCAGATTCAGCTGCAGCTTGAGTCATTAATGGTCCCACACCTGCAACATATATTTTCGGAAGGCCAAATGGATTTTCTCCAGGATTAAATATAGGAGTCATAAGGGTATGTTGATAAAAATTGCCTCTAAAATCTAAATCTTTGCCTTCATGCCAGCAGCTCCAAATTGCCTTGATAGCATTAACCATTTCCTTCATTCTTTTAGCAGGTGATGACCACGGCATAGAGTATCTTTTTTCGATGTGTGGTTTGATTTGAGAACCTAGGCCAAGAGTAAATCTTCCCTTTGACATTAACTGAAGATCATAACCAATATTAGCAAGAGTCATCGGATTTCTTGAAAATGCAACAGCTATTGAAGTTGATAGCTCTAATTTTTCCGTTGCGAGAGCAGCTGCTGCCAGTGGAAGAAATGGTTCATGTGGACCTTCAAAAGTATAAGCCCCATCATATCCAAAATCTTCAAGATTTTTACTTACAATTGATGCCTCAGCTGGGTCTCGAGTAATCATTGAGCTATCAATTTTAATTCTTTTCATTACTATAAAATATTTTAGATAATGATTGATTATGCTGGATGTATTTCATTTTGTGTATCCCGAGTGATAATATAAAAATAAATTTATTGCCGTCTTAAAGGAAAAAATTATGAATTCCAAAATATGTGAGCTTCTTGACATAGAATTTCCACTAGTTGCTTTTACTCATTGCAGAGATGTGGTGGTAGCAGTTTCAAAAGCTGGTGGTTGTGGTGTATTAGGAGCAGTTGGAATGAGTCCTGAACAGCTTGAAGAAGAGCTTAAATGGATTGATGATCATATAGATGGGATGCCGTATGGTGTAGATGTTTTAATTCCCAACAAAATGGCTGATAAAGATCAAAAATTTGATGCTGAAAAATTAACCTCAATGATCCCCCAAGAATACGCTGACTTTAGAGCTGATATTCTTGAAAATCATGACATAGAGGCAAGTGAATTAAGAACAATCCAAACAGCTGCAACATACATGGCTGAGAACACTAAAGCAGATGGTGCAAAAGCTCTGCTTGATGTTGCATTTAGACATCCTATTAAAATTATTGCAAATGCCCTAGGTGTTCCACCTGACTGGATGGTTCAAATGGGAAAAGACAACAATGTTAAAGTCGCTGCACTTCTTGGCACCGCTCAACATGCAATTAATCAGGTAAAAGCAGGCGTTGATATATTGGTTGTTTCGGGAACAGAAGCTGGTGGTCATTGTGGCAGTGTCTCAACCATGGTCTTAATACCAGAGGTTCACAAGGCTATTCAGCCATATGGAGATGTACCAATTTTAGCAGCAGGCGGTATCGCAACAGGAAGGCAAATGGCTGCTGCAATGAGTATGGGTGCTTCAGGTGCTTGGTGTGGGTCTGTTTGGTTAACAACTGCTGAATCTGAAGTTCCGCCCGTAATAAAAGAAAAAATGGTTGCAGCATCTTCAAGTCAAACTACTCGATCAAGAAGCAGAACAGGAAAGCACTCAAGACAGCTTGTATCTGAATGGACAAAGGCATGGGAAGCAGACGGAGCTCCTGAGCCACTTCCGCTGCCTCTTCAACCCATGGTGGCTGAGCCAGCTTTAGCAAAAGTAAATAAACTAGCAGAAGGCGGACATGAAGGCGCCAAAGAGCTTTCAACTTACTGGGTTGGCCAAGGTGTTGGATTAATGAATCAGACAATTTCAGCAAGCGATGTTGTGCAAGAATTCAAAGAAGACTTCATTGAAGCATACGAGAGATTATCAAGCTTCGTTGAGTAAATTGTATAGCAAACAATGAACTCGAGCGTGCTGACTTTTAAACAAAACTTAATATCGTATTCTCAAATCTTTCTATGGGGATGCCTTATTTTTTTAACTGCCTCTAATTCTTGGTTTACAAATAAAATTTACATATCAGTCAGCCACTTAATTTATTTAAATTTTATTCTGTTATTAATAATTAATATCAGATCAACTCTTGAATATTTCAAATATCTAATAACTAACAATATTAAAATACTTGATACATATATTTTTATAAGTATTTTTATTTATCTTTTATCGTCAATTAGTTTATCTGAGCTAAATTTAGACATAGTTATCTTTTCTTCGATCTATTTTTTGTTGAGATCTTGTGCATTACCATGTTCAAACTCTTCACGTAGAGAGAATATTTTATATGGAGTAATAGTTTGCGGTTTGATATCCGCATTTGGGATATTTTTTGGAATTTTTGAGTATTTTTTTATGGAGAGCTCCTATTTCTTCGAAGCAAAAAATACACCCTCATTCTTAAAATTATTTCCCGTTTATTTTAGTGGCTTGTATGAAAGTTATAACCAAACATCTTACATATTAATTGCAGCATTGGGAGTGTTAGGATTTGTAAATCTTTCAAAAAATCGAAAATTTTTTCTTTTAATAATTTTTTGCATCTCTTTATTGTTAAGTGGTGCAAAAATTGTATTTTTATTCTTTGCTGTTTCTTTGATATTAAAATTATTTGAAACAAGGAATATTTTATTTACAAAGTCTTTAATTGTTTTTGTAGCAATTGGGTACTTATGCCTTGCACATATTGTATTTAGTTACTCAGATGAAATAGTTTTATATGATAAATATTATAGAGAACTTATTTTTCAAATTGATAGCATCAATATTTATTTAAGTTTATTTTCATGGCTAAAAATTGAAAGTTTAAATTATTTTATAAATTCTTTTGATCAGGGCTTTTCAATAGCTAATTTTAATAATTTCACAGACGGTTTTGATCCACATTTTTTACTTGCATCTTTAACCTTTACCGGGGGAATAGTTTTCGCATGTCTTGTATATATGAGAATATTCTATTCAGCATATTTAAATCTGAAGCATAAAATTAAAAATAAAATATTTTTTTCATCTTTAATCATAGTTTTTATAGTTGAAACAATTATTTGGGACTCTCATCACTCATTAATTTTCTGGATAGTAATGACATATAACTTTGTCTCAAAAGATAAATATGAGATTAAAGATTTTAATTAAGTAGAATTTACGACAAGGATTAATCATTTAGTTTCTGAATATCTTATAGATATAGCCTTTTTAAATCCGTCTCTATCAAAAAGCATATCGGTCCATCGTTTTATATTAGGTTTAAATGCTTCCTCTATTTGAAGGGTTTTGGCTAAATAAATTGCGTAGCTAACGCATATATCTGCAATCGTAAACCTTTTAGAGCATAGATATTCTCTTGATTCTAAAGTTTGCTCTAGTAACTTTAATCTAGCAACAAACCATCTCCGATATCCATCGGCTGCTTTATCGGCAACACCTATCTCCTGAAGAGAATATCTCAGAACTACTGTTTGAGGAAAGGTTAAAGTTGCATCAGAGTGAGCAAGCCAGTTTAAATAATGGTGGTAGTCAGCCTCATCGCTGTTAACACTCAAGTCTGTGGGACCATATTTATCCGCTAGATATTGGCACATGGCAACTGATTCTGTCATTTCTACTTCGCCATCAATAAGGTATGGGATAGTGCCAAGGATATTTACATCCATGTATTCCTTTTGCAAAAACCTTGGCGGGAATGGCATCATTTCAGTCTCATAACTAAGTCCCATTTCCTCTGCAGTCCACATTGGCCTAACACCCCTAGAATCATTGCAACTATAAATTTTGATGCTCATTTTTTTTCCCTTATTAAAATTGAAAGGTAATATTTTTGAAAATTAATTTCAAAAATGGTAATTATTTGTATATTATATTACCACTCAATTTTATTAAATAAAAATGCTCAGAAAAAATATAGCTCCCAAAATTAAAACAAATATTGACATCAATTCTGATGAATTTATTCACAACAAAGGTGTGATGTTAAAGAAAATAAATTTTCTTGATGAACTGTTAGACAAAGCTGAATTGGGAGGTGGTGCCTATCATCATGAAAGATTAGCAAAGCGAGGCAAAATGCCTGTAAGAGAAAGGGTGTTTAATTTGCTTGATCCTGATACACCCTTCCTCGAGATTGCTCCATTTGCTGCTTACGGAACAGACTTTACTGTGGGTGGCGGATGTGTGGCTGGAATCGGAATTGTTGCTGGCACTGAGTGTGTAATCTTTGCTAATGATCCTTCAGTGTTGGCTGGAGCTATGACGGTTTATGTAGGAGAAAAATGGAACAGGGCAATGGAAATAGCTAGAGATAATCGTCTTCCTTATATAAATTTTGTTGAATCTGCAGGAGGAGATCTTCGAATGGGTACCGGTAAGAAAGGAGATCAACCTCCAATTGCACCCACCATTGGCCATACTCATTTCGCAGCAACTGGAAGATATTTTTATGATCTAACAGAGCTTTCTAAAATGCGTATACCAGTAATATCAATTGTTTTCGGCTCATCAACTGCCGGTGGGGCTTATCAACCAGGTATGTCTGATTACAATATCTTTATTAAAGATCAAGCCAAAGTTTTCCTTGCAGGACCTCCTCTTGTAAAAATGGCGACAGGTGAAGTATCAGATGACGAAACCTTAGGTGGCGCAAAGATGCATTCAGAAGTTTCAGGCCTTTCAGATTATTTAGCTGAAGATGAAATGGATGCCCTGAGATTGTGTAGAAATGTTGTCTCCCACTTACACTGGATAAAAGAAGGCCCCTCTCCCCTCTCAGATCCTGATAGCCCAAGTTTATCTCAAGAAGAATTATTAGGACTTGTTGATGAAGAACTCAAAAGCCCGCTTGATATAAGGGAAGTGATTGGTCGAATTGTTGATGGGTCAAGGTTTGAAGAGTATAAGCCGCTATACGGCAAGACTATGATTTGTGGATGGTCAATGCTTCATGGATATCCAGTAGGCATATTAGGAAATAATGGGCCCATCTACCCAGAAAGTGCTGAAAAAGCTGCAACCTTCATCCAACTATGCAATAAACGAAATATTCCGTTAATTTTTCTGCAAAATGTCACAGGATTTTTGGTAGGAAAAGATTTCGAGAGACAAGCTATTATCAAAAAAGGATCTCAGCTTATTAATGCGGTTTCTAACTCTAATGTTCCTCATATCACTATTATTATTGGAGCATCATTTGGGGCAGGTACATATGCTATGTCAGGAAGAGCTTATAACAACAGATTCACCTTTCTTTGGCCAACAGCAAAAATTGCTGTTATGGGTTCTAAGCAAATTGCTGGAGTAATGTCTATTGTGCGAAGAGGTCAAGCTGATAGAAAAGGTGAAAAATTTGATGAAAAACAGGATGCTGAAATCGTAAAGATGGTTGAACAAATGTCAGATCAGATGTCAGAGGCATTAGTTGCAAGTAGCATGGTTACAGATGATGGCATCATTGACCCAAGAGATACAAGAAGTGTTATTGGATTTTGCCTATCTATAGTTTCTAACTCTTCAATTGATGGAGCTAAAGAATACGGAGTATTTAGATTATGAAATTTAATTCAATTCTTATTGCTAATCGTGGAGAGATTGCCTGTAGAATTATGCAAACTGCTCAATTTATGGGTATAAAATGTATAGCTGTTTTTGTTGATGCCGATAAAGATGCTCCATATGTAAAGATGGCTGATGAGGCTATAAAGTTATCTTCTGGCTATATGGATGGCTCTGCCATTATTGACGCAGCTAAAAAATGTGGAGCAGAAGCAATCCATCCAGGATATGGTTTTTTATCTGAAAATGCTGCCTTTGCTAGAAAGGTTAAAAGCAATAAATTAATTTGGATTGGTCCATCACCTTACGTAATTAAAGTCATGGGTGATAAATTAAAAGCCAAAGAAATAGCAGAAAAATCTGGGGTTCCTACTTTGCCAATGACCTCCAATACTAAAAATGTTAGAAGTATTGGTTACCCTATCCTGATCAAAGCTGTCGCTGGAGGTGGCGGTAAAGGAATGCGAATTGTTAAAAAAGAAAGTGAATTAAAAGACTCAATAGTTAGCGCCAAAAGAGAAGCTCTCTCAGGTTTTGGTGATGACAGAATTTTTATAGAAAGATATGTAGAAAAATCACGTCACATTGAAATACAAATTTTAGGCGATGAATACGGCAATGTTGTTCATTTAGGAGAACGTGAATGCTCCATACAAAGAAGGCATCAAAAAATTATTGAGGAGTCACCTTCTCCAAGAATTGATCCCTTCTTAAGGGAGGAGATGGGTCAAGCAGCAGTTAAATTAGCTAAGAAAATTAAATACTCCTCTGCAGGAACTGTTGAATTTTTGTTTGATGATAAAACAGATGAATACTGGTTTTTAGAGGTAAATACTAGACTGCAAGTTGAGCACCCAGTTACAGAAGAAGTTACAGGAATAGATTTGGTTGCTGAGCAGATAAAGATAGCAAGAGGAGATGAGCTAGAATTTGTTCAAGATGATATTGACTGGCATGGTCATGCAATTGAAGCAAGGTTGTATGCTGAAGATCCTGGAAATAACTTTTTACCTGAAATAGGAACCCTACACGCCTATGATACTAGTCTCTCTTCAGAAGTAAGATGGGATTCAGGCGTGGAAGAAGGTAGTGTCATTGGAACAGATTTTGATCCCATGTTATCTAAAGTTATTTCTTGGGCCCCTAATAGAATTGATGCCGCAAATAAACTGGCACGCGGACTTGATAAGGCTCATATAGGAGGTTTGATAACAAATCGTCACTTTTTAATTTCTTGCTTAAGAAATGAAAGTTTCTTAAATGGAGACACAACAACAGACTTTATTGATCGTGAAGTTTTAGAAACTAAAAAGAATCTTTCTGCAAATGAACTTCATGAAACTTCAACAGCAATTGCTTTATGGCTAGCGCAACAAAATAGAGTCTCAGATCCTGTTACAGGTTTTATGCCTGCAAACTGGACCAATGGAAGAATGCCGCTTCAAAGGGTCAAGTTACTTTTTGTAAAAGATGAGATCGAAGTAAAGTATAAATTAAATAAAGATAATTTGTATGAAGTTATGGGCTCCATTTGTGAAATTTATCATTGCGATAATGCTGGCATTGATATAGAGATAGACTCTCACAGATTTTATGCTCATGTATCTAAGGCAGGCAGTGAGATCATTATAAACATGCCATTTGGAGACGTTAATGTTTCTCTTCTTCCCAGATTTATAGAATCAGGCAATGACGTCCCTGAGGGCGGTTTGATCGCTCCAATGCCTGGAAAAGTTATTGATGTAAGGGTTAAAAAAGGCAGTAAGGTAAGAGCTGGTGACACTTTAGTAGTTATAGAGGCAATGAAAATGGAGCATTCAATTAAAGCAACTGAGACAGGTAAGGTAGCTAAAGTAATGATTCAACTAAATGATCAAGTTGACAATGGTGCTACCCTTCTCGTTCTTGAAAAATAATATGAAATCTCAAGTTGTCCTTTCAAAACAATCGTCTCAACTTGGCAAGCGTCATCTTGAGGTGATGGATGAGCTTGAAAGAATCCTTGATCAAGGAAAGTCATTTTCAACAATGTCTGATCTTGCAAAAGAATTAAAAATTTCACTAAGAACTCTTTATGAAATTGCGCCAAGCAAAGAGGAACTCATAGTGACAACAGTTGATAGAGTGTTAAAAAAACATGGAAAGATTGCTATGGATGCAATGAATGCTCATTCATCTCCAATTAAAAAATTAGAAAGTTTTTTAACTGTTGCTAATCAAGCAGTTGGGCCAAGATTTGAAAGATTCACATTATCTCTTAGTAGTTTAAACTCATCGAAGTCAATGGTGGACTATCACGAGCAATACATAACTAACCTCATAAAAAATCTTTTAGATGAAGCAAGAATTAAAAATGAGATCAAAGAAATTGATACTCAGGCAACTGCATTACTTTTGGGAGGTCTTGGAAGATATTTTCAATCAAAGAAACTGCTTAAAGATTTGCATCAAACTCCTGAAAAAACTAGTAACTTTTTAACAAAAATCATTATTGAAGGTATAAAAATGGAGAAATCTTGAACGAAGAAATTATAAGAATTGCAAATTGTAGCGGTTATTACGGAGATAAATTATCCGCTGCTTCAGAGATGGTGGATGGAGGACCTATAGATGTTTTGACTGGAGACTATTTAGCAGAACTCACCATGACAATTCTTTTTAATCAAAAGATGCAGCGCGGTGAAGATAAGGGATACGTAGGCACTTTCCTAAAACAAGTAAAAGCAGTTGCTAAATCATGCAAAGAGCAAAATATTAAAATTGTTACAAATGCGGGAGGATTGAACCCCTCTTCTATGGCCAATGAGATAGAAAAAATCTTACAAGAACTCGATATTTCTCTCAAAGTGGCATACATAACTGGAGATGATTTGATGCCAAGAATGGACTCCCTAAAAGAGGATGGTGAATCATTTTTAAACATTGATAAAAATATTTCAATTGACAAATCAGGATTTCAAACACTCACAGCAAACGCATATCTTGGTGCATGGGGAATTAAGGAGGCATTAGATGAGGGTGCAGATATCGTCGTGTGCCCAAGGGTGACGGATGCTGCAGTAGTAATTGGTCCAGCAGCATGGAAATTTAAATGGAAGAGAGACGATTATGATGCATTGGCTGGCGCATTAGCAGCAGGTCATATTATTGAGTGTGGATGCCAAGCAACCGGTGGCAACTATGCTTTTTTTAAAGAAGTGCAAAGCTTTGATAATGTGGGCTATCCAATAGCTGAAATCAAAAGTGATGGAAGTTTTTACATTACCAAACATCCTGGTACTGGCGGTTTGGTGTCTACTGGAACTGTAACTGCACAGCTTTTGTATGAAATTAGTACTCCCGCATACTTAAATCCAGATGTCATAGCTCATTTTGATACCTTAAATATTGAGGAAGTTGCCAAAGACAGAGTTTATGTATCAGGTTGCAGAGGAAGCTCGCCAACCGATACTCATAAAGTTTGTATTAATCTTGCTGGTGGGTATAGAAACGGAATGGAGTTCATTCTTACAGGAATAGATATTGAAGAAAAAGCCCAAATTATTACTGATGCGCTATTTAACTCCGTTGGAGGTAAAGATCAATTTGATGAGGTTTCAATTTTATTAGACAGAACTGATAAAAAAGATCCAAATTCTAATGAAGAAGCAATGGCGTCTCTTAGAATTTCGGTTAAATCAAAAGATCCAGACTTAGTTGGAAGAATGTTTACAGCAAAAATGATCGAACTAGCTTTAGCTAATTATCCAGGATTTTTTACAGGAGGCGGAGTAAGATCAGGGGGACCTGTTTTAGTCTACTGGCCTGCTTTAATAGATAGCAAACATATTAAAGAGACTGTTCACATAGATGGCAAAGAGATTGATGTAATGCCAACAAATCAACTGAATTTAGAGGAAACTTACTATCAAAAACAACCAATTGAAATACCCCCTCCTCCATCAGGTGAAACTATCAACAAACCTCTTGGAGAGATTTTTGGTGCTAGATCTGGTGATAAAGGTGGTTGTGCAAATATCGGTGTATGGGCAAAAAGTGAGAATGCGTTCTCTTTTTTAAATAATTTTCTAACAGTCGAGAAGATCAAAGAATTGATGCCTGATATAAGAGAATTTAAAATTGACAGATATGAGCTTCCAAATATACTTTCATTAAATTTCTATATACATGACATATTAGAAGATGGAGTTTCCTCTAATACCAGGAAAGACGGTCAAGCTAAATCTCTCGGGGAATATTTAAGAGCTAAGTATGCAGATATCCCTAAATCTTTATTTGAGGAAAACATATGAGCATAGATAAATTGTCTTTAGAAGGTTTAGATTTTCAAGCAACAAAAATAAATGTTAAAAACAATATTTTAACCATTACATTAAATCGACCTGAGAAAAAAAATGCCTTAAATAATGTAATGATGAATGAGTTAAATTATGCTTTAGCTTACGCAAAACAAGAAAGAGAAATCAGGGTTATTGTGATCGATGCTGAGGGAGATATTTTTTGTGCTGGAGCTGATTTGAGACTTGCTACAGAAGATTCTAATGTCCCAAAAATAGAGGGAGCAGATGATATCAGTTTTTCCCTTAGAAGACTGCACAAACCAGTAATATGCAAAATTCAAGGCTCTGTCTTGGCTGGCGCTTTATTGATTTTAACCAACTCAACACATGCCATAGCAGTTAATACTGCAAAATTTTCAGCGCCTGAGATACACAGAGGTTTATGGCCTTTTATGGTGATGGCTGGATTGTTCAGAGTAATGCCTAAAAGAGCTGGGCTTGATTTCATTATGCGAGGTCAACCTATCGATGCAAATAAAGCTGAGATGTGGGGGCTAATTAATGAGTCTGTTGCGGCTAATGAACTGGATAAAAGAGTTAGCGAGCTAGCAAAAGAACTAGCCAGCCTTGCTCCAGGAACCATGCAATTTGGTCTAGAAGCATATGAGAAACAAGATGCGTTAGAATTTGATGAGGCTCTACCCTATTTACAAAAACAAATTGCTAAATGTTTTGAAGGTGAAGATGCTAAGGAGGGCATTGCTGCTTTTTTAGAAAAAAGAAAACCAAATTGGAAATAAATAAGGAAAGTTTATGAATTTAGAATATGGTCCAAAGTATCAAGACTTCACAAAAGAGGTTCAAAGCTTTTGTAAAAAATACGAAGGGATATCTTTTACAGATGGTTCTAATAATCCATTGGGAAGTTCAGGAGGTTCTGGTGGTCCCCAAATGTCTAGATCTGAGTGGCAAAAAATTTTAATTGAAAATGGCTTTTTTGCTCGCTCAGTTCCAAAAGAATATGGAGGATATGGCGGCGAAGAAGATATTCTCAAAAGCAGGATTATTGCTACAGAGTTTTCAAAATCTAAAATTCCTGGGGCAATGGGAGGTCAAGGGATTGATATGTTGGTTCCCACTTTATTAGAGATGGGTACCGAGGAACAAAAACAAGCTTATATCGAACCCACATTGTATGGAGAAATGATTTGGTGCCAAGGTTACTCTGAACCGAATGCAGGTAGTGATCTTGCAAGTTTGCAGACCAAGGGAGAATTAGTTGGTGATGAATGGATTATTAACGGTCAAAAAATTTGGACCAGTACAGCTCAATACTCACAAATGTGTTTTTGTCTTGTTAGAACTGAGCCAGATGCACCAAAGCACGCCGGTATAAGCTACTTACTAATCCCAATGGATACTCCAGGCATTGAAATTAGACCACTTGTTGATATGACTTTGAAGGCTGGATTTAATGAAGTCTTTTTTACAGATGTAAAAATTCCTGCCAGCAATATTGTGGGTAAAAGAGGTGAAGGCTGGGCTGTTGCAAATGCGACTCTAGGGCATGAAAGAGGTTCCTTAGCCCCACCAGATGCAACCATGAATAGAGTGAATATGTTGATGCAACTAATGAAAGAAGAAACACTTGATGGAAAGCCATTAATTGAACATCCAATTTATCGAGATCGCTTAATGCAAATTCAAGGCAAAGTTTTGGCCCAACAATCTCATGCCTTAAGACTGCTATCAGCTAAGCTAAATCCCGGAACTGATGTCAAGATAGGCAAAATGATTCAAAAGCTTACCGGAACTGAGCTAAGACATGAATTGGAAGGCCTTGCCATTGACGTAATGGGTGAAGTTGGAACCTTATATGAAGATAGTCCGCATCTCAGAAATGATGGCACATGGCAATTTATATACATGTACTTTTTGGGCCTAATTATTGGTGGAGGTACCAGTCAAATTCAAAAGAATATCATTGCCGAACGTGGCCTGGGCATGCCCAAAGAACCAAAAGTAGAGAGAGCATAAAATGTATTTCGGCTTATCTGAAGAACAATCCTTTTTTCAAGACAATGTAAAAAAATATCTAGAAGAGCATGCCACGATTGATAAAATTAAGCACATTGTTAGCGATGACAAGAATAATCTTTCTGCAGAGATTCATCAAGGTCTTCTAAATCTAGGAATAAATGGACTCTTAATTCCAGAAGAATTTGGTGGCCTAGAACTAGATTTACTCTTTGCAGCATCTGTTTCAGAGGCTTTAGGTGGTGGTGTTAGCCCTACTCCATTTGTTGCACCCTACGTTATGGCGCCTACAGCCATTAAGCACGCAGGTAGTAAAATTCAGCAAGAAAATTATCTTTCTAAAATAGCTTCTAATGAATATCGATTTGGGGTTGGTTTTAGTGAATTCATTGGCAAAAGAAATGATACTGGAATAACTTTTTCGGACAATAAATTAAATGGAAGAGCCATGTTTGCGCTAGATGCAAATGACGCAACTCATTTATTACTCGCAAATGAAAAAGGCGAGATATTTGTTACCGAAACCAAATCTTCAAACATGGAAATTGTGAATCTAACAACAGTTGATAAAACCAGGCAATATTCAGAAGTGATTTGCAAAAACTTAGAAGCAGAGATGCTAGAAAATTCTTCAGTCTCAGAGGAGCCAATCCTGAAAGCAATCGATGCCGGAAGGATTATGCTTGCAGCAGATTCAATTGGCGCTTCACAAACAATGGTAAATAAGGCAGTTGATTATGCTAAGGAGAGAAAGCAGTTTGGAAGGCCAATAGGATCATTTCAGGCAGTAAAGCATATGTGTGCAGAAATGGCTGCAGATTTAGAGCCCTGCTACGCACTTGTTTGGCACGCTGCGCATTGTCATGATCATTCTCCTTTAGAAGCGAGATTCATGGCCTGTCATGCAAAAGCGCATGTCTCTGAAATTAGTAAAGGCATAGCAAAGAAATCTACCGAGGTTCATGGTGGTATGGGTTTCACAGACTTACTTGGCCTGCATTACTGGTTCAAACGCATTGGGTTAAATCGTCAAATTCTCGGTAGCCCAGAACTAGTTCGAGAAGAAGCTTATAGAACGCAGATTTAAATTAAATTTTTTGTAATCACTTCCTCTAAGAGATGCAATCGATCGTTACCAAAAAACATTTTTTCTTTATAAAAAAAAGTGGGCGAACCAAAACCTCCTCGCTCAATTAATTCATTAGTGTTTTTGATCAATAAATCTTTGGCCTCTTGAGATTCTATATATTTCTTGAATTCTTCAGTGTCTAAATTTGAATTATTGGCGATATCTATTAGCAAGTCTTCTTGACTTATATCTTTACCCTCACTCCAATAAGCTTGAAATGTATTTTTTGCAAACTCAATCAATTGATTATGTTGTTTTGCAAATAAGCAACCACGCATCGCCTTTACTGAATTAACTGGAAATACGTCTGGAAAGATTAAATTTACTTTTCTAACCTTTGACCATAAATTAAGATCATTATTTGAATATTTTAGCTTTAATGGATTAGGTGTTTTTCTAAACTCATATACATCTTGATTAACTTTATTGAAAACTCCTCCAACCAGAATTGGCTTCCACTCTATTTCTAGCTTAAGCCTATAAGATAATGATAAAATTTCAGTAAATGCTAAATATGTCCATGGACTTGAACAGTCAAAGTAAAATTCTACATAGTTAGCACTCATTATTAATAGATATTGTAAATTAATTATTTTGTATAAACAGAAAAAAGCTCTTGGCTTGCTAGCGCTACTTTTGCTCAGCATTAATTCAGAGGCAAAGATTAATATTCCTTTGTCAGATGAAAAACAAAAACTCTGTGAGGAGATTTTTCTGAAAATGACCGAAGATCACTTTTTTAACGATAAAGATTTAAGTGCCGTTAATGCAGAAATGTTTGATTCATTACTAGATCGACTAGATGCAGACAGAATATATTTTACAGAGCATGAAACTGTTACATTCAAAAGAAAATTTTCTAAGTTTGATGATCTCTCAAGCTATCAAAGAAAATATGCAAAATCTCCACTATGCTCTATAGATTTAGAATCAAAATTTAAGTTCATCAATCTTTATTTTAATCGACTAATAGAAGTAACAAATTATCAACTTAAAGAAGTTGCAAAAAAGAATTTTGATTTCACTTATGACGAAAAAATAATAATAGATGATAAGAAAAAACAATGGAAAAGAAGTAAATACGAACTAAAAAAATCATGGAGAAAGCTTTCTAAGAATGATGTATTGACATCTATGCTCGCTGACAAAAGTTTAGAACAAGCAACTGAAACTATTGAAAAAAGATATAAGAATAGACTCAAAAGAATTTCCCAAAGAAATCAAGAAGATATTTTTTCAATCTCAATGAATAATTTAACTGCTTTTTTTGATCCGCATTCATCCTACTTCTCACCAAAATCTGCTGAAGACTTTCAAATGAAAATGAGCCTAAAGCTTGAGGGAATCGGCGCTTTATTAACAACTGAAGATGATTATCCAACTATAGTAAGCGTAGTGCCAGGTGGTCCTGCTGAAAAAACTAAAAAGATTCATCCTGATGATAAAATAGTCAAAATATCCCAAATTAATAAAAAAAATGCGCAGCCTGTTGATGTTGTGGGATGGAGGATTGACGAAGTAGTTCAATTAATTAGGGGGAAAGCTGGCACAAAAGTTCAGTTAGAAATAATACCTGCAAAAACAGAGGATTTCAGTGAAAGAAAATTTGTAACAATCGTCCGTGAGGAAGTAAAGCTTGAAGAGCAAGCAGCAAAATCTAAGATCATTGAAATCCAAAGAAATTTTCAGACAATTAAGATTGGCATAATAAATCTTCCTACATTTTATATCGATTTCAATGCATGGCAAAACAGAGATCCTGATTTTAGAAGTAGTTCAAAAGATGTCGAAGAATTACTTAATAATTTTAATAAGCAAGGAGTAGATGCTGTTTTAATTGATTTAAGAGGAAATTCTGGGGGCTCTCTGTATGAAGCAAATAAATTAACTGGACTATTTGTTTCATCTGGAGCAACGCTTCAAGTAAAAGGAAGTAATGGCAGCATTAGATCTTGGGGAGATCCAAGAGCAATTCAAATATGGAAAAAACCTGTGGCAGTAATGGTTGATAGGTATTCTGCATCTGCATCAGAAATTTTTGCTGGCGCCATTCAAGATTATAAGAGAGGAATAATAATTGGCCAAAAAACCTTTGGAAAAGGAACAGTTCAAACGCTTGATAATTTAAGTTCTGGGCAAATAAAAATTACTGAATCTAAATTTTACAGAATCACAGGATCTGGAATGCAAAATAAAGGAATTCACCCTGATATTATCCTACCTAGTACTTGGGATATTGAAGAAATTGGTGAGAGTTCTTATGATACTGCCCTTCCATGGGATCAAATAAAACCAGTTCGATTTCAAAAATTTTTTATGGACTCCTCTATTATTTCGGAATTAAAGAATCTACATCTTACCAGAGTTAAAGAAAATCCAAATTTACAATATATTCTAAATATTAGGGAACGATATGAGTTAAAGAAAAATAAAAATGAAATCTCTCTTAATATTGATAGTAGAAAACATGAAAGAGAAGAGAGGCAAATATGGGCTTTGAATCTTGAAAATAAGAGACGTGCCTCACTTGATTTAGAAATATTTAACTCTTATGAGGCAATGGAGAATTTCAAAGAATTAAAAGAAACAGAAGATAAAAAATTAGAAATAAATATTGATGATGACTATCTCTTGGATGAAGGTGTACAAATTCTTTCAGATTATTTGATATTAAATCAAAATATATTATTAAGCAAAGCGGCGTAAAATATGAAAATTGTATCATTTAACATAAATAGCATTAGAGCTCGCCCACATCAACTGATTCACATCAGAGATACAATAGATCCTGATATTATTGGAATTCAAGAGACAAAAGTTAATGATCCTGAATTTCCAATAAATGAAATTAAAGAAATCGGATATCATCCAGAATTTTGGGGTCAAAAAGGTCACTATGGAGTTGCCATCCTAAGTAAAAAAAAACCCCTAGACATTCAAAAAGGTTTCACTGGAGATAAGGATGACGATCAAAAAAGATTTATTCAGGCTACTTTTAAATGGAAAAAGCAAAAAATTACTGTAATGAATGGCTATTTTCCTCAAGGAGAAAATAGATCACATGAAACTAAATTTCCAAAAAAAATTAAGTTCTACGATGATCTAAAAAAACACATCTTAAAACTTCAAAAAAAGGAAAAAAACTTGATTATCATGGGAGACTTTAATGTAGCGCCAACACATCTTGATATAGGTATTGGAGAACAAAATGTTAAACGATGGCTTAGGGATGGAAAAACTGCTTTCCTGCCTGAAGAAATTGAAATGTGGAATAAAATTAAAAATCTTGGATTTTTAGATACATGGCGAGAGCAAAATCCAGAAGAAGATTCAATATATTCTTGGTTTGATTACAGATCAAGAATGTTTGATGATGACCCCAAAAGAGGACTAAGAATAGATCATATTTTAATATCAAAAAATCTAGCATCTTCAGTTCATAAAACTGGAATAGACTATATTGCAAGGAGCATGGAAAAACCTTCGGATCATTGCCCAATATGGTTAGAATTAAATTAAACATAATGAATATGTTTATGGCGTTACATTAAATTTTGCTACTAATAATTCCTATGACTCCATTTGTTTCTCCTGAGAAAATAATCTGAGATGTACTTGGAATATATAAGATATCTCTTATTCTCTCCCCTGAAAATATTTTCAGCTTAGATTTATTTGTAGGGTTATATAAAAAAATTGTTTTTTCATTTTCGGCCTTAAAGTTATTTCCCTTAGATGAAAATATTATGCTAAAACCTTTCTTATTAAAAAAATCTTGGTCATTTGCAACAATTGCTGAAATTCCTATTGAGGGAACAAAGAATATTTCAGGCTCTTTGAATCCGTGTTTATCATGAGATTTATATAAAGGAGCCTTTTGATAGGTTTTATCATCTGTATCAACAATCAAGGCGCCTTCTGGATTTATTTTGCTAGCTGAATAATGTTCTCCATATGAAGATATGGGCCATCCAAAATTTTTGATATCTTTACTTAGCCCATATTGATTTAAATTAATCTCGTCGCCACCATTTGGTCCATGTTCGGTGGACCAAATTTCCTTTGCTTCATCTTTATATGAAAGACCCATAACATTTCTATGGCCCATTGAAACAATTTCTGCTTTAGCAGTATTTTTATTTATAACTAAAATCTTTCCCAACTCGCTCGATAAATCCTGAGCTAAATCTCTATAACGAAAAGTACCAGTGCTAAATAAGATTTTGTTATCGTTAAATTCAGCGATTCTTCCTCCAGAATCGCTTGCATTATATTCACCATAATCATTTTTAATATTGACACAATCATTCGGGACAAAAAATATTTCAAAGTTTAAAAATGATTGATCAAGCTCTGCTCTTAAAATCGATGTATTAAAACAATTTAACTCCTTCATAAAAGATACTGATGCGTATATATATTGTTTATCAGCAAACAGCCCTTTCATTCCATATTGACCAGGGCCATAAAAGTCAAAATATTTAATCTGGCTAAATATATTAGAAGGAACATGCTTAATTTTATTTGCGTCCAAGCCAAATTCAGAAAGCTGAGCAAAGAAGAATAGTCCATTTTCTTGGGCAATAATAATGCTGTCCTCATATTGAGCTAAATAAGCACCGCCCTTGGCTTTTCCATTCTTTATTTTATTAAGAAAATTAGGTTTAAAAAGATTAAGATTAATGTCTTCATGGCTAAAATATCCAGATTCATCAATGCTGGTTAAAGTAAGATTTTTTTCAACTTCAAAAAAGTCCTTCATAGCTTGCAATGCAGTGACTTTCTTAGTGAAGTAAATATCTCTCTCCTCAATTAGCTTATAAACATAGGCCTTAGAATGAAAAGGCATGTAGTCTCTCAGAATGTCTTTTACTGAGTCCTTAAATACAAATAAGCTGCTTAGAACTAATATAGAGATTAACAAAAATATATAATTTAGCTTCATATGTGATAATTATATACATATAAAGTAATCAGAAATGCTTAAAGAAAAAATTATAAAATTAATTTCATCCTATTCGGCTGCAGTAATATTTTTGTCTTTACTTATTTTCTGTTTATTCCTGCAAAGAGATTTCTTAATTTATAGAGATTTTTCGATAATTTGGCATGGGGCTCTATTGGTCGCAGAGGGTTACACTCCTTGGAACGATTTTATCATGCCGGTAAGCCCACTAAGTATATACTTTGTTGGCTTATTTCTATCCTTGACTGAAAAATCATGGCTAGCATTTCAAATCTTTCAAATAATCATGAATTGTATTTTGCTAGCTCTTATTAGCATTTTTTTAATAAAATTTGAAAGAAATAGAATTCTGATAATTATATCTCTTATTACCTTCGCCTTTTTTTACTTAATTTTCCTAACCCATCCTTGGTATAATAATTTTGGTTCTTTTTTTCTCTTAGTTAGCATTATTCTTGCAAACTATCGCTCAAAAGCATTGATTTTTTTTTCAGGAATTTTTTCTGCATTAACTATTTTTATTAAAATTGATTTTGGTTTTATGGCTGCATTCTCAGCATTTGCAGTTATTTTTTATAGATTTAAAAATAATGACAGAAAATTACTTTTTCAAAATATTTCAATATTTTTTCTTGGACTGTTATCTTTTTTAATTTTTTTTATTTCCTTATATCAAGATCAAGTTCTCCATACAACAATTGAAACTATGTCGATAGTATCTATGGGCCGATTCGAAAGAATATTCAGGATTTTAGAAATAAAAAATATTTTTCTTATCTCTATTGCACTTTGGTGTTTATTCTATGCGAGTAAATACAAAAAGCATTTTTTTTCATATGGCCTAGTTATATTATCTTCAGTGATAACATCTATATTTGGTGGATTAGAACATACCCATTATTATTTTATGTTTGTTTTGCCACCTATTCTTTACCTTTGTTTTCAAGAAAAAGGAAAAAATAAGCACTTATTTTTTCTGTTACCAATGATTATCTATATAACCATTCCAGCCTTAAGGCTCAATGCACATATTGCAGAAAATTATTTAACAGGATCTTTTGAGTCTGAATATTTTAATAAAAGAAATATAAAATCAGACATAGAAATCATAAGTTTAGAATCTTGTTCAAAATATTTGGTAAATGTATATGGGCCATCAGATTTCTGCTCTTTAGATAAAATACTTGAAAGTCGACTTAAGGCATCTGGGAATGAGACAAACCAGATCTTAAATTTCTCAGAATTAAATTTTCTAAGTACGCATTATCGAATTTCTCCAATAAAAAATCATCCCTTATGGTACAAATATGGCCAAACTATTAACAAAAATTTTATTGAAATGATTTATAAAGAAATAAATAACGGAGATTACAAACATATATTGGTTCAGAACGTCCCAGAAAATTATTCTAGCCATAAATCAAGAAAAGAATTAATTAATTATATAAAGCAAACCAAACGCTATTCTCTTGATGAGAAAATTTATAAGTCTCCCATGTGCATGATTATAGGAAGACCAATACAAGAATGTGGCATTTATTTTTTTCAACAAATTGAATAAATTTAATTAGTAAGGTTTTTTAATATGCTTCATAAAGTCTTGGCATTCAGCAAACTTCCATATCTTATTATGATTTTATTTTTCTTGCTGCTGTTATGGATTGCATCTGGCTGGCTAGATATAGATATTCTCAGGTCAAAAAGCTTAGATGAATACGTATTCCATAGAGTTATTTTAAATATTCATGAGGGTTTTTTAAATTTTGATTTAAGACAGATTTTTTCAATTTATTTCTATTTGTATGGATTTTCTTATTTCTTTTTGAACTATCTGTTGGTTTTACCATTTCTTGACTTAGAAACAAACCTGATGGTTTTTCTGCCTCGAATGATTTCAACATTTTCAATGTTCATGACATGGCTATTCCTGCACAAATTAATTGTTTTAAAAAATACGGATATTTGGATCACCTATCTAATACTTGTTTTATATATTTTTATGCCTGGTGTGTGGCTTAACGCTACATGGTTTCATCCAGATTTCTTAATGACATGGATGATGATGATCGCAATTTATTTATTACTCATATCAAAATTTGGCTTTAATCATTATTTTTTACTATCGATATTTTTTTGGTCTTTTGCAATTTCAATAAAATTTCAGGCTGTAATGCTAGCTCCTTTGTATGGATGGTCATTTTTAGATAAAGTTTCTAGTAGTAATTCAAAAATTGAAATACTTAGACAGCTATTAATAACTATATCGATTATTCTATTCACTTACCTTATTTTAAATCCATACCTTCTTCATCCTGATGGTCTTTCGGCTTGGACAGATTCTGCTAAGTTTGAATTTAAAAAAAATTCAGTTGTTGATATTGCTATTCTTGATAAGCTTGAAAGTACTTTTCTTTCATTTTTTATATCAAAAATAATTTTTACTTGTATTTGTTTTATCTCTATATATTTAATTTTTAGAGATATCATCACTAAGAGTTTTACTTTTGAAGGGGCAATTTCTTTTTGTTATCTTGTTAATCTTAGTGTACTAATTTTTTTCAGCAATAAATTGTGGCAACATTATTATCTCCCCTTGGGAATATTTGCATTAATAATTTTTGGTATTCAGCTGCCAAAATTAAAAAGTTTAGTAAATAACAATTATATTTATATTACCGTATTGACTATATTTGCCAGTTCTCAAATATATTCAAATGGAAATGATCTGCTAATGCATTTTGAAAAACGCATGCAAAATGAAGCAGTGAGGTATGATGAATTAAATAATACTTTTTTTTTAAGCGAAGACAGTGAATTGGAAAAGCTCCTTTCCTTGCAGAAACTACTCAAAAAAAATATTGCCCAAGATTCACAAATAATTTCTTCTGCTTACATCAATGTGCCAATGAAGAGACTTGGATTAAATCAAAAAAATAACACATTAATATATGAAAAATTAAATATTATTCATGCAAAAAAACTAAGACAGTCTAAAAGCAATATTAACTTCATAATTTCTTATATTGATAAAGATATCTTATCTATTCAAAATAAGGGTGACAAAATTTACGCATCATTCAGCGACAGAGAATTTGATTTAAATATTAAAAAATATTTTATTTTTAAAGAAATTTTATTTCAAAATGACATTGTCATTCTTACATTAGAAAAAAGAAAAATTATCTGATTATGCAAAAGATTTTTATCGACGTTCTGCAAAAAAATCAACTAGTAAATTTTTTGATTTGCTGCATTCACCCAAGTATTTATAACGTACTTTATGGTTATGATCAGGTTTGTTAAAGAAATTATCTATACTTACAACTGCGCCTGTTTTTGGTTGTTTTAATCCAAAGTACAAATTTTTAATTCTTGCATGGACCATTGCCATACAACACATGTAACAAGGCTCAACAGAAACATATAAGTCACAATTAACTAATCGATAATTTTTTAAATACTCTCCTGCTTTATTCATAGCGATAATTTCGGCATGTGCAGACACTGAATTTGATTTTAGAACTTGATTAAAGCCTCTTCCAATAATTTTATTTTTCCAAACTACGACCGCTCCAACAGGTACTTCATTATCATTTTTGGCATTTCTTGCCTCATCAACAGCTAATGATAAGTAGTCTTCGTGCATAAAATTTGTAGTCATTACAAAAGTACAGTGAAATTAAATAAATTTGACAGCTTTATCAAATGGCTTTCGCTCAGATTTCAGGTTATTGATCGGCGAGTTTTCATCTCTATAGCCAATAGCCATACCACAGAATAATATATGGTCTTGGTCTACTTTTAAAAATTCACTTACGCTTGAATGCTTAATAGACCATGCCTCTTGGGCACATGTATCCAAGCCCTCTTCACGAGCTAGTAACATAAATGTTTGTAAAAACATCCCCAAATCTGACCACTGAGGAGGCCCCATAGTTTTATCGATGAAACAAAATAATCCACAAGGCGCACCAAAGAATTCAAAGTTTTTTAAAACCTGATTTATTCTACCCTCTTTATCTTCTCTTGGAATATTGAGAAGTGAATACATTTGCTCGCCGAGTTCATAGCGATATGTTCTATATGGCTCTTTGAGTTTAGGCGGATAAATATCATAGGCAGGAGCTTCGGGATCTTTCCATTCTTTAACAAATTTTAAAAACTTATTCATAGAGTTTCCATTAACAATATAAATTTTCCATGGTTGAAGATTCCCGCCAGAGGGACTTCGAAAAGCTTTTTTTAAAATTTTTTTTATGAGCTGATTAGAAACCCTTGTCGATTTAAAGGCCCTTACGGAAGATCTTGATAAGACTGCCTCGGATACATCCATATTTTATTTCCTATTTCTTACATCAGAATAATGTTTTGTCCTATCACTAAAAATATTTATCTTTGATTTAATCTTTTTTAAAATTGAAACTGGCTTTAATCGAGATAAAGATTTTTGAAAATCAGAGTTAGCTTTTGTGGGTGAAATAATTAAATTTTCCCACTCAACATTTTGCAGAGAATCAAAATTTTCATACCAAAGATTTCCATACAATTGAGTTCTTTGACTCTGCAAATGATTATATTTTGCATTTACAGCATGTATTGAATTGTTTGATGGAGAAAACATAACCAATGAGTTATTTTGATTTTGTATAAATTTTGATTCGGCCCAGTCCCATGGGATCCAGCATCGATCATACTCCTGATTTCCCTCCCAAAAAGATTCCACATATTTGTATTCTTTTTTCAGAGTCAAGTATTCTGTATGATGATTCAAAGATTCAGAGGAGGAATGAGGATTAATGTTAATCATATAAGTTAGAGCTTTTTTTCTAATATCCGGATGAGGACTGATTTCATAACCATCAAGATACTTCTGTATTCCATGATCTGAATATACCGAATTTATCTTAATATTAAATTTTTCTGCAATTGCTTCGTTAAATTCTCTGGATTCAATAAAATTTTTAAGATCAATCAGTATTTCAGATTGCGGTTCCATAAGCCTGAGTGTCATTCCGAAACTTTCGCATGCTGTATTCATTTGCTTTGATGTATTTTTATTTGTATGCCAATCACAATATTCATCCACATCGCTTATACATCCAGGAAAGTCAATCGTTTTATAACCATGATTAAATAAAGAATTGAACATTTCTTCATTATTTTGAAAATTGCGAGTGTTCACAGAATCTGCTTCTATAATATTTTGAAAATCTAGGGGATTAAAAAAATTCTCAATATAAATATGAGAAAAAGGATATTCAGTAATGTTTGTATCCTTTATTTTTTCAATTAAGTAACTAAAGTTTTTCATGGTATTTATATTATATTCCTAAATTAAAGGATTTTCTTAGCGTAGTTAATAAGCTTTGCCTTTATGAAATTGAGATTCTTTTAAAATTTTCTCATATAGGTTTATATATTCTTTCCCAACAACTTCCAAGGCAAAATTTTCAATGGCATGATCTCTACAGTGCTTCTTTACTTTTTCTGATATGTCTGGATTTAGAGTCCAGTTAATTCCATTCATTAGATCATCGGAATTATATGCTTCTGCTAAATAGCCTGTTTTCTTATGCAAAATTATATCTGGCATTCCGCATAAATTAAAAGCAACTACGGGAGTTGAGCATGCCAAAGACTCAATTGCTGTATTTGGAAGATTATCTTGGATTGATGGGATAACTAACACATTGCATGCAGAGTATAGTTTTTTTAATTTATGAGGATCTGAAATATATCCCATATTGTGAACTTTAATATTTAATCCAAGCGAAAGATCTGATTTAGTACCTCCATATATTACCAACTCTATCCCGTCATTTTGTTCGATGTTTTTTAAAGCACTTTTTAAATAAGAAAATCCTTTTCTTTGATCCTCTATCCCTCCAGCTGCACCAAACAAAATCAAAGATGATTTTTGTGGTAATTTAAAAAACTCTCTAGATAAACTTTGATTTTCAGGCGTCCATTGCACAGTATCTATTGGGTTTTTAATAACGGAAATGGGCCAATTTTTCATCAATGAACTATTTTTTGCTTGGTCAGCCATCCATTGACTTGGAGCGACTATATATATTGGATGCCTCCAAAAAGAAGTTTTTTTATTAAAAATTATTTTTGCTAAAAGCCTTTCAAAAAAAGATACTTTAGTGTTAATTCCAGAAATAGCTCTCAGATCAGGATCTAGATAATAATGCCTAGGCCCAGAAAAAGCCCACATATCATGAAGAGTCCATACTAAGGGTTTCTGAATTCTTGAGATATCTTTTATTGAAAGCATTCCACCATTTATCCAATGTAAATGGATTAAATCTGAGGGTAAATCATTTATTTTTTTATGTGCGTTTGAAAAGTGCATTGAAATAGAAAAACTTTCTTTAGATGAAAGTAAAAATTTAGATAGTAAAAATTCTAGCTTTCGAATAATTGATGTATAAAAATCGTGATATCTTGAATTTAAGATTTGCACATAATCTAATGATGAGTATTTTTTTTGGACTCTTAATTCAATTTCTAATCCATGAGTTCTTAATGATTTACAAATTCTATTGGCTGCAATAGAGGCGCCACCAGAAAAATCTGAAAAATTAATATGAGAAACCTTCATATATTTTTTACACTAAAATTTTTTTTTTTTGAAAAGACCAAGCACTTGTGCACATATCTTCAATGGTTCTTTTTGGCATCCAATCAAGTTTGACTTTTGCTTTTGAGATATTTGCATATGAATTATCGACATCTCCCTCTCTTCTTTCAGTAAACCTATAAGGAATTTTAAGATTATTAACAGTTTCAAAACTATCAAGAACCTCCAAGACACTATAACCTCTTCCTGCTCCCAAATTAATATTTTCATAATTCAATGATGCTTCCATCTTTTCCAGATATAGCATGGAAGATATGTGACCATCAACTAAGTCCATGATATGGATATAATCTCTAATGCCTGTTCCATCAGGAGTATTATAGTCATTACCAAAAATCTCTAATTCTTCTCTTTCACCCATAGCAACCTTCATTATGAATGGAAATAAATTATTTGGTTGACCTGTTGGATCATCGCCCAATAAATAACTATCATGAGCGCCAATAGGATTAAAATATCTTAAGCTCAAAATCTTCCATTTAGAGTTTTCTATTGAAAGTTTCTTTAAAATTTCCTCTATTTTGACCTTACTTGAAGCGTAAGGATTTAATGGATTTAATGGATGCATTTCATCTATGGGATGATATTCTGGATTACCATAAACTGAAGCACTGCTACTAAATATCAATTTGTATACATCATGCTTTTGCATGACAGAAAGCAGAGATTTTGTTCCCTCTACATTATTTTCATGATACTCAATAGGTTTAAGTACTGACTCACCTACTGCTTTTAATCCAGCGCAATGGATAACAGCTTTGATATCAAAACATTTAAAAATGTAATCTAATACTTCTTCATTATTAATATTTCCCCTATAAAAATTTGGTTTTTTTCCACAAATTTTATAAAGATGCTTGCATACCGCTTCAGTGCTGTTAGATAAGTTATCTAAAAGAACAACCTCAAAATTATTTTTTAAAAGCTCTACTGCGCAATGACTTCCGATATATCCAGTCCCACCAGTAATCAAGATACTCATAATTAAGATTGGAGGCTGCTAAACTGACTCTTCCACATATTAATATTATCTAGTGGTAATTCAATATTTGTGGGCATTTCATTATTTATAAAAAAATCTAATTTTTGTTGATCGCCCCTTCTTGATGTATTTAGATTAATATCATGAGAGATTTCTGATGAGCGATTATCAATAGACAAAATCAATGCCCTCTTTTTATTTTGTAAAGCTCTGATGCCTGCATGAAGTCTTGTTCCAACATAATCTATTTTTTCATTTTGAAGTAAATTATTAAAAGATTTTAGATTTGGAGGAAGTATCTTAATATCATTTTTCATCTCCATATCCATGTTAGAAAAATATTTAAGGTCTCCGACTCCTTGAGGCCAAAAAAAAATTTTTGAGTATTTACTCTTTAAAGTCTCTATGAATGATTTATCAAGAGATGGATTTTTATTATAATCAGTCAAGGTAAATATCGCATAATCTGATTTTAATTTTGGTATTTTTTCACAGTGCTCTTGATCTAGCTTCCATGTAGTAGGACAAGAAGTATTGATTACATTTTCAATTCCAATTGATGCTAGTTTTTGTTGAGTGTAAGAATCCCTTACAGAATGAATTATTTGATTATCAAGCAATCTTTTTAAAAAAATTTTAGAGTAAAGATTTGGTTTTCCTTGATATTGCCACCAGCCCACCCCAACTAATGACAATCTATTGAAGGAAATTAAATCATAAGGGGAAAATCCAATATATTTCTCTTTATTTATATTTGATGTTAAAGCATTAGTACCGCCATAGAATATAAAATCTGAGAGTTTAAAGTGTTTCTTTGAGATATTTCCAAATTTTTCAGAAGCTTGCATCCTAAAAATAAATGAATCTGGAAAAATATCATCTATGATTTCGTGAATAGAATCCATGATAATCTGATTACCAAGATTGTAATTATTTATAGAAGTATCGAGTAAAGAGATTGTTTTCAATTTGACGTTTTTTGATTTAGAAATATTTAAATAAATTAGAAATAAACTATATTGTTATTATCAACATTTCTCAAATTTTTAATCTTCATTAAGTATAATGATAATAGTAAATAGTTGTTAAAAATAATTATGAAAATCCTGAAGATAATTTCTGCTATTTTCCTATTCTCTCTATTGATGTATGCATTTGTAGCTGCGGGTGATCCAAATAGTCAAATTAGAGAAATTTATCGTTCAATTAAAATTTTTAAAAATGACCATGCTCCGATTTACTCTGAAAAAGACCTAAACGAAAAAATTTTTGAGACTAGAAAAAACTTAAAAAAAGAAGCTTTTGCAACTTTTAAAGATTTTATTTATGAAGATAACTTAGATATAGGTCTTGATAAGGAACGAGAAGTAAAAGTTAGAACCTTGGATAATGGATATTCAATTAAGGTTGCTTCATACAAAACGAATTTCTTAAATTTGGTTAAAAGGTCTCCAGAAATAGGTCCAGCATACTTGGATATTTATAATGATAATTTAATTATTGCTCAAGAAAATGGGCTGTTTTTCTCAACTTCAATAGATCAATTAAATAAAAACTACAATTCAGTTAAAGTAAAAGAGATAAGATCAAATATTCATAAATTTACACAATATTTTGATTTTTTTGGGCAAGGTCAATTTGGCATTAAAGATATTTTGATTCTTGATGACATGATTTATGTTTCATACATCAATCAAGTGGAAGAAGATTGTTTCAATATCTCTATATTAAAATCAGAGATGGGAGATTATCTCAAATTTTCAAAATTCTTTAGTCCGAAAGAATGCGTTAAAAATAGATGGAAATCTAACAATGATAATGTTTATACCGCTTATGACAACAAAGAATTCAATGCTCACCAAAGTGGTGGCAGGATTGTTGAATATCATAAAGGCAAGCTACTTTTCTCTACAGGTGATTTTAGGCAAAGAGAACTGGCTCAGGACATAAAAAGCTACTTAGGTAAAATTCTTGTTATAGAGATCAAAACTGGTGATTTTAGAATAATTTCATCAGGTTTGAGAAATCCTCAAGGATTATATTTTTCAAATAAATACTCAGAAATTTGGGAAACTGAACATGGCCCTAATGGAGGAGATGAGATAAATTTACAAAAAACTATTGATCCAGAAAATATTCAAAATTTTGGATGGCCAATTTCATCATATGGAGCCCATTATGGTTATGGCGAATATAAACAAAAGAACAATACATTTTATTTAGAAGAAAATAGAAAGGCTGAAATTTATAAAAAATTCCCCCTCCATAAGAGTCATTCAGACTATGGCTTTATTGAACCACTTTTTCAATTTTCTCCCTCAGTAGGCATATCTCAAATAATTGAATACCCTGCAACACATTTATCAAAAGAAAATAAAAGAATTTTTATTCATGGAACTATGGGTTATAAAACAAATAATACCTCTAAAGATTTATCACTGTATTTTCTAACTTTAAATTATAAAAATGAGATTTTGCAGTTAGAGCAGTTTGAAATCGATGGCCGTGTAAGAGATCTCATTATTGATAAAAAAACTAAACAGATTTACTTTTCTGATGACCTCAATGGGAAAATTGGACTAATAAATATTGAAAAGAGCTCAATTGAAAGCTCATAGAAATGAAATCGATGGATTAAGAGCACTTGCGGTTCTGCCTGTTATTTTTTTTCATGCTGGTTTTGAGAGCTTTAATGGAGGATTTATTGGTGTAGATATATTCTTTGTAATAAGTGGTTATTTAATTACAAACTTGATTATCAATGATCTTAATAAACATTCTTTTGTTCTAAGCAACTTTTATGAAAGGAGAGTCAGAAGATTGCTTCCAGCATTGTTTTTTGTAATGCTTTCATGTGTACCAATTGCATGGATGTTCATGCTTCCATCAGATCTCAAATATTTTGGTCAAAGCTTGGTATCTGTTTCAACCTTTTCATCCAATGTATTTTTTTGGTTAAAAACAGGATACTTTGATTCATCGGCTGAATTAAATCCTCTTTTGCACACTTGGAGTTTAGCTGTTGAGGAACAATACTATATTATTTTTCCTTTAGTACTGGTCCTTATATGGAAACGTGGTTACTTATTTTCAGGCAGCATAATATTTTGCGCATTAATTGTGAGTCTATTATTAAGTAATTGGGGCTCTGATACTTTTCCAAATTTTAACTTCTACATGCTCCCAACAAGAGCATGGGAAATTCTAACAGGGGCATTATTAGCAATAATTCTCTTGAAAAGAAATAAGATTTTTAATTCAAAATTAGTTAATCAATTTTTTAGTTTAGTAGGTCTAGGATTAATAATTTTTTCATTTTTTATATTTGATAGTGCTACTCCATTTCCAAGTTTCAAAACACTTATACCAATATTTGGAACTGCATTAATTATATTAACAGCAAATAAAGGTACTTTAGCTTTTAAATTTTTAACGTTAGGGCCTATCGTAACAATGGGATTAATTTCTTATAGTGCTTATTTATGGCATCAACCAATCTTAGCTTTTGCAAGATATAGATTAGTTGAAGAATTATCGCTAATAACAGTCTTTGCTCTATGCTCACTATCTATTGTAATTGCCTATGCAAGTTGGAAATGGCTCGAGACTCCTTTCAGAAATCCTCAAATTGTTTCATCAAAGCTTATACTTCAATTGACAATGTCTCTAATTGTTGTACTAGTGTCGTTTGGTTTATATTTGCATTACACAAATGGAGCGTTAAAAAGAACACCTCCAGATTACCTCGCAACAACTTTTTATAAAGATTTAAATAAGGCTCCTAATAGAGTTGGATTATATGGCAAAAATTGTGTAACAGACTTACCTGAGCTTTGCACCATTAGTTCAATCAATGAGAATATCACACTTCTGATAGGTGATTCTCATAGTGCTGACTTTTCAAATAATTTTTATAAGTTTGCTTCTCAAAATAACATTGGCGCCTTTCAACTATCAATGGGTGGCTGCTCATTCATGACATCTTCATTTAATAAAAATAAAATGTGTGAAAAAGCTTCATTGCTACTACGAAATTTGATCGAATTGAAAAAAGTCGATCGAATTATTTTCATAACAAATCAATACAAGCATTTAAGCTATTTACCTGAGCTTGAAGCAAATAAAAATATAGACTATTTTGTTGATACTATTTCAGCTGCACTAAAAAATAATATTCAAGTTATTTATTTTAAGCCTAGACCGAGCTTTAAATTATCAGTTCCAAGGGCTGCATTGATGCAAAAATTAAACAATCCAATTATTGTAAATACCAGATATAAAAATTTACTAGATAGCCAAATTGACTCTATAAAAGATGAAAACTTCATTGTCTTTGATCAGCATGAAATTATTATTGATAAATTATGTGATGATAACCTTCATTGCAATGATGGATTGTTTGAAGCTAGGCCTTTCTATAGTGATACAAATCATCTGAGTAAATATGGTGCAGAATATATTTTTACTAAATTTAATGAGGTTTTTAATTAATTTGAGTTATTTTTTGGTAATGTTTTTGAGGTTATATTTGTTCATTTTTTCTGCTGAGACCGATAATCATGATTAAAAACCTAATAGTCATACCCTATAGAGATAGAGAAAATCATCTCAATCATTTTATAAAATACATACTGCCTTTATTAAATGAACAATTATCTAGTGTCAGGATAGCTATTATTGAACAGCAAGATAAAAAGCTGTTCAACAGAGGTGCATTGATTAATATTGGATATAAAATTTACAAACATAAAGCTGAATCAATAATCACTCATGATATCGATCTTTATCCAACGAATGAATGCATAAAAAAATATTATTTCGGTGACTTTGATGGAGTACATGGTATTTGCTGTTCACCCTGCAATACACTTGGCGGCATAGTAAAAATGAAAATGGATGATTTTGAGCTTGTAAATGGTTTTCCAAATAATTTTTGGGGATGGGGAGTAGAGGATAAAGCCTTTCAGAATAGAATTGAAAGTAAAAATCTAGAAATTAAAAAAAGTATATTAAGAAATCGGGGAGATTTCACAAAATATTTTCATTCCGATGAAAGCAATCATTCAAGAAAAAAAGATACTTGGAGATATAACAAAAGGCACAGGCTCCATTACGAGAAATGGAAAGAATTATCTCAGATTAGTAAAAAAAATTTAATATATTCTTCAGGTTTAAATAATTTAAGGTACACAATTTCAGCACAATTAACTGACGATAATTATGATCATTTTTTAGTTAATATTGATAAAACTCAAGAAAGCTTTAAATCTGTGCTTTTAAGAAAATTGAGTGAGAAAAATCCCTTTAAGTGATTAAATCTTTTGTTGAAAGAAATCTTTCCAATCCTTCATAATTTATTACAGCTCTGAGAAAGTTAGCATTATCCTCTGAGGAAAGTTTTGGGTAATCAGCTAAATTATAATCCCCGCCATAGAAAAAAATCTTTGCTCCTAAATTTTCAAAAAAATCTTTTGTATAATAAATTGTATGGCTCCCAGATGTTTTGCCATCACACCCCCCCTCAAAATAATTACTATCTGGTTTTTTGATGCGAGTATTTGGAACCTCAACTATTATTTTTCCATCTGGATGCAGCAACTGCAAAGCAGGAATAAAAAAGTCTAGAGGATCTATTAGGTGTTCAAGAACATGAGAACCATAGATAACATCAAATAAAATACTTGGATTAGAATCTTTTAACTCCTCAATGCTCTCATATGCATGAAAATTTTGAAGGTCAAATGAATCAATACCACCGGGCTCAATATTATATATATTGATTCCAAGAGGATAAAATAAATATGATACTCCTCCATGCCCAGCCCCATAATTTAAAAAATTCTCGACGCTGGCATGAGGCATGTTAATTACTTGTTTTATAAATTCAGCATGTTTTAAGTCTCTTCCAACAACAATATCATTTTTATAATCTGAATTACTAAACCAATAAACCTCCTTATAGTATCTATCTAGGTCCGCCTGAGATGGCATTGGATCCATTTTCCAATATCCGTCATCACACCATTTGACTGTTTTATTTCCAAGTATCTTTTTTTCAAAAGCTATTAGTTCAAAATGCTTTTTTAGGCCTTTGATTCCTTTGGTTCTAAAAATATAAAATAATCTTCTAATATTAATCATGATTTAAACTGCAGTATAAATGGAAATTTTTGTTAATCCAGAAAAATATTGGAATGCTAATCTATTATCTAATATCGATGCTTATTAATATCCTGGTTATAGTAAAATTAATAAAGATAGATACTTAGTTAAATACATGAAAATATTTTTAATAATGTCTAGGCTCAATTTAGCGGGAGTACCTCTTGCCCAGCTAAGATTTGCTCGCGCATTAAAAAAGAGGGGACATGATGTTGAGTTTATTATTGGACAAAAAGATGATTCATTCATCTACCAAGAAATCCCTGAGGTAGCTTTTAATATTCTAAATGTAAATACCTCAAAAAGAATGATACCTGAAATAATAAAGCTCATAAAAAAAAAGAATCCGGATGTTATTTTTAGTGCCGAAGATCATATGACTATTTGGGTTTTGTTTTCTGTAATTTTAATAAACTCTAAAACGCTTGTTAGCGGTTCATCCAGAGTTGGATCTATGGACTTAGAGGCATATGGTGGAAGGCTATTTTCAAAGAACTGGAAATCTTTTTTTTTAAAAATTTTATTTAATTTTGTTGCTTGGAGGGCAAATGCGCTTACATGCGTGGCTAAAGACATGGTTGAGGGATATCACAAGGCTCTAAAAACAACAAAACATACTCATGTTTATAATATTATTGTTGATGAAGAAAGCATTTTAAGATCGACAGAGCCAGTTGATCATATATGGATAAATAATAAAAATACAAAAATTGTTATTGCGGCAGGACGCCTTGACAAACAAAAAGGGTTTCATGATTTGGTTAATGCTATGCCTAGTGTTATTAAGAAAAGGGATGCAAAATTGATCATCCTTGGAGATGGTGTTGAAAAAGAAAACTTACAAAGCCAAATATCTGATCTAGATATGGATGATTTTATTGATATGGTTGGATATGTAGAGAATCCACTTAAATATTTTTCTAAATGTGATGTTTTTGTCTTGCCGTCTTATGCGGAAGGCTTGCCGAATGTATTGGTTGAAGCCATGATGTGCAAATGCTCTCCAGTTGCTACAGATTGTCCAACTGGTCCAAGAGAAGTTCTGCAAGATGGAAAGTATGGAGAGTTAATTCCTATGAAAGATCCCGCATCAATGGCATCTGCAATTGTTAAAGCTATTGATAGCCCTATCAGTTATGAAAACTTAGAAAAGGCAATAGAACCGTTTAGAGAAAATGCAGTTATTCAGCGTCACTTTGATTTGCTTGAAATTGAAGAAAAATTTTAAAAGATGGATTTCATTAATTAAGTCTTAATCTGTTTATAAAATCGTAAATTCTTGGAAACAAAAAGTAGAATAGATCCGGAAAAAGAAGCTTTTTATATACTTTTATATTAATACTGATAGATAAAATGTCCTTTCTGATATTCAAATAACTTGAATCAACTCTTTTAAGTTCATACGAAAAAAATGAAATCCCCCTCGCGAGCCTAATCTTGAATATTTTTGAAGCTAGATCTTTTGTATTAATACTCCAATAAAAATCAATTAGGTCGTTTAAATGTTTTATTGAATGATTTGAAGAGACACTCTCAGCATTTTGTCTGTAGCCATATAGAGGTTTATCTATATAAAAAATTGAACTTGCTGCCTGGAACACTTTTGGTAAAGTCATTGAGTCTTCAGAATATTGAACCTCCAAGGGATATTGAACATCCTTCCAAAGAGATTTTTTATAAATTCTAATTGGACTATACCATAATGTTCTTGCGTGAATGTCAGTAATAATTTCGGATATATTATATTTACCTTTAAAATAGTGAATTGGCTCGAAGGCTACTTCACTGATCTTTTGATCATCAAAAAACTGCTTAAATCCAAACTCAATTATATCTGGTTCATGATCCCTAATTATTGGAAAAACTAATGCATCAAAACCATCTAGAAAAAAATCATCTGAATCAAGAAAACCAATGTAAACACCGCTTGCTTTTTCTATCCCGAGATTTCTTGCCGCACTTACTCCTTGGTTTGACTCATTGAAAAACTTAACATTAACGGAGCCCTTATACTTTGAAATAAAACTTTCAATACAATCTTGGGTTTTATCATAGCTTCCATCGTTAATTACTATTATTTCGGTTGAAATAAGCTTTATCTGGAGTAAGCTTTTTAACGCATTTAGAATATATTTTTCAGAATTGAAGCATGGAACAATAATTGATAGCAGTGGTGTGGTCAGATTGACATTTTCTTGATAGCCATTATTCATTTATTCTTAAGGCAATAATTGATGCTTAATTAAATTTGATATTCCGCTAAATCTTGCTAAATTAATTTGAGGAGAACAGTTTTGAGTAACGAAATATCTAGGCAGTTCATATAAATCTTTTCTTAAATCAAATTTCTTACATATAGCTGTTGATGCTGTTTTATAACCAGAGTCCTTGATGCATTCTATTGTTTCAATGTTATAAGTTCCTTTGCCGCCATAAGGATATGCAAAATGATTAATTGAATGCCCAAGATTATCTTCGATTACCTTTTTTGAATTTTTGATTTCATCAACCAATTGATCTTTAGAAAGAGATGATAATATTTTATGAGATGAAGAATGGCCACCGATTTCAATTAACTCCTCATTATCAAGTGCTTGAACTTCATCCCAGGATAGAAAATCATCAATATTTAACGATGACAAATTCACTGGCTTGCTTATGTCTCTGCTAATCATCTTATCAGCAACATATATTGTTGCTGGGGCAGAATATTTTTTTAATATTGGTAAAGCATATTTTAAATTGTCTTTATATCCATCATCAAAAGTAATGTGACATTTAGGAAATGCATTATCTAAAGTTGAAATAACATCATTCAAGGATTTGAATTCATAATTATTAGAGGCAAATTTAAGAAATGATTCAAAGTAGTCAATAGTAACGGAAAAAGCTTTTTCATCATTTGATAAAGAATCGTACTCACTTTCGGGCAAAACTCTATGAAAACAGAATATATCAAAGCTATTTCTTGCATTGTTCATAAATTTCCAAGCAATATTTTTAGAAAATAATTTATAAACTAGCTTTTTTAGAGTTAATTTGATCAATTGTTTATGCCTTATATGATATGCAAACCCAATAAGGCAAACCCCCTGAAAATGATATATTTTTAAAACCTGCCTCTTTAAGCATTATAGATATTTCCTCTTTACTAAATCTTTTTTCGAGACGAGTACCAAACCTGTCTAAGGCATCAGTTTGCATAAAGTAAAATGCTTTATTTCTATAATCTACTAGAGGGAAGTTAGATACATCTAAATTCAATTTTTCTGCTAAAAAAGCAATCCTCGCAAGAGGATAATAAACAAAAATTGCTATGAGGGATGTAATAATATATTTTAATTTATGAGGAAGAATAGATAAAAATTTACGCAATAAGTTAGATATTTTCCATAACAATCTAAAAAAAAATGGCCTGTTTTCAAGGTTGTAGTATAAGTAAAGTAAGAATGGAGCATCCTTTTTTAATAGCTTTGAACAATCTTTTATCCCCTCTAATGTATTTGGTATGTGATGCAGAACACCCAAGCTGTAGCCAAAGTCTTGAGAGGATTCTTGCAAGATATTATCACTAACAGATCCCTCAAAAAAATTAATGTTCTCAAACTCATCTAAGTTATTTTTTGCTACATTTAAGGCTTTTGAGCTAGGGTCAATACAGTTTAAAATCCCAACTCTTGGAGCTACAAATCTTGCCCATCTCCCACTGCCACAGCCCATATCAAATCCCTCAGAATTATCTGGTAACGTATTGAAAGGAAATATATCAAAATATTGATTCCAAGCCTTTCGCAATTCATATTCTGACAAATTAGATTGATTATATTGATTCCATTCTTCACCAAATCCGTCTACTGTTTGTTTGTGAACATTTTTCATAGAAAAACTATTTTATTCAAAATTTTATTCCCACTCAATTGTGGCTGGTGGTTTGCTCGAAATGTCATAAACTACCCTACTAACGTTTTCGAGCTCATTGACAATACGACTTGAAACATGTGCCAAGAAATCATAGGGAAGCCTAGCCCAAGTTGCTGTCATGAAATCTACCGTCTCAACTGCCCTTATAGCTATTACATGAGCATATCTTCTTTCATCCCCTACAACTCCCACTGATTTAATTGGCAGAAATGCACAAAATGCTTGGCTCACTTGATCATATAAGCCAGCCTTTATCAACTCCTCTATAAATATGGCATCAGCATTCTGAAGAATTAAAACTTTTTTTTCAGAAATCTCTCCAACGATTCTCACCCCTAATCCTGGACCAGGAAATGGATGACGATTCAACATATCCAATGGAAGCCCTAGTTCGGATCCCATTTTTCTTACTTCGTCCTTAAATAAATCTCGAAGAGGTTCTACTAATTCCATCTTCATATCATCAGGAAGGCCGCCAACATTATGATGAGATTTAATAACTCTGGCCTCTTTAGATTCTGATCCGGAAGATTCAATAATATCTGGATAAATAGTACCCTGCGCTAAAAAATTAACATCATCTTTTAATTTAGCAGCCTCATTATCAAATATATCGATAAAAGTTCTACCAATAATTTTTCTTTTCTGTTCTGGATCTGAGACACCTTTAAGATGTCTATAAAAAATTTTTTTAGCATCAACAATTAACAAATTTAAATCCATTTTATCTTTAAATAATTTTTCGACATCTTTAGCTTCATTTTTTCGGAGCAAGCCATTATCAACAAAAACACAAATTAAATTTTTTCCGATTGATTTATCCAAAAGCATAGCTGTAACAGATGAGTCAACTCCGCCTGATAAACCCAATAATACCTTTTGATCTCCAACTGTTTCTTTAATCTCATGTATTTTTTGCTCGATAAGATTTTCTATTTTCCATTGAGTTGCGCATTTACAGATCTTGCACGTAAAATTGTTTAATATTTCATTACCCTTTTCGGTATGAGTTACCTCGGGATGAAACTGTAATGCATAGATTGGTTTGGTGTTATGCTCCATGGCAGCAATAGGGGCTGATGAGGTGGAAGCTATTGAATTAAATTCATCTGGAAGAGTTGATACGTGATCTCCATGACTCATCCATACGTCAGCCTCAGATCCAGCAATAAATCCATCAAATAGCAACGAAGAACTCTGTATAACAATCTTAGTATGTCCAAATTCTTTGTTTTTTGATGAAGTAACTTGCCCTCCAAATTGCTCAGCAAGAGTTTGCATGCCGTAACAAATCCCCAGAACCGGCACATCTAATTCAAAAATTGTGTTTGGAATTCTAGGTGTATTTGATTCAGTGACTGACTCAGGGCCTCCAGATAGGATAACACCTCTTGGATTCAAGGACTTTATCCTTTCAGCAGAGATATCCCATGGAAGTATTTCAGAATATACATTTAGCTCTCTTATTCTTCTTGCAATGAGCTGAGTGTATTGAGATCCAAAATCTAGGACTAAAATTTTATCAATATATTTCTTTTCTCTGGAAAGATTATCAGAATTGATCATTTTTTATGTCTGAATTATTTTCAAAATATTATAAAGGAAGCTTTATTAAATCATTCCTACTTAATAAAAGGTTCTATTTTTTTAAAAAACTCACTTAAGAAAGGTTTGTTATTAATAATTTCTTTCTGAGATAGGCCCTCAAGTTCATGGGGAAAAACAAGCCATTTTTCAGTTTCATGTAAATAGAAATCTGGTTTTCTGTCTGTCTTATTTTTGCTGGGTTTGAAATATGGTGTTGCTACTTTAATTTCAGGAGTATTTTTTTTACATGCAGTTTTAAGATCAGATATTATTTGATGAACTGATATGCCTGTATCGTGTACATCATCGACTATCAATAGTGAGTCTTCAGATTCAACCTGTTTTATTACATAGTTAAGACCGTAAACTTGAACACTTTCAGAAGTTTTACCTATGCCTTTATAATATGAGGTTCTTATAGCAATATGATCAGATGGAACTTTCAATATTTGAAGAAATTCTTGAACAGCTATTCCAATTGGAGCTCCGCCCCTCCATACTCCAATAATATAATTAGGTCGATATCCACTTTCGTAAACTTGCCAAGCAAGCTTGAAAGAGTCTTCTAGCAATTCTGCTGGTTGTATGAATAATTTATCCATGTTCGATTGTACCAAATCTAGAATTTGATCATCAGATAAAATTATTTAAATAAACTCAATTAGTAATTCATGCTTAATCGAGCCATAATTTGCCTTGGTGGTATCAACTCTATTCCTGTAGCAGCAACACCAAAAACATCAGTCATGCTTGAGTTAACTCCATCTTCATCAGAAGCATTTAAGATCATCAAGTCAAGGCCCCACTTATCTCCTACAAAATCAAAGCTAGCAGTTAAATTCAAGATATCATATGCGTCAATAGCATCAACTATTGGATTATTATTAACTCTCTGTTGAAACTCTCCTCTTTTGACATATTGAAGAATTCCTGTGAACTGACTTCCAGATTTCAAAGTAGTTTCATAAGTTAGAGATATATCAGCAGTAAATTCTGGGGTTTTAGCAAGCTCATTTCCTTTTATATTTTTTCTTAATGCATATCTAAGATCTTCTTCTCCGAAAAAGTACTGATAAGCATCTACATTATCCAAAGCCATATAATCTGAGGAGACCTCGGAATCAAGAAATGCTAGATTCATATCTAACGTTAACTCGTCAGATAATAATCCAGTAAATTCAATTTCTACGCCCGACATCTCTGATTCAGGAATGTTTGCAACTCCGCCACGATATGGATCAGGATCTGTAGCTTGAAATTGTAGATTTTCATAATCATATGAGAAGACTGCAATATTTGCTCTTGCTCTTCCATCGTAGAAATCTGTTTTTGAGCCCTAGCTCAATTGAATCAACAGTTTCTGCTTCAAAATTTGGGAAAACCAAAGGAGGAGCATTATCGCCAGTAAATCCATATGTTAAGTTTGTTCCCCCTGGCTTGAACCCAGCAGAAAATGAAAGATATGCAAGAGTATCCTCATCAAGGTCAAATTCGGCTGCAACTTTTCCAGTGGTCTTGTCAGAGCTACCGCTTAGATTGTCACAAATATTCGTAAAAAAGTTTTTAACACAACTTTCTACCTCATCATCTGAGTAACGAATACCAGTTAAGATGCGAAACTGATCAGAGAGACTGTATGTAGTTTCTCCATATACTGAAAATGACTCTCTTGTCGGAAATGCATCACTTACAAAGTCAAATTCAAAGAAGAACCATGGAGCTGGACCACCAACTGTAAAGCAATAATCTGCTCTGGCAAAAGGTTCTCCGCAAACATATTGCAACTCACCATCTAAGTCATTATCTCTGTAGCCTCGAATATGATTTTCTATCTCGTGCTCCATGTAAAAAGCACCGAGTGTCCAATCTAATTTTCCATTCATGGCAGGTTCATTTGAAACTAAGTTTATTTCAAAAGTAGTTGTATCAACTATAGATGTTTCAGGACGAAATTCTGCCCTTTGATATGTTGTACCTGCTCCTAGTCCAGGAATTGCAAGTACTGGGTCGCCGTAATTATGCCGATCATTATCTCTTGTTACAGAAATATCATCTTCTTGGATGCTAGCCATTACTTTCAAATTTGCATATCCGAGATCGGACTCATATATTGCAGCAAAAACTGAAGATGTTAATTCATGATTTGAAATTGAATCCTGTCTTAAATCTCTTGGATTTGGGGTTGGATCATCGATACCCTTCATTGCAGATCCGTTTCTGTCTACTTCAAACAATTGACCAAATACTCTCAATGAGGAATCATTTCCAAGCTCCATAAGAAGATCTGCACGAACGCTAAAATTGCTATCGTCATCTAAATCTTGACCAGTAACTAAATTATCGCTAAATCCATCTCTTTCAGTGGATGAGAATGAAATTCTAGCAGCCGTTAAATCACCTAAAACGAAATTATTAAACGAGCGGAACTTGGTTAAGCCAAAATTACCAAAACTTATATCAGATTTTCCAAAATTACCTTCCATTGAAGGTTTTTTACTTATCACATTAATGACTCCACCAGTTGAGTTTTGACCAAAAAGTGTGCCTTGCGGCCCTCGAAGAACCTCAATTCTATCTACATCAATAAAGTCTGTTTGAAGAGAAAATGGAGATGCTATAAAAATACCATCCATATGAAATGCAACAGAGGGAGCTGCGATAGCGTTCTGATTTGTTTCATTACCAACTCCTCTTATAGAAATAACAGTCTTATAGCCTTCATTCTTTGCTACCGTTACTCCAGGAACAATTGCGCTCAAGTCGACAAATGAATTTATATTTTTTGATTCGATATCTTTACTACTTATAGCTGTTACTGCCTGAGAAACATCTTGGACACTCTCTGATCTCTTTTCTGCAGTTACAAAGACTTCTTCAATTGTGTTTTCTTGCGCAAAAGAATAAGTCCAGAAAAAAAGAAAAGATGCTAAAAGTAAAAATTGTTTGTAAAAAAGATTATAGCTCATGTATTACCCCAGGATTTTTATTAAAGGATATGTAATCCTTAATAATTATTGATGCAATATTAGTGCCAAAATACTGAAAGAGGTTTTTCAAATTTTTTAACTTTTATAAAGCATCAAAATTATAAATTAATTCTAATTTGTCCTAAGTTATCTATGAACTTATAACAATCTAATAGTATAAGTTGTAAACTAAATTTTTAAATAGGAATATGTAATTTAATGCTTGAAAAATTATTTAAACTTAAAGAATCCAATACGGACATTCAAACTGAACTACTAGCTGGTTTTACAACATTCATCACTATGGCTTACATTATATTTGTTAATCCACAAATGATGTCCTCTACTGGCATGGATCTCGGCGCAAGTTTTGTAGGCACATGTATTGCAGCTGCTATAGCATGTATTGTTATGGGGTTTTATGCAAATTGGCCAATTGGATTAGCTCCGGGAATGGGCCTTAATGCTTTTTTTACATACACAGTTGTTGGTGAAATGGGTTATACATGGGAAATAGCTCTTGGAGCTGTATTTTTAGCTGGGATTCTATTTTGGGTAATGAGCGTTACGCCAATAAGGCAATGGATGTTGGAAAGCATTCCTATGAACCTTAGAATTGCTATGGGTTCAGGGGTTGGCCTATTCATTGGTCTAATTGGATTAAAGAATGGTGGCATTATAATATCCAATGATGCAACTCTTTTAAGCATTGGAAATATCTTGAAAATTGAGACGTTGCTTTCCATTCTTGGATTTCTCTTAATAGCAGTACTTTCAATTAGAAAACTTCCGGGTGCAATACTTATCGGAGTTATGGTAGTCACAATTACATCAATTCTTATTGGAATAGTTCAATTTAAAGGATTGGTCTCCTATCCTCCAGCTTTTATACCTGTATTCATGAAGTTAGACATTTTGGGAGCATTAGATTTAGCAATGATTAGCATAATAATGTCTTTCCTTTTTGTTAATTTATTTGATACTGCTGGGACCCTGCTTGGGGTTGCTAACCAGGCAAAATTAGTTGATAAATCCGGAAATGTTCATAATCTTCATAAAGCCCTTAAAGCAGATAGTTCTTCAAGCGCTTTTGGAGCATTTTTGGGCTGTGCCCCAGTTACAAGTTATGTTGAAAGTTCTGCAGGAGTTGAAGCTGGTGGAAGGACAGGTTTAACTGCTGTAACAGTTGGTTTGTTATTTTTAATCGCAGTATTTTTTTCACCTCTTGCCAGTATAGTTCCAGCTCATGCTACTGCAGGAGCCTTAATTTATGTTGCAATATTAATGATGAGCGGAATGGAGAAGCTTAATTGGACAGATTCCTCTGAACTTTTACCGGCACTAATAATAATTGTAATGATTCCTTTAACATTCTCTATTGCTAATGGAATTGCACTAGGGTTCATTTCATATATAGTTTTAAAAATTGCATCTGGAGAATTAAAGAAAATATCTTCAGGAGCATGGTTTTTAACTATAGTATTTATGTCTAAATTTATATTTTTATAAAAAATTAAACTTAACTTCTCTGATAATTCGGTGCTTCTTTTGTAATCATGACATCATGAACATGACTTTCGGTTATTCCAGCATTAGTAATTTCAACAAATTGAGTATCTGAATGCATTTCTTCAATTGATTTACATCCAACATAGCCCATACTTTGTCTGATACCACCTATTAATTGATTTATTACATTTACAACCCAGCCTTTAAATGGAACTCTACCTTCTACCCCTTCTGGAACCATTTTTTCTGTGCTCACTCCATCCTGAGCATATCTGTTAAGGTCATTTCTTTGAGACATAGCACCAATTGAACCCATTCCTCTATAGGTTTTAAAGCTTCTGCCTTGATAGAGTTCTAGTTCACCAGGAGCCTCTTCGGTTCCAGCAAATATTCCTCCTAGCATGACAGCGTCTGCACCAGCAGCTATGGCTTTAGATATATCACCAGAAAATCTGATACCTCCATCAGCAATCAACGGTATGCTATTAGATTTTAGTTTTTCTTTAATTGAAAGAATGGCTGAAATTTGAGGGACTCCAATTCCAGCTATAATTCTTGTTGTACATATTGATCCAGGGCCCATTCCAATTTTAACTGAATCTACTCCAGCATCAATTAGTGCTTGAGCTCCATCTGGAGTTGCAACATTACCTCCCATAATATCAATATGAGGAAATTGCTTTTTTATTTTCTTGACGGTCTCAAGAACATTTTTTGAATGTCCATGAGCGCTATCAACCACAAAAAGATCGACACCTGCATTAGCCAATGCTTCTGCCCTTTCAACTGTATCGTCTCCTGTTCCAAGAGCAGCCCCAACTTGTAATTGACCCCTAGAATCTTTTGTTGCAAGGGGATGTTCAGCAGATTTATCTATATCTTTCATGGTCACAAGGCCTGTTAGCAAATCTTCATCACTAATAACAAGAATTTTTTCAATACGGTTTTTGTACATTAATTTTTTTACATCTTCTTGATCAAACCCTTCCTTGACAGTAATTAGTTTTTCACGAGGAGTCATAATAGAAGAAACCAATGCAGTATGATCTTCAGCGTATCTAAAATCTCTGCTTGTCACAATTCCCATTAGTTTTTCATCATCAACAACCGGCATTCCAGAAATGCTAAGTTCGTTTGTTAACTTCATTAATTCGCTAATCGTTTTGGTTGATCTGATGGTTGTTGGATCTCGAACAACACCGCTTTCATATTTTTTTACTGTTTTAACCTCTAAGGCTTGATCCTCAATGGTATTATTTTTGTGAATAATGCCAATACCGCCATTTTCAGCCAATGCAATTGCCATTGCGGCCTCAGTTACCGTATCCATAGCAGCTGATACAAGGGGAATTTTTAGGGTAATATTTTTTGAAACTCTTGTCTCTAGCCGAGCTTGAGCAGGAAGGAAGTCTGTATACCTTGGTAAAAGCAATACATCGTCGAAAGTAAGGGCTTTAAATTTGATCTTTTCCATATCGGATTATAACTCATGCAGTCTTTGAAAAAAAGATAGTCAGAAAATAGCTTGGATTAGATCATTGTCTATCCTGAAATTACTTTACTTATTAACTTTACTAAACAACTCATCTGATTTTGCTGCACAAATAAAGTCATTCATATGAAGACCTTCTATTTTATGGGACCACCACTCTATACAAACTCTGCCCCACTCTACAGTTATTTTTGGATGATGGTCTTCATCTTCTGAAAGCTTTGCTACTAAATTTACGAAATTAATAGTTTCAGCGTAATTACTAAACTGAAATGTTTTAACAAGTTTTAAAATATCTGCTCTATCAATTAACCAGCCTTCGAGATCCTGAAGCAGATCTTTTTGCTGTTCATCGGGAACTAAAGGTGCCCCCAACTCACATGCAGTACATTTCTTATCTAAGAGCCTAGTCATATGCCTCCCCGAGTCAGCTTTGCAGGATTTAACAATGCCTTTAACTTAGAAATTGATAGTCCAGTCTCCTCATGAGCAACATCAACGATTGATTTTTTTTCTTTGTATGCTTTTTTAGCAATATGTGCTGCTTTTTCATATCCAATTTCTCTGTTTAATGCAGTTACTAAAATAGGATTCATTCCTAAAGATTCCGCAATATTCTTTTTATTAACTTTGAAAGTTTTGATAGCTTTGTTTGCCAAAATAGGCATTGAGTTAGACATTAAGCTTATACTTTTAAGCAAGTTATAAGCGATCACAGGAAGCATAACATTTAATTGAAAATTACCAGACTGACTTGCAATTGAGACCGTTACATCATTTCCTATTACATCTGCACAAGCCATAGCTACTGCTTCAGGTATTACTGGATTAACTTTTCCTGGCATAATACTACTTCCAGGTTGCAATGCTTCAAGTTCTATTTCGCCTAATCCAGTTAATGGCCCGCTATTCATCCATCGCAAATCGTTAGATATTTTTGTTAAAACTAAGCTCAGATTTTTAACAGCTGAGGATAATTGAGCAGCAGAGTCTTGAGCGCTTAGTGATTTGAAATAATTTGAGGAGGTTTTTACCTCAAGCTTAGATATTTTTTGTACTTCTGAAGCAAATATTTTTCCAAATTCCTTATGTGCATTTACGCCAGTTCCAATTGCAGTTCCTCCCTGCGGAAGAGAAGATATTTCTTTTAAAGCAGATTTAATAGATGTCCTAGAAGCTCTCAATTGAGCGATCCAACCAGATAATTCTTGAGAAAAATCTATTGGCATGGCGTCCATGAGATGCGTTCTTCCAGTTTTAATTTGGCCCTTTAAAGATAGAGCTTTTTTATCAATAGTTTTTATTAAAAAGTCCAATGATGGAAGTAATTGACGTTTTGAGTCTAATAAAGCAGATATACAAATCGCAGTTGGAATAACATCATTACTGCTTTGACTCATATTTACATGATCATTGGCATTAATTTTAATACGAGCATTTTTAGAGGCTAAATTAGAAATTACCTCATTTGCATTCATGTTAGTGCTTGTACCAGAGCCAGTTTGAAATACGTCAAGCGGAAATTGATTATCATGTTTGCCTGCAATAACCTCCTTGGCAGCAACCTTTATTGCCTGAGCTTTTCTTGCATCGAGCAGTTTAAGTTTTTGATTAGACGATGCTGCAGCAAATTTAATAATTCCTAAAGCCTCTATAAAGCTTCTGCCAAATGGAAATGCAAATTTGATGCCACTGATCTTAAAGTTTTCTAGAGCACGCTGAGTTTGTGCTCCCCATAAAGCATCGTGAGGGACTTTTACATCGCCCATTGTGTCTTTTTCGATCCTATATTTCATATTAGCTCCATAATTGGGTAAACTATTTTACACTTTAAGGAATTCATTATGGCAAAAGTTGTACCAATTAGCATAGATATTAACAAAGGCAGGCTTCCGCAAAAACCAAAAGGCATCAATGAAACAGTTGAATGCACTACTATTGAAGAAAAAAGGAGGCATGAGCTAGAAAAGCTTACTGCAGGTTTTAGATTGTTCTCTCACTTTGGTTATGATGAAGGTGTTGCTGGTCATATCACAGTTAGAGATCCAGAATTTTCTGATCATTTTTGGGTCAATCCAATTGGAGTTCATTTTGGTCAAATAAAAGTTTCAGACTTATTGCTAGTAAATCATGAGGGTGAAATTGTTCAGGGAGATAGATCTGTAAACATTGCTGCGTTTACCATTCATTCCAGACTTCATATGGCGAGACCTGACGTAAATGCAGCTGCGCATTCTCACTCTATGTACGGTAAAACTTTTTCAACTTTAGGAAAATTTCTTGATCCTATATCTCAAGATTCCTGTGCTTTTTATGAGAGACAAGCAATCTATGACGATTTTTCTGGAGTCTCTGAAGATACTAGTGAAGGAGAAAGAATAGCTAATGCACTTGGAGATAAGCAAGTACTGATAATGCAAAATCATGGGATACTCTCTACAGGATCATCTATTGACATAGCTTTATGGTATTTCTTATCACTCGAACGTTGCTGTCAATCTCAGCTCATGGCTGAAGCTGCAGGAAAGCCTACTTTAATTCCTCATGAAACAGCAGTAAAAACCAGAGATTTTATAGCGAATGAATTAGCAGCATGGGCAAGTTTTCAGCCTATGTACGATATGATCACTCAAAAAGAGCCTGATTTATTTGAGTAAAAACTAGTTTCCTAAAATCGCTTTTGTCTCAAGGCATTCATTAAGACCGCTTAATCCATGCTCTCTTCCATTTCCAGAGGTCTTGAAACCTCCAAAAGGAGCTGCTGGACCTGTATTTCCTCTATTTATGCTAATCTGACCTGCTCTAATCCTTCTTGCAACATCCTTAGCATGGCTTTCGTCACCAGATTGTACATATCCAGCTAATCCATATTCCGTATCGTTAGCAATATCAATTGCTTCATCTTCTGTTTCATATTTCAAAATACTTAGAACTGGACCAAATATCTCCTCTCTAGCAATGGTCATATCATTAGTAACGTCTGCAAAAACAGTAGGTTTAACAAAATAACCCTCTGTAATTCCTTCTGGCCGCCCTAGCCCACCAGCAACAAGTCTTGCACCTTCATCAATACCAATCTGGATCAATCTTTGAACTTTTTCATATTGAACTTTATTAGAAATTGGTCCAATTTTTACTCCCTCATCTTCTGGAGCACCTACAATAGTGGAATTTGCAACCTGAACAGCAGCCTCTACTGCCACGTCATAATTTTTAGATGAAACCAGCATTCTTGTAGGGGCATTGCAAGATTGACCAGTATTCATAAAGCAATGATTTGCTCCAGCTGCTGCTGCTTTTTCGATGTCAGCATCGTCTAAGATAATATTTGCTGATTTACCACCAAGTTCTTGCGCAACTCTTTTTACAGTTGGAGCAGAAGCAATTGCTACAGCCACTCCAGCTCTAGTTGAGCCAGTAAAGTGCATCATATCAATGTCTTGGTGTTCAGAAAGAGCGGCACCAACAATTGGGCCCATCCCGTTAACTAGATTAAAAACACCGGCAGGTACTTTTGCTGCATCCAAAATCTCAGTAAATATAATCCCGCAAAATGGAGTTATTTCGCTTGGTTTTAAAACCATAGTACAGCCTGATGCAATTGCTGATGCAACCTTTGTACACATTTGATTCATAGGCCAATTCCAAGGAGTTATCATTCCAATTACCCCTATTGGTTCCTTTCTTAAAATGTATTCATTTTCAGTTGATTCAAATTCAAATGTCTTTAATACATTTAAAGTATCTTTGAAATGAGAGAGGCCTGATGTTACTTGCGCTACATTGGATAGCCATAGAGGGGCTCCCATTTCTGCAGATATAGTTTGTGCTAGTTCATCAGATCTTTTTTCGTATTCCAAAATTATATTTTCTAGCAATGAAATTCTTTCTTCCTTAGAAGAGAAACCAAAAGATTTAAATGCTTCTTTTGCAGCAGCTACTGCGACATCAATATCCTCTTTGGTGCCAGCTGCAATTGATCCAATGATCGATTCATCAGATGGATTAATTACTTCAATAGTTTCAGAGCCTAATGAATTAACCCATTCACCATTAATATAAAATTTGTGCATCTCTTTCATAAAAATTTTCCTATATTTTAATTAATTATAACTAAACAAATTATGCATCTCTAGTTGCGTTATTCTCTTTGAAAACCTCAATAGCTCTTAATCTGGAAGACTTTAAATCTAAGATCGGAGAGGGATAACTGAGGCTTGTAAAAAGATCTGTTGTAGGAAGATGAATATCTTTGGAAGAAAGCATATCAAGCTCGGGTATAAAGTTTTTGATGAATTTACCCTCAGAGTCAAAATTTTGGGACTGAGTAATTGGATTAAAAATTCTGAAGTATGGTGCTGCATCTGTCCCAGTTGAAGCACTCCATTGCCAGCCTCCATTATTTGACGCAAAGTCGCCATCAATTAAATTTTCCATAAAGAATTTTTCGCCTAACCTCCAATCATGGAGCATATTTTTTGTAAAAAACATTGCTACCACCATTCTTAATCTATTATGCATCCAGCCCTCAGCAAGCATTTGTCTGATACCTGCATCTACTATCGGGAAACCAGTATTACCAGAATAGAAAGCTTGCAACTCACTTTCTACATGTCGCCATTCTAGATTCTCAGTATGAACTTGAAAGGGCCTATTTTTGCTAACTCTTGGAAAACAATGCATTATATTTCTATAGAATTCTCTCCAAACTATTTCATCAATCCATTTGCAAATACCTTTATTGCCAGAAGTGAATTCATAATTGTTAAGCTGTAAGCCCTCTAAAATACATCTTCTCGGAGAGAGAATGCCTAACGCAAGGTAAGGAGAAATTCTACTTGTCCCGTCAAGGATAGGTGAATTTCTTGATTCACTATATGAATCTGCTTTTGTTGTTAAAAAATTAGAAAGTCTTTCTCTAGCTGCGCTCTCACCTGCCGGCCAAAGATCCATATTTACAGAGTGGGTTCTCACAAATTCTATTTTAGATAAATCACTTTCAATATTAATAGGTTTTTTAACAGGGTGTGTGTAATTGATGTCTAAAAAATCCATTTCAAAATTTTCAATCCATCTTCTTTTAAAGGGAGTAAAAACAGAGAAAGGTTTGCCTTGCCCTGTCTTAAGATATCCTGGTTGATAAATAACTTGGTCATCAAATCTTGAAGTCTTTACATTTTCTTTTTCAAGTATTGCGCTAGATAGCAAATCTCTTTTCGATTCATTTACTCCAAATTCATTATTCCAAAAAATTTGTCCAACTTTATTCGAGACCACAAATGAACATAAATCTTTCGGCAAAGAATCAAAAGAGTCAGTGTTAATCGTTATTAATGGAATATTTAATTTTGATAATGACTTTTCTAAAAGGGTTAAATTCTTAAGAAGAAACTCAAGCTTTACATTGGATTCATTGTGAGCCTTCCATTGGAGCTGGGAGAATATATATATTCCAATTACCTCTTCGCAATTATCTAATGCATTATGTAATGCAGGATTATCATCGATCCTTAAATCTGTTCTAAACCAAACAACGCCTCTCATAAAAAAGAATTCTACTAGATATATTTTTCTTTGTATAAATTAACAAATTTATCATTCATCATTATTTTTTCTACCTTTTTTAGATCTTGCGGGGTATCAACGCCAAGAATTGGAGAAGTAGATAAAACTCCTTGTATTGAAAAATCATTTTCAATAAGTCTCATCATATCTATGGATTCAACCTCTTCGAGAGCTGTTGGTAAAAGACTGACATAATCATTAAGAGCTTTGTTTGTGAGGCCTATCATGCCTAGCTGTCTATATCCATTTGTGCAATCATGTGGAATATGCGATCTAGAGAAAAAATGAATAATTAAATTCTTATCAAGAGCTACTTTTACTACATTGGGATCCTCAAGGTCATCACCTGAAATAGGGAAAACTAAATTTACTACTTCAAGTTCTTTATTAGAAAATACTTGTTTAAGATTGCCAATATCTTCAGGGAAAATTTGAGGCTCATCTCCCTGCAACAAAAGCACTAAATCATAATTTAACCCATCATTTGCAAGAATATCTAATGTCTCTTTTGCCCGTTCGGTAGCTCTCTTATGAGAGTGACTGGTTAATACCGAAGGTATTTCAAATTGAATAGCCCAATCTATAATTTCTTGATCTGGTGTTGCAACCACTAAATTATCGCAGACACCTGATAAAAGCGCTCTTTCATAACAGTGAGCTAACATTGGAACATCAAGGATCTTCTCAAGCGGTTTTCCTGGAAAGCGAGATGAAGACATTCTTGCCGGAATAACTCCTAAAGTATTATTCATTTTAAACTAAAAGGAAGTCTTGCAGTGACATCTAACATTCTGATATCAACACTAAAAGCAATCATATTATATCCTTTATTATTGAGTTCATTAATTTTGTCTTTGTCGGGTTCAACAAGATGATATCCACACTTGATGCCCTCCTCTTTTGCAGCAGATAATATAATTTTTTCAGCATTATAAAATTCATCAGTATCAAATTTTCCTGGATTATTCAAAGACGCTGACAGATCATATGGACCAATAAAATAGCCATTGATATCCTTAGAAAAAATTTCTTTACAATTTTTTAAACCCTTTTTAGATTCAATTTGGACATATATCTCAGTCTCATTTACTTTTTGATTGATATATTTATTTTTAGCAGAATTTTCTCCATATCCTTGAGCTCTAGCTAGGCCCATACCTCTAATTCCATCAGGTGGATATTTGCATGCCGAAATTATGCTCTCTGTTTGATGAACAGTCTCTATCATAGGAGCTAAAATACCTTTAGCTCCTGCATCTAAGACCCTTTTTATCTGTGATGGATCATGTGCGGACAATCTAACAAATGGCTTTGACCCTGCTAAATCTATTACTCTAATTAATCTTTCAGCTTGATTAATACCAATACTGCTATGCTCAAGATCAATTACAATCCATTCATACCCAGCATTAGCAAAAATTTCGGCTATAGATTCATTAGGCAAGCTTAACCATGTACCGATAGAAAGTTTAGTCATAAAGTTAATCTGTTAGGCGATGTTAATATTATCATCTAATCCATTAATAGCAGCCATCCCCATTGAAAGAATACCTTCATTTGTCAGGCTAGACCGATGCGAAGTTCCAAAAAAGTTTTTTAATTCAAACAATGGATTATTTATCGCAGGCTCTTCCCCATAAACATCAAATCCTGCATAACTGCAAGGATTTTCTGATAGAAAAATGTAAAGATCCTTCTCATTTACAATCCCACCTCTCGCAGTATTAACAATGCAAACATTTGATCTCAATTCATTAAGTTCTTCTAATGAGATTATATTCTCAGTAGATGCAGTTAAAGGAAGATGAATACTTAATATATCTGATTCTTTTAATACCTGCTGTAAAGACATTTGCTTTATCAAATTAGGTTCAAAATTTAAGTTTGATGAAATATTTGATATCTCCTCCTTAGAAAATTTTTTTTCATCAAAAAATGAGATCTTGCAGTTAAAAGGCTGCAAAAGCGATACCAATTTTTGACCAATATTTCCAAATCCTAGCAATCCAATATTTTTTCCATAAAGCTCTGATCCTTTTTCTTGCGACCAATTACCATTAATTATGTCTAGGTTATTGTCCTGAATTTTTTTAAGACCAATTAGTATTAGCGTAAGCGTCAATTCTGCAACACTCTGTTTATTTACACCTGGAGTAAATCCTAATCTAATATTTCTTTTTTTAAGAAGCTTTAAATCAAGATTATTTAAACCAACGCCATATTTGCTGATAACTTTTAATTTGGAAAGTTTTGCAAGAACTGGCTCAGTTAATTCTTCAATACCTATTATTGCTTTTGTTGCAGGCATCAAAAAATTAACCAAATCGTCTCCTTGAAGAGTTTTACCAAAATTATTTAATATGACTGATGAGTACTTGCTTTGGAGATTTTTTACCAAGTCATCATTTTTTGAAAAGGATCTTGATGCAACTGCAACTGTATCTATAGTATTCAAATTATTACTCTATTATATTGTTGGTAAATTTTGCATTTACCCGATAATCAGTTTGAATATCAGTAATAGATGCAAGGCCTCCTGCAGCATTTACAATAGCAGCGCCAGCTGCAATGTCCCAAAGAAAAATTCCATCTTCTTTGTAAGTCTCAGCTTTTCCTGAAGCAACATAGCATGCAGCCATAGCTGCAGACCCGATCATTCTGATTTTTTTCCATGCCTGGAAATTAGTTATCATTTCACTAAACTCGCTATCTGAATAATTTGTTTTGGCTGGAATTCCAGTCACAAGTGTAGACTCGCTTTTTTGTGAAAGAGATGAGACACTAATTTCCTTGTCGTCAATATAAGCCTTAGATTCCTTATGGCCCCAATATATTTCATCATGGTTAAAATCGTATATTACTCCAAGCATGGGTTTCATATCTTGCATTAAGGCAATTGAAACACAGCTTATAGGTATGCCCCTCAAAAAATTTGAAGTTCCATCTAGAGGATCTACAACCCAATATATGTTGTCAAGATCTCCACTTGAACCTGTTTCCTCTCCTAAAATTGGATATGAGCTGTCAGAAGTTATATGGTCTTTAATAAGTTTTTCTGTATCGATATCTAGTTGAAGCTTAAGATCTCTGCCGGTATTTGATAATACTTCCAAGCTTTTCCCTTTTGCATTTACTAAGAACTTTCCAGCTAATAAAGCTGCAGACTTTGCAGTATTAAGGCATTGATTTAAATCAAGCATCCAAAAACTTTTCTCTAAAATAAGATCCAACTAAACCACAAACTACCATGTGTAAATCTTCAGCGGGACCATACTCACCAACTTTAGTCGGAACATGAATGTTTAAATTACAATTTTCTTTTAAGTATCCGCCATCAAAAGCAGTTAATCCAACTACAAAAATTTCGTTATCTTTCGCATACTCAACAGCTTTAATTAAATTTTTAGAGTTCCCCGATGCAGATATGCAAACAATATTATCTCCAGGCTTAGCCAGGGTTTGGAGCTGTTGTAAAAATATATTTTCATACCCATCATCATTTGCAATAGCTGTAATAACGGCCTGATTATCACATAGACTGATTGCTCGAAAAGGTTTCTCAAATTGTCGACTTCCAAGAGACACATCATTAACAAAATGAGTAGCAGTAGATGCACTTCCTCCATTACCTAGAAAAAATGTAGTAGTTGAAGACTCTCTGGATTCAAGAAGTAAATCTGCAAATTTACCTATTGCCTCTCGATCTAATTGAGAAATTAGATCAGTTAGATACTCCAAGTAGTTATTTGAATATGCTGAAGATGTGCTCATAAAGGACCCTTATTTAATTATAGTATTTCTTTTTCCATTCAGGATCAGCTTTATAGATAGTTTCAACCAACCTCATTGTTTCTATAGCGTCCCCAATGCTTCCCCTTTCAATTTCTAAATTATTAGCAAGACAATTTGAAAAATACTTTATTTCATTATCCCATGATACATCTTCATTATATTTTTTAGTTGTCTCCTCTGGCATCCCTTTATCTTTTTTAGGATTAGAAGTTATGATTCGTAATGTTTCATCACCATAACTTTTTGAACCTGTAAGCAAGCCTCCAAGAAGAAGTGAGCCTTTTTGAAGAGTGATTTCTAAATTAAATACATGTCTCCATTGTGTAGCAGATGAGTGCAATTGGGCCACTACTCCTTTTGGAGATCGCATCAAAACATATGCATTATCTTCGACATCAAAATTCCAAAATGCGTTATCAATAAAAGAGAAAACATTTGAGAAATTTTCTCCAGATAAATATCTTATCAAGTCAAGCATGTGTATTCCTTGATCTAATAATATGCCTCCTCCAGATTCCTCTCTTTTTGTCCTCCAATCGGTTTGGTTGAAATCTATCATTTGCGATTTCCCATAAACGCCTTTTAGATTTATAACCTTTCCATAATTTTTGCTATCAATTATTGATTTAGCCTCTTCTATAGACAAATGAAATCTATGATTGAATCCATACATTAATTTTAAATGAGGATTTTTTTTATATATTTTTTGAACCTGTAACAGTTCATCAAGTGTTCTTGCTGGAGGTTTTTCACAAAAAACATTCAGGCCTTTGTTTAGACTTAATGAAACTGCGTCTGAGGCATATTTATTTGGCAAGCTTATAAAAATAATATCTAAATCAGCTTTTAAAATAAGATCTTGATAATTATTAAAAACATTTACTCCGTCAGGGATCTCGTCTCTAGCAGTCGGATTTAACTCTGAAATATCAGTTACTCTAAATGAAGTATTTTTAATGATTGAAGAATATCTTTTTTTTCCAACAACGCCATATCCGGCTATACCTACCCTCATAATAATTATTTATATGTAATTCTATAAATAACATTTGCCTTATCATCAGATAATAATAAACTGCCATCACTTTTCATGACAGGTGCAGATGGTCTGCCAGAAACCTTTCCACCCCTCAGCCAACCATTTACAAAGTCAGATGTATTTAAAACGTTGCCTTCATTATCCATTTGAACACGGATTAATTTGTAACCAACTTTTTCAGTTCGATTCCATGACCCATGCAACGCAATAAAAAGATTATTTCGCATTTTTTCAGGGAACATATCACCATCATAAAAACTAACTCCAGTAGGTGCGACATGGGCCCCTAACTCCAATATAGGATCTACAAAATCATAGCCGGGATTGATATCGCCAAACTCTGGATCAATTACATCTGATGCATGTTTGAATGGGTAACCAAAAAATTGCCCCTCAAAATCAAGTCTATTCAGCTCACAGGATGGAGAGTCATCACCAAGCCAATCCCTCCCATTATCAGTAAAAAAGAGCTTGTTAGTTACTGGATGAAAATCGAACCCAACTGTATTTCTAACTCCTTTAGCTACATAACTAAGATCGCCATCTTTATATTTTAAAATTGAAGCAAACTGAGGATTCTCTGATAAACAAATATTACACGGAGCGCCAATGTTAAAATATAAACTTCCATCTTGATCATGTTGAAGCCACTTCCAACCATGCCATTTATCGTCTGGCAAGTTATCAACCACTAAAATTTTTTCAGGTAATTTTGAATTTACAGAATAATTAGCAATCCAATTTTCAATGTCTTCAATTTTCCAAATTTGACTTATCTCAGAAAAATATAAGTCACCATTAAACAGACTTACTCCCGTCGAATATGTAAGGCCATCTGCAACAATAATTTTAGAATCAACTTGACCATTATTATCTAAATCTCTCAGTGCCAATATTTTGCCGTTTCTTTCACCTACAAAAATAGTGCCATTCTTTCCCTCGACCATTTGTCTTGGGGAGTCAAGGTTTTCAGCAAAAATAGAAATACTAAATCCCTCTTCAAGAACTAGCTGATCAAGATCTACTGCGCCTATATTTAAGGAATATATAAAAATGATGTAAAAAATATAGTTTGAAGATTTTTTCATGCTTACCTGTAGTAATAAAGTCAGTTAAAATGCTAAATATGTTGTTTAGTATAGCAGTCACATTATTGTTTTTAAGCTTTTTTGCATCTGTGGTGCTGACTGGATACCTAAGGAATATTGCTAGAGCAAATAAACTGCTTATAGATATACCTGATAAAAGTAGAAAATTCCATTTTAGACCTACACCATTAATTGGAGGATTAAGTATTCATGCATCCATGCTGCTTTCTACTTTATTTATGCTTTTTCTAATAGATTATAAGTATGATTTTCAATTTGATGGGCTTTCATTGTCAAAATCATCTCAAATGGAATCTTCATCTCAAATTGGATACTCAAAAAAACTTAGTATTAAAAAAGAAAATAGCGAAGAAGCAGAAGACTTTAGACTCAACATAACTCAGCAAACTGATGATCTCAGAAATACCCCGACCTATGATGTAAAATTAGGCTCAAGAAATAATGACTCTATAAATATCTCTCAATTCAGCAAGGATATATTTGAAGTAAAACTCCCTAATGGTCAAGTTAAAATCTACAGGGCAACAAATGATGGAATTGTAGAGCTCAGTTTCTCTGGAGATGAAATAAGTGAACCTTTTATTATTGAAGAAAATTCAAGTCAATTCTTTTCATTTTCATCATTTACAGCTGCGTTTATTATCATTGCTATCTTACTTCAATTATTTATTCTCTATGATGATGCTTTTGGAATCAAAGCTAGTAAAAGATTAGTCATTCAAAGTTTAGCCTCATTTGCATTAATTTATTTTGGAGAGGTCTACATTGAGAATCTTCAGATTTCATTGCTAGGTGTAAATCTAGAGCTTGGCTACTGGGGAATACCATTTACCATATTTGCAGCTGTAGGGATAATTAATGCATTTAATATGATTGACGGTATTAACGGCTTATGTGCTGGTTTTGCATTGGTTGCACTGGGAGCATTACAAGTAGCGTCTGGGTTTGATGTTGCAAATTATTCTCTTGTTATCGCAATGGGAAGCATTATTGGTTTTCTTTTTTATAACCTTGGTTTTTTAGGTATTAAACGAAGGGTTTTTTTAGGTGATAATGGTTCTACATTTTTAGGCTTTTTAGTTGCTTGGACATGCATTAATTACTCTCAATCATCAGAGAATCTTATAAAACCCGTTACTTGTTTGTGGATTGTCGCAATTCCACTTTTGGATTGTCTTGGGGTAATGATTGGAAGAATCATCAAGGGTATCTTGCCCTTTAGTCCTGGTAGAGATCATATTCATCATAAATTACAACTACTAACTAATAGCTCATTTAAAACTCTTGCAGGATTGTTAATAATGGGCGTGTTATTTGCAGGAGTTGGCATTTTTATAGAAAAAAGTTATCTTTCCTCAGAAATATCATTTGCAATATTTTTAATTCTTGCTGCGCTTTTCTATATAAGTTCAAGTAAAATTTCAAAATCTCAAAAAGTAATTTCTAATTCATAAAAAATGTTAAAAGATTTATTTAAGAAAAAACCTGCGGCAGAAGTAATTGATTCTCATGAGGAGGTAGATGTTGTATTAAGGCTTATGTTCGAAATTGCTATCAGCGATGGAAATCTTGATAAAGCTGAATTAAAAATAATAAAAGAAAGGGCAAGTATTGTTTCAGGAGAAGATACAAAAGTTTCAAAAATAATTAAAAAAATTATTGATGAGGCTCAAGAATCAGTATCTTTTTATCCTTTTGTAAAAAAAATTAATGAAACTCATGATAATGAGGGAAAAAAAGATCTCCTAAAAATATTATGGGAATTGGTAACTGCTGATTCTGTTATTGATGCATATGAAGAAAATTTATATTTTAAAATAGCTGACTTATTAAAAATTAAGAGGGTAACAGCAAATCAAATCAAGCAACAAAATTCTGTTTAAGGCTTATTAACGTAAATTGGTGATGACCATGCCCTCTCATTTACTAAACTTAAACAATTGTCATTGAGATCAGTTCTAAAACTTCCTTTACAAAGTTTAAATTCCTCTCTTTCTGATATAGATGATCCATTAATTGCTGGGGTTGCTTCTTGAATTGCTCTTACGTAATAAACACTGTCTCGAGAAAATTTTTGGTCTTCAAATTCAACAATGCATTCACCGGTTTTATTGCATGGAAATGTCATCCATGGATCTTGAATTAATGGATTAATTGATTCACCGGCATATGATTGTGGTGTAATTTTTATAACTTCTATGGATTCTAGAATATGTCTTTCGTTGCTTGGGTTATAACATTCTCCGGCGCAAAGATACTCTAGTCTATCTGAAGAAAGCGCATCTACTGATTCGTCAGGACACCCATTATTTTGTTTAAAGCTCGCGGCAGCTCTAACTATAAACTTTGGATTTTGACTCATTTTAATTTCAGATCCCATAGGAACCTTACCTTGTGGAGAATTAATCAGATCAAACCATAGCAATATTCTAGGCCCACTTGTTCCATATACATTTTTATTTTTTAATGCAGTCCAAATTGCATCTTTACCTCTTCCATTTGTATGAACTGCCAAAATTCCCCCAGGGTAGACAAAACTAGATACCCTTTCACTGTCAGGTTGACTTTCACCTGGAGTAATTTTTGGAATCTCAGGAAAATTTGGATCTTCAGATTTATATTGATATTCCCACATTTTTGATTTGACTCCAGTAGCAAAAGTCATTTTTCGTCTTTCGTATTGTTTATATCCCGTACCGGGTCTGGCGGTATGATCATCTGTAGATGCTATAAAGCCAAAATTATATCTTTGTGGGTCTTCTTCAGATTGATCAAAATTAGAAATCGCTAATGCATATTGAGCAGATTGTTTTGGTCTGTAATTAAATGCTGGCTTAAAACAATCCGTGCATTGATCACAACTTAACCATTCCTCTGGCTTAGCTTCCGGGAAGACCATATTGGTATATGGGCCCCCAGCCAAAGTGTATCTTTTTGCTAGCTCGACTCTTGCATTACATTCTTCTTCAGTAAGCCCATCACATCGTTTTTTTTGCATTTCACCTGCTTGCCAACAACATGGTAAAAAGTCATCCGTTGGCTCAGGGCAAATCATTTCATCGTCTTGAAGAAAATTTGCTGATGCAATATCTCTGTATTCCTCACTATTACCATGACCAGACATTATCTCTAATAATATTTGCTTATTAGGATCATGGCCTTCTGCATTTAAGCGATTATCCCAGGAAGTTCCTAATGGAACATGATAGCCCCAGGACTGCCCATGTGGGATAACAATACTGTCATAATTCCACTCATCGAGTTTAGTAAATAGTTCTCTTGGGGAAGTCGCATACTCATAACAATCTAGAGGTAACTCTGTTGAATTGACGCCCGCTTCACAGTAAGGAATATTCCTTACTTCATTCAAAAGCCATTTTAAATCTGAATAGCGCTTGAAATTAAAAATATCTAACCATCTGGCACCCACAGCTTGCTCAGTTGTATCAAAAACTCCTAATCCAGAGTTTGGAGTTCTCGCACCTATTGGTCTAGCAGGTAAGTTATAAATATCTTTGAAGATTACGTTTCTATGCCCCCAATGATTCTCTTTTGTGGTTCCTATTTGAGTCCACTCCCAGCCAGGAAATACTACTAAATCATTTGTTACAGGATCGCTATTTGAAACATTGCATTGCTCAACAATCTTATTTTGCTGACGCCAATGTTCAGGCGTTAAACCTTCTGCATGATCATTGAAACTAAAAAAATCTAGATTTGCGCAATAACGAGCAAAATCACATGCCATAGAACTATCATGCACACCTTGAAGACCCATCATTGGTAGCTCTAGAGTAAAGGCATCAATTGAGTAAGTTGTATGTACATGCAAGTCTCCGAATAAAATTTGTGTTGTTTCACTTAATTCATCGCCAAACAACAAATCTTTTGCCTGCAAAAGTCTTAAATCTTGTTGATATATAGATTCGCTAGATCGAGGAGCTCCCTCAATCTCTCCTGGATCAACATCTGAACCACAACCAAAAATAAAGATTAAACTAAAGAGCAAAAAAAATATTTTTTTGTTAGGTGAGGCCATTATTAAAAGACACTTGCTGAACCATATTCTTCTATCAAATCAGTTTCAATTTTTTTTCTCTCTTTATACATATTGAACTGCTTGCAAACTGCATTATCCCATTCTAAAAATTCAGCATCCATCCTGTCTCCAATGTTATAGAATGTTTCTTCTGCTAAAAGACATTTTTCTAAAAGAGTGCCTGTTGGGGACAATTTAAGGTTTCCTAAAATAAACTCTAGAGAGAGCATCTCTTGATCCAAAGATAAATGTTTGTCAGAGTCAAGTTTGAGAAATTTTCTATTCTTGGAATCAAATTTTTGCCAATCAACACCTTTTCCAGTTTTCGGAATACCTGTTTTTGCAAAGGATGCCCAAGCATTCATCATGGTATCTTGCATTTGATTTCTAAGCTCACCCTTTGGATAAACATATCTGCCTATGGGGCCAAACTTAAAATCTCCAGTGACAAATGAAATTTCAATGCCGTGAGCTGATCCAATAAGGCTTGGAAAATCTGCGAAGTAGGATGAGGCTTGGTCATCCCAATCAAATCTGTAAGCATATAAAGAATTATTTCCAGACTTTTCTAACTCCATTAGCGGCTCATCAACGCCTCTTAATTTCCAACCCTGCGATCGTGTTTTCACCCAGAGTTTATATAAATTTTCTCTTTTAAATTCTATTTTAGGCAAAGGAATGAGCTTGGTTAAAGGATAAGAGGCATCTACAAAATATCTATTTGTACCAAGCCAAAGAGAAAGTTCGTCTTTATTTGATCCAGCGATGACTGGAATATTATTTTTATTTTTAGCAGCGGCTAATCCAGCGCTCATTCCTTTTTTATGAACTACAATTCCGTCTCTGGTCAGCAAAGGTAAACGATCATAAGTATCTTCCGATATTTTTTTATATGTTTCTAATAGATCTCTTCCATCAATTGATCTTAAATATCGTTGGTAGTCTTCACCATATTTTTTCTGATTGCTAAGAAATAGATTTTTTATAGACCCATATCCTGACAGATCATGAGTAGATAAAACTTTGTCAGCAGCTAACTTATTTTTGTATATGTCTTGTCGATCTGACCCGAATGCTTCCTCTTTAGTATAGGTTGTCGTGTAACCTGACTGAGAGATTGCTTTATGAAATAAACCGTCGCTCAAGGGTGTACCAAGCAATGAAAGGACGTTATGACCGCCTGCAGACTCTCCAAAAATTGTTATGTTATTTGGATCACCGCCAAAATTTTGAATGTTCTTTTGAACCCATTTTAAAGCCTCAATTATATCTAATGTTCCAAAATTAGAGGTTTTATCAAGTCCATTTTGAAGTCCTTGAATTGCAGGGTGCGTAAACCAACCCATAGGGCCTAAACGATAATTTATTGTCACAACAAGAACCTGATGCCTTCGTATCAACTCAGAGAAATCATAATAATCTTTAATACCTGATGTATTACCTCCTCCATGAATCCAAAACATAACAGGCAATCTTCTATTAAGATTGTTTACAGGAGCCTTAATATCTAAATATAAACAATCTTCTTGACCAACAATACCCTCACCTTGTATGCCTGCATAAATACTTGCCTCTTGCAAACAACCGTTCCCCTCTTGAGGTTGGATTACTAAATCAGGAGCAAAAAAAGATCTAGGCGCTTTCCAACGCAAATCCCCTTCAGGAGCTATCGCATAAGGTATGTCTTCCCATGAAATGACATCTTTTTTCAATAGGCCTTGAGTGGTTCCAGAAGATGTTGAAATAGCTAGAAAATTATTTTCTTGAATAGGACTTATGCAAGATACTAATGTAATAAGCCCAAATAAAATAAATAAGTTTTTAAAAGTTAATCTTTGATTCATTTAGTAATTTTATCCTATGTTTATTTTTAAATGTTTTTATTTTCGGAACTGAGTTTATATATGTAATGGATGAGTTATCTTTGTAAACTTCCCAGTCCATTAAATGAGAAGATGGAGAGCCGGTTTTCGCAAATTGACTCCATGAAAATTGAAAAAAATTTGATATATCTTCACGATTTTTGGAACAAAAATCTCTAAAAAATTTTTTATTTGCTGAGCCAAAAACATAGGGTAATTCGCTTGCATGATAAGCACCCAATTTTCCATCAAGCAATGGACTAGGTTCATTAAAGAAATATCCGTAAGATTTATCTCGATGTTGCTCGAGAAGATCTAATGCATGCATGCCAAATGTCCAGTCAGTCATTAAACTAGAAAGTGCATGTTTGTATTTATTTCCCTCTTGATTATCACCTAAATCCCTTAAATAAATATTTGCAATTTCTTTAACAGCATCTTTTTTAAAGATCTTTTCTAATCTCTTATAAAAATTTTTTTTATCTAAATTTAGATAGTAAGGTTCAAATTCTGACCAGAGCCTATATTCATCTGATGTAGTTCCGATGATAAGTCTGATTGAAGAATTTTTAAAATTTTTAATGGGGTCTAAGGCAAGAAAATTTCCATCTGCAATTGGAGCAAAGCCAACTTCTGGAGAAAGCCAAGCTCCATTAGTTATCATTGTATGCTTCATTTGAGATGCTATTTTTGTTATCTGTTGATGATCTAGATTAAGTAAATCATTTTTTTTGAATCCTCTTTCATATGCTGTTTTAATAAATAACTCGCCCCATCTGTTTCCTCTATCAATATCGAAATAAGCATTCATACCTCCACTTTGACATATGGCCTTAGAGAATAAATTACCCTCAGGACTTGCAGAGGACTGCAGAGCAACACTCCAAGCTCCAGCAGATTCTCCAAATAGAGTAATATTTTCTGGATTACCTCCAAACTCACTGATATTATCTTTTACCCATTCTATCGCTAACTGTTGATCCATTAAACCTTCATTACCAGTCGACTTAATTTGACCATTTGTTGCTTCATCCAACTTTAAAAAACCAAATGGGCCCAAACGATAATTAATTGTTACCAGTACAATTTCACGTAATGGCAGATAATCAAGATCATAAACAACTGAATTAGATGAACCTGTAATATATGCTCCACCATGAATCCAAATCATTACAGGCATATTCGCACTAATATCTTTTGATGCTATATTTAATGAAAGACAATCTATTGATTCTTCCGGCATTGATGGATCTGTTAAAAAAGATTCTTTGTAAATTGTTTGAGGTGCACTAAAACCTTTATTTACTGCTTGAAGTGAGATTTCTGAATTAAGTCTTTCTGGGGGTAACCATTGCGTCTCCTTGGTAAGAGTTTTTGCATAAGGAATTCCATAAAATAAATTTATGTCGTTCTTTTTGATTCCGGTAAATTTTCCTGCTTGGCAGCTTACAGATATATTAGTCATCAGATCAGTATAATTGCATTATTAAAGTATTTATTTGCTAAGAAAAATATATAAAAAGAATTAATATTGATTTTTTTTAATTAATTCGTAAAATTTTATATAAATAATGTGAATTATATAATTGAATGAATTGATAAATGGTGAAATCATCATTGATAACTTACGTAAGAGGTGAATTATGGCATTAGCAGCTACAGCAGAAAGAACTAATATAGATCTTCATAATGAAATGATCAAGAGGGCGGAAGAACTCATACCAGTTCTAAAAGAAAGATCTGAATCAGCAAATGTAGACAGAAGAATTCCAAAAGAAACAATACAGGATATGAAGGAAGCTGGTTTTTTTAAAATCCTGCAGCCTAAGCAATACGGAGGTTTTGAGTTAGATCCTCATACATTTTCCGAAGTACAATTAAGAATCGCTCAGGGCTGTATGTCTACTGCATGGGTTTTAGGTGTTATTGGCATCCATCCCTTTCAGCTTGCTTTGTATGATGATAAAGCTCAACAAGAGGTTTGGGGTGAAGATGATAATACTCTAGTATCCTCATCATATGCTCCTATGGGTCAGGTTACTCCTGTTGATGGAGGTTTTAAGTTTTCCGGTCATTGGCAATGGTCTAGTGGGTCTGAGCATTGTGATTGGGCTTTATTGGGCGGATTAATTTTTCCTCCAGAGGGTGGTGCTCCAGAATATAGGACTTTTCTTATTCCAAAAAGTGACTATGAAATTAAAGATACATGGTACTCAATGGGTTTAAAAGCAACTGGTAGCCAAGACATACACGTAAACGATGTTTTCGTTCCAGAATATCGAACTCATAAGCAATCTGATGGGTTTAACCTCACTAATCCAGGATATAAAGTAAACAAAAATGATCTATACAAAATCCCTTGGGGGCAATTATTTGTAAGAGCAGTATCAACTCCAGCCATTGGGGCAACAAAAAAAATGCTCGAGCTTTTTATTGACGGAGCAAATAACAAAGCTTCAAGTGACCCCTCTAAACTAGCCGGAGATACACACACTCAAACGATAGTTGCTGAGGCAGCAGCTAAGTTAGATGCAATTGAAACCGTAATGTTCAGAAACTATGATGTTATGGTAGATAAAGCTGGCAATCAGGGTGGGATACCTATGATTGACAGGGTGAAATTTAGGTATGATGCATCTTTAGTAATAGAAAAATGTCTTGAAGTAGTTGACACCTTATTCTCAAATGCTGGTGGCGGTGCGGTATTTGCAGGAAGTGATATCCAAAAGATTTTTCTTGATGTACATACATCTAGAGCTCATGTAGCAAATAATCCAGTAAGCTTTTCAAGAAATTACGGTGCAATGCAGCTTGGGGTTGAGAACACAGATTATTTTGTATAATTTCTAAAGGTGGTATCCCCCATCAACTGGAATGCAGTGTCCAGTGATATATCCCCCCTTGCTGGATGCCAAAAACACTGCTGTATCAGCAACTTCCTTTGGATAACCAAATCTCTTTATAGCCAGTGTGTTCATGACAGCCTCATGCCATGCATCGTCAAAAAAAGTATTATTTTCTTCTCGAAGCCTATGAAATATTCCTGTGTCTATTACGCCTAAAGCAATAGAGTTTGCTCTCACACCATTTTTTCCCTCTTCCTTAGCGATACCTTTAAGCACATGCTCGATGGTTGCTTTTGGGGCAACTGAAAGAATATCTCCCGGAGGATACTTGAACAATCCAGCAGAACTTATAAAAACTATAGATCCTTGAGAGTCTCTTAGATAAGGTAATCCAAATTTAATAAGATTAAAAAATCCATTTATATCTGAATCAATGACGCCTCTCCATAAATCAATATCTATTTCGCTGATAAATTTTTGAGGTATGTCAAATCCGGCTGCATTAACTAGAGTATTAATTGATCCATAATCATTAACAACTTTTTGAAAAATTTCTTCAACAGAATTAGGATCGCTGTTGTCCAATTGATAAATTTTCACATCATTTTTTATATTATTAGCTACATCA
>CACOHS010000003.1 GCA_902627055.1 uncultured SAR86 cluster bacterium | reverse complement strand
GTCAGCGGAGAGGGTGATCTTCAAAAAATTGTAAAATGTGAGGATTACACCTCCTTAGTTATCAAAGCGCCAAAAGGCTTTTCTAAGAATTTATCTAGGGGAGCAAGCGTTTCTGTAAATGGGGTCTGTCTAACCGTAAAAAAAGGTAAAACAGATCTTTTAGAATTTGATGTGATTGAAGAGACTTTAAAGAAAACAAATCTAAAAAATATAGATGAATCATCTAAAGTTAATTTAGAGCGTTCCATGACTGCTAAAACTGAAATTGGCGGGCATATAGTCTCTGGTCACATTCATGGAACCGGAGAAGTCTTGAAAGTAATAAATAGAAAAGAGACAAAAGATTTACTAATAAAAATTCCATCGGATTTAAGAGAATATTTTTTTTACAAGGGTTATGTAGCATTAAATGGATGCAGTCTGACTATAGGAAAAGTACTCAAATCGTCATTTTATATACATCTCATTCCTGAAACTGTCTCAATCACCACATTTAAAAAAATTAAAAAGGGAGATCTTGTTAATATTGAAGTTGAGCAAGCAACCATAAATACTGTTGAGACTGTAAAAAGAGTTATGCTTGAGAGAAAAGCTTAGTTAAGACTGCCATTCTCATCCCCACACCATTGAAAATTTGATTTCTAATTTTACAATTATCCAACTCGCCTGCTTCTTTGCTCAATTCAATCCCAAAGTTTACTGGTCCTGGATGTAATAAAATCATTTCTGGGTCTGCTACTTGAAGGGAATCAACATTAATTTGATACCTATCAATATAATCACTAGCTCCAATAGTTAGCTTTTCAGACAATCTCTCATTTTGAATCCTGAGCGCCATAACAACATCCGCATCTTGTAACGCAACATCTAAATCAGGTTCAAAATTTCCAATTGGAATCTCAATAAAATTCTTACAAAGATCAGGATGACCACAGAATGTTAAACTGTTATATCCCATAATTTGAATAGCCTCAATAAAAGAATTTACCACTCTAGAATGATCAAGATCACCAACGATGGTAATTTTAAGATCCTCAAATTTTTCTTTTGATTCATGAATCGTCATCAGGTCAATCAATGTTTGTGTAGGATGAGAAATGGAGCCTTCTCCGGCATTAATAAATTGCATGTTTGAAAAATCTTTTACAAAATCGTGGATGATTGACTCAGTGTGACGCAGAATGCATAAATCCACCCCCATCATCTCTATAGCATTCAAGGTATCTTCAAGCGTCTCTCCTTTATTCATAGAGGAATTAGATAAATTAAAATCAATAAATTTTGCTCCTAAGTTATGGGCTGCTATTTCGAAAGATAATTTTGTTCTGGTGCTTGGCTCGCAGAAAATCGAAACAATCTTTTTATCAGGAAAAAGATTCTCACTTCGATAATCTAATGAATCTTCGGACTTGAAATTATTTGCAAGCTCAATCAAATCAAAAATGTCTTTCTTAGTTAGATCAGAGAAGTTAATTAGGTTTTTAGACATTAAACTTCTATGGATAAGATAGCATCCATTTCAATATCAACTCCTTTTGGAAGTTTAGAAATTTCTATCGTTGCTCTCGCTGGAAAAGGCTCAGAGAATCTTTTGCTCATGATTTGATTAACTTCATCAAATTTTTCAAGATCAGTTAAGAAAATTGTTAGTTTAAGAATATTATCAAGTCCGCCACCTGTCTCTGTACAAATTGCCTCAAGATTATCAATAACCTGAGAGGCTTGATCATAAAATGTTTCATTATTAAGTTCGCCTGAACTTGGTATAAGTGGTATTTGACCTGAGATAAAAACTACGTCACCCCATTGAATTGCCTGTGAATAAGGGCCAATGGCAGCCGGTGCTTTATCTGTAGAAATTTGTTTTTTCATTTTTTGATTTACTATCGTTTACTATTCTTGAGCAACTTGTCACATATCTTAATGAACGCAATTTTATCATTAATTTATTTATTGAATCAGTATTAAGAACTTCTACTTCTACTATAAATTCAATAATCATTGAATCAATGTCCCTGCTATGAATATTGACTATGTTTAGATTGGATTTAGTAAAAACTGATGCAATATCTGCTAATATACCCGGCCTATCTTCAGCATGAATTTTTACATGACCTTTGTAATGAAGTTCCTTGCTATCACTACCCCACATCGCTGGAAAATATCTGGGTGATAAAGTATTGCTTCTGGGAATAAAAACTTGTCTGCATCGAGAATGATGAATCACTATTCCCCTGTCAGTATCTGAATGAGCTGTGATTGGATCTCCATGAACTGGCATACAACATTTTGCATATGTTACAGACACTCCTTCAATTTGATGATCAGATAAAACCATTGATTTAAATTTTAGTTTTTTATTTTTCTTAAATCTCAATCCAGAAAAGAATCTCTCGGCGACCAAAGCTCCTGTCTTTTTTCCAGAGCCCAAGTCAGTTAAAAGTTCATTTAAAGATTTAACCCCTAGCATCTCCAAGATTCCAGACATCTTGCCACCACGATAATGATCCAATGTCACTCCTCCTCTTCTTAATTCATTCTCTAGCATCAGTTTGCCAGCTTTTCTTGACTGTGAAATCTTTTGATTTCTCAAAGCAAGTCTAATAGAGGATCTAGCCTTGCTTGTTACTACAAAATTTAACCAGTCTGGACTTGCTTCTTGCTTATCAGAAGTAATAATTTCAATTGATTGACCATTTTCAAGGCGAATATTGAGAGGTGCAAACTTTCTATTAACTCTGCATGCAATTGCTTTATTACCAAGCTCTGTATGTAGTTCATATGCGAAATCAACTGGAGTAGAGCCAGATTTTAGATTTACAATTTTTCCTTTAGGGGTAAAAACATAAACCTCGTCATAGATCAAATCAGTTTTTATTGCTTCAACAAATTCATGAGAATTAATTGTTGCTTTATCTAAATCAGTAAAACTTTCTATCCATTTTCTTGCGCCAATGGCCTCAGACTTAACGGTATCTTTTGTCTTATATGACCAATGAGCGGAAATACCATTTTCAGCAATTATTTCCATGCTTTTAGTTTGTATTTGCACTTCAATTGGAACTCCGTCTAAGGCAATAAGCGAAGTATGTATAGCTTGATAACCATTTGATTTTGGAATGGCTATGTAATCTTTAAATTTTTTACCTATTGGTTTATGCAAATTATGAATAACACCTAGTGCTCTGTATGTATCATCGACTGAGTCAACTATAACTCTAAAGGCATACACATCTAATATTTGAGAGAATGGTTTTTTTTTATCTTTAATCTTTTTATAAATACTATAAAGTGATTTCTGTCTACCTTGGACAATAGCTGAAATTTCATTATTTTTAAGGTAATACTTAAACTGCTTTCTTAGCTTGGATATAATTTTTTGCCTGCCTCCAACTGCTTGTTTTATAGCAGAGTTAAGCATTCTTGCTCTCATTGGATGTAAACATTGAAAAGCTAAATCCTCTAGCTCCACCCGAATGTTTTGCATTCCTATTCTAATTGCAATCGGTCCATATAAATCTAAAGTCTCTATTGATTTACTAATTTGTTTTTCTCTTGGCAAAAAATCAATGGTTCGCATGTTATGAAGTCGATCACATAACTTTACAATGATAACCCTTATATCTTTTGACATTGCTAAAGCCATTTTTTGTAAATTATTTGCATTACGATCTTCTATACTTTCAAAATCTAGTTTGTTTAAATTGCTCACTCCATCAACAATTGCAACGATATCTTTACCAAAAAGTTTTTCTAAATAGGATTTCTGAATAAAGCTGTCCTCAAGGACATCATGCATAAGGCCTGCGCATACGGTTTCAATATCTAAATTCAGTTCAATTAAAATTGATGCAACTGCAATAGGATGCGTTATGTACGCTGAGCCATCTTTTCTGGATTGCTCTTTATGAGCCTGAAAGGCAACATTGTATGCAGTTTCTAAGAGATCTAATTCTTTCTTAGAAAAATATGTTTTTGCTGATTTATATAGCTTTTTTGGAACCGGTGAAAGAAGTTTTCTGTTAGAGAAATCTAAGAGTACTTGACTGGGAAGGGCCCGTTCACTCAATTAGCAACCCCAAAATTTTCATTAGCCTATGATATCGTCCTTTGGCTTATCTCTTTCAATAGAAAATTCGTCCAACAAAAGATCCTCTTCAAGAGTCTTGTCGAGAATTTCTCTTGTGATTAAACCCTCTTCTATCTCTCTCAAGGCAACGATAGTTGGTTTATCGTCCTCCCATTCAACCATAGGTTCTCTGCTAGTTGTTGAAAGCTGTCTTGCCCTTCCAGATGCTAATAAGATTAATTCAAACCTGCTATGGACCTTGTCTAAACAACCTTCTACTGTAATTCTTGCCATAATTTCGTCCTCGATCGCGTATTTTAGTGTTTATTTGCCTAATAAGACAATAGCTGAGCTAAAAACTGTTGCACTTCTTCATCATTTATCTTATTCAAGGACTCATTTTGAGCAATAATATTGAATAATTCATCAGCCGCCTTATCAAAAGAGTCATTAACTATAAGGTGCTTGTATTCACTTGCATGCTCCAACTCATCTTTTGCATTTTTTAATCTTAAATCAATTGCGTTGAGATCTTCATCTCCCCTATTTCTTATGCGTTCTTCTAAGGAATGAATCGAGGGAGGGAGAATAAAAATAGATTCATAATTCATTGATAAATCATTAATTTGTCGAAATCCTTGTACATCGATTTCAAGAATTAAATTTACTCCCAAAGACAGTTTAGATTCTACAAAATCAATAGAGGTGCCATACAAATTGCCATGAACTTCGGCAAACTCTATAAAGAAATTTGAATTTTTCTTATCTAGAAATTCATCTTTTGATACAAAAAAATAGTCTTTGGCATCAGATTCTCCTTTTCTGGGTAATCTTGTTGTGTAAGAAACAGATAATTCTAGAGGTAAGTCAGACTTATTTGCTCTGACTAGAGCCGCATCTATCAATGATGACTTGCCAGCACCAGATGGAGCAGAAACTAAAAAAAGCTTAGGATCTTTCATTACTCTAAATTTAACGCTTGTTCACGCAATTCTTCTACTTTCAATTTCATCGTGAGGGCTAAGTCCTTTAAATCTGATTTTTCAATCTTTACTGATAAAGTATTTACTTCCCTGAAAAGCTCCTGAAGGATGAAATCCATTTTTTTTCCATGAGCATTTTTAAGCTTAAATAATTTGTTTAAAGATTCAATATGAAAGCTGATTCTTTCAAGTTCTTCAGCAATATCATGCTTAATTGCTAAATTTGAAACTTCATTAGCTATTTCATCCCTAGTGATGTCAATCTTTTTTTGAATAAACCTATTCTTGATAGCCTTTTCTCTATGTCTTAACAATGAAGGGGCTGATTTAAATAATTTATGATGGGCATTTTTTAAGAAAAGTGTCTTTGCTAAAATGATTTTTTCTATCTTTTTGCCCTCCTTTGCCCTTGATTCAACCAAATTCCTTATTGCAATGTTTAATGCCTTTTTTCCCAACATAGCGATATCTTTTTTTGAAGTCTTCACCGTTAATAAGCCAGGAATATCCCTCAAATCACTTAATTTGAGATTTAAATGTTTAAAATCCTTACTTGATTTCAAAGTTTTCTTTAGGTTTCTAATGCCCTCTTCATTGAGCTCATAGGAGTGATCTGACTGGAAGTTATCAAAGATTTTGACTTCAAAGGAGCCTCTTAGAAATTTTTTCTTTATTTGATTTTTTATATACTCCTCTAAATCATTTGGAAGGCTATAACCTTTAAATGTAATATCTATAAATCTGTTATTAACAGACTTAATTTCACACAAAACCTCCATCTTTTTTGATGTTGCTTGTCCAGAGCCGTAACCTGTCATGCTATAAAACATATAATTCCTAAATACTCATAATTATTATCTCATTAAACCACTGTCTGATAACTTTTGTGGATCGAATGATTTGCCAATGGTATCCGAGGCAATAAAAAAATCTTGAAAGGAGCATTCGGGACACATACGAGAAAAAATTTTGCTATAACTTTGAGCTTTCTCACTGCAAATTAATACTCCATATATTTGAGTTTGTTCTTGATTACAAAGATAGTTTTTTATAACTGATGCAAGATTATCCCTACTAAACAAATTCGCTTCACTAAAACGGAGTGGATATTTTTTTCCATCAAAAGAATCTACATGACTTTTCATCCAATGTTTGCGTTCGTCATATAATCCTGAAGGTCTTAGTATCAAAGGTTCAACTTTGGATTCACTTAATACAAAATTTTCAAAATCTAAGATAATTCTTCCTTGATCGTCATCAGGTATAGGAATGACTGATTCAGTAATATTTCGTCCATTGTCCAAACCATAAACTCTGGTTGAACTCACAATTACTAACTTTTCAAAAATAATGTTGTGATTTAGAAAATCAATAATTTTACGTGATGCCTCCAGAAACCCTGTTTGATAGCCGCCCACATCTGGAGAAGTTGGTTTTAATATTAAGACCACAGATGAAATATTCTCTTGCGGAAGATTAAGAATTGAGTCCTCTATCCAATCTAACTTAATAAATTCAACATTATCTTGATGCGCAGGCCTGCTTCTGGAAACTCCCACAAATTGATAATTTGGGCTCATTGAAGCTACGCGCATTCCAATGTCTCCATAGCCTAAAATTAAAATTTTTTTCATATATTTGTTTCTAAAGTTCATATATTAAAAGTATTATCGGTAAGTGGCTAATATTGAACTAACACAATTAAAAGGTATCGGGCCTTCTATAGTTGAAAAACTAAATCATATAGGAATATTTAACTTAAGAGATTTATGCTTTCATCTTCCTTTTGGATATCAAGATAGAACAAAAATTTCAAATATAAGCGATCTTCAACCAGGAGATGAAAAATTAATAAAAGTAAAGATTTTGTCTGCTCAAACCATCTATAGGCCACGAAAAATGATGGTACTAAAATCTGCTGATGCATATTCAAATATTAATATTCGTTTTTTTTATTTCCATCCTGCTCAAACGAAGCAGCTGAAGGCTGGAACTGAGCTTTTATGCTACGGAAAAGTGAGCTTGAGTAGATATGGATTAGAAATGATCCACCCAGAATATGAGGTTATATCTCATGATCATGAATTAAAAGATAAAAAATTAACACCTGTATACAGAGTGCCTAAAGGAATAGGACAAAAAAAAATTAGAGGATTTATTCAGGCTGCAATTTCAAAATTAGATTTTGAAGAAGACTTTCTTGATGTTGAAAAATATGACGCATCTTTAAACATGAAAATTATTGATGCCCTTCAAATAATCCACAATCCTGAAGCAGATAATGATATTAATGAAATGTTACCTGGTGGCTCTCATCCAGCAAGAGTTAGATTGTTAAAAGAAGAAATGATTGCATTTCAAGCCGGCATGGCTTTTTTAAAACGCAAGCAAAAACGGCACCATGCCTTTTCATTGTCAAAAGAAAGTGAATGGACAGCAGAAGTTAAATTAAATTTTCCTTTTGAATTAACTGGGGCCCAAGCTAGGGTTATAAGTGAAATTAAAGAGGATCTAGCACAAGAAGTTCCTATGATGCGATTGATCCAAGGGGATGTTGGGTCGGGAAAAACAGTGGTGGGCGCATTAGCTGCAGCGTTGGCTCTTGATTCATCTTTTCAGGTTGCTTTTATGGCCCCAACTACACTCCTAGCAGAGCAGCATTTTATTAGTTTGCAATCATTTTTTAACAAACAAGCAGTGAAAATAGCCCTTCTTACTGGCAGCACATCTAAAAGCAAAAGAAAAAAAGTCTTAGAGGATCTCAAGGATAGTAAGATTAAATTATTAGTTGGAACTCATGCTTTGTTCCAAAAAAGTGTTGAGTTTTCTAATCTTGCTCTCATTATCATCGATGAGCAGCATAGGTTTGGTGTAAATCAAAGACTGGCTCTAAGGAAGAAAAATGATTCTGAAAAATCTGCACCTCATCAGCTCACATTAACAGCCACTCCAATTCCAAGAACACTTTCGATGAGCGTATATGCAAACATGGATGTTTCAGTGATAGATGAATTGCCGCCTGGCAGAAAATCAATTCAAACATCATGCTTGCCCCTAAGTGGAAAAGAAAAACTCATTCAAAGAATCTCAGCTGCTACAAAAAAAGGTAGCAAAGTGTATTGGATATGCCCCTTAATCGAAGAATCTGAGAACTTAGATTTGAATGCTGTCATGGAAACCCACGAAGATTTATCTGAGCATTTTGGTCAAGATAAAGTTGGTTGCCTGCATGGCAAGTTATCAGCAATTAAAAAACAAGAGCAAGTTCAAGCTTTCAAAGATTCTAAAACTTCAATCTTAGTATCAACAACTGTTGTTGAGGTTGGAGTTGATATTCCTGATGCAGATATCATGGTAATTGAAAACGCTGAAAGGTTTGGTTTAGCACAATTGCATCAACTAAGAGGAAGGATAGGCAGAGGCACTAAGGAAAGCTTTTGTATTCTTCTTCATAAAGATAAGATTCAAGATGTTTCCTCCCAAAGACTACAGGTATTAGTAGATTCTCAAGATGGCTTTAAAATCGCAGAAGAAGACCTAATCATAAGAGGTCCTGGAGAAATCATGGGTGCGCAACAAACAGGAATTGTTCCGATGAAGTACACCAATTTAGTTAGAGACAGTCAGTATCTCATGGAAACCAAAAAAGTTGCTGAATCAATATGTAATAAGGAGCCTGAGCTTGCTAATCAGTTGATAGAAAGATGGATCTCAGGCTCTATAGCTTTTGCTGACGCTTAGTTATCTAGTCAATATTTCCATTGCCTCTTTATCATCAACAACAGGAACTATCAAAGATTCACACACTTCGCTCCAACCATTAGCAAATTCAATTACAAGAGCCGGTTCATCGGCTTCTACTAAGACTATTCCACTGCCAGTGGTGAGATCATGATATCTAGCAAGCTTTTTAGAGCCCTCTAGAAATTGATCATCAAGTTCATCTAACGTCATGGTGGCAAAAACTTTATATGCCTCTTGATCACACTTGAAATCAATCATGTATACAGCTGCTTGTGAAGTGTTACAAAACAACATGGTGAATGCTAGAACAAAATATTTTTTCATTTTAAGTCTCCAATGTATTTAATAATAATATACTTAATAATCTAACCAAAGAGTTGAGAATATGTCATATAAGCGATAACCAACCATCCTGATGCAAATAATAAGAATCTTACTAAGACAATATTAATTGTTAATTGAACGAGTGAATGAAGAATTCTTAATATTACAAATGCCCATGCAAGTTGCACCATAAAAGAGTCAAAATTATTAATTAAGGCAATTGACAAAGTAACAGCATAAAATGCAACGGGTTGTTCAAAAAGGTGATTATAGTTATCTGAAGTCCTTTCAACCCAAGCTGGCATAGTTCCTTGAATGTCTTTTGTGTGTGCTGCATCCTGAGGATTTTTCATAGATGTAACTCTGCCGAAGGCCATAACTAAAAAAATTATAAAAGTCCAAAGCGTTAAAACTAGAACTGGTGTTAGAAGTGCTACTTGATTCATATTATTTACCTCTCTTATTTAAATTATCATTCTTAGAATCTATATTAAATGAGAAATAAAAAACCCGCTAATGCGGGTTAATTATTTTTTTGAGTTTTCTTCTTTTTATAACATGCCATTCAATGTTAATAATGGAGCTATAACTAAACTTACAATTGCCATAACATTAATTAAGATGTTCATCGAGGGTCCAGAGGTGTCTTTGAATGGATCACCAACTGTGTCTCCAACAACAACTGCTGCATGAGTATCTGAACCCTTGCCACCAAAGTTGCCCTTCTCAACATATTTCTTAGCATTGTCCCAAGCACCGCCTGCATTTGCCATGAATAAGGCAAGAGCAACACAGCCTAAAAGACCGCCTGCAAGCATTCCACCTAAAGCCATAGCACCAAGACCGAATCCAACCACTGCTGGCATTGCTACTGCAATGACACCGGGTAACATCATTTTCTTTAAAGCAGCTTTAGTTGCTATCTCAACACATTTTTCTGAGTCAGGATCAGCATTGCCTTCCATCAAACCGGCAATTTCTCTGAATTGTCTTCTAATCTCATTAATCATTTCAAAAGCAGCATCTCCAACAGCTGTCATAGTGATTGAAGAAATTAAAAAGGGAATACATATTCCAATAAACATACCAACCAATACAATTGGTTGACCAAGAGACAAAGTAAATGCTTCACCAAAATTAAGACTTACAACAGCTGAGAATGCAGAAATAATTGCTAGTGCTGCTAGAGCCGCAGCTCCGATAGCAAAGCCTTTTCCAATAGCTGCTGTTGTATTGCCAAGTTCATCTAAGGAATCAGTAATCTCTCTAACATCCTCACCCATTCCTGCCATCTCCGCAATTCCGCCAGCATTATCTGCTACAGGACCATACGCATCAATAGCCATGGTAATTCCGACGGTTGAAAGCATACCTACAGCCGCAACACCAACTCCATATACACCAGATAGAGTCGTTGATATAAGAATAATTGTTGCTAAAACTAAAATTGGAATTACAACGGACTGCATTCCAACAGAAAGACCTGAAATCATAACAGTTGCTGAACCAGTTTCTCCAGACTCAGCAATTTTTTGAACTGGAGCTCCACCAGTGTAGTATTCAGTAATTAATCCAATTAGGACTCCTCCAACAGCTCCACAAACAACAGCCCACCAGACATTCATTGATACTCCAGCCATACTGTTTGTTAAAAAATATGCCATGACTATAAAAATTACTGGAGCTAAAAGTGTTCCAGATCGCAAAGCACTTGCGGGAGCTTTCGCTGATTGTAATTTAACAATTACTATTCCAATGATAGAAGCTATTAGTCCAATTGATGTTAAAGCCAAAGGAAACATCATCATTTCTTTAGAGCCTAGTGTGTATGCTATAGCAATTGAGGCAATCATTGATCCGCAATAAGACTCAAATATATCTGACCCCATTCCAGCAACATCTCCAACATTATCACCAACATTGTCAGCAATAACTCCTGGATTCCTTGGATCATCTTCAGGAATTCCTGCTTCAATCTTACCTACTAGGTCTGCTCCTACATCAGCACTCTTAGTAAAAATACCTCCGCCAACACGAGAGAATAAAGCTACAACCGATGCACCCATTCCAAATCCTTCAAGAGCATGAACATGAGATTCACTGAAGAAATAGAAGAGACCTCCTAAACCAATTAGACCAAGAGACGCGACACACAATCCCATGACCGAACCACCATAAAATGAAACACTTAATGCAGCTGCTGCGCCATCTTGTTGGGCTGCTGTTGCAGTTCTTACATTTGCTTTTGTTGCGGCATACATTCCAATAAATCCAGCTAACGATGAGCAAGCAGCTCCAACCACGACCGCAATCGCAGACTGAATAGTAAGAAATGTTGCAACCAGAACAACCAATACGGCTACAAAGATCAATAAATAGGTATATTCTGTTTTCATGAATTTCATTGCACCCTTATGAATTTCATCACCAATCTTTTTCACTTGATCAGTTCCATCTGAATAACGCATGACCAAACTAAACACCACAAAAGCGGCAATCAAACCAAGAACACCCAATGCAGGGGCAATTAATACATTCATCATTTCTCTCCTATTAACAAGCGTTAAATTTTATCAAATAAAATTAAATTTAATTAGTAATTAACCCTTTGAATTGAAAATATTTTCATCCAATTGATTCTCTGTTTTCGCAACTATACACGCAATTGCTGCATCTCCGGTAACATTTACCGAAGTTCTGATCATATCTAACACTCTATCAACAGCTAGAATGATTCCAATTGCTTCAAGTGGTAAGTTAAATTGTTGCAAAATTATTATTAGAGTAATTGTTCCCGCTGACGGGACGGCAGCTGTTCCAATTGAGGTCGCAACAGCTAATAACACAACTTGAACATACTGAAATAGTGTTAGATCAATGCCAGACATTTGCGCAATAAATACTGTTGCTAAGCCTTGCATGATAGCAGTTCCATCCATATTTATAGTTGCTCCTACTGGCACCACAAAAGAGGCTACATTCTGATTAACGCCTAAATCTTGATTGGCTGTTCTCAGAGTAACTGGAATGGTTGCCGCGCTTGATGAAGTAGAAAATGCAAATAAAGCAACATCTTTCATCTTTCGAAAAAAAGTTAATGGATTTAAACCACCTATGGCCTTAAGAAAAAAAGAGTAAGTAAAAGCTGCATGAAATAATAGAAGAGAAATTAGCAAAACAACATATGCAACAACATCTTGAAATATATCAAGCCCATCAGCGATAACAAATTTTCCAATTAAGCAAAAAACACCCAAGGGCGCAAAACTCATTATCATGACAATCAATTGCAAAAATACTGTATTTAACTTTGAAAATGAATCGCTTAAATTGCCCGTTAAATGATTAGTCTTATTCAAAGCAAGGCCAAATATAATACTAAAGAAAACTATTGCTAGCATTTGATTTTCTGCCATGGCTTGAATGATGTTTGAGGGGAAAATTCCTACAATAGTTGAGTAGATACCTTGACCCTGAGGCAAAGAGCTTGGTGCTGCCATTGGTAAATCAGAAGCATAATTGGAACCAGGTTGAAAAAACGAACCTGCGATTAGGGCTAAAGATACAGCTATACCAGTTGTTAATAAATAAAATCCAACTGTTTTAAATGTTAATTTGCCTAAAGATTGTGAACTCCCTAAAGATGAAATGCCCGATACCAAAGAAAAGAAAACTAATGGCACAACTAGTAACTTTAGGAGATTCATAAAAATATCTCCTCCAAGATTAAAGACATATTTTTCTATAAAATCATCAATCTGACTTGGTAAAAAATCCGTGTAAAAAAGAAAGGAGCCAGCAACGAAACCTAGAATCAGACCAATAAGTATATTTTTTGTTAAGTTTTTTGGAGTATCAATCATTCAATTTCAATCATTTCAAAATCTTCTTTGCCCACTCCACAGTCAGGGCATAACCAATCATCAGGAACGTCATCCCAAGCAGTTCCTGGTTCAATACCGTCATCAGGCCAACCTAGCTCTTCATCATAGATCAGTCCACATACAATGCATTCCCATTTTTTGTATTTCATTTCTTCTCTCTTAGATAATCAGTATTAAAAAGTCTCATTTAATGAAAATTAAGCAGGCTATAATATCAGATTTTGAAGATCTAATTAATGCAACTTACAAGAAATAATAAATGGCTAAATGCCGAAGAATTAAAACACTGTTTGAGAGATCAAAAAATCCTTGATTGGTTGCATGAAGAAAATTCAATAACAAAAAAAATTTCTTCTAATGCCGAATTCAAACTTGAAATTTTACAAGATGATATAGGTTCAGCCGAAGAAGATGAATACGCAGCTCTTAAAATGTCTCCTGAAGAAGTGCGTATTAGGGAAGTACTGCTTTATGGAAATTTATTGCCCCTGGTTTATGCTAGAAGCATCATACCAAATCTTACGTCTTCAAAAGGTTATCCTGGATTAGGATCAATAGGATCAAAACCACTTGGCGATTTGCTATTTCAAAGCAAGTTATTTGTTAAAACCAAACGTGAATTTGCAGAATTTAAAATGGCTGATAACAATATTGTTTGGGGAAGAAGAACTCATTACCTAGTTCGTAGCTATCCATTGAGTGTTATGGAGGTTTTCTTATCTCCATGAATAAAGCAGTTGCCCTATTTGAATTGATGAGACTAGATAAGCCAATTGGGATATATCTTTTACTTTGGCCTGCATTACTAGCTTTAGTCATAAGCACTGGCGGCAATTTCAAAATTTCTGATTTTTTAATAGTGTTTGTAGGAGCTATCTTAGTTAGATCAGCGGGTTGCGTCATTAACGATATTTGGGATAAGGACCTTGATGGCGGTGTAGAAAGAACAAAACTAAGACCAATTCCGAGCAAAAAAGTTTCAATATTTGAAAGTTGGGCTATTTTTATAATACTTGGAGTATTAAGCTTAATTTTACTCAGTCTAACTAACACAAATACCATTTTGATAAGTATTTGTTTTGCGTTCATGATAGTTGTTTATCCTCTCACAAAGAGATTTTTTATTGGACCTCAAATTTTTCTTGGTCTAACTTTTAATCCCACAATCATAGTTTATGCAATGACAAACGAATTAAATAATCCAACTATGATTTTGCTTTACCTTGCAATTGCTGCAATGACTATTGCATTTGATACTCTTTATGGATTATCTGACAAAGATGATGATAAAAAATTAGGGATCAATTCGACGCCATTATGGTGGGGATCAAATACTTTAAAAATTGTTGCAATCTTTCAATTCCTTGCAATTTGTTTACTACTCATGGTTGGATGGCAAGCTGAACTAAAATTTATATGGTTCATAGGAACAATTTTTTTATGTGGATTTTATTTTTATCAACATCGTCTTGCCAACCAAAAGAAATATTTAATTGCATTTAAAAATAATCACTTTGCATCTCTTTATTTATTAATACTTTCAGTATTTTGTTTTCTTATCATCTGATTTCATGAAGTCTGAAATTAAAAAAATTAATCTAGAAGAAAAATCTTACTCAATTAAGGCAAATAATCCTTTTGAAGATTTTACTTACTTAAGGGCAATGGAAGAAAGTGGATCTGCTTCAGAAACGTCTGGATGGATTCCAGATCATCTTGGGGAAATTGAAAATCAAAAATTAATAAGTTTTATGCCGCTATATAAAAAATTTAATAGTTATGGTGAATTCATTTTCGATCACCAATGGGCAAATGCATTGCAAAGAGCGGGTAGAAGTTATTATCCTAAATTATTAACAGCAATTCCTTTCACTCCATGTGAAGGAGATAGAATTCTAGCTAAAAATAAAAAAAATAAATTAAATCTTATTGATGCAGGTATAAGAAAAATGGAAATGGAGCAAATTGAATCTTGGCATATTCTTTTTCCAAACGAAGACTGCAAGACTGTTTTACGTGATAAGAATTTTATTGAGAGATTGAATTACAGATTTACTTGGATCAATTATAATTTTTGTGACTTTGACAATTTCTTATCAGTTTTTACATCTCGTCAAAGAGCTACTATTCGCAAAGAAAGAAATAGTATCAATAAACTTGGCATTAAAATTTATTGCAAAAGACATGAAGAAATCACCAAAGAAGATTGGGATTTATTTTATATATTTTATCAAAAAACATACTTTGAAAGAGCTCAGAATCCATATCTAAATAGAGAATTTTTTAAAATAATAAATACCGCAAATCAGTGTGTTAAACCAATTATTTTCTTTGCTGAACTCGAAGGAGAGCCAATTGGCGCATCTCTTTGTTTTGAGGGAGAGAATACACTATACGGAAGACATTGGGGAGCAACAAAAAAAATAAAAAACCTACACTTTGAATGCTGTTTCTATCAAGGGATAGAATATTGTATTGATAATAATCTCAAATATTTTGATCCGGGGGTTCAAGGGGAACATAAAATAAGGAGAGGATTTCAACCACACGTAAGTTCGTCTTTCCATTATTTTTTAAAAGAGGATTTTGGGCAAGCAGTAAGTGATTTTTGTAAATCAGAAAAAATACAAATTGAAAATTATATTGAAGCATGCAAATCCTATACACCTTTTAACAAAGATTATAAAATTAAATGAATGTATAAAGTTTTAAAAACTAAAGAGCATCTCACAACCTGCGGTGCTAATTATTCTAGATTGAAGAAAATCCTCTGTAACTTCAAGAATGATAGTTATACTTTTGAAATTCTTAATAATGACAAAAAAAGCCTGGCTGAATTCATTGTAATTTCAAGAACGCCTCATACTCTTTCAATAGAGGCAAAATTTAAAAATAATGATCTTGCTTTGGTTAATTTTCTATTAAGAATAAATATCTACATCGATGCAAAATTAGCAGAGGTAATTTCTTATCAGCAGGAAAAGCCAGTTCCATTTTTTTCTCCACCCCAATTTAGTCAATCTCTAGACGAAAAATATCAACAAAATAGAATTCTAACTGAATGGCTAGAAAATATTTTTACAAACGGAGCGGTCGAAGTAAAAGAAATTAATTTCTTGAATGGGTAAAATTTTATATATTTTTAAGTTTTCTCCACTGGATGATTTAAAAAAAGCAAACTTAATTGGCCCATTCAATGAAATCATCTAAGTAAAAGAAATCAATTTTTTGAATGACTAAAATTTTATATCTTCATGGGTTTGCTTCTGCAGCCGATTCAACAAAAGCAAATTTAATTACCTCATTCGTTAAAAAGAATACTAGTTCAACTCAAATTTTAGTTCCTGATTTAGATAACGATATTGAAAATGCATATCATCAAATTGATAAAATAATAGAATCAGAATCTCCATCATCCATTATTGGAAGTTCTTTAGGCGGATTCTATGCCACATATTTTTCAGACAAATATAAACTTCTTTGCGTAAACATTAATCCAGCGGTTCCACCAATTGATATGTCGGAGTATCTTGGAGAAAATCAAAATTACTCAACAGGTGAAAAATTTGATATTAATAAAGATCATCTAAATTTGCTTAGTGAGATGAGTAAAAAAATTAAAGTCTTAAAAAGACCGGGTAATTTTATGACTTTGATTCAATCGGGTGATGAGGTGTTGGATTACAAGCTTGCAATTAGATATTTCGCTGGAAGCAAAATTGAGATTAAATTTGGTGGCAATCACTCATTCGAAGGCTTCGAGAACTACTTTCCTAAGATAAAATTATTTTTAAATATGCACTGATATAGTGCAATTTATAAGATATTGAACTAAAATTGATCATATCATGCACTGCATAAGTGCATATATATTGGCATAAAGATTGCATCATGTATAAATGTATAGAAACTCAATAAATTTTTAGGAGAGAGAGAATGTCAAAATATAAAACATACGAATACATTTGGCTTGACGGCTATCAGCCTGAGCCATCAATGAGAAGCAAAGTAAAAGCTACAGATGCAGACACACCACCAGATTGGTCTTTTGATGGATCATCAACTCAACAAGCTGAAGGTGGAAGCTCAGATTGTTTGCTGCTGCCTGTTCAAACATATGAAAATCCTCATGGTCATGACATTGTGATGACACAAGTACAATCAGCTGACCATACCACCCACCCATCTAATTTTAGAGCTGCTGCAGCTGATGTAGTGACCGATGAATGGTGGTTTGGATTTGAACAAGAATACTTTTTTACTGATCCAGAAACTGGAGAGCCATTAGGTTGGGAAAATGGTGAGCCGAGAGCACAAGGTGATTATTATTGCGGAGTTGGTGCTGGAAATGTTGTTGGTAGGGAAGTGTCAGATCATCACTTGCAAGCATGCCTTGATCTTGGAATTAAATTAACAGGAACAAATGCTGAAGTTGCCCTTGGACAATGGGAATATCAATGCTTCGGTGAAGGCATTAAGGCTGCTGACGATCTATGGGTAAGCAGATATCTGCTTTATAAGATTGCTGAAGAGTATGGAATTGGAGTAAATATACATCCCAAACCAAAAACAGGAGACTGGAATGGCTCAGGAATGCATACTAATTTTTCAAACGAAGAAATGAGATCAAATGGTACAGAGGAACTATTCTCTTCAATATGTGACAAGCTCGGAAAAGTTCATGAGGATGGAATTGCAGCTTATGGCTCTGATAACGATATGAGATTAACTGGTCTTCATGAAACTCAAAGCATCGATACATTCTCATATGGAGTCAGCGATCGAGGAGCTAGTATTAGAATACCAGTATACACTGTTGAGCATAACTGGAATGGTTACTTAGAAGACAGAAGGCCAGCTTCTAATGCAGATCCTTACAAGATACTGGCTCACATTGTTGGGACTCTTACAAAATAAAATAAGAATTGAGTAACTTTTATACAAATACAAATCAAAAGCCCTCCTCTCCAGGGGGGCTTTATTTTTTTAGGTAGTATGGATTTTTCAAATTTTCAAGCATTTGACAACTTAAATACCGAAATCATTATCTTAGATGGAGATAGTTTCAATTTAGTATGGATGAATGAAGCTGCAAAAGCTGCACATTGGACTGGCGATTCCTCTAAACTGAAAGGTAAAACAATTTTATCAATACTAGACGAGCGAACTGGAGATCAAATCAATCAGATTCTTCGAAAAACTAAAAAGAATAATGGATCGGTTACTAAAAGAGACTTTGAAATTGTTCAAAAGTCAGGGGATGCAAGAAAAATTGATCTTACTATAACTTTTTCAGACAAAAAGAACCTTGTATTTATTGAAGCTGTCAACATTGATAATCTCAATAAAATCATTGATTCAACTAGAAATTTTTCAACACAAAAAATAGCAGCAGGTTTAGCTAGAACTCTTGCTCATGAAGTGAAAAATCCTTTGTCAGGAATTAAAGGCAGCGCTCAAATTTTAAAATCAAAATATGAAGATGATTTCTCAAAAAAGTTTTTAAAAATTATTGAGGAAGAAACTGATAGACTTAATGAGATTGTAACCAGAATATTAACTCCGGCAAAAAAACCAACTTTTGAATATTTTAATCTTCATGAAGCTCTGCAGAGAGTTTTAGCTTTAAGCAAAGCTGAATCTCAAGATAACTTAATCATTGAGAGGGACTATGATCCAAGTATTCCTGAAATTTACGGCGACAAAAATTTATTTATTCAGGCCTTAATTAATATTACTCAAAATGCAGTTCATGCCTGCATGAATTTTGCAGAGAAACCATGTCTACAAATCCAAACTAAAATCTCATACCGACAGCCAATCAATGGAAAAGTTCATAACACTCTAGCTGAAATAGTCATTAAAGATAATGGGCCTGGAGTGAGCTCAGAGATTGAAGATCAAATTTTCTTCCCGATGATATCTGGCAAAGAAAATGGATCAGGAATTGGGCTATCTATTTCTCAAGATATCGTGAGAATTCATGGTGGAACAATATCGTTTGATCGTAAAGATAAACAAACAATATTTTCAATTTTAATACCTATATCTAATAACAATATTAATGGAGCTCAAAGTGCCTAAAATATGGATAGCAGATGACGACGAGGCTATTCGTTTAGTGCTTGAAGAAGGTCTTAAGAGTGCTGGTTTTGAGATTAAAACATTTTCTAATGGCGAATCATTAATTGATGCTTTAAATACAGAGAAACCAGATTTAATTATCTCAGATATAAAAATGCCTGGTATGCATGGTTATGATCTTCTAAAACATGTAAAAAATAATTATGAAAAATTACCAGTAATTATCATGACCGCTTTTACCGATATGCAAGCTGCTATTGATTCATATGGAGGTGGCGCTTTTGAATATATTCCAAAGCCGTTTGATCTTGAGGAAGCTGTTATTACAATCCAAAAAGCCCTTAATGAGCATAATGATGCCAAGCCAAAAAAGATTCCTAAAGCAGAAATTATCGGCTCAGCTCCCTCAATGCAAATTGTCTTTAGATCAATTGGTAAGCTTGCCAATACTAATGCCACTGTTCTAATACAAGGAGAATCTGGAACGGGAAAAGAATTAGTCTCTAAGTCACTACATAAAAACAGCCCAAGACATGATATGCCATTTATTGCATTAAACATGGCCGATATTCCAAAAGAACTCATTGAGTCAGAACTATTTGGGCATGAAAAGGGGGCCTTTACTGGCGCAGTGGAACAAAGAATTGGAAGGTTTGAACAGGCAAATGGGGGAACTCTTTTTCTTGATGAGATTGGAGACATGCCTCTTGAAACTCAGACTCGCTTACTAAGAGTTTTATCAAATAAAGAATTTTTTAGGGTTGGTGGAGATAAACCTATAAAAGTAGATGTTCGAATTTTAGCCGCTACACATCAAAGCCTCGAATCCCTTGTCGCTGCCGGTTCATTCAGAGAAGACCTTTACTATAGATTAAACGTTATCAGAGTAGATGTGCCTCCATTAAGACAAAGAAAAGAGGATATTGCTGACTTGTCATCTGCTTTTTTGAAAAGACATGCAGATTCCTTGATGGATGATCCAAAAGTACTCTCTCAAGAGGCCCTGCTTGCCTTAACTCAATATGATTGGCCAGGAAATGTGAGGCAGTTAGAAAATATCTGTTATTGGATTGCTCTAATGGCGCCTACTCAAAATGTAAATTTAGAAGATCTTCCTGCAGAAATTATAAATAATGATCAGCCTGAAAAAGCTGAAAATGAAAATTGGCAATCAGGATTATCGAATTGGCTTGGTGAAATTTATCAAAGCAAATCAGAGAATATGCTTGAAATTATTGAACCAGAGTTAGATAAAGTGATCATAGATTTTGCCTTAGGCAAAACTGGCGGAAAAAAACAAGATGCAGCTAAGGTTTTGGGTATTGGAAGAAATACTCTCTCAAAAAAAATAAAAGCTCAAAAAGCTTAACTTAAAGCCCTTAATAAATTTTTAGATTCGTAAAGCTCATGTAAATCATCACATCCTCCAATGTGGCTATCATCAAACCAAATTTGAGGCACAGATGTTTTTCCAGCTTTTGCTGCCATTTCCGCTCTTAGCTTAGGATTGAAATCAACGGAAATTTCTTTATAAGCTATATCTAATTTTTTAAATAACCTTTTAGCTTTAAAGCAATATGGGCATGTTTTTGTTGTATAAATAGTTACTTCTTTCATTGAATAGATTATATATTATTTCAATTTAATACTTTGAACTGTATTACCCTTTACCTGAAACTTTGCTTGGTCAAAAGAGGGCCCTGACAGCTTGCCCATGGCATTATTAGAAAAACCATATTGTTCTTTCGGTATACCAAGAAAATTTTTATCTATTTTCAAATTTTTATTTGCATCAATAAAAAGTGCAATGGCATAAGTTCCCTCAGGGAGATCAATACTAAACTCATGACTTTCTCTAAGTTCAATGTAAGAATCAATTCCAGAAAAAAGGCCGCTTTCTGATCTCCCTTCCCCTTTTACAGATTGATCATACGCTTCTGCATTATTATAGATACCTAAATTCAAAATGCCTGCCTTGGTTTGTCCCGATATTTTAATAATCAATTCGTCTGCGGAAATATTAATGATGAGAAATTGAATAAGGATTAAAAACTTAATATTGAAATTCATGAGCTACTTTACTTTGACCAATGGAAGTCCTTCTTGTTGCCAGGTTGAAATCCCACCCTGTAATACGTGAGTTTCTTTAAAGCCATATTTCTGCATCTTTTCACCAGCTAAAGCTGCATTTCTTCCCATTTTGCAAATTAACACGATAGGGTTATCTTGATCTCTTAATAATTCTTCATTTCTGTTTTCTAATTCGTCAAAGGGAATATTCACAGATCCTGCAATTGCACCAGTTTCAAATTCGCTTTTGGGTCTAACATCTAATAAACGGGCAGACTGTTTATTCACCAAATAAGTGAGTTGAGTACAATCTACTCGATTGCCGCCCCTTCTTGTCTCAGAGCGAAACCATAGAACAATAGAAAGAAACAAAGGCACAGAAAAATACCAATAGTCTATTAAAAATAAATTGAATTCCAGCATTGGCTTATTATCGCTTAAAATATATTTATTGGTGAGATTTATATTATGAAAAATAAAAATTTTTTAGTTCTAGTTCGTCATGGGCAAAGTGAATGGAATGCTAAAAACTTATTCACGGGATGGAAAGATCCAGGGTTAACAAGTGATGGAAAAAAAGAAGCAATTAATGCAGGCTTGCTAATCAAACAAAGAGATATTCAATTTTCAATGATGTTCACCTCAGACTTAAAGAGAGCGCAAATTACTGGTCAAATAATCTTAGATGGTATAAAACAAACTGATATTAAGGTTGTAAAAAATCAAGCTTTAAATGAGAGAAATTATGGAGATCTTTCAGGCCTTAATAAGGATGATGCTCGAAAAGAATGGGGAGAAAAACAAGTTCATATCTGGAGAAGATCATATGATGTTCCGCCTCCTGGGGGCGAAAGTTTAAAAGATACAGCTGAAAGGGTTTTGCCATATTTTAATAACTCAATTCTGCCTAAAATTATTCAAGGTGAGAATATCTTAGTGGCTGCACATGGAAATTCGCTTAGATCTTTAGTTATGCAACTTGATAATTTGTCAAAGGAAGAGGTAGTGGCTTTGGAAATTCCAACTGGTGCCCCAATAATTTATTCCTTTGACGGAAATATAAAACCCATTTTTAAAGAAAATCTTTTTGAATAATCTAAGACAGCATATCTCACAAAAAATCGTTCAGTGGTACCTGAATAATGGAAGGCATGATTTACCATGGAGGCAAAAAATTACCCCATATAGAATTTGGATCTCTGAGATTATGCTTCAACAAACTCAAGTAAAAACAGCCACGCCATACTTTAAAAATTTTATTAAAAAATATCCAACTCAAAAAAAATTGTCTGAGGCTAGTGAAGATCAAATTTTGGCATTGTGGTCGGGGCTAGGCTTTTATAGAAGAGCTAGAAATATATTCAAAACGAAAGAAATTATAAAAGAAAAATATAACAATAGATTCCCAAAAGAATTTCATCAATTACTAGAACTTCCTGGAATTGGTAAATCTACCGCTGGAGCAATTATGTCTTTAGCTTATCAAAATCCTCATCCTATATTAGATGGGAATGTTAAAAGAGTAATAACTAGACTAGTCAATAAGAACATAGATTTGCTCAAGGAAAGTCAATTATGGGACCTATCCAGCCAATTTGTTAATAAAGAAAATTGCTTTGCTTATACTCAGGGTATCATGGACTTAGGGGCTACTGTTTGTACTCCCACAAATCCGTCATGCAAAGATTGTCCCGTTCAAAATCAATGCATGTCTGCATTTAATATAATCAATAATAAAAAGAGGAATGTTGCTCAACTAAAAAAAGTTATTCCAATGAATTTATCTTTAATTCAAACTGAAGATTCATTATTGCTTGTCAAAAATGAAGCAAGCTCTATCTGGAAAAATCTTTGGATTCCTTTTGAATCAAGATCATTAGAAAGTTATACAAATAGCTTTAAGCTCAAATCAAGTCAAAAAATTCAGCATGAGCTTACACACAGAAGGCTGAACATAAAATTAAATACCTACATATCTACAAATGAATCAGAAATAAAGACAAATAAAAAATATAAATGGATAAAAAAGGATAGAATAAATGAATATGGTCTTCCTAAACCTATTAGCAAAGTAATTAATGAACTATGAGTAAGACAGTTTTTTGTAAGAAACTTAAAAAAGAGTTACCTGCCATGACCATACCTCCAATGCCAGGTAAAAAAGGTATAGAGTTAATGGAAACTGTATCATTAGAGGCATGGGAAGCCTGGAAATCACATCAGACCACGCTTATTAATGAAAAACATCTAGATCTCTCAAAGGATGAAGACCGTCAATGGTTATTAGAGCAAATGGAGAAATACTTTAATAATGAAGAAGTAGAGCAGGCATCTGGATTTAAAGCTTTAGACTAAAACTTATATTAAAAAAATAAATTAAGAATTCCACCAAGCCGTATCTGAGAATGCTCTGATGTCGATTTCATGCGTCCAAGCAGATCTATGTTGCTGAGACAAATAGTAGTAAGTATCTGCAACGCTTTTAGGTAAAATCAACCCATCATGCTCCATTCCTTTTGTCTCACGTAATTGTTGGAATAGCTCCTCTCCGAGCATTTTTCCTAGGGTATCAGGAGCATCAACCATACCATCAACTATAATGTGAGCTACATGAATTCCCTTGGACGCAAATTCTGCATTTAAAGTTTGGCACAACATCCTTCTTCCACCCATAGCTGCAGCATGTGAATGCTGATTTTTGTTGCCTCGCATTGCAGCTGTTGCTGAGGTTACAAGGAATGTCCCCCTAGTTCTATCTTCCATAATTGGCATTAAAACTTTTGCTACCCTAAACAGCCCAAGATCTGCCATTCTCCAGCCCCATTCAAACTCTTTTAAAGATGTTTCATTAAGTAGCTTCATTCCTGTTTGAGCACCAAGATTATAGACAAGCACTTCTATGGGACCTATGTCTTTTTCGATCTCCAAAATTAATTCTTCCAGGACATTATCTTCTATTGCGTTAATTAAATAGCCTGTTGCTGATCCACCATCCTGCTCTATGTCAGAAACAAGTCGATCTAAGCCTTTTTTATCAGATCTTCTGCATAAACATGAATGAAAGCCTTCTTTAGCAAACTTTTTTGCAACAGTGCCTCCGATGCCTGCGCCAGCTCCCAAAACTAGACAAACTGGTTTCATAGAAATTTCTTATGCCTCAGACACAATTGTTGTTTTAACTGATTTTTTACTAAGACCCCACAAAAATTTTGCTACTTTGATCATAAATAATCTTATGGTTCTATCAAACAGAGGGACTTTATCCATTCCAGATTTTACTTCGCAAACTTGCTTGCCTCTAATCAAATTTCCCGGAAATTCTCCTGTCGCTACTCCGTTCTCACTAATAATTACTCCGCTTTTAATCGTTGCAACATAACCAGTAGCATCTTGCACTAATCGCCTTCCGCCCAACGGCAGATCATGAATCATTTTTGGATGGCTAACATTTAATTTTTCAAAATTAATAATATTAATATCTGCTAGCATTCCAGGCTTAATTTCTCCGCGATCAAATAAACCAAAGGTTTCTGCGGTATCTTTCGTTTGTTTTCTTATCAACATCTCCAATGGAAATTTCTTACCAGCTTCTCGATCTCTGCCCCAATGCGAAAGATTAGTTGTTGGCATACTTGCATCACATATCAGACCGCAATGAGCGCCACCATCACTACCCCCTGCCACAGACGATTTCAATCTATATGCTTGCTCAACAAAATCAAGCTTGTAATTTTCATAGGGAGTAAAGGCTGCATAAATCAAATTCGTCCCTTTGTTCCTCATCATTTCGTCATACATGACCTCAAGTTCTGAGATACCTCTCACTTTTGCTAATGCCGCAATACTATCCTCTTTCTTCGGCTCATAGTTTGGAGGTGTTCCTAAAATAAATTGGGTTTCATAATTAGAAGTAAGCTTTGTTGGAAGAGCTACATCAGCAGCAATCTCTGCCTCTGTTTTGTTATTAAAATTTTCAGCAAGCCTAGCTTTAATCTCAGATTCAAAGTCTGGTTGCTGATTAAGTATTTTTTCTTTAAAACTTGGATCATTCATAATCTCAAATTTTTGATCAAGTGGTAAATGAGCAATTTCTTTGTATGCTGGATATTGAATAAATGGATGCAAAGAACTCTCTAAACCAAACATTAGTCCAACATTCCTGCCAGGAAATTGCGGACGAATATTCTTACCCTTTAAAAATTGCTCCTCAGAAAATAAAATTGTCTTGACTGCATCTCCGCTTGTTTGCAGAAAAGTTAGTCCGCAATCACTTTTTTTGACATACTCTTTCATCCAAGACAGCTCTATTTCTTCATCAAGCCAATCTGAAGTTATTTCAAGGGTACCCTCACCAGCTTTATCTACACCAAATGCTAATGCTCTCATTTCCTCAGAACTTGCCTCAGTTCCCGGAACATATTTGCCATATATATCTCTATGTAAAATCGTTCTTGAGGTACTAAATCCAAGTGCTCCAGCATCAATTGCTTCAGTCACTATTTCAGACATTTTTGCTATTTCTTCTTCAGAAGCATCTACTTGATTTTGGCATCTTTCATATCCCATTACGTAGCTTCTAAGTGGGCCATGCCCAATCATAAATCCAAGATCCATGACAAATTCTTTTTTTTCAATTGCATCTAAAAATTCAGGAAAGGTCTCCCATTCCCATTCAATACCTTCATGCAATGCTGAACCAGGAATGTCTTCAACGCCCTCCATTAATTGAATCAAAAAATTCTCGTCACCCGGTCTTACTGGTGCAAAGCCAACTCCACAATTTCCCATAACGACCGTTGTAACACCATGCCAGCTTGACGGAGTAAGGTAAGGATCCCAGCAAACTTGTCCATCATAATGAGTGTGTATATCTACCCAACCAGGTGTGACCAAGTTTTCCTCAGCATCGATTTCTCTTATGCCTGCTTTATCGACCTTGCCTACTTGAGTTATTTTTTCATCGTCGATCGCAATATCACCAATGAAGGCTTGTTCCCCAGATCCATTAATGATCCTTCCATTTCTTATGACAAGATCATGTAAATTATTATTTTTCATGACTCTTAATTTAACTTTTTATTTTCAAAAATAATAGTAAGGATTAAAAATTGAAGTGAAATAAGAAAGATTAATTTTCTAGGAAGCTAAACTCATAAGGATATCCGTGAAAAACTATCTGATTTATTCCTGCCGCAAATGCATTGCCAGCCAATCTTTCATAATCATCAATTTTTAACCTATTGTAATTAAAGTCTATTTTTATAAATGACTCGGAACTTACAATTTTTCTATTAGCAATATTACCGGCTGAAGAGGCCAATTTTAAAAAATCAAAACTTCCCCCAGCATAAAGACCCTCACTTTCAGGAATATCTGCAATAGCATATGCATCTAGATAATTTCCGTATCCACCATGCGCTTGAAGCCTTAATTTAATATTTAAAGAGCGCATCCAGTTTTTGATTGGTAATAGAAACTCACTCATAAAAAGTTGCTCTCTTGTATTGAGATAGTCCTCATATACTCTTTCGCTTAGCATATGTTCTGACTTGTATATAAATTCTTCACCAAATATTGCATATAAGTATTTCGATTCTCCATACTTTTTAAAAATTAAAGGAAGGTATGGAGCAATACTATAGCCATGCATCTCCTCAAAGGTTTTAAAAAACTTTTCTGACCAAGGCAGATCACCAATTAGCTCAAAACTATCAATAAAAAAGTTTCTAGGCTTATAGGGTTTTATTTGTTCTATCCAATGATTTCCAAGCTTTTCGATATATTCCTCAATGCCGCCTTTATTTAAATGATCCAATACTAAAGATTCATCCCAGGATCCTTTGAAAGCAGAGCCCAAAGTATTATGAGATACATTATTCTGATATATAAAAAATAATTTATATTTTCCTTTTGGGATATTTAATTTGAGTCCCGCACCATGGTATAAATTACTGACATCTTTAAATTCACTTAAAGTTTCTTTTTTTGTTGATTCCTTAATTTTTGCCAAAATAACTTTCATTAAACGGGCGTCCTGATCAAACTTTCCAATAGTTTTATTCACAATGAGATTAGTTTTATTTATGTAAGAAGGCTCTATAATTCTTGGTGGTTTAATAAACTCATTTGAAGGGCCAATGATTTCTATTTCAGATTTTATAAGTTGCTGCGCGGGAAAATCTTTGATGAATGGTCCTCCACTCGACCAACCGCTACCAAGAGTTAGATCTACATTAAGTTTTAAGTCGCTTGCTTCTGTAAATAGATATTTTAGATTGTCAAAGAAAGGCTTTTCTCCCACTTGAAAGATTTCATTTTCATTTTGCATTAAATATTTTTTTGGCATTCCAATAGTTAGTGTTTGTAGCTCTATTGAAGAAAACTTCGCCTGTTTAAATTTTTTAAGTTCCGTTTGAATTTGCGCTTTTTCTACAGCATTTCCTGGCCACCACCATCTCAAAATTGGAAAGTACCTTTCATCTGGATTGATCCACTCATTTACTTGAAAACAATCCACATTATTAAAATTTTTTCTTTTATTAAGAATTAAGATTTTTGATTTGCCTCCCTCGAGGGATACGGTTATTTTGTGATCAAAATTTTGATTGGAAAATTCCTTGATGGTTCCTTCATTGGGATCTAGAATCTTTACAACTTTAAAAGAATTATCTAATCGAAAATTTTTCTCACTCGATAGATAAGAGTCGTTAAAAAAATAAATAATTCTTTGTTGGCCACATGACCTTGTAGCTGATCTAAAGTAATATTTATCTTCATCTAACAAATCTATTTCTGGAACAATATTTAGATCCTTTAAAATATTTGTCAGATTATTTAATTCATTGATTTGGTATGCAGTCTTTGAAATCTTTTCCATGATATTAATCACTTCTTTATCTCTTTCCTCAAAATTAGACAATCCAGTTGCACGTTGCGGAAAATCACCTATAAAAATTACTTTTAATCCTGCATTTATATGAGCGAGAATTTTCTTTAAAATCCTTGGAGATGTATGTTCTAAATTTGCCATAAGCAAAATTTGATAAGAAGCATTTCCTATGTTTAATTGATTTTCAAAAATTTTTGATGACAAGAGATTTTTCTTGCTTATCCGATCATAGGTATAACCATTTAAATTAATTAATTTACTAATTTCAGATTCTTTATAATTTGAATTTAATTTTTGAAATTGAAAATTTGGTTCATCTGGCCAAGCACCATCATTTAAAAACCAAGCAATATTTATTTTCGGCACTCCTAGCTGCATTAAATATGATGTCCTGGCTAGACTTGTATTTAGCTCACTTATATTTTGCCAGTTGGTTTCATAATTTAAATTGCTGGTTAAGGCTATAGGTCCAGCTGTATATAATTTGCCAAAAAATGAATTTGGGAATGGATACCATTTTTTTTCGCCATAGCTGCATCCTAAAAAAAGAGCTAGAAGGAGCCACGGTAAGATTTGTTTTAAACTAATCAAATTATTAATATTTTAATTCTAATTCATAATAAATAGATAATAAGCAATGACTATTTTTATGAGATAGTATAAGAAAGAATCCTCATGATTTCGTTGGTACATAAAGTAATATTTATTCATATCCCAAAGTGTGCGGGACAATCCGTTGAGGAAACATTTCTGAACGATCTTCAGCTGAACTGGGATGATCATAGATATTTGTTTGGATGTTTTGAAAAACCTACAAGTTGGACTAAAAATATCCCTGGTCGAATGGCTCACCTTACTGCTAAAGAAATATTGGACTTTAAATTTTTACCAATAGAGATATTTAATAGTTTTTATAAATTTTCAATTGTGAGGGATCCCGTTCAAAAACTTGTTTCTTCATGGAATTACCTTGATCCAAGCGAGAATTTTGATGATTGGGTAAGTTCAATAGTATTATCCGGACATAAAGAAAATAATTATTTTTTTAAAGATCAGACAGATTATTTATTTGATGAAAATAATAACCTATTAGTTGATGATATTGTTCCCTTCAAAAGCTTGGGATCGTCAAAGCAAAATTTTTATAATTATCTAGAAAATGTATCTGCTCTTTCTCATAGGAATGCCTCAAAAAAAAGAGATATCTCTATATCAGAGGAAACTACTAAATTAATTAAAGATTTGTATAAAAAAGATTATAAATACTTGGATTTCTAGAAATGGAATTACGAATAATCAATTGGTGCCCAGAGGTGGAATCGAACCACCGACACAAGGATTTTCAGTCCTTTGCTCTACCGACTGAGCTATCTGGGCAATATGAGAGGAAGAATTATAACTGAACTGCGCTTGGTGGAGAATAGCTAGTCAGAATATAAATTATCACTTAAATAATGAATTAAAAAAATAAGTTCAGATAGAATAAGTGAATGCTTATAGATCATTTTCATAATCAAAATAAAACTTACAAACCATATACTGAAGAACTTCGTTCAGTATTAAATCTAAAAAATACTCGAGAGGCATTTGATGAAATCATCTCTTGGAAAGGTTATGAAGTTACTCCCCTGCTTTCATTGGAAGAGATAGCTTCAAAAATAAATGTAAAGAAAATTTATTACAAAGATGAAAGTTCTAGATTTGGCTTGGGAAGTTTTAAAGCATTGGGAGGCACATATGGGGTTTTAAAATTTTTACATGATATGTTGAAAGAAGAAATTGGTAGTAAGGTATCGCTGGAAGATATTAGAAATGGGAAATATAGGAAAATAATTTCAAAATATACAGTCGCAACTGCAACTGACGGTAATCATGGTCGTTCAGTTGCATTTGGGGCAAATTTGTTTGGATGTAAATGTCAGATATATGTCCATTCTGAGGTAAGTAAAGGACGACAAGAGGCTATGGAAAGACTTAATGCAAATGTCATTAGGGTAAATGGAAACTATGATGAGTCTGTAAATATATGTAAATCTGAATCTAATTTAAATAATTGGCACATTATTTCCGATACTTCATATCCTGGATATACGAAATACCCTAAAGAGATCATGGCAGGATATAACATCATGTCTGAAGAAATTTCGAATCAATTAGAAAATAAAGAGATGCCTACCCATATTATTCTCCAAGGAGGCGTAGGCTCTTTTCCTGCTGCAATATGCTCGTATTTTTGGGAAAAATATCATGAAAATAATATCAGGTTTGTTATTGTTGAGTCAGAACATGCGCCATGTTTAATTCAAAGCGCCAAAAAAAGTGAAATGGTTTCAATTAATATTCAGAAAGAGACAATGATGGCTGGTTTATCCTGTGGTGAGCCATCTCTACTGGGATGGAAGATTTTAGAAAAAGGAGCTGATGACTTTGTTACTATTTCTGATCAATCAATACCCACTATGATGCGACTACTTTCTAATCACAATCCTCCAATTGAGGCAGGCGAATCATCTGTTGCTGGTCTTGCAGCACTAGTAGAAATTACAGAAAATAATGAAATTGCAAAAAAAATAGGTATTAGCTCAGAGAGCGTTATCTTATTATTTGGAACTGAGGGAGCAACAGATCCAGGAATATATAATTCAATTATTCAAGCTGATTGATTAAAACATTTCACAGAATTTTAAAATTATCCTAAACTTAAGTTATGAGTATTCAACATGTAAGTGCAGATACAGATTTAGACAGTATCTTGGAAATTATTGATCGAGATGCGGCAGTAGTAATAGATAATGTTTTGTCTGAAAATGATCTGGCTGAAATTAAATATGAACTTCAGCCCTACCTCAAAAATGATATCGAGGGTGATAATGAATTTACTGGATTTCAAACAAAAAGAGTTGGTGCTCTTATGGCTAGATCTCCAAAATGTCGTGAACTTGCCCTTGATCCTAAAATCAATGCGTTATCAAAAAAATTTTTAGAGCCCCACTGTGATGGGTATCAGCTCCATTTCACATCAGCAATTCAGATAGGTCCAAATGAAACAGCTCAAATCCTTCACAGAGATAGGGGCGTGTGGGGTGGCTATGTGCCTCGAAAAATTGAAACGCAGTTTGCTACTATCTGGGCCATTACAGATTTTACAAAAGAAAATGGAGCCACTCAGGTTGTGCCTGGATCGCATAAATGGGATAAAAATAGGATGCCTTCAGATGATGAAATTGAAAATGCTGAAATGACTGCAGGATCAGTATTTATTTATACTGGCTCTGTTATTCATGGAGGTGGTGCAAATCAAACCTCAGAAAACAGATTAGGTGTTTTTCTACACTATGCACCTAATTGGTTAAGACAAGAAGAGAATCAATATCTGTCATGTCCTCCATCAATTGCAAAAGATCTGTCTCCTGAATTAAGAGACTTAATGGGGTATTCACAAGGTGGCTATGTTCTTGGATTTTTCACTGATCCAACAGATACTGAAGGAAAATTTGAGTCAGTGTCTCCAAAAAAATTATTCGGCGAGGATTTTGATCCATTTAAAATCGCATCATCTGAAGAGCTTGTAAGTAGTTCGACCAAAAAAAATTAATTGTATCTTTTTATTTATTCTGATGATTATCTATGTCTGAGCAATTAAGCCTCTATCCACCAATTAAGCCCTATGATACTGGTTTCATGATCGCAGGCGAACATGAAATTTATTATGAACAATGTGGAAACCCAAATGGTAAACCAGCTGTTTTTTTACATGGAGGTCCTGGTGGAGGTGGAAGTGAAGCAGTCAGACGATTTTTCAATCCCGATGCCTATAGAATTATAGTATTTGATCAAAGGGGTTGTGGCAGAAGTAAGCCGCATGCTTATCTAACAAATAATACAACATGGGATTTAGTTGCAGACATTGAATCCTTAAAAGAAAAATTAAAAATTAATCAGTGGTTAGTTTTTGGTGGCTCTTGGGGAAGCACTCTAGCATTGGCTTACGCACAAACCCATCCAGACTCAGTCAGTGAAATAATACTTCGAGGAATTTTCATGCTTAGAAAAAAAGAATTGGATTGGTTTTACCAATACGGTGCAAGCAACATTTTTCCTGATGCTTGGGAAAAATTTATTGAGCCAATTGATATATCTAAGAGAGATAACTTGATATCAGCATATTACGAAATATTTAAAGGTGAGAATGAGGATAAAAAACTTGAAGCAGCAATTGCATGGTCTAGATGGGAAGGTTCTACTGTTAATTTAAGCTATAGTCCTGAAATGGCAGATAGTTTTTCAGAACCTAAGTTTGCTCTAGCGTTTGCGCTTATTGAAAATCATTACTTTATCAATAAAGGCTTTTTAACCCATGAACAACAACTCATTGAAGGCATTGATAGCATAAGAAATATCCCTGCAACTATTATTCAAGGGAGATATGATGTCTGCACTCCTTTATCAACAGCTTGGGAGCTTCACAAAAATTGGCCAGAAGCAAAATTTATTATCACACCCTTCTCAGGTCACAGCGCATTTGAAAAAGAAATTACTCATGAACTGATTGTAGCCACTGATAAATTTGGTGGAGTTAGCAGATAAATGTCGACATATCTTTCGCATTTAGAGTGCTCTAAAACTGGGGACATTTATCCCGCAAATCAAATTCATAATCTTTCAAAAAATGGAATGCCTTTGTTAGCGAGGTATGATTTAAAAAAAATTAAAAGCGAGCTCAATAAAGATAGCTGGTGTTTAGAGTCAGCTCCAGGTTTTTGGCGGTATCAAGCATTACTTCCAGTTGCAAATTCTGCTTCAAGAATTTCTTTAGGAGAGGTTATAACACCTCTAATTCCTCTTAATAAAACTGTTCAAATGCTTGGTGGCAAGCTAGGTAACATTATCATTAAAGATGAAGGCAGGCTTCCAACTGGATCTTTTAAAGCAAGAGGCTTAGCTCTCGCTGTTTCAATGGCACATCAATTTGGCCTTGAACATTTAGCAATACCAACTAATGGAAATGCTGGTGCTGCTTTGGCAGCATATGCAAGACAAGCAAATATAAAAGCAACTGTTTTTTGCCCAGAAGATACACCAAAAGTAAATATTCGAGAGATACAGCTTCAAGGAGCTGATACATATCTGGTAAACGGACTAATCAATGATTGCGGGAAAATAGTTCTTGAAGGAAAAGAAAAGGTAGGCTGGTTTGATGTCTCTACCTTGAAAGAGCCTTATAGAATTGAAGGCAAAAAAACAATGGGCTTAGAGCTTGCAGAACAAATGCAATGGACATTACCAGATGCAATATTTTATCCAACAGGAGGAGGCACGGGACTCATTGGAATGTGGAAAGCATTTTCCGAGTTAAAAGAATTAGGCTGGCTTAAAGGCAAGCTTCCCAAAATGATTGCTATTCAATCTTCAGGATGTGCGCCAATCGTTGACGCATTTAAAAAAGGCTTAAATCATGCGAATGCCTGGGATAATGCTAACACTGTTGCATCGGGTATAAGAGTTCCTGTAGCTATTGGAGATTTTTTGATACTTGATGCTATTCGTCAATCAAATGGTTTTGCTTTTGCAGTTGAAGATGAGCACATCATAGAAATTAGAGACATGATCTCTAAAGAAGATGGATTATTGCTTTGTCCAGAAGGCGCTGCAACAGCAGCTGGATATCAAGTAGCTTTAAAGAAAGGGATAATAAGTAAAGATGAAAAAGTTGTACTCTTCAATTGTGCCTCTGGATTAAAATATCCAATGCCTAAGTCAGATAAAAAAATTGATAAAGACTCTGCAATAAAATTCACCAAATTTACCAAATAAGATCAAGTAAACATTAATACTTCTTGATGCGCATCATAATCATGTATTTTCTTCAGGTCATTGCCTGGAATGTTGGTATATTTCATGACTGAATTTCTTGCGAATACCAACAAAGGATTTTTCATATGATAAATTTTTCCTTGCAGCATAGACGCTTTTTGCATTTTTTTGGTGCGCTTTGACCGAAGCAAATCATAAGGTTTCTGTGCATCAATAAAATTTCCATTATTCTGTTTGCATAACATTGCAAATGTGTAAGCGTCCTCTATAGCCATGCATGCACCTTGCCCTAAAAATGGGACCATTGGGTGAGCAGCATCACCAACTAAAGTAATATTTCTAGAAATCATTGATTGTAAAGGTGGTCGGATATAAATGCCCCATTTATAAAGAGGCTCTTCATCTTTAAGCTTAGGAAAAATGCTTGGGTCATAAGTTGAAAAATCATCTAACAAATTTTTAAGTGATCCCTGCTCTTTCCATGATTCTTTAAATTGAAAATCTTCCTTCCTAACAGCAACAAAACTAACATCTCCATCATTATTGACGGGATAACTAACCACATGACCTCCGGGACCCAGAGCAAAATGAACTCTTTTCAGCGGTGATTTACCAATACTCCTCCATGCACTATAGCCACTGTATTTTGGATTTTGATTTGATGGGAAAAAAGTATCTCGTATCGATGATCTGATTCCATCACATGCCGCTAGGTGCTTAAAGTTATGTTTTTGATTGTTTGAAAATGTTGCTTCACATTTTTTAACATCAAACTTTATAAGAGTATGATCATATTTTATATCTCCACCCAGATTTTTGAATCTGGAATGCAATAATGACATCAATGTTTGACGACGTGTCGTCAAAACTTCTGGTGTGTTAAATGTGCATATGCTCTTCATAGGTCCCTGGATAGTTGCTTTTGAATGTAAAAAGGATTTATTTTTAAGATCGCTATAAATATCTAATCTATCTAAGAGACGAAGTGCATTTGAAGAAAGACTTATTGCAGCTCCATGAGATTTTTCTTCTGACATTTTCTCAAAAATGACTGCTGGAATACCCTCTTTTAAAAAAGTACAGCCAAGCGAGAGGCCTGCTATCCCTCCCCCAAGAATTGCAATGTGTTTTGAATAATTGTCCATAAAAAGTTTTTTTATTTCTATTGTTAAACTTGATGCTTACTCTAAACTGTATGGTTCTTTGAATATATTACTATTTAATGCTTTATAAGGAGATAAAATGAGTTCAAATAAACAAATTACTTCTACTGTAACTGATCAAGGAAAGTTAGAAATAGCTATTACTGAATCTGAACGTCCTGCTCCAGGCGATGATGAGGTGCTAATCCAAGTTGAAGCAACTCCAATCAACCCTTCTGATCTTGGTCTTTTGCTAGGACCGGGCGATATTAATACTCTTCAGGCTGAAGACTCGAAAATTACAATGAATGTCCCAGAGGCAATAATGGGTGCAATGAAACCAAGACTGAATATCCCCATGCCTGTTGGTAATGAAGGCTCAGGGGTTGTAATTGAGGCTGGCGCTAATGCTCAGAATCTTCTTGGTAAAGTCGTAAGCGTTGTTGGCGGTGGTATGTATTCTCAATACCGCTGCATGCCTGCAGCAAGTTGCTTAGTGATGAATGAAGGAACTGAGCCTAGAGATTGTGCGTCAAGCTTTGTGAATCCACTCACTGCACTTGCAATGGTTGAGACAATGGAAATGGAAGGACACACCGCGCTTGTTCATACCGCAGCAGCCTCTAATCTTGGCCAAATGCTTGTAAAAATCTGTATTGATGATGGCGTGCAGCTTATAAATATTGTTCGCAAGCAAGAGCATGTTGATCTATTAAAATCTATAGGTGCAAAGTTTGTTTGCAACTCATCGGATGATGATTTTATGGAGCAACTAACCTCAGCCATCACAGAAACCAAAGCAACTCTTGCATTCGATGCAACAGGCGGTGGAGAACTTGCTGGAAAAATTCTTACTTGTATGGAAAGTGCAGCAAGAAAAAATGCTACTGAGTATAGCCCCTATGGAACTACAGATCATAAGCAAGTTTATATCTACGGAGGGCTTAATCAATCAGCCATTACACTGCCTAATAATAGAAGCTTCGGAATGTACTGGGGTATTGGTGGATTTCTATTAACACCATTTCTGGGAAAAATAGGATTTGAGAAAATGGTTGAAATGCAAGCTCGCGTAGCAAATGAAATTAAAACTACTTTTGCAAGCTCATACACTCAGGAGGTTACCCTTGAAGAGGCGTTAACCATAGACTCATTGATGGTTTATGCAAAGCAAGCAACTGGTGAAAAATTTTTAATCAATCCTAACGGATAATAAAAAGGGAGCTTTGCTCCCTTCTTTTCTTCAAAATCTAATCGATGATTGCTAAACCAATGCTAGTGCCATCATTGCCAAAGTAACCAAAGACCCAAGCCATGAAAGTGTTCTCAGCAAAGCTATGCCAGCAATATATGTAATAAGATGCGCAACCCTCAATATTAACCACCAAAAAGCCAAACCAGTCAAATCAACTGATAAATGCATTGATAGTAAAGCTAGTGCTAAAAAAGCAGGAAGACTTTCTTGTAGATTCGTAGCTGCTCTATTAGCTCTGCCTGCCATAATAGAAGTTTCAGGCATTGGTTCATCTCTGTTGGTTGTATACCATGAAAAATTTTTAATATTAAACGCCGCTGGAACTACCCAGATTTGAATAATTGTAAGCAATAATGCATAGACAATATATGTAGCCATAAATTTTCTCCTAGATTAATTTAATTTAATTCTAAACAATAGAAATGATTCCATCAAAATAAATTACACTTTTACCTGATATAAAAACTCTGTTGTAAGCCAAAATACAATTAAGTTTTCCTCCCCTCTTAGAGAGCTGATTTGCATCAAGCTGATTCTTGCCTAATTCCTTTGCCCAATATGGAGTTAGCATGGTATGAGCAGATCCGGTCACTGGATCTTCTTCTATCCCTGCCTCGGGATAAAAGCATCTGGATACAAAATCTACTTGATCTCCAGGAGCAGATATAACTAAACCTCTAGAATCTAATTTTGAAAGCAGTACAAAATTTGGTTTTATGTACTCAATCTGTTTTTGATTTTCAAAGATTGCTAAATAATCGTCTTTGCCTTTTAACAATTGCAACGGCTCAATGCCTAATATTTCTTCAAATAATGGATCTGAATCTAATAAAGCTGGTTTATCCACCGGAAAATTAAGGCATAAGGCATCCTTATTTTTAGTAACTTTCAAAATACCACTTTTTGAGTCAAAATTAATTTCTTCGCCAGCGAGCTCTGGATAATGTTCAAAAAGTATCCTTGCACTAGCTAAAGTAGCATGGCCACAAAGATCAACCTCAATTGAGGGAGTAAACCATCTGATGTTAATTGGACTCTCATAGATGCTTACAAAAGCTGTTTCAGAAAGATTATTTTCAAATGCTATGGATTGCATATCGTGATCTTTTATGGGTGATTCTAAAATAACAACTGCAGCAGGGTTGCCAGTAAATAATTTATCTGCAAAAGCATCAACTTGATACATTTTTAATTTCATCAAGATATTTTACCTAAAGGAGATTTCAAGGCTAGAATGAGTTAAGGGGATTAATTTGAGTCAAAATAAAATAACGGTCAAAACAAAACTAGCTTTTGGCATTGGAGCTACTGGCGAGGGCGCAACTAATTGGATTTTTGCTGGATTGACCTTCTTCTTTTATAACCAAGTGCTAGGTCTTTCTGGCTCTCTTACAGGTTTAGCAGTTTTAATTGCGATTATTTTTGATGCTATCTCGGATCCAGTCATTGGATCTATTTCAGATAGATTTATATCTAAGCTTGGACGCAGGCATCCTTTTATGTTTGCGGCGCCATTTCCTACAGTAATAGCAATATATTTAATGTTCTTTCCCCCCTATGAATTATCAGAATATGGTCTTTTTGGATGGCTAATTTTCTCAACTATAATGCTTAGACTCAGCATTACTTTATTTGCTGTGCCTCATCTAGCATTAGGAGCTGAGCTATCTGACGATTACTTTGAACGAAGCAGAGTGATGAGTTACAACAATCTCTTTGGATATATGGGCGTTATTATCATGCACATATTTACTTGGTTTTTAATATTCCCATTTTTTGCTGACGAGAAAATTGGACAACTTTATCAAGAATCTTATACACCCATTGCAATTTTTAGCATGATATTAATTGCTCTTTGTATTCTCTCCTCGGCATACTTTACAAAAGATCGAATCCCATATCTTAAACAACCATCAAAAGATGAATCACACATAAAAACTATTGATCTATTTAAAGATATAGTTGGTGCGATAAGCAATAAAAATTATGCTCGATTGCTTATTGGCATGTTTTTTCTTTCTATGCTCATTGGGACTCATGAAACATTAGCCATTTATATGGGTACATTTTTTTATGAGTTTTCTCCAATACAAATTGGATGGCTAATTGTAAATAATATTATTGGTTACGCATTTGGATTTATTCTTACAGCCAAGCTCCACCAAAAATTTGATAAGCCAATAGTAATAGTTGCCACAGTTATTGGTTTAACTGTCTTTTGGTCAGCATCTGCCAACATAGTCCTGCTTGGACTAGCTCCTGAAAGAGGTTCTTGGGAACTAGTTACTATGATTATTTTCTTTGGATCTTTTGCATCAGCATGTGGTTCTATTTTGCATATAAGTGTAATGTCAGCACTTGCGGACATAGCCGACGAACATGAGCTTATTACTGGAATTAGACAAGAGGGAGTCTTTTATGCGGCCAGATCGTTTTTTAGTAAAACATCCAATGGAATTGGTCATGTGATAGCAGGGATTGCACTTGATCTTATTGCCTTTCCAGAAAATGCTATGCCTGGTGAGGTTCCCGAAAAAATTATCTTTAATTTAGGTTTAATTGACGGGCCGTTCGCGATGATTTGGGGATTAATAGCTGCATTCTTTTATGCCAGATATAAAATCACAAGGCAATCACATTTAAAAATTAAAGAAAAACTTCTTCTAAGAAGCTCCTAAAACTTCCCTCTTTTAAACCTCATCCGAATAGAATAAACCCTTATCAAAGCAACCATGGTTAGAATTGCCTGAGTAAAAATTGAAATTAATAGTGTATTTGTCCAACTCCAATTATCTATGGTTAGCCAAAGTAAGAAAGTTTGCAATGGAAAATTAATTACTAGCCCCATCATTACAACAATAATGCTTTCTCTAAAAGCCGTTTTTTCAGTTTTATTCATTTTTATCTCAGTTTAAATAAGCAATTCATAGTTACATTTTTTCATGGTTTCTTCTGATAAAGAAGAGTTAATAATTCTGACTAACTTCTCATCATACTTGGGCACCCTTAGTGAAGATGTTATGTCCTTTTGTTCATGCCGCCCTCTTCCATTTACATAAGAATTCATTTTAACTAAAGGCATGTCATATCTATTAAGTATGTCAGCTATATTGGCATGAAATTTTCCTTGATCAACATTAAAGTCCTCAACATTTATAATAATTGAGTTGGGTATTTCATCTGACATTCTAAAATAAGAATCATTCTTTTGATTCCACATCGAGATACAGTTTTCATAGTCTTCAATAGAAAATTGGATGAAATCCTCTAAAGACAAATCTTTCATTTTTGGATAATGATCATAATAAGGTTCTCTATGCATGGCTTTGATCCATGAATAAGGATTTCGCATACAAAAAATAAATAAGCAACTTTGTACATTAAACTTTGACCACTCATCTTTTTTTGGAGCTAGTCTGTGCTTCCAGCCCAAGAAATCATAATGCTGAAACTTAAGATTAAAATTTTTCCCTACAAAGTATCCTATGGCATTGGTTCCACAGTGGCGCTCTCCAAAAACTTTGATTGAATTAATCGTCAAATTTTATCGCCGTCCCATAGGCTATGACTTCTGATGCAGCTGCTGCAATCGTTGAAGTTTCATACCTAAAATTGACGACCGCATCTGCACCCATTTCTTCTGCACTTTTAATCATCCTATCCATAGCTTCTTTTCTAGCCTGTGTTAAAAGAATTGAATAGCTCTTGAGTTCTCCGCCGACAATATTTTTTAAGGTTGCCAATATGTCCGTACCTAAATGTCTAGCTCTTACAGTGCTGCCCATGACAATCCCAAGGTAAGTTTGAATTTGTTTGCCTTGTATAGATGGTGTACTAGTTACTAACATGATTCACTCCAAAATTTTGATATGATAAACATAAATATATGAATAATATAAAACAAGAGTTAGTTGAAACAAAATTTGCAATTGGGGCAGTTGTTAAACATCGTTTTTTAGATTTTCGCGGTGTCATATTTGATGTAGATCCTGAATTTAATAATACTGAAGAATGGTATCAATCTATCCCAGCTTCGATCCGGCCAAAAAAAAATCAGCCTTTTTATCATCTCTTCGCTGAGAATGGTCACATCTTTTATATTGCTTATGTTTCTGAGCAAAACCTACTTAATGATGAAAGAGAAGAATTACCAAAACATCCTGAAATTAAAAATTTATTTTCTCACTTTGAGGATGGTAAATTTGTGCCGTTGACTAGAGCAGTTAACTAAGTTTTTCCTGGAAAGCTATCTGCAAGGCAGTAGTGAAAACCTCCATTGCTTCCTTCAAATCCTCGGGGCTCAAGAAGGTTGGTGCAAGTCTAATATTTGAATCTGCTGGATCATTAAAATTAGGATATGTAGAGCCTGCAGGGGTGATTAAAACGCCAGCCTCTTCGCACAAAGCTATAACTCTTTTGGCAATAGGTTTATTTGTATTATAGGAAATGAAATACCCTCCTGTGGGTTTTTTGTAATTGCCTATTTCTGGATTTAATGAATCTAAAGCATTAAAAGCGACTTCAAATTTTGGTTTAACTAATGCTGCATGTTTTTTCATATGACTCATAACATCATCTTTATTTTTGAGGAATTCTGTGTGGCGCAATTGATTTACCTTATCAGAAGAGACGATCATAGAAGTTCTCTGCCTTACCAAAAGATTAAAAAGCTTAGTGCCTGCAGCAGCAAATGATAAGCCTCCACTTCCAAATGTTACCTTAGAGAATGAACAAAATATTGCCGTCTGATCTAAAACATTATACTTATTAGCAAGATCCCAAACAGGAGTCTGGTTTGCTGAGGACGTAAAATCATGGAGTAGATACGCATTATCAAAAATAAACAAAAATTCACTGGAGTATTCTTTTCCAAGCTGTAACAGTTCAGAAATATTTTCATCTGAATAAATATCACCAGATGGATTTGAATGCCGAGGCACGGACATTATTCCTTTAATATTTGTATTTTCTTCAAGCAGCGCTTTGAATTTTGTAATATCAACTCCTGAGCCTGTTAAAGGAACAGGCAACATTTTGATACCAAAATCATCTAATAATCTGAAATGCCTATCAAAACCAGGAACCGGACATATAAATTTTATATCTCCTTGATTCTTCCATGGTGTTACTAAACCAAAAAGGTAATTAGCAAGAATAAGTTGATAAATAAGAAGTAGGCTAGATTGCTCGCCAACTAAGGTATTTTCTATGTTGGATGACATTAACTCTGCTCCCAAGCCTCTAGCCTCAGGAATACCCAACGGATGACCATAATTACGAACATCAACTCCGCTTGAACTTTCAGACAGAACACCGCTAGTTAAAAGTTGATTTGAGAGATCTAACTGATCAGCACCTGGCTTTCCACGAGTTAAATCAATCTTGAGATTTTTAGCTTTTAAGGAGGTAAATTTAGATTCTAGAGATTCATCCATAGTATCATTGAGTATATTGGTTGATATATTTTATAGGATAAATTTATAAGTGGCATATATATGGATTCTTTTAATCATAATAATCCTTCTTTTAGGATTATTGATATACCTAAATATTAAAGATCGTTCTCAAGACTCCGATTCCAAAGAATCTTTAAGAGATATAGATAAAGCAGTTGAAAGACAAGAAATTAAATTATCTGATTTATCCAGTGAAATTCAATCTTTTCAAGATCCACTAAGTAAGCTCAATAGGTATTTGTCTGGAGGAGTATTGGCTGGAACATTTGGAGAATGGGCGCTGGATGCGATAATTAAAGACATTTTTCACCCCAACCAATTCATTGAAAATGCTGAAGTTATAAGTGGGTCAGGTAAAAGAGTTGAGTTTGCAATTAAATTACCTGAGGGACTCCTGCTGCCAATTGATGCAAAATTTCCGTCTGGTCTTTATGATAATTATTTATCAGCCATAGATAATAGCAATGCACATGAAATCAAAACAGCAATCGATGCAATTCGAAGACACGTAATTAATGATGCAAATGATATTAACAGTAAATATATTCAATCGGGAATTACCGTTGAATTAGGAATCATGTTTATTCCAAGCGAATCTTTGATGCAACTCATTGACTCAATAAGCGACATTAGGGAGCAAATATTCAGAGATAGTAGAGTTTTAATAATGGGCCCTAATTCTCTTGCAGCATATCTAATTAGTGTTCATATGGGCTTTAGAACGCTTGCAATAAATGAAAAGGCAAGCGAGATCATGAAGGAGTTTGGAAAACTTAAAAAAGAGTTTGAAAATTTTGGAAACTCTACCAATGATCTTCAGAAAAAAACAGATGCTATGCTAAAGGCTGTAAATGAGCATGTCACAAGAGAAAGGCAAATGAGTAAAGCAATTAAAAATATGGAAAATGTAGACGGCTAAAAAGATTCTAACGGACTATTATCTTGTCCTCTTGAAACACTAATATTTTATCTGAAAAATACTCTGCCTCTTCCTCATCATGTGTGACTAGAATTACTGACAAGCCTTTTTCTTTAAAAATTTTCTTTGTTTCAAGATGCAATTCACTTTTAAGTCTTTTATCAAGTGCAGCAAACGGCTCATCAAGTAAAAGAATATCTGGATCAGTAATTAATGCTCTGGCAAAAGCAACGCGTTGTTGCTGACCAGCTGATATTTCATGAGGAAATTTTTCTTCTAAATCAAGAACTTTAAACAACTCAAGATAATAACGGGTCAATGATTCTTTTTCTTCAATATTATTTATTCCAAACATTACATTTTTTTTAATGTTTAAATGTGGAAAAAGAGCCCTGTCTTCAACAACGAGTCCCAAGTTTCTTTTCTCAGGAGGTAGCATAAAATTCTTACTTGAAACCAGCTCTTCCTTTATTCTTACTTCACCCTCAGCAGGCTCCTCCAATCCAGCAATAATTCTCAATAAAGTTGTTTTCCCAATGCCAGAAGCACCAATTATTGATGCGATTTCACCATCTTTTAATATGAAACTAAAATCTTTAATTATTGAAATTTCATTGCCATAAGAATGAGATAAATGTCTTATTTCAAGAATATTTTTCATTTCCTGCCTTCCAATCGAGATGCTCTAATCATTTTTGTTAAAAAGAAAATAGGTATTAAACCAATTAATATTATCGCTGTTGCTGGAGCAGCTGCTTCAATCATTCTTTCCTCTGAGGCATAAATATATGTTGAAACTGCCAAAGTTTCAAAATTAAAAGGTCGCAAAATTAATGTTGCTGGTAATTCCTTCACAACTTCAGATGTGACTAAAAGAATACTGGTAAAAAAACTAGTCTTTAAAAGAGGGAAATGAACTCTAAAAAGAAGATTCATACCCTTTGATTTTAAAATACGAGCACTATCATCAAGCGTTTGGCTTATTTTTTGATAACCAGCCTCATAAGTAGAATTTGCTAGAGCATAAGACTTAATGATGTAAGCAAAGATCAAACCAAATATACTTCCCGTAACAAAATATCCCTCAAAGGAATTCAATAAATTGTTATCTAAAAATACAAATAATTGAACAATTCCTACCGCGAGAATTAGCCCTGGTACAGCATATCCAATATTTAAAAAAGGATTGATTGATTTAATGGTTGAGCTATTTTGATATCTAATTGAAAAATTTATAAGCATTGCGATGAAGGTGCAAAGTATTGCAGAAAATACTGATAATAAAATTGTGTTAAAAGATATGCTAAAAAAATGTTTTTCAAAAAAACCCGAGTTAAGCCTTAATGACCAATTTAGAATTTCAAGTATTGGCAAAATAAACCCAATAAATATAGGCACAAAACAAATAACAAAACATAAGATAGATTGTTGAGAAGACACTTTCTTAACTGACGTTGGCTTGAAATTTGATGAAATCGTAGAAAAACTGGCGTTCCTTCTAGACATTCTTTCTATGACTAAACAAAAAGTTATAAAAATTAAAAGCATTGATGCTAATTGCATAGCGGTAGTCAAATCATACATTCCATACCAAGTCCTAAAAATACCTGTTGTAAATGTTGAAACAGCAAAGTGATCAACTGCACCAAAGTCAGACAAGGTTTCCATAGCAACTATCATGGTGCCTGCAATTAATGCTGGTCTTACAACAGGAAGAGCTAGCTTTAAAAAAATTAATTTTTGAGATAAACCTAATGTTCTACCAATTTCAAACATAGATCTTGATTGATTCAAAAAAGCGGTGCGGCAAATCAAATACACATATGGATAAAGGGTAAATGAAAAAACTAAAATTGCTCCATAGATATTTCGGATATTTGGAAAAAGCGACTCACTTTGTTGTAAATTAAAAATCGATCTTGCGATTTCATTCAATGTTCCATATGAGTCAAATAAACCCGTAAATGTATAGGCTAAAATGTATGGTGGTATTGCTAATGGCAAGATAAGGCCCCATTCAAAAAAACGTCTACCTACAAACTGATAATTTGTAACTATCCAAGCTGTGACAGAACCTATGATTATGACCAGAGTTGAGACTCCCGATACCAAAATCAACGAATTAACAATATAGTCAGTCAGAACATATTTATAGATATGCTGCCAGTTTTCAGAGTAGTCACCAAGCAGACTAAACAAAATTATAAGTATAGGAGACATAAATATCAGAAGAATAAGAATTGGCAAGACATGCCAAATGGAGAGAATTTTTAAAAATGGCACTTTATATAACTGAGTTTAGTTAATAAATCAGACTATCATAATATGGTTATTTCCAGCCAGCCCTATCCATAAGTTTTAGGGCTTCTGAATTAAACCTACCGTACTCTGAAACCAAGATTTCATCCTCTGCAAAATCCAAGCCAGAACTAGCTATATCAGGATGAGGCAGGACATTTTTTACGACAGGATACTCAAATGAATTGTTTACCATGCTTGCTTGCATTTTTTTGGATAGCAAAAACTCTATGAATCTATTTGCATTATCAACATTTTTTGCATTCTTTAAGACGCCCAATCCACTTATATTAATATGCACTCCTCTGTCATTCTGATTAGGAAAAAACATTTTTACCTTCTGTGCAGATTTTTGTTGATCTTCGCCTGCTTTTCCGGACAACATATATCCGTAATAATAGCTGTTAGCTATTGCAAGATCTGCCATGCCATTAGCAACTGCCATAATTTGAGATCTGTCATTACCTTGAGGTTTTCTTGCAAAATTTGATACTAGCCCTTTAGCCCATAATTCTGTTTTTTCTATCCCATGAGTTGAAATTAATGATGCTACTAATGATTGATTATAGATGTTATTAGAACTTCTAATAACAATCCTATTGCTCCACTCTTTATCGGCAAGATTCTCATAGCGAAGATCTTTCATTTCTTCACTTGATACATTATCCGGATTATAAAAAATTACTCGCGCTCTTTTAGCAATTGCTATCCATTCATCATTAGGACCTCTTAAGTTTTTAGGTACTATTGATAAAGCTTTTGAAGAGGAGATACTTTGAAAATATCCTTCTTTTTGAATTTTCCATAAATTGCCTGCGTCTACAGTAAAAAAAACATCGGCAGGAGAGTTTGCACCCTCAGATTTTAATCTTTCAAGTAAAGCACTTCCATTGCCTGAAATGACATTAATTTTAATCCCTGTCTCTTTCCGAAAATCTTCATATAGCTGATCATCAGAGTCATAGTGTCTTGATGTATAAATATTTACTTCATTAGCAACAGACAATGAGCTTGCAACCACTAAAATTAAAGAAAGAGTGGATTTAAACATTTAAGACCTCTTATTTTTATATTTATTGAGAATGATTCTCATTTGGATTATATAGAAAGAAAAATTCTTTTCAAATTATTGGCAATTTTATAACTTGCCAGCCTCTTTCAATTGAAATTTTCTCAAGTTTTGCATCTGGGTTTACAGCCTTTGGAAATTCAACAGCCTCCATTAAGGGAAGGTCATTTATAGAATCTGAATAAAAGGTTACGCCTTTGAAATTTTTATATTTGTTATCTTTTATCCAAGACTCTACTAATTTTAACTTTCCTTCACCCAAGGCAGATGGAGGAATAAACTCACCTGTGCATTTATTGTTTTTAAATTCTACTTTTGTAGCTATAACATTTTTAATTTCTAATCTTTTGGCTATTGGTTTTACAATAAGTTCATTTGTTGCGCTTGCAAGTAATATCTCATGTCCCTTTTCATAATGTTCATGCAGAAGTTTTAAGGCAAAAATATTTATCATTGGTTCAATTATTTTTTCTACAAATGGAAGTATGACTTCGTTAACTTCTTTTCTTGTCATACCTATATATGGCTTTAAAGCAAAATTCGTATATTGATTAAGATCTAATTGTCCCTGCTGATAATCTTTAATAAATTCATCATTTTTAAGCTTTGCCACTTTATCAAGAAGATTAATATCTATTAGATAATTAATCATCGAATAATCTGAATCTCCATTTAGAATGGTATTATCTAAGTCAAAAATAGCTAAATCAGGCTTGCTCATAAGAGGTTAATCTAACATGAATGACAAACGTTACAGAAAAAATGTTGGCTTGATTGTATTAAATGAAAATAATCAATTATTGATTTGCAAAAGAAAGGACAAAAGCGCTTGGCAATTTCCTCAAGGTGGGATTGATGCAGGCGAGAAAAATTTAGATGCTGCCTATCGAGAGCTATTCGAAGAAGTTGGAATTGCCAAACATCAAATAAAAGTTATCTCAAGAAGCAAGCATTGGTATCATTACGACATACCTAAAGGGTATAAACCAAGACCAAGAAGTCTAAAAAATTTTAGTGGTCAAAAACAGAAATGGTATTTACTCAAAGCTAAAGATGAGCTCAAGATAAATCTCTCAAATCAAATCCCTCAAGAATTTATAGACTATAGGTGGTCTTCTTACTGGTTTGCTTTAACAAATGTTGTTCCATTTAAACGAGAAGTTTATAGAAATGTATTAATTGAATTTCTCCCAAAATATATAAGTCTTTATGATGATTGATATTCTCATTTATCTATCTTTAGGGGCATTTACTGGCTTGCTAGCGGGCATGTTTGGTATTGGCGGTGGCAGCATATTGGTGCCATCATTAATTTTTATTTTTTATGGCATGGGATTTGAGAGCTCCATTATATTTCTTATGGCGATTGGCACATCGCTTGCAAGTATTTCTTTCTCAGCTATTTCATCAGCACTTTCTCATCATAAAAAAAGAAGTGTTGAATGGCCTCTGGTGATTCCTTTATCAATGGGAATGGTCTTAGGTGCTGTTCTCGGCGCAAGATATGCAGCAACCCTTACAAATGAAAATTTAAAATGGATCATTACAATTTTTTTAATTCTAATTGGTATAGAAATGATTTCTAACTTCACAAAATCTCTTGCCAATAAAGATCAAAAGCTTGTTACTTTATCTAAATCTATTATGCCAGTTCATGGATCTTGGATAGGATTTTTATCTTCTATAATTGGAATTGGGGGAGGATCATTTACCACGCCATTAATGATCGCTGGAGGCTATAATATTCGCAGTGGAATTGGCACTGCAGCGGCATGTGGAGTTCCAATAGCGGTTGCAGGAGCTTTTGGCTATATGTATTTTGGAAAATCATCAGAAGTAGCACTTCCACCAGGAGCTTTTGGTTATGTTTTTTGGCCAGCAGTTATTTCAATCTCTTTAGCTAGCATATTAACTGCTAGACTCGGAGCTAATATAAGTCACTCTATTTCTGAAAAAAATCTTAAAATATCATTTGGCATATTTTTAATTTTGATTGGTATTTTGGTAATAGCAAATTGATCATTGAACTTTCAGATTTCTTTAATAACCCAAGTTTAATTGAGATTGGCTGGTTTAGAATTCAATATTATGCTGTCACATGGATCCTATCAGCGATTTTTATTTTTCAGTATTTAAAGAACCATCAAATCATCAAAGAGTTAAAACTAACTTCCGATCAAGTCAATGATATTGTATTTTTGTATGGATTAATATTTGGTGCCATGCTTGGCGGAAGATTTGGTTACATGTTTTTATATGGCTTGGATCAATTAGCATCAAATCCCCTGAGTTTATTTTTTATATGGGAAGGTGGCTTAAGCTTTCATGGTGGTTTGATTGGAGTCATTTTGAGTTTGTATGTCTATTGCTATCAATACAAGATATCTTTCCTTAGACTTGCAGATTCTATATGTCTTGCCATGCCAATTGGTCTTGGCTTGGTCAGAATTGGAAACTTTATGAATGGAGAGCTTTTTGGAAGGCCTACTGACGGAACTTGGGGATTTATTTTTCCAACAGATCCATATGGTTTTACAAGACATCCATCGCAACTCTATGAAGCATTTTTTGAGGGTGTATTTCTCTTTATTTTGCTTATGTTTGTTAATGCTAAAAATAATAAGCATGGGGTTATCAGTGGAACCTTTTTACTGGGTTATGGAGCAATAAGATTTTTTGTAGAATACTTTAGGCAACCTGATTCTCACATGGGTTTTGTTGCATTACAATTAAGCATGGGTCAGCTTCTTAGCATCCCCATGGCAATTATTGGGCTCTTACTTTTGATGAAATCTTTAAAGAAAAATGAAGCAATATCTTGACCTATTAGACTACATACTTAAAAACGGTGAAGATCGAGGAGATAGAACTGGAACGGGCGTAATTTCCTCTTTCGGACATCAAATCCGTTTTGATCTTAATGATGGATTCCCTGCGGTTACAACTAAATCACTTGCCTGGAAAGGAGTGGTTTCAGAATTATTATGGTTTCTTGAAGGCTCAGATGATGAGCGTAGATTAGCTGAAATTAGATTTGAAAAAGATCGGACTGAACTGACTGATTTAAGTAAATTTTCCACCATTTGGACCGATAATGCTGACAATCAAGGAGTTGATCTTGGTTATGAGAATAATGATATTACAAAAAAACTAGGCCCAGTATATGGAGTTCAATGGAGAAATTGGGGCGGCATTGATCAAATTAAAAAATTAATTAATGACATAAAATCTAATCCTTATGGAAGAAGACACATTTTGAGCGCATGGAACGTTGAGCAACTTGATTATATGGCCCTCCCCCCATGTCATGTCATGTCACAATTCTATGTTTCTGAAAGTGGACGTCTATCATGTCAAATGTATCAAAGAAGTGCAGATATGTTTTTAGGTGTTCCATTTAATATTGCTAGCTATGCTTTACTTCAATCCATTTTGGCAAATATCTTAAAACTTGCTCCAGGAGATTTTATTCATACATTTGGAGATGCACATATTTATAAAAATAGCTTGGAGCAAGTTAAAGAACAACTAACAAGAACACCTAAAAAACTTCCAAAACTAGTAATGCCTCAGCTAGAGTCAATCGATGCGATAAAGAATTGTTCTGTCAGTGATTTTATTTTAGATGGCTATGAATCTCATCCAGCTTTAAAAGCAAAAATGGCAATTTAAATAAAATGATAATTTCACATTTAGTAGCATTATCTAACAACAATGTAATAGGTGTGGACAATGACTTGCCATGGAAATTAAAGAAAGACCTTCAGCATTTTAGTGCTTATACTCACAACAAAGTTATTGTAATGGGAAGGAAAACATTTGAATCAATTGGCAGACCTCTACCAAATAGAAAAAATATTGTTATATCCTCAACAATTTCATCAACAAGAGAAGTTCAGGTAGTAAATTCATTAGAACAAGCAATTTCTGAAGCAACAGACTGGAACAAGGAAAATAGCTTAGTTGAAGAGGTTGTATTAATTGGCGGTGGATACATTTTTAGAGAAAGTATTAATTTAGTAAATAAACTAGTTTTCACAAGGGTTAATTGTGATATCAACGGGGATGTGTTTTATCCAAGCATTGATCTTGATAAATGGAGAATGATTTCAAATGAGTCCTTTAAAAAGGATGAAGAAAATGAGTATGATTTCTCAGTTGAAACCTATTTAAAGAATTAAGAATTAGTTTCTTTCGCTTTTGATTGCTGGATAAAGTCTCTTCTTAGTGCAAGATTTTTAACTCTTACTTCTTCATTTTCAGCATATTTGATCCATGAATTAGCTGTCTTTTTAATTCGCTTATCTTTATCTCTAGCAGCAGCTCTAAATTGTTTTTTAGCTTCTTCAAAATTTTCCATTTCAAAGTGAGCTTGCCCCAAAACTAGTTGAGCTTGAGATTCACTTTTGACTTTACCTTTTTTAAGTCCAGCCTCTATAGCTCTAATTGAATCCTCTATCCTATCTTCAAATAAATATAGGTTACCTAATAATATATATGTTTCGCCCTCTTTTGACATTTTTGCGGCTTGTTCAAGCACAGGTATTGCTTTATCGATCTCTTGAGCCATTCTCCAAGAATCAGCTAAAAGTTTTAGATTCTTTTCAGTGTCTTTTACTACAGCTACTGTTGATTCTTCACCAGTTTTTTCATCTTTAATAATTACTTTTTTATTTTGGCCTGCAACAAGAACCTGTGCAGCCCAGTATGGGTTTTTGCTAAGAAGAAGTAATTGAGCTAAAGCAAGATACTCGCCTTCTTTATCAAGAAGATCTTTATTAAAAGCAGCTTTTAGAGTGATCATATAATCCTCTTCTCTATCCATTTGCTGATAGGTTCCACCTAGCTGCAAGAAATAAAGCTTTTTAGGATAATAATTTACTAAGATTTCATAAATGACTAATTGTTGCTCAAGTGCAAATGAAGCACTAATAACTTTTCTTTCTTTTAATTCATTGAAGCATGCCGCCAGAAGAACATACCAATTTTCTTTTGGACGATAACCTTCCTCTTCAGCCAGTCTTATAGCCTCTTCCATAGATGAACGAGCCCTTACATAATCTTCCTTTTGGAAATATGCAGATGCAAGAAGATAATAAGATTGAGCGGTTACCTTTTCTACTTCATCCATCCACTGAAGAATTAGACGTATACCTTTATCCCAATTCGCCTTCACTAGGTTTAATTGTGCAAGAGTGAGTAAAGACGCAGTTCGGAGCGGTATGGTTGCCTCTGGCTCTTTTAAAAGCTGCTCATATGCATACATGGCCTGATCATAATCCTCTTCACTGAAATATATATAACCCCAGTAATTCCACATGACAGAACGGTCATAACTTTTTAATTCACCTCGCTCATTTAAAAGCTCTGTTAAGATTCTTTTTGCCTCATCCCAATCAGGATCGTCCTCCTCTTTTTCGATAAACTTACCTTTATTTTCAGGATCTGGAACTTTAACTACTTTTTGTCTTTCAAGCGCCTCAACCACTTTGACTACTTTTTTAGCAGTTTTAGAGGTAAGAACTCGAGCTTTTTTATATGTTCTTTTTTCTTGTTTATTTCCTTCATCAGAATAACTTTGGGCAAATAGAGTTGATGGTCCAAAAGCAAAAGAAGAGATCAATAATATAGAAAAAATACTGCTATAAAATTTGCTCATTAGCTTTCCTCAAGAATAAAAGTAAACTTGTGAGGTACATCATCCACCCTTACTGCCTTCCCATCAACTATTTTAGGCTTATATTTCAATTTTAATGCTGCCCGTGACGCAGCTGAATTAAATATAGAACATTGTCTATAAACTGTTTCAGGATTTGTTGGATCTCCACACATCCCCTCTAGGGGGACTGCATTTTCAACTGTACCTGTCTCAGTAATTGTAAATGCAACAACTGCGTATCCCATTATTCCTCTTTCTTGAGCCCTTCTAGGATATATAGGCGTGACTTTAAATAATGGGATATATTCCCCATCTCTAAAAAATGATCCGCCTCCAGCGAAGTTAGTTTTTGGCTTTGGAAGACTTACATCAACCCCAGCTAAGGGCGCTAAATCTAATTCAGGTTGAGCAATGTCTTCAGGCTGTTGATCAGGCTCTTCAGGTTTATCAACATTATCAAATAAAGTATCGATGTCTCTATCAGGCATTATTACATCGCCTAATTTTCTTGAATTATCTGTTGGGATACTATTATCTCCTAATGAAATCAAGGCAACCATCAGAAAGAACAATCCAAGTGTAATTAAAGCTGCAAATCCAGAACCTGCTAGATATTTATTGTAGTTAAACGCTTTATTAAACAAATCTAATAATGGCGCAAGTACTTTTGTAATTGTTTGCGATAAAGTGCTTAAACTATTATTAGCGGTATTCAAATTAATTCTCTATTTTGGTTCGGAGGCAAGAGATATGTTGTATACACCAGCTTCTCTTGATCCATCCATAACTTTTATGATTGTATCAGCCATAGCTTTTTCATCAGCCTGAATCACTACTGATCCCTGAGGGTTATCAGCTAAAAGTTTAACGACGTTGGCTTTAACTTGTCTAGCATCAATTCTTCTGCCATCCATCCAAATTTCGCCAGAAGCGCCAACCGCAATTAAAATAGCTGCATTTTCTTGCGTTTCTGATGTATCAGATTCAGGTCTGTTTATCTCAAGACCTGGCTCTTTAATAAAGTTTGCGGTCACAATGAAGAAAATAAGCATAATAAACACAACATCAAGCATTGGTGTCATATTGATTTCTGCTTCTTCTTCTTGAACTGCACTTGATATAGCGTTTCTTCTCAAAATACTCTCCTATTAACTTTTAATTACTTCTTTTATTAAAATTTCTTCTCTATTTCTAGCTGCATTGAGATAAATAGTAGCAAATACTCCAGATAATGCGGTAGTCATACCCGCCATAGTTGGAAGAGTTGCCTTTGATACTCCTCCAGCCATGGATCTCGCATCACCACCACCGGTGAATGCCATTACCTGGAATACTTCTATCATTCCGGTAACTGTACCCAATAATCCAAAAAGGGGAGCAAGAGCAACACATGTATTTATAAGTGGCAGATGTTTATTAACTGCTTCTTTTGCTTGAGAAATTAATTTATCTTTTATTTGTTGGGCTTTCCAAGATGAGTGATCACTTATTGATTCCCATTCAGATTTTAATTCGCCCATATACTCTTGATGACCAGAATTAAAATACCAAACTCTCTCCAAGATTATCGCCCACATGAAAGCAGCAAGAATTGCTATCAACCAAAGCACACTTCCCCCAGCAGACATAAAGTCTCTGAGGGTATTAAATGCTTCAGTAATAGCGTAAAACATTATCTATTTATTTTGATTCAGAATGTTCGGCTACTATTCCTGTACTCTGCTCTTCTAGAACATTAATAATTCCTCTTGCTGATGAGTTAGCAAAAGAATGTAGAAGTGTTGTAGGAATAGCAACCACAAGTCCCAACACAGTTGTCACTAGAGCTTGTGAGATACCTCCTGCCATTATTTTAGGATCTCCAGTACCAAATAATGTGATCTGCTGGAAAGTAACAATCATACCTGTTACTGTTCCGAGCAATCCGGCTAAAGGAGCCACAACCGAAATAATTTTTACCACTGGAATTCCTCTTTCTATAGCAGGTCTTTCTGCCATAATTGCCTCAGCAAGTTTCAATTCAAGGGTTTCAATATCTTTGCTCATATGTTCTTCACCAACAGCTAGAACTCTTCCTAATGGGTTAGATTTATCATGAGTTTTTGATTTTGCTTGCTTTTTAACAGCCACGCCCATGTTATATAAAGTAAACAGTTTCCAAAAAGCTATTCCGATACCAAACAAACCAACAATAATAATTATGTAACCAACTTCCCTTCCTTGGTTAACTCTTTCCATTAGACTAGGGTTTTGAATTAAGTTTGCAAGCAAGCTTCCACCAACAGGACCTGTTGGATCAACTCCAAACTTAACTACATCACCAGGATCAGCTTTAGATAATTTTTTTGCTGAACTTACATAACGACCTTCAGGTTGTTTACCTAGAAATGCATATTGTCCCTTGCTTCCAATGTATTCAAGATACTTTCCATCACAAATAGCGTTGTAAAGTCCTACCCTGGTCACCACACAATTCTCAGATTCTCCATCAAGATTAATAACATTTGTGTTAAAACTTACAACTTCAGAACCTGCGACCATTTCTCTCTGCAATTCGTACCATAGCCCTTCAAGCTCTCTGATTGTAGGAAGCTCGGTGGCATCTGACATTTTTGCAGAAAGATCATTTAAGAAAGTTTCTCTATCTTTTCCATACTGAGCAGACGTCAAAGAATCGGCAAAAAGAGAACTTGCCTCTCCTGCTGAGCTTTGCAGATGACCGAATAGCTCAACCAATGAACCCAATTCTTTCTTATATGCTGCTTCCTTTACAACCAAAATTGCATCATTCTTCTTATATTCAGCCTCGAGTTGGTCAGCAATTCTTTCTTGCCTTGCTAATTCTCTCTTTTCAGCTGCAAGCTTTGCAGCTTGTTGATTTTTGTTTGCTAAAAATTCAGCTTCCCTTTGAGTGTTAACATTTTGTTCAGATGTTCTTCCTTGCTCAACTAGCTGGAGCAAACCTTGAATTGTTGTTGGCTCGCCATCAGAGCTTTCTTGAGAAACAATTTCAAAAGAAAATATAAGTACAAAAGTGAAAAAATATTTATTTAAATTTTTCATGATGCATCTCCTCTATAAACTATAGGCAGCATCATAATATCCATAGGCGCTAATTTCTGTGCCATTCTGATTCCATCTCTTACAGTTACTCTGTAACTTCCAGAAAGCTCTTCCCAAGTACCTGTTTCATTATCATAATATCCAGTGGTTCTTTCATCCTTAGACTGGAAGAACATCCCGAGCCTTCCAACTCTAAGTATATTGACAACAACCTCCTGTCCATCTAAAACAATAGTTTCATCATAAGCGTCAAGTTTTCTTCCATATTCAGCTTCGATGTTATAAGCCTCTAATATTTGTCTTACTTGCTCTGAAGCAGTCACCTTAGGATTTGAAAGTGAAGCTCTTACAAGATCAAGTCTTTGCTTCCTTTCTTCTATGTGAAATGGAGTGTCGAGATTGACATACTTCTCAAGCCCTTCAAGCATTCTTTGTGCTAAAGGCGGTATTTGTCTTTGCATTACAACAACTTGAACAAGCTGTTCATCATATTTATCCATTAAATCAAGTTGAGCTTGAATTTGGATCCTTTTCTGTGCGTTATATAACTTTAATCCCTCAACTTGCTTTGAGACTACTTTAAATTCGTTAATTAATTTATCAGTATCTGATTCTGTGGCATCAATTTTAGCTTGAGATTTAGCTGAAAGTTCTGTGTTATCTCTTCCAACTTCTAAGACAAGCTCCATCTCTGATGCCATGACGAAAGATGACAACATAGTAAGAGCTACTAGGCTTTTCTTTAACATATTTTTCCCCTTTGAAAAATGGTTCACTAGTCTAACAGCGTAGTGAAATTATTCAAACTTTTATAAAAATAAAATTGTACCCAATTTTACTTTAAATGGTGTTACTTATTTAAAAGTTATTTACTTTGGTTATATTTATTGATTAATACACTTTATAAGTAAAATAAGTAAAACTTAGAGCCTAAAAAATTTTAGGGATCAGTTTAGGAGTATTTTTCTTATAATTTTGATAATCCTCAAGATGGCCCCACTTTTTATGCCCTCTATTCTCCAGCATTCTTACCCCACTAACGTAAACTAAAAGTAAATAGGAAAAAATAGGTGAAAAAATTGCTAAATAATTCATGCCCTCAAATGTTGATATGCCCATTACTGTTATGCCAGCCCAAAGAGTGATTTCACCAAAGTAGTTGGGATGTCTAGATCTGGCCCAGAGCCCTTCATTTATGAAAGAGTCTTTATTTTCTGGAATTGATCGAAATGCAGATTTTTGATTATCAGCTATAACTTCAATTGCAAAACCAAATATAAACATCAGAAGTCCTAAAATGAATAAGCTATTTATGGGAATGCCTGACGGATTGGCAATAGCAATTAAAGCTGCAGATGAACATATAAAAACCCACATGCCCTGCAAAGTCCATGTCATAAAGAATTGTGAAAAAGATTTTTTTATCGAATTAAATCTTACATCTTTTTTATCTTTACGAATCCTCATAAAGAGAAATGAGCCCAATCTGATTGCCCAAACAATTATGGCTAATCCAACCAAAATATTGCCAAGAGTAAGATTTGCTAAACTGCCAGTAGCATATAAAGCAAATAAAATGGTTCCAATATAAGTTATGCTACCTGTGAGGTCATAAAACTTTTCAGTTTTAAAGAGAAAAGCTGGAATATATGCTATCCACTGAATAACAAAAGTCATAACTAAAATTTGTCCAATTAAGTTTGAGCCGTCAAAATCGATGCTGTTATGAGAAATTGTCTCAGCATATAACTTTGTAAAAATAAAAACTCCTGCAGCAATGGCTAAATTAGTTAAGTGTTTCATGATTCCTCCCATCCGCATGTTCGTTCTGCATTTTTTGTATCAAGCCAATCCATAAGCGGTCGATAATAGTTTAACATCGCTTTACCACTTAATTCCCTTGTTCCGGTCATTGCTTCCAATGCGCTTTGCCATTCTTTACTTTGTCCTAAAGCTAGCATGGCTCTTAATTTCTCTCCGGCAATCTCATTATCATATATTGAGCACTCATGAAGCGGTCCATCAAATCCCATTTGATTACAAAGGGACTCATGAAATTGATATTGAAGAATCTTTGCTAAGTAGTATCTAGTGTAGGGTGTATTACCTGGTATATGATATTTTGCTCCAGGATCAAATGCATCAAGATCGCGATCACGGGGAGCCTCAATGCCTTGATAAAATTTTCTTAGCTCCCACCAAGAATTATTTAAGTCATCTGGGCTTGTTTCTCCAGTGAAGACTTTTGCTCTCCATTTATCTAACATCAAAGTCCACGGAACAGAGACAACGCCATCAAGAGCTTGCTTCATTAATAGAGAAATTGGATCTGAATTTGCCCTAGCAGCTTCCTCTGTAGTTATCATCCCAATCTTTTGGAGGTAGTTAGGAGTTATTGATAATGATAATAAATCTCCTACTGCTTCATGAAAGCCGTCGTTAGCTCCTCGTTGAAAAATGTCAGGAAGATCACTGTAAGCTTGATAGTAGAAAATATGTCCAAGCTCATGATGGATTACTGAGAAGTCTTCCGCATTTCTTTCAATACACATTTTGATTCTCAAATCATCAATGTCTGAATCTATATCCCAAGCAGATGCATGACATACAACATTTCTATCTTGAGGCTTTGTAAATAATGACCTTTCCCAAAAAGTATCTGACAAAGGTTCAAATCCGAGAGAAATAAAAAATTTTTCAGCAATTTTTACCATTTCAACTTCATCAATATCCTTTTCGATGAGTATGTTGGTTAAATTTATCTCAGAGCTAGATTGATTACTTTCTGCCTTGTAAACCAAGTCATAAATATTTGCCCATGACTGGCCCCACATATTACCCAATACATGCGCTGGCAAATTGCCAGTTTTGGAAACAATGTTTTCACCATAAAAGTTTGATAGCTCATCGCGAACATGGCAATGCAAAGCATCATAAAGAGGCTTTAGCTCATCCCACACTCTGTCAGTTTCATCTAAAAAATCTTCTGCTGGCATGTCATACTTACTAAACCACAGATCAGTAAGGCCGTCATAACCTAAGTCATCAGCGCCTTGATTGCCTATTTCAACCATTCTTAGGTACATATCTTTCATTGGCTTGCCAATATTTCTCCATCCTTCCCATGCCCTCAAAAGCTCATCGGGATCTCTTGAATTATCAATAATGTTCTCGAATGCCTCTAAGTCATAACAGTCATCAGCGGAAAAACAATGCTCTCCAGTGCCATACATAGCGTCTAGTTCAGCACTAATTGATGATATTTCTCCCGCTAATGCTTCATCTAAGGGAGATGGCATCACAAATGAACTTTTTATAAGATTAAGCTTTCTTCGATTTTGTTCAGAAACTTCAACTTCATCAAAAGAAGAAGCCTGCCGAGCTCTCTCTAATGCAAGCAATTGATATCTTTTACCATAGTCTGCAACTACTTTCTGAGAATCATAAGTGATAAAATTGGCGCCAATCCAATAAGCTGAGCTTACAATAGGGCCAAGAGTTTTATCTTCAAGCTCAACACTTTGGAGAAATGCCTCTGCATCGGATTCGGTAAGAGCATTTGATTTCTCGCTTGAACACGAGGAAATCACTAAGATAAAGATAAAAATAGTAGATAATAAAAATTTGTACATAAAAAGCCTATTAAATAATAGAAGAAAGTAAATCACACTATGAAAATATCAACAAGCCAATTTAAAAATGGTTTAAAAATCATCATTAATGATCAGCCATGTTCAATTCTTGAGCATGAGTTTCACAAGCCAGGCAAGGGACAGGCAGTAATGAGAGTAAAATTTAGAAACTTAATCACTGGCAAGGTAGTAGATAAAACATATAAATCAGGTGAATCCGTAGAGGAGGCAGATGTAATGACGATTGAGATGAGCTATCTTTATTCAGATGGAGAGCAATGGCATTTTATGAATTCTTCTACTTTTGAACAAATTGCAATCAATGAAAACGTTGTAAGTGAAGCAAAGAAATGGATTGTTGGTCAGGAGAATTGTGAAGTAGTAATTTGGAACGATGAGCCCATTTCAGTTGAGGCGCCACCATTTGTGGAGTTAAAAATTACAAAATCGGATCCTGGCGTTAAAGGTGATACTGTCTCAGGAGCAACAAAACCTGCAGAGCTTGAAACCGGTGTAACAATTCAAGTGCCCTTGTTTGTTGAGGAGGGAGAAATAATTAAGGTGGATACCAGATCTGGAGAATATTCGGGGCGCGTATAGACTTTGTATAATCAAATTTCAGCTTCGCTAAATCATTTTATTGATAATGAACTTTCTCTTGATGCAGACCAAAAAAAGACGCTAAGAAAAAAACAAAAATTAACTCTATCGGATTCACTTAAGAAAGGTCACTGGACTTCCAACCTATGCTTGATTGCATCCAATCTTGCAAAAAAAAATCCTCAAGATATAGCCTCAGCCCTTATACCCATCCTAGAATCTCAGTCCGAAATTGCAAAAGTAGAGTTAGCTGGACCAGGCTTTATAAATATTTTTTTAACGCGGAAAGCATTTTTAACTCAACTAGATAATGCTCATGATGATCCTACTTATTTTCTTCATTCCTCAGATGCATTTAAAGAAAAAATACAGATAGAATTTGTCTCGGCAAATCCAACTGGTCCTTTGCATGTTGGTCATGGCAGAGGAGCTGCATACGGAGATGCTATTGGACGAATCTTGGAGCGACTAGGTCATGAAGTCTCTCGAGAGTACTATGTTAATGACGCAGGCAGGCAAATTGATATTCTTGCATGTAGTATTTTTTTAAGAAAATTTGAATGCTTTGACGAAAATCAATTTCCGGAATCTGCATATAAAGGAGCCTACATTTTAGATATTGCTGATGCCATTGAAATTGATAGTGACATGACTCAAGCTGAAAAAGAATCTTTAAAAAAAGATCTTCCTGATAACAATGAAGAAATAATTGATGCTCTAATTAAACGCATAAAAATAAATTATTCAGATATGTGGTCAACAATAAGAGAATTTGGCCTTGGTTTTGTTATCAAATCTATCAGAGAGGATTTAACAAAATTTAAAGTCGTATTTGACAATTGGTTTTTTGAATCATCACTTGGAGAACTCTCAGATAAAAAATCAGAAATTTCTAAAGCGCTTGCTAAAGTACAAAAAGATCATGCATATGAAAAAAATAGAGCTATTTGGTTAGAATCCTCAAAATTTGGAGATGACAAAGATCGTGTAATTATCCGTGAAGACGGAAGAGGAACATACCTATCCGCTGATTTGGCATATCACAGAAATAAATTAGACAGGGGCTTTGACACCATAATAAATGTTTGGGGTGCAGATCATCATGGTTATATTAAGAGGATAGAAGCTGCTATTGAAGCATTGGGTTATAGCAAAAAACAAATGCAAGTTCAGCTCGTTCAATTTGCTAATCTTTTTGAAGATGGATCTAAGGTAAAAATGTCAACCCGAAGTGGAAATTTTTATACGCTTAAAAAACTTATTGATGACATTGGTCCTGATGCCTCAAGATTTTACTACTTATCTAAACAAGCAGATCAACATTTAGATTTTGATATTGGAATAGCTAGATCTAATTCAAAAGATAATCTTTATTATTACATCCAGTATGCGCATGCGAGAATCAGCTCTGTAGAAAAAAAGTTTCTTGAATTAGGAAAGTCTTTACCTAAGAAATTTAACGATGCCAAATTTGACAATTGTGATGAGCTGCTTCAAATAGCTTTAAATGCTCAATTTATTGTTAAAAGTTCTGGAGAGAGCTTGCAGCCTCATCTTATTGTTTATTACTTGAAGGATATTGCGCAAAATTTTCATCAATTTTACAACAACGTAAACATCCTCAATGCAGATGAAGAGCATAAGAATAATATTATGCGCACCCTTATCATTGTTAAATCTGTTATAGCTTCTTCTCTAGACTTGTTGGGCATTGAGCCTTTAGAAAGTATGTAATTGACGTGAAAGATTTTGCTAAAAAACATCCGATTAATAAGTCAAAGACAAGAAGAGTTAAGACCTCTTTGCGGGCAAAGAGAGAGATGAATCAACCTCTTAAAATGAAGCACTTATTAGTTATTGCTGGTATGAGTACCCTGCTATTAGTTGTCTCAAATTTAATATTGCAAACTGATGTTGCCAATGTGAGAAGCAATGTCAGCAATCCAAAGGTTGAATTTCTGTATCCTATAGAGTTAGCAAAAGATACTGTTCTTATTGAGCTTGAAGGTATTGTTGTCGAAGAGGATTGTGAATATCTAATTCAAATAGAATCTTATGGTCAAAGAGTGTATGCGCAGGAACAACTAACTTCGCTTCTATCTTTGGGCTTAAAATCTTATGTTGAAAAGACATTTAGTTCGAAACAACCTGAGAAGCCATTATTTAGAGTAATGTCTGGCCCCTATCTAAATAAGTCTGAAGTTAATAATGCTCGAGAGCTGCTAATTAAAAATAATAGGCAGCCACTAATCTATAAAAAATGCACGAAAAACTAAAAGATAGATTCGCAGATATCTCTCAAAAAATCCAAGCTGCTTGTCATAAAGCTCAGAGATCAGAAAAAGACGTGCAATTAATTGCAGTTTCTAAATTGCAATCTATTGAGGTTGTTAAAGAGGCCTACATACTTGGAATTAATCATTTTGGTGAAAACTATGCGCAGGAGCTTGATAAAAAAGTTTTAGCAACTCCAAAAGATATAATTTGGCATTTTATTGGTCCAATTCAATCAAACAAAGTAAAACTTATCGCTAAGCATGCTCATTGGATCCATTCATTGGATAGAGAGAAGATAGCAAAAAAACTAAATGATGCATTAGAAATAGAGGGACGAAAAATTAAAGTATTAATTCAAGTAAATATTGATCAAGAGAAATCTAAATCTGGCATCAACACCAATGACGTTATTGATTTTGCAAGCAATGTAGATATGAATTTTCCAAACTTAATTCTTAAGGGACTAATGTTTATGCCAAAGATTAATCAATCTAAAAAAGATAAAATAGATTCCATGAAAAACATAACTTCTTTGCAAAGCACATTTGTTAATAAGTTCCCAGCATGCAATGTATTATCCTTGGGGACATCAAATGATTTTGAGGAATCAATCCGAGCTGGCTCAACAATGATAAGAATTGGCGAGAGTCTTTTGGGTAAACGGTCATGAATGTCTGTTTTGTTGGATGTGGCAACATCGCGCAAGCGATGATTGATGGGTTATTAAGTAATGGGATTTCAACATCAAGCATTGCTTGCATTGAAAGAAATCAAAGAAAAGTTGAGCTTTTAAAAGAAAAAAACCTAGAAGTAATTGAATTAGATAGCCTAGCTAAAGAGAATTTTGATTTAGTGATTTTAGCTGTAAAACCTAAGGATGCTTTGTCTGCTGAAAAAAATATATTTCAGGCTGCACCAAACTCTAAAATATTAACTGTAGTCGCAGGAATAGAGTTAAATAAATACTCAAATCCTAATTCTGTTATCCGATCAATGCCAAATACATCCTCTGCTTTTGGCAAAGGTATAACCGCTCTTTATGCTAATGATCATTCCTCAAAAGAATTCAATTTTGCTAGTGATTTATTTAAAAAAATAGGTCATGTATTTGTCCTCAAAAATGAGAGAGAAATGCATGCATTCACGAGCATTATTGGTAGCGGTCAAGCTTTTCTTTTTGAGGTCTTGAGAATATACCTTGATGAACTAGAAAAAATAGCATCTGATAATGCAGATGTTATAGAGATTTTTAAAGATTTTGTCACCAGCCTTGGAGATTCCTTTTCCGATGAGCCAGATTTTGAAACCCTAATAAATAAGATAAAATCCCCGGGAGGAACAACTCAGGCAGGATTAGAATCTCTTGAAAAAAATCATATGGAAAGCATTTTTAAACAAGCCTTTAGAGCAGCAAAAGATAGATCTATTGAGATAAGTAATGAGCAATAAATACTTAAGAAAAAATGGTTAATGCATTTGCAATATTATTTGGCTTTGCAAGTTATGCTTTTGTGTTGCTGTCAATCTTTAGGTTATTTAGAGTTAATTACTTTAATCCTATAGTTAAAATTTTTGCCACATATTTAGAGCCAATATCAAAGAATGCTTTCTTTTTTTTACCTCCTCTTATAGCAGCAATAGCCTTTGCATTAGTTCTGAAATTCATTTCCTTTTATTTGGCTTACTCATCAGGATATGAATCATTGTCATTGTTTTATATTGCTGTAATAGATGTAATTAACTCTGGATTTAGAATTTTATTTTATTGCGTTATTGGCTCTGTGGTTTTAAGTTGGATTGCTCCAAGAAATAATCATCCATTGTTACAAATCGTAGAAGAAATTTCTGCTGGTGTTTTAGATCCTATCAGAAAATTCCTTCCTCCAATGGGGGGTTTAGATTTTACTCCAATAATAGGACTGCTTATTTTAAATTTAATCAACTCATCTTTCATACAGATAATCCGTTCTTTGTTATGAAGGTAAATACAGAAAAAATTTCATTTGACGAGCCTTTAAATCTTAAATCTGGAGAGGTTTTGCATGGCTTTGATCTGATGACAGAAACATATGGGGAACTTAGTGATGCAAAAGATAATGCTGTTTTAGTTTGTCACGCTTTTTCTGGAAATCATCATGCAGCAGGTAAAAAAGATGGAGAGAAAAAGCCAGGTTGGTGGGATGAATTGATTGGGGATGGAAAAACAATTGATACAAAAAAATTTTTTGTAGTTGCACTTAATAATATTGGTGGCTGTCATGGTTCAACTGGTCCAGCAACTACTGAAAATAAATTAAATCAGCACAATGGCGCAAACTTTCCAGAAGTATCAGTGAGTGATTGGGTTAAAACTCAAAAATTACTAGCTGATCATTTTGGAATAGATTGCTGGGAAATGGTTGCTGGTGGAAGTTTGGGTGGAATGCAAGCACTTCAATGGGGAATCTCATATCCGGATAAAGTTAAAAAAGTAGCAATAATCGCAGCCTCATCAAAAATAAGTACTCAAAATATTGCATTGAATGAAGTGGCTAGAGAAATAATTAGAAAAGATGAAAATTTTCATAATGGTGATTACTTATCTAAGGAAGTATCTCCTAAAAAAGGTCTTAAAGCCGCAAGAATGCTTGGGCATATAACTTATTTATCTGAATCTAATATGAGCAAAAGATTTGGAAGGAGATTACAAGATCCAGATAATAAAATAGATGCAGATGTAAACTATGAGGTAGAAAATTATCTGCAGTATAAAGGCGAGCAATTTGCAAACACCTTTGATGCGAATAGCTATATCCTTATGACTAAAGCCATGGATAGTTTTGATCCAGCTAAAGACTTCGATAATGATTTAGTTAAATGTCTTAAAACCATTAAAGCTAAATTACTTATTGTATCTTTTGACTCAGACTGGCTATTTCCAAAAGAGTATGGTGTAGAAATCCAAATGTCTGCAATTAAAGCAGGCATTAATAGCTCCTACATAGAACTAGAAGGAGATTATGGCCATGATAGCTTTCTTTTTTATTCCGAAAAGTATTCTGCAGCGTTGAAAAACTTCTTAAACTCTGATGGATAGTACGCTTCAAAAAATTGTTCTAGATTGGATCCCCAGTCAATCCAAAGTTATAGACTTTGGTTGTGGAGATGGCATTCTTCTAAAAATATTATCTGAGCAAAAGTCAATAACCGGTTATGGGGTAGAGAATGATCCAGACAAAATTAATGCTTGTATTATCAATGGTGTTTCAGTAATACAACAAGATATTGATGCCGGCATACACAACTATAAGGGCATGGGTTTTGATGTCGCAGTAATGGCTAGCTCGATTCAATGCTTAAGAAAACCAAAAGATGCAATGAAGAATATCTTAAAAGTTGCGAATGAGTGTGTGATTACGTTACCTAATTTTGGAAATTGGGAACTTAGGCTGGGTATATTAAATGGTAAGATGCCCTCCTCTGATCAACTTCCAGCTAAATGGTATGAAACAAAGAATCTTCATCTGTGTACTATTGCAGATTTTGAAGAATTATGTAGTGAAGAATCTTTTGTTATTAAAAAGAAAGTCTACTTAAATCGTAAAGGTAAGTCTTCTTGGCTGGCTAATAGACTTCCTAACTTATTTGCCGCCCAAGCGGTCTATTTAATTGGCTAATCAACCAACCATAGTTCTTGCAACTGGTAATCCAGGCAAGCTTAAAGAGTTTGAATTGCTTATGCCAAAGTTCAACATAATCTCACAAAGTTCTTTGGGTATAGTCCCTGAAGAGGAACTTGGTAAGACATTTTTTGAAAATAGTCTACATAAAGCGCGAGTGGCAAATACTGCCTCCGGTATGACATCGCTTGGTGATGACTCAGGTCTAATTGTGCCTGCTCTAAATAACTTACCAGGACTTCGATCAGCTAGATATGCGCATGAGAATGCAACGGATGAAGAAAATCGACAACATCTTAAAAATGAGCTTAAAAAGCTGCAATTAAATCAAACAAAAGCGTACTTTGTTTGTGTGCTTGTTTTGGTACGAGATTCTGAAGACCCATTTCCGCTCATTGCAACCGGTGTATTTGAAGGAGTGGTAAAAACAACCATGCGAGGGAAAAATGGATTTGGTTATGATCCCATGTTCTATCCAAAAAATAGTAATGTATCCTTAGCTGAGATGGAAGAAAATGAAAAAGCATTACTAAGCCACAGGGGTATAGCTATGCAAATTTTAAAAACCAAGATTGAAAGATTTTCATCTAATGACAAAACCCACAGCATATAAAAATTTAAATATTGGTGAAGAAGAATAAAATTATTTGTCTATAGCTTTTAGCAAAAAAGTATATATTGATCTACCTTCTTTTATTGCGCGCTGTTGGAATCGAGTAATGGGCATGCCCTGATTTGAAATTTGAGAAAAGGAAAACTGATCCTTAGTTTTTTCTAATTCTTCCTCAATAGATTCAGCATAATTCTCCCAATCAGTTGAAATATATACAGTGCCATCTTTTTTGAGAACATTTGCCAAAATTTTCAAGAAGTCATTTTTAATTAGTCTTCTTTTATGATGTCTGGCTTTAGGCCAGGGATCAGGGCAGATAATATATATTTCATCAAAAATTTTATTTGGAAGCTTAAAAAGCAGTTCACGCACATCTTCATCAAAAATTTTTATATTCGTCAAAGAATTCTTAGCAATGTTATTAAGAAGGCTGCCTATACCTGAAAGATATACTTCTGAGGCCACTATTAGTGCATTTGGGTTTTCAGATGCTAAGAAAGAAGTATTCTCTCCATTGCCAAAGCCTATTTCTAAAATAATTTTTTCGTAGCCTTTAGCAAATTCCAATAATTCATTAGATCCTGCTAAATGATATTGCTCTAGTGATTCTAAGGCACTTTTTTGTGATTGGGTGATGCGTCCAAGTCTTTTTACAAAACTTGCTAAGTAGGGTTTATCTTGATTAATAAGGAAATGCCTTGATTAGGCTGCGTTAGACATGGCAGCTTTAAGTTTTTTTAATGCTCCATTCTCAATCTGTCTGATTCTTTCTGCAGAAACGTTGTACTCATCAGCAAGGTCATGCAATGTCTCTTTTTCATCTGCTAGGTATCTTCTAGCAATGATATCTTTGCTTCTATCATCCAAACTCGCTAGAGCCATTGATAGCTCTTCGGAATTATGTTCAGCGACTTCCTGTTGTTCAACAAGAATTTCTGGGCTAGATGATTTGTCTTCAAGAAATTGAGATGGAGATAAAATATCACCTTCATCATCACTGCCAACTGGTGCATCAAATGCTGAATCCTGAGAAGTAAGTCGATTTTCCATATGCAGCACATCTTTAACTTCAACATTTAAATCTTCTGCAATTTTCTCAGCTTCCTCATGAGTAAGCCAATCTAATGTTTTTTTCTTGCTTCTAAGGTTAAAAAATAACTTTCTTTGCGCTTTTGTTGTTGCAATCTTTACCATTCTCCAATTCTTAAGAATATACTCATGGATTTCTGCTTTGATCCAATGCACAGCAAAGGAAACAACCTTAACACCCCTGTTAGGATCAAATCGATCAACGGCCTTCATCAAACCCACATTTCCTTCTTGGATTATGTCAGCTAGAGGCAATCCATAGCCTTGATAAGATCTTGCAATATGCACAACAAATCTTAAATGAGAAAGAACTAACTGACGTGCAGCTTCCAGATCATTATTTTCAAATAATTTTTGAGCAAGTTCTTGCTCTTGCTCAGCAGTCAAAATTGGAATAGCGTGAACACAAGACAAATAGGATTCAATATCCTTTCCTGGCGTTGAAAGCGTGATTGTCTGTAAATCTGTACCCATATATATGTTTTTCTAATAACTAATTATAACCTATAGTTATTAGGAAATGATAATTATAGCAAATTTTTTCTAAAACTACCTATTAGAGACAAAATTGTCTTTTTTTGGTTCACATCTCTAATTGCTATAAACATAGGATTTAATATGCTGTTCTTTTTTCCGTATTCAAGGGGTTTTTTATTATCTATTTGAAAGATTCCTCCGCCCCTTGATCTAAGGACAGCATCTGCAGCAGCTATATCCCACTCAGAAGTAGGACCAAATCGGGGGTAAATATCAGCTTTTTCATCCACTAGGGCACAAATTTTAAGAGAGCTACCTTTAGAAATTATCTTTAATTTTTTTCCTTTTTTATCTAAAAAATTTAAAAAAGCAGTATCTATTAGTGTTCTGTGGCTTTTACTGGTAACTATTCGTAGAATTGATTGAGCCTTATTGTTAGGCTTCTTCTTCACTGGTTCAATTGCTATCCCTGACCATACCTGATTAAAAGCCGGCGCCCCTACTACGCCAAGAGCTGGTTTACCATTTTGAATAAGCGCTATGTTGGTCGTAAACTCATTTGATTTATTTACAAACTCTTTAGTTCCATCAATAGGATCAATGATCCAAAATTCTTTTGCAGGCCTATAATTTTTTTGCCTAAAACTTTCCTCTGAAACGATAGGGATATCAGGAAATTGCCTCTTTAAAAATTCTACTATTACTTTATGGGCATACATATCGGCAGCAGTAACAGGTGAGCCATCTTTTTTCTCTTGTGCGCTGGACCTTGGATTCTGATAAATTTTAAGAATCTCTGGAAATAAACTCCACGTTAATTCCTCTAATTGAGAGATAATAGATTCTAAATTTTTAGATAACATTTCATAAATGATAAAGCTTAATTCTACCACTGCAATTCTCTTAGATCTTGACGGTGTGATCTTAAATATTGAATATGATATAAAGTTTTGGGAATCCTGGCTCCCTGAGCATATGGCAAGGAAATTGAATTTAAGCGAGGAAGAAGCTAAATCAGAAATCCTCACAAAAATAGAAATGCAAAAAGGGACGCTAAATTTTTATGATCTAAATTATTGGGATGATTTGCTTAACATTGATTGCATGCAAATCATTAAAGCAAAAGAAGAGAAGTGCTCTTACATAGAAGGTTCACATGAAGCATTACAAAAATTATCAACTTTACAAAATCCCAAGTACATTTTGACTAATGGAGACCCAAGGATTCAGGAATATAAGGCCGAGACTCAAAACTTTCTGGAATTTTTTGATTCAATTTTTTACAGCATGCATGTTGGTTATCCTAAAGAGTCAAAAGAATTCTGGAGTTTAGTAAGACATAACTTAAATCTAAATTTTGAAGATGTAATCTTTATCGATGATGACTTCAAGGTTGTCACAGCTGCTGCTAAAGCAGGTGTAAAACAAGTAGCCTGGATCACTCCTGGCAAAAATAGAATTTTACAAAATGAAATTAAGACCTTCCCCAATCTTGCTAATCTAGTTAGCGAAATTACTTGACTCTAGATTCTCAAAATTGAGAACTTGCAACATGAGGCCAATGGTTTTTATTCTATTGTCTCAATGGCTTCAAGTTCTCTAAACGAGCGTTATTCACTTCATCAGGAGAAAGCGAATAGTCAAAGTTGTAAAGGGCTCCCTCCCAATCTCCATAGGCAATATTTTGAATCATAAACCACTTTACTCCCCAATAATCAGAATATGCTCTAACAATTTCTTTTCTTTTTTCAGGGCTCAAGTTGTTGTCTTTAGCATCTACAAAATCTCCTAAATTATCTCCGACCATCAATAGCACTCTGTATTTTTCTCCTATCAACTCTCTTCTTGGTCCCTTATTAGAGTCCCAGTTATTTTCTCCACGCATTAAAACAGTATCAATGTCTTGATCCCAAGGAATATCAAGCTTGGTAAGATTTTTTTTTGTTGATTCTTTTAACTCAATTACTCGATTGGTAACATAAAAAATTGTCACTCCTTTTGAGGCTGCATAATTAAGAAAATCTTTTGCGCCTGGAACCTCAGTGGCAACTGCTTCTTTACCCCAATTAATCCATCCTTCTGGATACTTGGTGCCATCAAGAATCATTCGGGCTTCATAAGCAGTATTATCTAAAACTGTCTCATCTACATCGACTATAATTGCTGGTCTTTTACCTTTAACATCTTGTCCTGGAAGGGCACTCCAAGATGAGTCAGCTAAAGCATTGTCTAGTGCTTGCTTAGCTGATCTAAAGGTTTGAAAACTACCAGCCAGTCTTTCAGCTGCTGTCTGTTGATAAAGAACAGACATTATATTTTGTTCTTTTAAATCACTAATATCTTTCTTTGCGATCTCAGCAAAAATAATTTCTGTTGTGATTAGAGAGTTTAAAAGAAATAAACTTTGCCAGAGACGTGCTTTCATAGATTCAAGCTATTATAATTTTTTGTTAAGAAACCTATTGTATCCATGAGCAAAGAAATAATCACCAAATTAGACGAGTTAGATAATGGGCTAAGGAAACTTAGTACCGAGAGAAAAGTAGTCCTCCCTCACCACAAAACTTTTGAATTAGTGGATGAGTTAAGAGAGATAGTTCAAAATATCAAAAATGAGGTAGTTTCAAATGAGTAAATACACATGTTTTGATGTCAGCGTAAAAGATCATGTGGCCCATGTGGTCATGAATCGTCCTGAAGAATTTAACACCATGACACGACTGTTCTGGAAAGAACTTCCCGAAATAGTTAAAGAACTGGATAAGAATGCTGAGGCAAGAGTTATTTTATTAAAAGGAGAAGGCAAGCATTTTAATGCCGGTATGGATTTGGCTAATTTTGCTCCCGCAGATAAGAACGGGCCAAAAAAAGACCCTGCTCGAATGCGAGAGACTTTTTATCATGAAGTACTAGAGCTGCAAAATACCTTTACTGCATTAGAGGAATGTCGCATGCCGACGATTGCATCCATTCAAGGAGCGTGTGTTGGTGGTGGCATAGATATGGTATCTGCCTGTGACATTAGACACTGTTCTGCTGATGCTTTTTTTAAAATTGCGGAAGTCGATATAGGTCTAGCCGCAGATGTTGGAACATTGCAAAGACTCCCTTCATTGATGCCGATAGGTGCTGTTAGAGAGCTAGCTTTTACTGGTAGAAAATTTCTTCCAACTGAGGCTCTTGAATTAGGTTTTATAAATAAAGTTTTTGATAGCATAGCAGACCTCGAAAAAGGTTCATTGGAGCTAGCTCAAGAAATTGCCTCAAAGTCACCGCTTGTTACTCGAGTAATTAAGAAACAAATCAATTACGCTCGTGACCATAGCGTGAAAGAAGCGCTCGATTATCATGCTGCGTGGAATTCTTCATTAATTAGTGGTCAAGACATGGAAGCTGCGATGAAGGCTTTTATAGAAAAATCGAAGGCGAATTATGATGACTTGGAGCCAACGCATTCTTTTTGGGAAAAAAAGGGTTTAGTTCCTTAAGAAGACAGGCTCAGAATCTGTTGAAAGTTTTTTCGAATATTTGTAACCTTCAGCATCAAAATTCTTTAATTCCTCTGACTTTGTAACTTTATTTTTAATCATCCAGTGACTCATAAAACCACGAGCTTTTTTGGCATAAAAACTAATTAGTTTGTATTCACCGTTTTTGAAATCTTTAAAAACTGGTGAAACGACTTCAACATCTTCTGGCAATGAGCCTACAACGGTAAAGTATTCTTTTGATGCGAGATTAACAACGAGATTTGACTTGTTTGTTTTAAGTTCTTTCAAAATATTGTCTCTAACTTTATTGCCCCAAAACTCATATAAATTTTTTCCTTCTGGGTTCTGCAACTTGGTTCCCATTTCTAATCGATATGGTTTGATGACATCAAGCGGTCTTAGCTCTCCATACAAGCCAGACAAAATTCTCAAATGCTTTTGAGCAAAGGTAATATCTTTTTTATCAAAAGTTTCCGCTTGCAAACCTTGATATACATCTCCTTGGAAGACATATAAAGCCGGCTGACTATCATTGCTAATTTTTTTTGCAGCTGACCAAGTTTGATAACGATCAAAGTTTAAAGCTGCAAGCTTATCGCTTAAACCCATGAGAGAAGCAATATCTTTCGGCTCTTTTGTTTTTAGCTCCTTAATTAATTTGGCTGAATCAGCTAAAAAAGCTGGAGCGGTTGGCTCTACATCAAATTCCTTTGTGTAATCAAGAGTTTTTGCAGGTGATAATAAAACAATCATGGTTCTTATTTTAAACAAATCTCTTTAATATACATAGCATGAGTGATTATTTAGGACGATTTTTTGCACGATTGATTCCTGTTTTATTAATTTTGGTCATGGTCGTTGTCATTGGACGTTATTTTTTTGGTATTGGCAGAGTGGATATCCAGGAGCTGGCTCTGTATGTGCATGCTCTTATTTTTTTGGGTTGTGCAGGCTGGGCATATTCAGAAGATGAACATGTAAGGGTTGATATCTTCTATCGAAATGCATCACCTGAATATAAAAAACTAGTTAACGTTCTTGGAATATTTTTTTTCTTATTGCCAACGATAGGCGTCTTGTCATATTACGCTATAGATTTTGTTTCAGCCTCATGGTCAGTTAAAGAGATATCGACAGAACCTGGTGGATTAAACTTCGTTTATATCCAAAAATCATTTATTTTTTTATTTCCAATAGTTTTAGCTTTAGCTGGAATAAAGGAGTTATATAAAATATGGAAATAATTCCAATTATTTTAATACTTCTCATTTGTGGAGCTTTGCTGCTTGGGTATCCAGTAGCGTTTACGCTTGCTGGAACTTCAATCCTATTTGCTCTCATTGGTATCGCATTAGATTTTTTTGACCCAAATTTATTTAAAACATTGCCCATGCGTATATTTGGCATCATGAATAATCAAACGTTACTTGCTGTTCCCTTGTTTGTTCTTATGGGAGTAATCTTAGAAAGAGCTGGTATTGCCAGCAAAATGCTCAAAGATATGGCGATAGTATTTAGAAATACTAATTCAGGTTTAAGCATCTCTATCATTTTAGTTGGCGCACTGTTAGCAGCAAGTACTGGGATTGTTGGTGCAACTGTTGTAACTATGGGTCTTATGTCTCTACCAGTAATGTTGAGTCAAGGTTATGAGAAAGACTTTTCTGCAGGTTTAGTCGCCTCCACTGGAACACTCGGTCAAATCATTCCACCCTCCATTGCACTCGTCCTCCTCGGTGATGTTATGTCAAATGCTTATCAAAGAGCACAAAATAATATGGGGATCTTTTCACAAGAAACTGTTTCAGTTGGAGACTTGTTTGTTGGAGCTATTATTCCAGGAATGATGATAGTGATAGGATATTTGGCGTACACAATTTTCATTAATCGAAAGAAAGAATTCGTTCATACAGATGAAATTGTAGATGAAGTGAATATATTCAAAACTCTTCTCCCACCTGCAACCCTTATTTTTGTAGTGCTTGGATCCATTATTGCTGGAATAGCCACTCCAACTGAAGCAGCAGGAGTTGGAGCTTTTGGAGCGCTCATCATTTCAGCTTTAAATGGTAGTTTAAATTTAGAGCTTATAAGAGTAACAAGTTATAAAGCTGCGACTGTAACCACTATGATTTTTAGTATTCTTATTGGTGCTTCAATTTTCTCTTTAATTTTTAGAGGAGTGGGTGGCGATCTTTTAGTTGATCAAATTTTTGAGATGATGCCAGGGGGCAAATACACAGCTTTATTATTTATTCTATTAGCAATCTTTCTCTTTGGTTTTATCTTAGATTTTATAGAAATTTGCTATGTCGTTATTCCCTTGGTAGCGCCCCCACTTTTAATGATGGGCTTTGATCCAGTCTGGCTTGGAATATTGATGGCGATTAATTTGCAAACCTCTTTCTTAACTCCTCCCTTTGGGTTCTCCTTGTTTTATCTTAGAGGAGTAGCAGATGAAAGTATAAAAACAACAGATATATACAAAGGTGTTGTTCCCTTTATTTTGATTCAACTAGCTGTATTATTAACCGTAATAATTTTTCCATTTTTTATTTTATAAGCTTATGAATTCAAACTCTCTACTTTTTGCCTTTGGTGCCATTACTTTTCTAGTAACCTTTTCTTGGTTTAAATATGCTGCCGTAGAAGTTTTTAAAAGAGAGCTTGATTCTAATTCTGCAAATCAAGGAGTCTGGTCAAAGCTATTCAAAGTTTTTTTGGTGGATTGGTTAGTATGTATTGTTGGTGTTTTGGGAACAGGAATTCTTTTTGTTACAGTCTTTAACCTTGCCCACTAGCTAGGGGAAGACCTGCATTGTTCTTCTCCAATACCCTTTCAGCACGATAGCTTGACCTAACCATAGGCCCGGACACAACTTCCAAGAATCCTTTTTTTAAACCAATTTCACGATAACGGTCAAATTCTTTAGGAGTAACCCATCTTTCTACCGGTAGATGATTTAAGGTTGGTCTTAAATATTGACCTAAAGTTAAGATGTCCACATTGTGAGCAATTAAATCATCCATGGTTTCTTCGATTTCTTGATCTGTTTCGCCTAAACCTAAAATTAAACTTGTCTTTGTAAGGACATTTGGATTTATTCTTTTTGATTCCGCAAGAACTTCAAGGGTTTGCTCATACCCAGCTCTAATATCTCTAACAGGATGCGTAAGTCTTTTGACGGTCTCCAAGTTTTGAGCAAAAACCTCTAGTCCGCAATTGACCAATGTATCTATTGACGAGGATAAGCCCTTGAAATCTGGAGTTAATGCTTCTACCGCGGTAAAAGGGTTTAATTCTTTAATGGCTTGAACAGTTTTAGCATAATGCTCTGCCCCACCATCATCTAAATCATCTCTGTTAACAGATGTAAGAACTACATATTTGAGCCCCATAGTTTTAACAGCTTTTGCTGTGTGCATTGGCTCTTCTTGATCTAACCAGCCTTTTGGATTGCCTGTATCCACTGAACAAAACTTGCAAGCTCTAGTACAAACAGAGCCCATTAGCATGAAAGTTGCAGTGCCTGCAGACCAACATTCAGAGATATTTGGACACATGGCCTCTTCACATACAGTATTGAGGCGTTTATCTTCCACCTGTTTTTTGACAGCGCTAAAATTACTATCGAAAGAGGCTTTTACTCTTATCCACTCAGGCTTCTTCTGATTTGGTACAGATGAATACTTATTAGCCTTTTGACCATTTTTGATAGCTTTAATGCCATCTCTATTAATGATCTTTTGTGTTGGTATTATTTCCATTAACGTAATACTGTTTGTATCTCTTTTATTGCGACAGATTTTACATCTTCAAGAGTAACTTTTGAATCAAAATCACTAATTTGTGTAACTTCTAAACCTGCGTACCCGCAGGGATTAATCAAGCTAAAGGGAGTTAAGTTCATGTCAACATTTATACTGATACCATGATAGCTTTTACCCTTTGAAAATCTTAATCCGATAGATGCTATTTTTTTATTTTCTACATAAACTCCTGGGGCTCCTTCAATAAAAGAGCTTTCAATTAAATAGTGCTGCAAAACTTTTTGGATAATCAATTGTAAATTTGCAACCAAGGTTTTGGGACCAATTTTTTTAGATTTTATATCCAGTAAAAAATAAATAACAAGTTGACCTGGTCCATGAAAGGTTACCTCGCCACCTCTATCAGTTTGAATTACTGGGATATCACCCGGATTTAAAATATTTGATGGATCTGCTGCCGTACCGAGAGTAAAAACTGAAGGGTGTTCTAATAGCCAAACCTGGTCTTGGAAAGATTCTGCTTTTACTAAAGAACGCATTTGCTCATATGTATTTTCATAAGCTTGCGTACCTAAATGAAGAAATTCAGGAATCTTCATCACTATTGGTTCGAGCCTCAACAAATGCATCCTCAGCTATAGCATGAAAACTCTTAACCTCTGCCATGAAAGTTTTAAATGAATCGTAAACTTTTCTAACAGCTGGATCAGTGGCTGCAGAAGTTTCTAAAATCTCCTCAGAAATAGCGCGGAATTCATTAATTACATCATTTGGTAGTTTTCTTAACTTTACGTCATGTTTAGTAATTAAGTCTTGTAAAGCTCTATTATTTGAAGCTGTGTACTCATCTAACAAGTCTTGATTAACTGCTTTGGCAGCTACCCTAACTATAGATTGAAGATGAGGTGGTAAAGAGTTCCATGCATCTAAATTAATGGTAAATTCAAGCATAGAGCCTGGTTCATGCCACCCAGGATAATAATAATATTTTGCTACTTGCTGAAATCCAAAGGCAAGATCATTATAAGGACCAACCCACTCAACAGCATCGATAGTGCCTGTTTGCATAGCAGTGTATAACTCTCCTCCAGGAATGTTTACCGGAATTCCTCCAGCTCTTTTGAAAACTTCGCCTCCAAAACCTGGAAAGCGCATTTTTAATCCCTTAATATCTTCAAGTGAGTTAATCTCTTTATTAAACCAACCAAACATTTGTGTGCCAGTATTACCACCTGGAAGTGGCTTCATATTGAAGGGTTTATACAGGTCTTCCCATAGCTCCAGGCCACCTCCTCGATTTACCCAAGCATTTATTTCATCAGCAGTAAAACCGAATGGTACTCCAGCAAAAAACTGTGCGGCTGGAACTTTACCCTTCCAGTAATAAGCACCACCATGCCCCATTTCGACAGCGCCTGAAGAAACAGCATCAAAGACACCCATGGCAGGAACAAATTCTCCAGCTCCATAAACTGTTACCTTTAGCTGGCCCTGCGACATTTCCTCTACTAATTTGCTGAATCGCTCTGGAGCCATTCCTAGGCCAGGATAATTTTTTGGCCAGGTGGTGACCAATGACCATGAATAGTTTTGAGCTTTGACCTCGTCCCCTGTGCTTTGTTCGGCTTGTCCACATGCCATTAGTAAACTTAAAGCCAGTCCAGTTATTAAAAAATTTTTCATCCCAACATCTCCAATTTAGCAAAGGCGAGTACCAACCATTTACTGCCTGCTTTTTCAAAATTAATTTGAACTCTTGCTGACTCGCCTGATCCCTCATAGTTTAAAACGACACCGAGTCCAAAGGTAGGGTGAACAACTTTTTGCCCTAAACCAATGCCCACCTCATCTTTAAAATCCATGGTTGATTTTTTTGGCTTACGCACATATGAAGTAGTCACTGAGGCGCGGGGTCTTATCTCTTCAATAAAAACCGCAGGAATTTCTTTCAAAAATCTTGAGGGTGGATTAAATACATCGGATCCGTGCAGCCTTCTTGATTCAGCGTGGGTTAAATATAATTTTTTCATGGCTCGTGTAATACCGACATAGCAGAGTCTTCTTTCCTCCTCTAGTTGGGATGGAGATTCTATAGATCTACCATGCGGGAACAAAGTTTCCTCTAAGCCAGTAATAAAAACTAATGGAAATTCTAGGCCTTTGGCTGAATGCAAAGTCATTAACTGCACGGCATCTTGAAACTCATCGGCTTGGGTATCTCCTGCATCTAATGAGACAGTATCTAAGAAAATTTCTGCAATCTCTTTGTGAGATTTTTCCTTTTCAAATGATTGCTCGAAGTTCTTGGCAGAGGTTACAAGCTCCTCTAAATTTTCTATTCTTGTTTTACCTTTTTCTCCAGCTTCTTTTTTGTGGTAATGATACAGACCTGATTTTTGGATGATAAGTTCCATTAAATCTGACAGAGGAGTTGTATCAAGCAATTCTATGCAATGGGCAATCAGCTCAAGATAGGCTCTTAAGCCCTGACCAGCTTTACCCCCCATTTTTCCATCATCAAGAAGTTTTGCTGCTGCTTTTATGTAAGACAAGTTGTAGGCTTTAGCCGCATCTCTAATTTTTGCCTGAGACTTAACTCCGATACCTCTGGTTGGATTGGCTATAGAGCGCTCAAATGCAGGATTATCATGCGGATTAAAGACTACCTTTAAATAGCTTATAGCATTTTTTATCTCCATACGTTCATAGAATCTGAGACCGCCATAAATTCGATAGGGAATGTTAATTCGTAACAACGCTTCTTCTAAAGCTCTCGATTGTGCATTTGATCGGTAAACAATTCCTACATCTTGATAAAGTTCACCGCTGTCCATCCAATTTTTTACTGTTCCTGCAATAAATCTAGCCTCATCCTGCTCGTTGTAAGCCTGATAAAGAGTTATAGGCTCACCCTCAAGCGAATCAGTCCATAAGTTTTTTCCCAAGCGATTTTGATTATTGTCAATCAATGCATTAGCGGCACTTAAAATTACGCTTGTAGATCGATAATTTTGCTCCAAACGTATAATTTTAGATTTCTTAAAACTGGATTCAAAAGACGAAATGTTCTCAACTTTGGCTCCCCGCCATCCATAAATCGACTGATCGTCGTCTCCAACAGCGGTAATCGAAGATGCATCTGAAGCTATCTCTTTCAACCAGTTGTATTGAATAGTATTGGTATCTTGAAACTCATCAACCAAGATTGCTTTAAATCTGTTGTGAAAAAATTCTTTTACAGTTTTATTTTTTTTGACCAACTCATAAGCCTTGAGCAATAACTCCGCGAAATCTACCAAACTATCATTTAGGCAAGCCTCTTCATAATGCTTGTAAATGCCTTTGACTGTTTGAGTATAAAAATCGCCATTGTCATTAACTCTATCAGCACGAATGCCCTCATCTTTCCAGCCATTAATTTGCCACTGCATTTGTTTGGGAGGCCAAGCGCCATCATCAAGACCCGCTTCTTTAATTAAACGCTTTATTATTCGTAACTGATCATCGCTATCAAGAATTGTAAATCCTGAAACAAGCCCTGCTTCTTTGTAGAATCGTTTAAGAGTCCTATGCGCCAGCCCGTGAAAAGTTCCACACCACATATCACCTGCAGGTGATTGCAGTAGTTCTTGGATTCGTGATTGCATTTCTTGTGCGGCTTTATTAGTAAAAGTTACAGCCATGATAGAGGAGGGATTAAGACCCATTGCCTCAACGGTCCATGCAATTCTATGAACCAATACCCTTGTCTTACCAGAACCTGCCCCTGCCAAAACTAAAAGACTCTGGTCTTCTGAGGTAACCGCTTCTCTTTGCGGATCATTTAAATTTTCTAGTATATGAGAAACATCCATTAGGGGTTCATTTTTTAGTCTAAGAAGCCTATTCTAACCTTTATGCAAACTAAATTATTAAGAGAAATTAAAATTGCGCTGCCTAACTTAAGAAAATCGGAGGTAAAAGTTGCTGAATATATATTAAATAAGCCAAGTGCAATTATCGAACTTACTACTGCACAAGCCTCAAAAGAAATTGGGGTAAGTGAACCTACCTTAATAAGATTTTGTAAGGCTGTAAATTTTGATGGTTTTCAAAAGTTTAAACTAACTCTGGCACAACAACTTGCTGCAGATGACTACTTTAATTCTTATGAAATTGATCCTGAGGATTCTATTCAGGAGCTTACAGAAAAAGTGTTCGACAGTACCATCAGTGAAATTTTGAATGTTAGATCACAACTCGATCAAACTGCACTTGAGGAGGCAATTGAAACATTGGCAAACGCCAAAAGAGTTGAATTCTATGCTTTTGGTGGTTCTGCAGCAATAGCCATGGATGCACAACACAAATTTTTTCGACTCAAGATACCATCCTCCTGTATTTCTGATCCTCATATTCAGTTTATGTCAGCAAATTCTCTTAACAATAGAGATGTAGTTGTGGCAATATCACAATCTGGAAATACAGCCGCTTTGGTTGAAAGCATTAAAACAGTAAAAAGCTCTGGTGTTATTGTAATTGGACTTATGCCCTCAAATACTCCCCTTTCAAGAATATGTGATATTTCTCTAGATATTGATGTTGGAGGAAATGCAAGATTAACTAGGCCGCTAACTTCAAGGTTGGCTTATATGGCAATTATTGATGTTCTGGCAGTTGGTGTTGCTCAGCTTAAGCCAGAAGCTCAAGATCATTTGTTTAATATCGTAACTAGTCAAAGTTCTCTAAAATTAAAGTAATTAGTATCTAAGGTTTTCCCTAAACCAAAGATTTACCATCCATTTTTCACCCTTTGTTACAGGCATGCCTCCATGAAGTGATTTTGGATGAATTTTTGGATGAGTTGCTGAATCATTTAAAAGGGTATTATGAAATACAACAACATCTCCTTTGTTTGCCGGAACATTTATATCAAGCTCTGGGAAACCAGTTTCGCCACCTTCTTCGACATCATTTAAATAAGCAATAACCGTAACCATTCTCTGACCACCTGGCTCCCAATTATTCTTTCCATCTTCAGTTTCATAATCAAAAGAGTCAAAATGAGGTTTATATTGGGCTCCCTTTTTATAATAAACAAGCTGATACTGCTCTGCATTTCTTATTGGCATTTGGACTAAGATCGAGAATCTTTTACTTACTTCATGAATAATTTCATTTGCATCATGCTCTATCCAGCAATTCTCACTTGTCCTACTTTCATGTTGAACATGCTTATCAGGACTAATAACAGTAGAAGGTTTCAGTTTGCCTTCAGAAGCTTTAATAAAAGCCTCGCATTCATCATTTGTTAAAAATTTTTCAACGACATACAGAATCGGATCTGCAGCATGCATGGTCACATTATCTGCGATTTTTTTTGGATATTCCTTAGTCATTGGTAGAAATAATTGTATGCTAAGAAAGTAAAGAACGCATACAAAATGAGCATATTTATTTCAATCGCCTCTTATCAAGATCCAATGCTTACAGCAACCATATATAGTGCTTATATCAACGCAAGAAATAAAAATGATCTAGTTTTTAGCATTTGTGATCAGTCAGATAAAGGTATTAACATTTCTGGATTTGAGTTTACGAATCAGATTTATTATGAACATGTTGATCCTCAGTTATCAAGGGGCCCTTGTTGGGCTCGAAGTCGAGCCCAAAAACTTTACACAAATGAAGATTACTTTCTACAAATTGATTCCCATACTCTATTTGATACCGATTGGGATATTATTCTTACAAATCAACTTAAAAAAATATCTCTAGAGTCACAAAATAACGCTTATTTTGAAAAGCCTATAATTACCGCTTATCCTAGGCCATTTAATATCATTGATTTCGAAAAAGGTAAATTTGAATTAGATAATCGTGATAAACATACTCAAATTATTACTTTCAGAAAAGATAGCTTATTTTCTTCTGGGTCATTTTCTAGACAAATTGGTATTCCAACAAAAAATAGGAACATTACTCATGCTATGTTGATGGCAGCTGGCTTTATCTTTACTAAAGGAACGTTTATAGAAGAAATACCATATGATCCGAATTATTATTTTTATGGTGAAGAACTTTCCATGACATTAAGATCCTTCACCAAGGGTTATTCATTTTTCCATATTCCTGATGTTCCCCTTTTTCATCTCTATACAGATGTAAGTGAACTCCGAAGAAAGCTTCACTGGGATCAAGATGATGATAAAAATAGAGCAATCAAATGGAAAGAATTAGATAAAAAAAGTCTAAACAGATTAGATGCTTTATTTGCTGGAAATGTCGAGGAACCATTGAATCTTGGAACTAATAGATCCCTTAAAGACTACTCTCTTATAAGCGGCATGGATTTGAAAAATAATCTAGTATTAGATTTTGATAAAGCAACTAAGTCTAATTTTCTTGAATCCCTAAATTGGAGAATTAACCCCTTAGAACAATAGGAGAAATTATGAGTGATAGTGTAAAAAAATTTTTAAATAGCTATGGAGATTTTGTTACTAAGGTAACAAGTGAACCCAGTTTGGATCAAACCAGTTTAGATGCTCGCATGAAGGAGATTGATTCTTCATCCCAAATAGAATCTGCGAGACTAATAACTGCCGCACTTGGATTGGGTAGTGAGACAGGCGAATTTGTGGAAATAGTAAAGAAAATGTTCCTTCAAGGAAAGCCGGCATCAGAAGATAATATTTTCCATATGAAAAGAGAGCTTGGCGATATTATGTGGTATTGGGCTACTGCTTGTATGGCACTAAAGCTTGATCCTTATGAGGTTATTAAAGAAAACCAAGACAAGCTTGAGGCAAGATATGGAGAAAAATTTGAGGTTAATCGCAGCGAGCATAGAAAAGATGGAGACTTATAGTTACAAATTAATAAGTAGATTTTTGTTTTAAGTCTTCAACAGCCTCTTTAAATTCTAAAGTTAATTGATCAACTAAAATTTGAACTGTTGGAGAGTCTTTGATTGAGCCAATGCCTTGACCAGATCCCCAAATATCTTTCCATGCTTTTGCATCTGTATTACCGCCAGAACCAAAATTCATTGATGATTTGTCTGCCTCTGGAAGATTATTAGGATCTAAGCCAGCATTTTCAACTGATCCCTTCAGGTAATTACCATGAACTCCTGTAAAAAGTGAAGAATACACAATGTCATCTGCGGCACTTTCAATAAGCATTTGCTTATAGCCTTGATCAGCATTTGCTTCTTCAGTGGCAATAAATCTAGTTCCTAAATATGCAAGATCTGCTCCTAGAGCTAGACTTGATGCAATTGCACTTCCAGAGCTGATCGAACCCGAAAGAATAATGGTTCCATCAAAAAACTCTCTTACTTCTCGCACTAATGCAAAAGGCGATAATGTTCCAGCATGGCCTCCGGCTCCAGCACAGACTAAAATTAAACCATCAACGCCCTGCTCTGCAGCTTTTTTTGCATGTCTTACACTAATTACATCATGATAAACAAGTCCTCCATATGAATGGGCAGCTGTAACTATTTCTTCAGGCGGTCTTAATGAGGTAATGATGATAGGTGCCTCGTGTTTTACACATAATTCCATGTCACCCATTAATCTATCATTTGAACCATGACAAATTTGATTTACTGCAAAAGGAGCAATTGGCAAGCTGGGATTATCGACTTTTGCTTGAGCCAATTCCTCTTTAATTCTTATTAGCCATTCTTCAAGCACGTGTTGAGGCCGAGCATTTAATGCAGGAAAAGAACCAACAATTCCTGCTTTGCATTGAGCAATTACTAGTTCAGGCCCTGAAACTAAAAAAAGTGGAGCGCCAATAACTGGTATTGATAAATTATCCTGTAAAATTTTTGGCAGTGTCATATTAAGCCCTTTTTGAAAAAAGCTAGTTTAACTTAAGTCTCTTTGACATTGAATAGCACAAAAGAGATTAGAAAGCTTCATCTGCAACCCAGCTGATGGACCAATTGTGTCCGAGTCGATTACTCTTATAGGTTTCAGGGAGTGTAGTCACATAACTTTCTTGAAGCTCAATTTTTTGAGGATCTTCACTTAGATCTTTAAATACATTGTCAAGTTTATGTTGAGTTCTCCATTCATAAAGAACTGAGTTTTTTGGTATCAACGAAATAGGTTCATACCCACACATTGAATTTAACATTGGGGTACCTAGCAAAGGTGATGCTACAACATGAATTTCAAGGGGAGTTATTAAATTCCAATTTTTTAAAAGATGGGTCACTAATATGCCTCCATAACTATGTCCCATTAAGATAATTTTTTTTATAGAGTCATCTTGATTCAAAATTTCTGTAATTTCGTTCTTTAAATTTTCAGCTGAGTTTTGAAAGCAATTATTGTCAGGCCAGCGATAAAAATACATATGCCTGAATTCTGTATTGATCTTCTTAAGAGGATATATCCACTCATAACCCTCGCTGTTTCCTCCATGGACTACTATAAATATTTCCTGTACTTCATCTCGACTTGGCTCCATTGAGTTCAAACCATAAGGAAGATCTATCAACCTCATGCCTAAATTTTTTACAGAGATATCATTTTTAAAATCACTTATCTTGATAGGGGGTAAAGAGTCGTCACTGCATCCTACTAACAAAAATATAAATACAAAAAATGAAAGACTATATTTCATAAAATTATTTTAAAAAATATGCAACGCTGTGATCAGCAAAATCTTTGCTTCCAACTTTTTCAAAACCCATTTTTTCATGAAAGTTTAATGATGGTTGATTAATTGGCTGAGTATTAACTTCTAATGCTATAGGTAAATTATCATTGCTGGCATGAGCAAAGATATCTTCATAAATCTCCTTGCCTAAGCCTGATCTTCTGTGGCGCTCATCAATTGCAACTCTGTCTACGTAAAGAAATTTTTTTAATCTTTGTTTAAAAAATTTATAATTTTCTGACTCGTATATAGATCCTTCTCTCATACAAATTATAAATCCAATGATTTCTTCATCACTTAGCATTAACAAATTATATGCACTGAGTTCAATTAATCTTTTTAGATGTTCTGTAGAATCAAGCGATCCCACCTCAGGAGTATTTTGCTGATTAAGCTTAAATATTGCTTGAAGTTCTGAGTCACTGCAATTCAATAAATTAAAAGATCGTAATTTGTAATTAGAATTCATTTCTCTTACTCAAAACATATTTATTTGAGTGTCTAAGATAATTCTGGACGCTTACCAGCAAAGTTTGCAAAATATTCTTTTATAAATTTTAGGTCTTTCTCAACATCACCTGATGATTTGAAAAAATCTCCGAATTCTACAGTTTTATTAGAAAAATCAATTCCGGCCATCATAATCCTGCTATTAGTTTCATTTGCAATTCGCAAAAAACCTGTTTTTAATCTCTCAACTTTTTTTCTTGTTCCCTCTGGAGAAATAGCGATAACAAATCCTTTATATTTTTCAGTGATGTTATAAATTTCTTGCTTTAGAGCTTCCGGATTTGATCTATTTACTGGAATTCCTCCCATTTTTCTGAGCAGTCTACGAAAACCTTTTTTAAATATTGAATGCTTGCCAACCCAATGGATGTGAACATCAAGGCTTAATATTAGTGACATAGCAAGAACAAAGTCCCAATTTGAGGTGTGAGGACCAGCAATAAGTACAACCCGCTCATCTTTAGGAAGATCCCCAGAAGTCTTCCATCCAGTCACCTTCATTAAAATTTTACCCAGCCATCTAATAGGTCTCGGCCTGTATGCACGTAAATGCTGAGGAATGAAAATTTTACGCTTGCTCATTTGGGGTAGTCTATATCTTTTTAGTTTTTAGTACTAATTTTTAAGACCAGTTAAATCTTCATATTTATTGATGGCATCTGAAATCTTTTTTCTTACATCCTCTTGAGCAGATTTTTTTGTATTTGCATAAAATGGATGGGGTAAAGATGCTAGTTCTTTTGCTTTTTCCATCACTCTATTCATGAAATCAGCCTCGGGCACAACCTCATCAATAAAACCAACCGCAATTGAATCTTGAACAGAATAAGTATCAGAATGGAAAACCGCAGGATAAAAATAATTTTTATTAACTCTAGCTTTAAGGATTTCCATTATTTGTGTTGGTATATCCATATTATTTCGAACTTCGTTTGCCTGACATACATATTGACCGTCTATTGCAATCCGATAATCTGCTGAACAAGTAACAAATAAACCTAATGCAATTGCATGCCCTGATACAGCCGCAATAATTGGTCGATCGAAAGAATAAAGATCTAAAAGAAGCCGATAACCTAATTGAACCATCTTTGTAATTTTTTCCATGTCTCCAGTAGCTAATGTTTTTAAATCAAATCCGCCTGAAAACAATCCCTCTCTTCCAGTAATAACAAGAGCTCCTGAGTCTCTTGGCACCTTGGTTAAAAGTTCATTGACTTGAGAAAGCATGTCATGTGAAAAAGCATTAGCCTTTCCATCATCGAGCTTGATAATGGAAATACTATTTTCTTGAGATAGGGTAACAATTGGGTCTGTCATATGGTCGTTTGTAATGAATTATTGAGTTGAATATATGTTAACAAGAATTACCCCATTTACTATTAAGAATAATCCTAGGATCGCTTGCCAGCTGAGCCCCTGCCCATAAATAAAATAAGACAGAACTGCAATTGATAAAACTCCTAAGCCACTCCAACAAGCATAAACAATTGCAAGTGGTATGGCCCTTAAAGCAAGTGTTAAGAAATAAAAAGAAGCAAAATAACAAATACTCATAATGATAGTAGGTAATTTTTCAGAAAACTCCTTTGTGATTGGAAGCATCAAAGTTCCCGCTACTTCGAAAATAATTGCACCTAGTAATGATAAATATGCTGACATATGTAAATTTTGAATTATTTGGAAATATTGTCTAGATAAGTTTTTGCTTTAAGTATCGCATTCTCACGAATATCCATATAAAAAAGGGCAAAATCTAAACCATGGTAATTTCCTTGAGAACCACCGAATCCTTGAAATCTTGTTCCTGTTTGATCAGATGCGAACAATATTCCATTTTTACACTGAGCTTGAACATGTTGCTTAATTGGAGCCTCTAAAGGGCCAAAAGTTTCTCCCTTAGGGTTATCGTCTCCGGTCAAATCCAATGCAAAATCACCTGATACATATACAGCTCCCTTTGAATCAGAGAGGTTAGATAATGATCCCTCATTTTTCCAAGTTATAGGATTTACACAAATATTATTTTTAAATCTTGGCATATTTTTATTTATGTACTTAACATTAATCGTATCCCAATGAACCAAACATCCTAATTGTGTTGGACCATCACAAATAACAATATCATCCATTCTATTTATCCAAGATTTAGAAATTTCCCCACCAATAATATAAGCACCGATCATGCGAGAATATAAATTTGTTCCATCAATTTCTTCAGCAAGCAGCCTAATAGAATGACCGCTACCCTGACTATGGCTAGCAAGGATGAATGGTCTACCATTGCTATAGTTTGTAATAAAGTAATCGAATGCTTTTTTTACGTCTTGATAAACAAATGCATGAATCTCCTCGCGCAATTTGTCGCTCCCAAAATAACTATGAATAGATGCCTGTCGATAATGAGGTGCAAAAATACTGCAGCAACCATTGAAGGCGCTGGCTTGATTGGCCATCATCCATTGAGTGTTCTCTTTCGTCGCTGACTCTTCTGCAAGAGGATCAGTCCAGGAACTTCCTTTTAAAAAGCCTGTGGGATGAACAAAAAATACATCTACCTCTGAGTTTAATTGATCTACTCCCTCTTCCCCTGCGGGAATTAAGTCTGCTTCATCCGCTTTAAAAGGAAGTGATGCCCAGGAAGTCTCTTTTGAATAATCAAGCTGAGGTACAGCATCTTTTGGATTAAATGGATGATCTGGACCGCCAAAAAAATATCCATATGCTGTTTCAGCTGTAAGGCCTTGATCACGGAGTTCATCAATGTATAAGAAAGCCCATCCAAGCATTACTACAAGAAGGCACGCTAAAACAAGAAAAGTTTTTTTCATAATTTTATTTTAATTTTTTAAGTATCCAAAAACCAAGCCAAGTGCTAACAATTGCCTTAAATGTTTGAGCAATAATAAGTGGTAATGAAAAAATGAAGTCCAACCAAGCATTCCAAAACCATGAATAAAGCCACTCTACTATTGGAAGTAAAAATCCTAGATAGTTATCAATAAATTCAATTTGAGATAATGACATAACCCCATAATCAGACGTAAGCACAACTTGTATGCCCCAAAGAACAATTAAAATTTGTATGGGTGTTGTAGCAATGCAGAAATATGCAATAATCTTTAAAAACACTTTCATGGTGAAGTTACTCCATGAATAACTATAGTGTGTTTAAAGGAGAAATTAAAATGTATAAAAAAATTAGCTTATTTTCATTGCTAATGGTTTTTGTCTCAATATCTGTTTCAGCTGCATATGAGCCTTATGGATCTCATGCATCTGATAAGTGGCAAATATGGGCTTATTCGACTGCAGCTCCATCTTTCCTTGGAGATGAGGCGACTATTATCGGAAATAATGGGGAAGTTATTAGACAGGGCTCAAATGGATGGACATGCATGCCAATGAATCCAAGGCCAGTTCCAGAAAAAGGCTGGAAAAGTGCGCATGAGGCTATGCCGGCTTGTTCAGATGCTGAAGGTTTAAAGTGGATGGAGGCTTTTTCAAAAAATGAAAAGCCACAGCTATCTCGCTACACTTTCATGTGGATGTTGCATGGCGATGTAGGTGAGGATAACACTACTCCATTAGTTATGAGCGAGGAAGAATCTACACCGGGACAATGGATTGAATCTGGCCCACATTTAATGCTAATCCCAAAAGATGCTTCGGAGGTTGCAGATTTCACAGAAGATTTCATGCATGGTGAGCCTTATGTAATGATGCGGGATACTGTTTATGCTCACATCATGATCCCAACTGAAGGTTATTACAAATATACAAAATAATTAGCTATAAATTGAAAAGTCCTGCTTAATTTAGTGGGACTTTTACCTTGAACCGCTTTGCCAAGCAAGGATAGAGAAAGGTATCGTAAAGAGATAAACGAGAGCGAATACGTTTATGGTAATCCAAAGAAAATTAATCATGCTTAATGCTATCAGTGAAAACAAAATAAGGAATGCTAGCTTTGATTGAATTAAAAATTGTTTTCTTTTGATTGAAAATGTTGGGATTCTGCTGACTAGTAAACCGCTAATTAAAATAATGTATCCGGCTACAAAATTCAGATTCTCATAGGCCCAATCGTAGCCCATAAATGAATGGGTTAATGGCAAGATAACTAAAATTGCTCCAACCGGCGTTGGAATACCGCTAAAAAAATGGTCGGGCTCGCCATCTTCAGTTTTAGACTCTTCTAACCGCACATTGTACAAAGCAAGCCTTAAACAAGAAAATATAATAAATGCAAGAGCAGCAAATGCGCCGATGCTTGCTTGATTAAAAATAGACATATAAATTAATAATCCAGGAGCTATGCCAAAGCTTAAGAAGTCTGACAAAGAATCTAACTGAGCTCCAAGATCTGATTCACTTTGGAGGTGTCTTGCTAACATGCCGTCTAAAACATCACATAATCCAGCAAATAGAATACAAACAATAGCTAAATTAAAATCTGATTCTAAAGCGAATCTAATTGAGCTCAAACCAAAGCTTAGACCAGACAAAGTAATAATATTTGGAAGTAGAACTCTTAGATCTAATTTTTTCATGTCTTATTTTAGAGACGCTAAAATTGATTCACCAGCAACCACCCTATCTCCCACTTTGCATTTTTCAACAGCATCCAGTGGCATATAAATATCAACTCTGGAACCAAATCTTATCAAACCAAATCTTTCTCCTTGATTAAGCTCTTCGTTTGATGAGATGAAACTTAATATCCTCCTAGCGATTAAGCCTGCAATTTGCACAACTATTATTTTTGTTCCATTTTGAGTGTTTAAAACTAAGCTGCTTCTTTCATTTTTGTCACTTGCTTTATCTAAGCTAGCATTAAGAAATTTACCTTCTTTATAGACAATGTGCTCAACGCTGCCCTGGACAGGGCTTCTATTTACGTGAACATTGAACACGTTCATAAAAACACAAATCCGCTTCATCTTTTGTGCCTCTATTGGTAACTCCTCTGGGGGATAAGTCTCATCAATTAAGCAAACTTTTCCATCAGCTGAACTTATAATTAGATTTTTGTCCTCTGGAGTGTTTCTTTTAGGATCTCTAAAAAACCATAAAACAAAAAATGTAAGAAAAAAGCCGATTGATGCTATCAAAATAGATGCAGATAAGTATAGAAGAACTATGGAGCTTAAAAATAGTACTCCCGCAAACTTCCATCCTTCCGGATGAATGATGAATCTTTTGTTGTTATGTTTATTCAATGGTTGAATCTCAAATTAGTCGAGCATTTTATGACATATAAAGAGCTTTTAAAAATCTAAATTAACTAAAACCAATGATTTGACTGTATAAAATTAGTAATGCCATAGAAACTTGTAAGATCAAAGTAATCCACAAAATCATCCTTGTGATTGGTTTAGGCTGCAATTCCATGCTCAATTTACTTGTAAGATATATAGCACCTATGTTTATTATTGGAAGACCTAGCGCTGCCCAAATTCCTGCGATCAATAATAGAGTTATTGGATTGGGTAGCAAAAAGTAAGCAATGCAAGAAAATAAAGGTATAACAAATGCAATAATTTTAATTAATTGCTTTCGAGTATTTTTTTGTTCATCAACAAATCCAATTGAGATTAAGTAGTCTGAAATAGTTCTTGTAAATGCTGCAGTCCCTGAAAGCAAAGTAGAAAAAAGAACAAAGAAGGCTAAAGGGATAAAAAACCATTTAGCCCAGGTTCCCAAGATAGAGGTAAACATATTTAAAAGAGTTTGAATGATATCTCCATCTGGTGGTGGATATAAACCTAATGTATTTAAAACAGCTGCGCCTAAAAGAAAAAACGGTAAAGTACCAATGGTTACAAAAAACACTGTTGCCCAAACGTCTGTTTGCATAACTTTAATCCAAGCTTTTACTTGGTTTAAATCATCGCCATGTTTGGCATAGCCTTTTTCTAGACACCAGTAGGTGTATGCCATAATTTCTCCGTAACTTATTCCAGTGAAACCAAAAACTGCTAAAGCCAGAGCTGCATGTTCAAATGGAAATGTAAACGTTAAGCCGCCCAGAACTTGAGAACCAGTAATTGCATATGGAGTAGATTGCATTGCAATAGCAATAACTAATGTAACTACTGAAAAAAAGAAAACCATGCCAAGCAAAAGTTTCTCCAGTGTTTGATAAGTTCCAAGATATAAAATGAACCAAGTGATAAAACATGCGGTTATAACCCATGTTTCTGTACTTAATATCGGCACCATCATGTGTCCTGCCTCTGCGACAGCCCCAGCAAGACCTCCCATGCCTGCAACAGATGGCACAACACCCACAAACATAAACCAAACCAGCCATGAAGCTTGTTTGCCTCTAAGGTTTGTTTTTGGGCCAGGCATATCTGAAAAAGCTTCTAAAAAAGTCTTATTTGTAGCAATAACATATCGACTTATTTCAGCTTGAATTAGCGGTTTACTCCAAAGACTTAGTAAAAGCCACCATAGCAAAGCAAAACCAGTAGCCGCACCAAGTAAAGGCGACAAAGCAATAGAGCCACTTCCAACAACACTGCCAGTTACAATGATGCTAGGACCAATAAATTTTAAACGCTGTATTAAACTAGATGGTGCTTTATTCATTATTTTTTCTCAAAAGAGCTATATCTTTCGATTTTATCTCGCAAATCCAATTTCTTTGTGAGGCTATCACTTGAAAAGTTTTTTCACTGTAAAAGGTTACGTGGGTTGGATCTCTTCGATAATACCAATCTTCAAACATTGCATCAGTGGTTAAAAAAGAAGTCATTATGCCTAACCATCCATTTGGCTTAAGGATTGTATTAAGTGTATTAAATTCTTTCCATGGATTATGGAAGTGCTCTACAGTTTCTGTACAAGTTATAAAATCGTATTGCTTTGTCAAAACATCTTTATCTGGATAAAAAAATGGGTCATATAGAAAAACTTTGAAACCATCTTTTTTAAAGATATCTGCTAAAGCAGGACCATGACCACATCCAAAATCAAGACCAATAGAGTTTGGTAGAATTTTTTCTTTTAGAGGTATTACAAGCTTTGATAAAAAAGATCTGTACTCTGGATCATTGATTTCATTATTATGCTCTAAGTAACGCTTTTGCTCATCGATGCTTGAGGGCAAATAACTTTCATCTAAAAATTTGCCTTTGCAGTAGAGACACTTCCAGTAGGTTTTTTTATCAGAAGTTTGAAAGCTTTCAATTTCCTCAGAACCACAAATTTTGCAAAGCATTTCTAAATAACTTTTTTAATCCCCTCGATTGAGGTGAGCATGCCTTGATGAATACCATTAGAAAAAATATCTGGAGAGATTTCGGTGATCCAAGTCAATGAGCACTGTTTTTCATTGATTGGGAATATTTGCATTGTTGCAAGATGGTGCTCTATTGGTACAGGTGTCTCAATAGCAGAGTACTGCAGAATCATTTCCTGTTCATCACACTTAAGAATTTTTTCAGTAATCTCGCCCATTCCTTTCATTTCAAAATACCGACAATCGTCACTTATCGTTATATCTTCAATAGAAGGAACCCAATCACATCTTGCTACGTCAGACAAAATTGCCCACAATTCGTTTGCTGAACAATGAAGTTCTATTTCCTCTTTAAGAATCTTCATAAATTTTCAAGGCTTTTAATTTTCTTGGAAATTTTTCTCTCTAACATATCCAACTCTAGTTGTTTTGAAATGCTTTAAAGGAATGCCAAGGCGATTAATAGTCTCTATTACATCTTTTGAAACATCGCCATAAATTTCAATTGTAAAGCCATCAGCTAACTCAGCGTGCTTTACAACATATTCTTGCACTGGTGGATTGGCATCATGTTTTATAAAAGCATTGCTGTTTGAATAAACCTCTGTCCATGTAAATGCAAGAGGATCGTCAGGGTCAGCATCAAAGTTATGAAACAGCATTCCTGGCTCACTCAATTCAACCGCTTTATCAACTTCATCAGCTATTTCAAGGTACTCTTCCACCATACCTGCTTTTACTTGAATGCGAGCAATAAGAATAAATGGATTTTGCCCATCCATACTTAGATCCTCATGATGTCCGGCATGAATAAAATTGATTGAAGAAACGTATATGAAAATAGTAAGAAAAAATTTCATTTTAGTAAGTATTGATTAAAAATTTATTCTAACCCATTGATTGTCTATTTAGCATACGAATTTGCACCAAGGAAATGAATCGAAACATAAGGCTCATCTCCAACCACCCAGCTATCATGGGGTCTAGATGGAACATAAAAAATATCGCCTGCTTTCATTACAGTTGTTTCTCCATCTGGGAATGATGCTGTTGCACTTCCTGAAACAACCATTCCAACATGCTCAACATCACAAAAGGGTTTTCCTAAATCAGGGCCAATATCTTCAGACCATTTCCAGCCAGGTTGATATGTAGCTCTTCCTAGCACCATGTTATTAATAGTAATTTTCTCAAATTTACCTTTTGCAAAATTTGTAATCTCATCAGGTTGATCAAATCTTTTTAGTATTACTTCTAAATCCTTCATTTTTTTATTGCTCTGCTTGCAATAGCACTTCTTCAGGTAAACAAAATGCTGATCTCTCGAGCTGCCATATTTTTGAAATCATATTTGTATCAAGAATGCCATAAAAATGAGGAAATTTGCCATTCCTGTTATCAGGGTTATTCGAAACTTCGTATTTAAGATTATTTTTAATTTTAGAAAGATTGATCTCTAAAAGAACTACCCTTTGTTCATTTTCAAAATACAGTGAGAGAGTAGCATTTAATTGAGATGCTTTTGAAAGATGTACAAAACCATCTTTTAGATCTAGTTTGGTAAATATTTTTGATGAGGCCTTACCTTTTCTCCATTCATCTTCAGTTAATATTTTGTAAACATTATTTGTCATGTTAAGTCTCGATCACACTTGAAAAAAATAAATGCTTTTTGAATTTATTCTTTTACATGAGTAACTGGTGGGCCAAAGATTACTTTTATTATCTCAGATAAACTATTTTTCTGCTTTAGTTCGTTAATCATAGACACCCAAGCCATAAAGGTAACTTTAACTGGATTGAAAGTATTAACATTATTTACAAGTCCAAATTTTACCTCCTCTTGTTCTGGCTCAAAGGTTCCAAACATCCGGTCCCAGATAATTAATAAATTTCCATAATTTTTATCAATATATTGTTTATTTGAGCCATGATGGACCCTGTGATGGGACGGAGTATTGAAAATCCATTCAAGCGGTCCCAATTTACCAATGACTTGAGTATGTCCAACTATTCCCCACAAGGTACTTATTACTCCAGCTACTGCAATGATGGTTGGATCAAATCCTAATAATGGCAATACCATAAAAAAAGGTATCTTAGAGATTGGCCCAAACCAAGCCTGCCTGAATGAAACTGCAAAATTCATTTCCTCACTAGAATGATGGCTAAGGTGAATAGCCCATAGAAATCTAATGCGATGAGACATTCTGTGATAAACATAAAAAACTAAATCGATGCTTATAAAAGTTATGATCCAAAGAGCCCAAACAGGAATCTCATTTACAAAATCAAAGACCCTGAACTGGTATAGGTAAATATGAAAAGCTAAAACTATGCCTTTGATTGCAAAAGCAACGATTATATTTCCTAAAAGTAAACCAACGGTGCAGAGGGTGTCACCCCTTTTGTAAAAGTTTTGGTTTCGAAAATTTGAAACCAAAATTTCTAAGAAAATCATCGCCAGGACTATTGGAGCGCCAATAGCATAAACCTCATTTACAGATATTGCAGTCATTAATTGATTAACGTATTTTTCTAACTCTAATGGCAACTTTTTTGCCGGTTACTCTGAGAATATGGCCGCTAATAACAGCTTTGGAAATAGTCACTTTTTGTGATTTTTTTACTGGCAGCCTTTTGTAAACAGAATCTAAAGATCGCCAGACCTGGCCATTGTCAAGGGTGATATCAATTTTATAATTTCCAGTTTTCTTTACACTCACTATAGTGCCAAAGACGTCTTTATCTTCTTCTTTTCTAAGTTGCTTTTCTATTTGTTGTGCCTTCTTTAATTCACTTTTTACTTTTTTTAATTCACTTTCTGTTTCTTGGATTTTAATTTGAGCTTGTTTTAACTCTTGAGAAGGTTCAGCAGATTTAACTGGCTCAATTTTGATTTTATTAGGGGGAGGCTTGTAGTAATTTTCTGCCTTTTCCATAGATGGCGAACTTTTTTTCTTTTCTTGAGGTGCCGAACTCAAAAGAAAACTGTCATAACACTTTAATCTAAGATTAGGATCTTCAATTTTTGCACAATCTTCAATACTTTTTTCATTCGAAAAAGAAAAGCTACTGAGGACAAACATTCCTAGACAAAATATGGTTTTAAATTTCATATGTTTAACCAGTATATCAAAATGCTTAGAGTTAGATTTAATAAAAGAGCTGTTTAGTGCTCAAACAATAGCTCAATTAATAATTTATTAAATTCAACAAATGATTGTTTTACTTCAGAAGAAATATCTATCATTTCATTAAAGGGACCATCACAGATTTCCTTGATATTCCTTCTTTTAATAAAATTAAGCGCCTCATACTTTCGTATAATTTCTGTATATTTTTCTGGTGCATTGATATTCTTGGGATATACACATGCTACTCTTTTTCCTGAAGAAATGGCTTCAGATAACATTGTTGAGCTATCTTCTGTAACAAATATATTTGTTGCTATGTACAAAAGATGAGGGAAGCTTCCTCTTTTATTTTCAGAGTGAAATAGAACTGAAAATGAGGTGTCATATTCTGATTGAATTATATTTTCAACTTCAGTGGGTGTCCTTGGTGAGGTTATGAATAGTGGTTTTGTATTACTATGTGTGCAAAAGTCAGAAAAATTCTTCAATATTTCATCCCATTCAGTCTCATCATATTTATATCCAATTCCATTGCCTCCCAATATCAATAATGAAAACTTATCTTCATTCAAATTATTTTCTTTAATAAAAGTTTCTCCTGCACGCATACATTGAGCAGGATCAAATAAATTTGGCACAATGTCTGGGCTTAGATTATTTTTTAAGGGTGAAATCTTCTTTGTTGTAATGTATGCGGTAAAGTCTTCAACATGCCAATCTCTTTTAGAGCTTAAATGAATATTTTTTGCGTTATTTTTTTTTGTAAGAGCCAAATTTAGAGGAGCAAGATTTGCTCCTGAAGATATAAAAATATCTATGTTGCTAAAAGATGAAAATGTATAGCACTTAGTAATTAAATTTATATTATTTAGATTTGGAAATCTGGATAATTTTCTTGAAATAAACTTTAAAACTCCTCTTATTGGCCTCACCCTCCATCCAACAGAGATAGTTGTTACATTTATATTTTTACCAGAATCAACTAAATTTTTTATAACCCCTAGGGCCTGCCCATCATGCCCAGAAATACCTTCGGTAAGATGGCCAACATTAATTTGCATTTTTAAATAAATCCCTCAATTTCCTTGATAATCTTTCCAAACTGAAGTTTGTTTTAATATTTTGTTGAGCATTTTGTGCTAATAAATATCTTTTTTCATCATTGCTGATAGCTTGAATTGAATTTTTTATTTGATCGGGAGAAGAAAAATCTATATAAATTCCACCTTTTTTTTCGGGATCTGCCCCAAAAATTTCGATGGCGCCGTCAGTTTTGGTTGTAATAATGGGCAATCCACTCATCATAGCCTCTCCAATAATTAAACCAAATGGTTCCTCTAAAGAAGGTATGCAAAAAACATCTGCTTTTCTGAACTCATCATGCAAATTTTCAGTCCATCCAATCAATTTGATATTTTTTAAAGTTAAATCATTTATTTTTTTTCTAAACTCAGCTTCAAGTGGTCCTGATCCAAAAAGTTCAATTTGTGCTGGAAAATTATCTTTTTGCAATCTTTCAGCTGCATTTAGTAAGTCATAAAAGCCTTTTTTTGTAACAAATCTACCTGCAGAAATTACTTTTAACACTTTATTTTTTTTTATGCTTGAGACTAGTGGCAAATGTTCAAAGCCATGAGGAATGACTATATTAGTAGATTCATTATCAGGGTAACGCGAAATAAATCTTTCGTATCCCGCATGAGTTATAAATATGTTAGTAGCCTTATGAAAAGTATTTCGCAGCTTGCCAGAATGATTAATCATTCCAAGTTTAAAACTATATTGATTCAAAAATTTAATCAGTTTTGAGTTATGAATAAATATCCATTTAGAGTCTTGCATTAAACTCTTATATTCTCGTTTAAAAATAAATCTCGTTAAAAGATGAAAGTAAAGTAAAGATTTTTTTATAGAAAAAACCTTAACATTTGATAAGTTTAATAAATCATCTTTCACAGCGGCATCGCTGGGCAGAATAATAAAATGTTTTTCACCAATTAAATCAAGGGCTTTGGAATAAGAAATTAAGCTGCTCGCAATTCCGCCCTTTTTACGATCAAGGGTGATAGATAATATCATCTGTTTTTTCGTTTATCGTTCCAGTAGACTCCTTTCAGATATTGCTTATATAGAAACTGAGAAAGTCTATTGTCAGTATGATCTGAGCCACTATCATTATTTGTTGAGTTACTCTTGTTTTCCCAATATAAATGGTCAAAAAATCTTCCAAAAACAAAAACAATTAAGAAAAATAAAATTGCTGATATAAAAAAAATTAAGGCCAAAGTAAATTGCTCCAAAAAAACTAATGCAGCTGATAAAAGAACCAAAAGAATAGATATATACATTTGTTAATAGTTTATACCCATAAATTGTTTTGGTGAAAGCAGTTAATTATTTTTATGAGAGAAGACTCATCAAATATCTGCAGATCTTTTTTTAAACTCTAGAACAGTAGCATTGATGCAATATCTGGGCATTCCATTTGGCCCGTCAGAAAAAACATGACCTAGATGTATATCTGAAGTCACTGATCTGATTTCAGTCCTACGCATTCCATAACTGTTGTCTGGCTTTGAATAAACTGACCCTTCAATGGGTTTAGTAAAAGACAGCCAACCTGTTGCTGAGTTGAATCTGTCTCTAGTATCAAATAGTGGTGCTCCACTTAGCTTATCCACAAATATGCCATCAGGTGTATTTTTAAAAATCTCATATTCTTTACAAAATCTGGCATCAGTTCCTTTTTCAAATGCAACCCTGTAAGCTTCTGAGTCTCCCAACTTAAAGAAACCAAGAGCTTGATAAAATTCCTTTGGATTTAAATATCCTTGGTGTGAAAATACCTCTTTGCCATTATTTAAGAAAATAATAGTTGGAGTGGCCCATGTAGGAGAATCAATCTCAAGCCCATCTAACTGGTTTGCAAATCTATTGATAACTGGAATATCGCCATCGTAATTATTAGCAACATTTACATTAAATTTTTCACAGTAGGGGCAAAACCCTTCTGCTTGAATAACTAGTATTTTTTTTCCGATCAAAAGCACAGAATTGTCTATTAAAGGTACTTCGTCGGTTTTAGCAAACTTGACTCCAGTAGAGTGATCTGGACAATAACCATTTGGATTTTTTGCAATGTAATCTTGATGATAGTTTTCAGCTTTAAAAAATTTATCGATTGGCTTAACTGATGTGGCAATAAGTCCATACCCTGCATTTGATAAGAGTTCTTGAAAAGTTTGGATAACCCTTTCAATAATCTTCCTTTGTTCTTCATTGGTATACAAAATAATTGATCTATATTGGGTACCAATGTCGTTACCCTGTCTGTTAATTTGAGTCGGATCATGAGATTCAAAATAATGCATTAAAAGTTTTTCTGTTGAAATAATATTCTTGTTGTAAGTGACCTCAACTACTTCAGCGTGGTTATTAGCATTAAATTTATTTCTTAACTTTGTAATCTCTCTATAGGTTGGTCGGATACCTCTACCGTCAGCATATCCAGAAACTGCATCAATGACTCCTGGTAAAGCCTCATAACCTTTTTCGGCTCCCCAAAAACAGCCTGAACCAAGAACAATTTTTTCAGAATGAATAGTCGCTTCGTTAACGCCTGAAAGGGAAAATAGGCTAAAAAAAGAAGCTGTAAATAAAAATAATGATAGGGTTATTTTTCTCATAAATCTAAATGCTGAATAAGTAAAGTAGGCACATTATGATTGTGAGATTTAATAGTTGCAACAAGGGTTTTTTCTTTGACTCCTTTCTGGATAGGAGTAACTTCAATCCCTTCAACCATCATTCTTTCATGAGCCTTTTCTATGTCTTTGACCTCCCAAGCAAGTCCCCACATCTGATCACCAGGTGGCAAATCATCTTCTTGCTCAATTACCTCAATGGTAGTTTGGTTAAGTCGAAAAAAAAGCATCCGTTTTTGCCAATGCTCAATGACTTTGTCTAATGCAAGACGAATGTTAAAAGTATCTTTATAGATTTTTATGAAACCATCAGCATCATTGGTATTAATTACTACATGGTCTAATTTGTGAGGAGATGATGGCTCTATGCTTTCGGGCTGAGGAAGATCTCCCTCGGTGTGCTCAATGACAAAAGAAAAGATGCCTCTTGTTAAATCTGAGGGTAAAAATAGATTTTTCCATTTTCTTAATTTTTGATCGGCAGAATTTGTGCCTTCGCCATCTGTAGGCTCGCCCAAAGGAAAGCCATGATTTTGAAGGGATTGATAAACGCCGTTAATATCCTTTGTTGCAAATACCATTCCAATTAAGCCCTCTCCAGTATCTTTTAGATAATGATTTATTAAATCTGCGCCTAAACCCTCGCCGGTTGGAGATAAGAGCTCAAGATAGGTATTTTGGAAATTGAATAGGGCGTTACTAGTTCCAAGGCTTTTGTGCATACCAGTCCAAACTGGAGGCGTGCCCATTATGATTTGATAGTTATGTGTGGCCTTTTCTAAATCTTCAACGGCAATGATTAAGTGATCAAGGCTTTTAAACATTTTGACAAAATAATGAGCCTTATTCGCTTAGGCTGGTAAACACTCGATTTATAAAGCCGAGCGAACCGGTTTCCGGACCGTAGATCTTATCAAAGTCCTCAGTTGGTTTAGTATCTTTGATTTCTTGTAACGTTTTTCCTTCCTCTATTAATGCGGCAACTCTTGAGCGAACAGTTTTTAACATAGATATGTATTCCTTTAGAGTTGCTGTATTTGTAACTGGTCCATGTCCAGGAATCACTATGGTGCTTTCGTTTATCTGCTTAAGGGTGTCTTCACAAAACTTAATCATTCCATCAATACTTCCTCCGCTTCCAACATCAATAAATGGATAGCCAGAATTATTAAAAACATCTCCCAGATGAACTGCATTTTGTTTTTTGAAAAAGACTGCTGTATCTCCGTTGGTATGAGCTGATGCAAAGTTTTTTAAATCAATCTCACCGCCATTAAAGTAAATCTGCATTCCGTGATCATATGTCAATACTGGTAAAGCTTTCTCAGGATACGGCTGCTGTTTATATTTGGCAATTACCATATTGATGACTCCTCCTTTTGCCATGTCTGCTCGCGCATTAGCATGAGCTACAATCTTAGTCCCTTGCGGACCTAATGCATTATTACCCTCAGCATGATCAAAATGCCAATGAGTATTAACAGCATAGTCAACTGCCCCGCCTCCAACTTTTGAAATTGCTGCCTGAACTTTATCCATAACCTGGGGGAATTGATCGTCAACAATCAAAACTCCGTCATCACCAATCGAAACGGCTATATTGCCGCCAACTCCAAAGAGCACATAAAGGCCTTCTGAAACCTTTTGTATTTGGATTTCAGCCTCCTCAAAGTTCCATCCAAAAGCATGCGAAACTTCATCTAAATTCATAACATCTTCATGATCTGCAGCCTTAAGATTACTGGGTATAGAGATCATAAAAGTTATTACCAAAGCTAATGTAAATATTTTCATAAGTGGTTCCTCAAAAATACTTGAAATTAATTATTACAACTGCAATAAGCAGACTGATATATCTATGAAATTTTATTAAAGTAATCTTTGGCATCAATCATGACAGGAACAATCAATTTTCCTGCAGATTTGATAATTTTTATAATGTGCAAAAGCAACTATTAAAGAACCGATAAAAGTTAAAATCTGCTCAGTAAATTCTCCAAAAACACCCTCGCCGAAAAAAACTGCAAAAAATAAAAGCCATAAGCCTGATATGCCAATGTATAAGTAAGAAGAGACTTTGTGATTTTTATATCCATTAATCAATGCATAGAGACTGATGGGCAGGACCAAGATAAGAAAGACTTTATGAATTAGTTCATTATCTATAGATATAGCTAAGAAACCGGAGGTTAGAATTAGAAATGACGGCATTAAAAGACAATGAATCATACATGCCAATGACAATGTAATTGAGATTTTGTCTGAATTAAGTTGAGTATTCATAGAGTTTGAAGAATTGATTCTATTTAACATCATTATTTATCGCAAGCATTTTTTTATAACAACCACCCTAAGCTTACAGAAGTAAGGCTTTTTTTTCTATCCTGTTTATAGCAAAGTAGTAAATTGGTGTTAACAAAACTGTAATTGCAATCACTTGAGGTCCGAATAATTCAAAAAATGTGAAAGTTGTTAAACCAGCGATGAATAGAGCGAATATTTCTTGGTAGCTTTTAATAAAACCCTCGCGCAAAGCAAATTTAAATATAAAAAAGTTCACGGGAAGATAAAGCAATGTACCCGTTATGGCACCTGGGCTAAAGTTAAAAAAATAAAAACTAAAGAAAATGTGAAACAGTGCGTTCACAACTTGTGTGGTCATTAAAAAAAAGAGGACTATATGAGCGCTGCCACGATTATTTTTAATTAGATGAATAAAGACAAATATTAATAATAATGCGATTAGTCTTATCAAGACTTCTTCCGTTGATAGCGCATTGTTGTCGGGAAAGTAAGTTGATCGCCATTCCCTGAAATTAAAAATTATGTGTTCTTCAAAATGATGAATGGCATAGATTAATGGCCCGAGAACAATTAAATTTTTAAATTTGTTCATTGGTCATTACCAATTATCACGCAGCCCTCTCAAACCCACGAAGGTTTTCTGGCGATCTAAACTAGCGACATCTATTTTTAAGGAATCTGCTATACCAAGTCTAACCTGATGCTCATCTAACCTAAAAAAAACGTTGATTTGCCTTTCTAGTCCAATATCACTTATAAAACTTTCAGCATCAAGTCCCTTATTAAATTTTTCTTTTAGTTCTTTGGCCGACTGATTATCCGGTTCTCGATCTAAGGTAAACTCTAAATTATTTTCAATGTAGTCATGCCCTGGATAAATACGCACGTTGTCTGAGAGCAAAAAAATCTGCTCCTCAAATGTTTGGTGCATAATTACTGGGTCACCTCCAAAATCACATCGCCCAACACCAGCATTGAATAAGGTATCACCGCAAAATAAAGCAGGCTTGTTTGTATCATTTCCCTCAAAATACAAACAAATATGACTCATGGTATGACCGGGAGTATCCATTATCTTCAAGGTTAAATTCCCACACACTAACTTATCTCCAGCATTTAAACCTCTGTCAACATTAGGGATAGTTTCCATGGCTTCGTTGTGAGCAACTAATTCAGCGCTTGTTGCAGATATAACGGGATCATTACCGCCGATATGATCATGATGATGATGGGTGTTAGCGACTATTTTGATTTTCCAGCCCATATCATTAGCTGTCTTAAGACATAAAGCATGATCCAAAGGATCAATTGCAATTGCCTCATGAGTTTCTTCACATGCCAATAAATACATGTAATTTCTGAGATTATTTCTAATAGGGATTTGCTTAATTAGCATTTAGTTTTAGGCGCACTAAAGAAACCGATTAATGGAAGGAATTAATGATAAGTTTATATGTTGCTTATTTGCAACAATCGCAATTACAACATTTACAGCATTCACACATGAACCTAATATAAACTAAATTTACAAACATTTCATGTTTGGAAAGAGTCTGGACACTGAGACTTATCTATTTTTTGATAAAGAGTCTATCAATTATATTTAACTGATCCTGATAAATGTTTTCTCCATTTACAAGAACAGAAATCTTTACAGAAAAAAAGCCTCCAATAAAAACCTCTATAGAATCAATATTATTAGAAAAATTATAAGTTTTTAAAAAAGGTTTACTCGTATCCGGTACCATGCTGGTATTTTGATCAAGATGCTGATCGTCAACATATAAATCAGACGATCCCTCTAGATTCCAGCCCCACCAATTGGAGATCAAAATATTATGATTTTGGTAATTGATCTCCCATTGCTTTAGGTTGGGTTTTTTTTGCATCAAATTATTTTAATGTGTATGCCTTAATAACAAATGTATCTTTCAACATATCAATATCTATGACATCAAAATTCTGAGTTCCATCACTAATCTGAACAACTTGTCTTATTTGTAACATCGAGCCATCACGTGTCCAAACTCCTCGGAATGCTCCAGCTGCAACATTATTTGCATCTATCGCACCTCTTCCATTTCCAGAAACAAAGCCGCTAGTTCTTGTAGCATAAGTTAAGTGGTAAGTTACATACACAGTCCCATACTCACCCATTTTTCCTGTGGCGCTTATTGTTGTTAGGTCATCACCTATATCAACATTAGTAACAGTCATTACCGCATCAGCTTGACGCTTTGTAAGGGTAAGATCATCACTTGCACTAAATACTAAAGAAGAAAATGCAAGCGATATTGTTAACAATAAAATTTTTATCATAATAATCTCCAAAAAATGAAATATTGTTAATTAAAACACATTTCTAAATATTTGGGCCAATAGATATATTTGAGATTATTATTTGCTAAAAAATATTTGCTAAAAGATCTTTTAAATATGTTTGAAAAGCCTATTAACAAGGGTTTTGTAAAAATTTGTACTCATAATGTACGCACAATGTGTAGCATTGTACTCACGAAAACTTATGCTTAGTATTTAGTTTATGCCTATTTCCCTAATACATCATAAATGGTCTCATTGCCCTCAATATTAAGGTACAAATAACCAAAGAAAAGCCACTGAAAAATCAATACAGCATTTAATATTCTTAGTGTTAATCTCCACCTACCATCAGAAACAATGTTTAAGTAAACAGCCATAACTGAGAAAATAGCTAGATAAGCTATTTCATAATGCTGCATGTATATTGGAAACATCTTTAATTAAATTTTTATTGTATCAAAATAAATCTAAGAAATTGTCCTTAAATCCATCGCCTAGTGTTTTCTTTATAAATTTCAAATTCATCTTGAAATAAAGCCAGCATAGCTTTTTCCTCTGGGATAATTTGATATTTGGTAATAAACATTACAAACAATAAGGTAACTATTAACCCTCCTAATAAATTGAATTTAAAAGATAATGAAAGCAAAATTAGTGCCATACCAAGATACATAGGATTTCTTGTAAAACGAAAGATCCCAGATATTACCAAATGCGAAGCTTTAGAAGGCTGAAGGGGATTTACCGTGGTTTTATATTTTTTAAAAGAAGTTACTGCGAGAAAGAATACTAATAATCCAAAAAACAAAAGAATTGCACTAAATAAATTGATCAAATTGGACTGATACTCAGGAAATAGTGGTCTTGAAAAAAATATTATCAACCCAGAGATCAGGGTAACTATTGGAGGTGGAATTTTGTTATTCATTCAATAATCAAACTAACAATGTAATGAAAATAACCAAAAAAACTATTGCCAATGGAAATAACTTATCAAAAAAATTTGAAATATCTTCTTTTTTAGGCAATCTTGAATAGTCAATAAATGAAAAGTACCCATCAGATTCGTCCTTATTTTCTGTTGAAATATTTTCATTCGTGGGTACATTTTTATTCTCCACGCTTTCATTATTAACATAATCGGTTGAATTGGTAGCATTTATTGATTCATTTAAACTGTTAATGGGTACATCATTATCCTTTTTTAACTCAATATTACTAATTTCTATGGGTACATCTCTATTAGTGTATTTTTTTTCTAATTCATTAAGCTCATCTAATATCTTATCCCTTCTCTCTCGAGCAATGCTAATATCATTTGTTTCTAAAGATTTCTTTATAAACTCTTTTCCAATTATTGAAGATATTTTTTTGGAAACTCTTTTTTGAATAAAGTAAATATCTTTATTTTTGCCCCTTAAAACTAGGTATTTATCATTTGTACTCATAATGTACTCATAATATTAAACTTGATTTTTCTAAATTGCAAATTTGTACCCACAAATTTAGACCCATTGGTCATTATCAGCTGTAAATTCATTAAATGCATCTCCGGTATTGATTACTCCCTTAGGTTCGATAAGCATTATTTTTGCCTCTTCTTCTGCAAAAGGTTTATGTTTTTTTCCTTTTGGGATGACAATCATTTCTCCCGCAGACAATTCTATTGTTTCATCTTCAAACTTAATACCAATCTTGCCTTCAATAACAAAAAAAGTTTCGTCCGTATCATCATGTTTGTGCCAAGTAAAATCATTTTTAATTTTTACGAGTTTAAATTGATAATCATTCATCTCCTCAATGACTTTTGGAGACCAATGATCGGTAAATTTATTAAATTTATTCTGCAAGTTAATCTTTTTCATAATTAGTCACAAGGTTACTTATCCTATCATTTTAGATTATTATAAATTTAACACCTTTAAAGTTATTAAAATGGGCAAAAAAAGATTTTTTGATGACCGATTGAAATACTTATCGTTTATTCAAAACACTGGGGAAAAGAAGGCAATTTCTGAAAAAGTTTATTCGTATATTGCTGGTTTATCGGACAACAAGTCATATTTAAGAATCTTGGATGCTGGAACAGGAGATGGAACAATCTTCTCAAACATTATTAAGAGCTTTCATAAACACCACCCTTACTCATCTCTATTAATTACTGGTAAAGAAATTAGTTACGAGGATTTGAAAAATACACTTGAAAAAATGCCAGATAGATTTGTTGAGCATCCGAACCTATTGATAACTATGACCAATGTAAAATTTTCTGAGTTAGGTCTAATTGAAAATTCAGCCAGAATTAAAGATAAAAAAGTAAAAGAATTTAATCTAGCCCTTAAAAGCAATAACTCATTTGACTTTAATTCTCAAATAACAGGAAAGCTTTTGGGCAATTTTGTTAAAAAGAATTGGGGAATAGAAATTGATAAAAATGATCGCACTTCATACTCATCCCCATGCATTATTAGGGTCTATAGAGAAGACAATGAAAAGCATTTAAAAAAGTTCTTGAAAAATGATTACAAAAACAATAATTATGACCTAATTATTGCATCTCAAGCCTATAGAGCAGCATCATCTGTAAATATTAAAATTAAAAATGTAATAGGGCCATTGATGCGATTATTAAACAAATCTGGAAAACTTTTAATAACTCATTCAATTGGGGGTGGCTCCATACAAAAAGTCTTGAAGATAGCTTTTAAGGGCAAAGAAGCTTTTCCAAATAAAGCAAAAGATATTATTGAGTACTTAAAAGATAATCCGTTTGGAGAAAACAATATTTACATCTTTTCAAAAGTTCAAACTTATCATTTCAAGTTCAAACGAGCTCCCGATAAAACGGTTACAGAATTATTTGGTCACAACACAGATGCTAAATGGTCAAATATCTTATATGTTGGCCAAATAGCAGAAAAGGATATTCAAGCATTTGAAAAAAATAAAATGCTCCAAGATAAAGTAAGAAGGGCTATAGATAGATCAAATGATATTCAATTTCAAAATGAAATATTTTGCATTACGAAGGTAAGATAATCCTTTCATTAATTAATTGTTATATTGAGGCACATACGATGAAAAAATTTTTACTTATACTTTTTATCTTTTCTTCTTTTTCTTTTGGGCACAGTGCCAGCAAGGGAGACTTTATGGGAACCTGGAGGCTTGTTGAATATGCAATAGATGGTAAATTTCAAGATGTGCCCAGTCCTACTCCTATTAAAATGTATATGAATGGTGAATTTGTAATTATTTTTTATTTAGAAAATAAAATGCAGTTCAACAAGGGTAAATATTCTCTCAAGGCCGGAAAAGCAACCGAAACAATCTTGGAAAGCAGCACTAAAACACTTATAGGTGAGGAAATATCTTTTAAACCTAACTTTATGGGTGATAAAAACTCATTCTATATAAATCTTGATTTGGGAGACTATAAATCATTTGAAAGATGGGAAAAAACCCATTGCGATGTTGTAAAGTGTGCAAAAATTAGAACCCGAAGGAATTAAAGTAAGTATTATTTTTTTAAATTAAACCTTTATTCTATCAACAATTTTTCGTATTTCTTTGATGTGATCAGTCGTTGTTCTACAACAGCCACCAATTACTGAAGCTCCATTGTCAATCCAATCGGAAACAAAATCACTATACTCCAAATGGCTAATATGTTGGTGATTATGATAATGCCATTCGTCCGAGTCAGTAACAAATCCTTCTAGCTTATTCTTTTTGTATATAGAAGAATTTGCATATATACCAAAGCTTTTTTCTTTTTTAAGTTTTTCAATCGCCATGCTTGCGGTATCTGCATGAACACAATTCACCAATTGACAATCAATATCTAATTTTAAACCTTCGTCAATTGCAAGATCTAATAACTCGGTACTTGGAAGTCTGTTAAGTTTATTTCCTCTTGTTGTCCAGCTTAACCAAACTATATCTGAAAATTTTTTCGCAGTTGATGCGGCAATAATACCCTCATATATTGATGCCATTGTTTCACAAATAATCAAATCAACATCGTCTTTATAAATTTCGCCTAAAGTTGAGTAAAACTTTTTAAGTTTTTTTTCTTTAGCACTTAAGTCAGGTCTAAAAGTTATATGAATGGGTGGATAACATCCGGCAATCTTTGTATTTGTGCCAGTTTTAATAATAGCCTCCTTACATAGTTCAAGTGACTTTTTTGCTAAATCTTCATATGACGGAGCCGTTGGTTCTCTTATAAGCAATTCTGGCGTAGCTTGGTAATTTGATGTGGTAATTACATCAGCGCCAGCTTCAATATTATCAATATGTATTTGCTGAACCACTTCTGGCTTATGTATCAAGCAGTGTGCAGACCAAATAGATGTTTTAAAACTGGGAAGATACTCTCCCCTGTTTTCAAGCTCAGTGCCAAGCGCTGAATCTAATATTAATGGTTTTTTAATTTTCGTTCTTGAAGACATTATTTCCTCCTATGTTTGCTGAACGCCATATCATTTTTCCACCTTGCCGGAGTTGGCAGGTTGGAGAGGATGTAAATCCTTCTCGTGATATTCGACTTATTTTATCAAAAAATAAGAAGATTTAATCATTAGATTTGGATTATTTAGGTTGTTTTATAACTATCAGGAAAATGTTTTATCAGGGTTTCTAGATGGTTTGCATAATTCTTCCAATAATCTAAACCTGACTTATACATTGGCTGCCGTACTTGCTCAGAGCTGGCAGTTTTAACTGGACGCTTTGATTGGTGAAAATTTAAACAGTTTTCTTCAAACTCAACATGACAAAAGTCTAGTAGATCTTCAATTCTGTCATTAGGGTTGTTGATAATATCCTCATAGTTAATAGTAAAAATTTCATTTGGAAATAACCTTTTCCAATAATCCATAAGTCTAATATAGTCTTTGTAGTATCTTGCAATATCATCAAGATCATATGTAAAGTGCTGGCCTTTAGCAAAATATTGTTTAAAACAGCTAAAGCATGCATCCATTGGATTTCTTCTTGCATCTATTATTTTGGCTCTTGGTAAGATTAATTTTATTAAGCCTATATGAACAAAATTATTAGGCATTTTGTCAATAAAAAATGGCTTAGAAGACCTAGCCCATTTTGTCTCATCGATGTATTTTTTGCCTAAGTCAGTAAGTGATGATTGATCAAGACTAAGTAAATTATTTGGGTAACCATTTTTCGGATCGATTAATTTTATGTCTCTCGAAATTGCCAAAATATTTGGCAACTCTTGAGTGCCTTCGATGAGCGAATGAGATGCAAGAATCTGCTCAATAAGTGTTGAGCCTGATCTGGGCAATCCCAAAATAAAAATTGGATCGTTGAACTGTGATTTTGCTTTTAAGTTATAGAGAGCATTATTTTTATCAAAAAAATCAATTAACTGATCGATAGAGATTTTATAGTCCTCAGCGTTGTAACTTATCTGCTTTCTCTGTAGCCAGTTTCCCTCAGCATAATGCTTAAATGATTTATCAAATTGTTTATTTGATTCATAGGCTTTTCCAAGAGCAAATTGCATCTGAATCAACTCATTTGGATGTATATTTTGTTCAATAGATAATTCCATGTCAGCAATTTCCTTTTTTGAGAATTTATAAGTCTTAAGATTTGCTAAGCTCCAATATGCCTCACCAGATGATGGAAAATATTTAATTGCATTTTGATATGCATGTTCACTCTTTTTTCTTTCTCCAATAGTTTTTAAAGCGTGGCCAAGGCTGAGATAGACTCTTGGATTTTCTGGTTTAATTTTTAATGACCTTTCATATAAGTTTATGCCTTCATGATATTTAGATAATTTAATGTAGACGGTTCCAAGCGATACAAGTGCTTCAAAGTTTCTTGGATCTAATTTAATAAGATTTTCAAATGCTGGAATAGATTTTAAAAGTTTATTCTGGACTCTATATAGTTTTGCCAGGTTATCCCAAGCCAAGAAGAAGGAGGAATCTAAAGAAAGTACCTTTAGAAAAAGTTTTTCGGCAATGTCATAATCTTTTGTCTTAAATGCTAGTAGTCCTAATAGCCTAAGAGCATCAATATTATTTTTATCTTTCTTTAGAACCTTTTTATATGCCTCTTCTGCTAGCCGAAGTCTACCTGCTTTAACATGTCTGATACCTTTGTATAAATCTCCATAGGTTTTATCAGCCTCAAAAAAATTTTGAATTACTTGATCAGATTCTTCCTCTCTACCATTTTCAATGTGAATATTAGAAATTAATCTTGCAGTTGTAATCGAGGGAAACTGTTTATGAAATTCAATCAAAGCGGATTGATATGCCTGATCATTATTAAGAAATTGATAAACTTTTATTAATTTTTCTTGATATACCCTATTATTTGGGTCGAGTTGGATTAATTTTTTAATCAGTTCTAATGCATTTTCAACTTTATTTTGTTTTATTTTTATATCCAGTTGCAACGATAAAGCGTCTAAATTTAAAGGATGTACAGCCAATATTTCTTCAAGTTGTTCTATGCATTCATTTAAATTATTATTGCTTAATAAATCAGCAGCGTTGTCTAATGCAATCTTGAGGTTGGTATTCTCTGACATATGTTTAAAGAAATAAGCTCGGAATGGAACAAAACTATTATCTCTCTTTCGATTGTACTATCTTTGCTCTTATCTATATATGTATTGTCAGATCCTGTTGGAAGTTCAAAGCTTCTATTTAAAACATATGATTCTTTAGCAACTTTCTTTGAGCCTACTTATATGTATGGAAGTTTTTGTGTATTAGTTTTTTTAATTTTTATTGGAATATCAAAATATGGCGAAATAGAAATTTCTTTAGAAAACAAGGAAACCTATACTATGTTTTCATGGGGTTCAATGCTCTTTGCGGCTGGAATAGGAGCTGCGCTCTTGTATTGGGCAACTGTTGAGTGGATAGAATATTTCAATATATTAAAAACGCAAAACTTGGATTTTGATAAAGCATTGCTTTACTCAAGAGCTTATCCCATTTTTCATTGGTCATTTACAGCTTGGGCTATATATTGTTTACCGGCAATTGCTTTTGGCTTAGCAATCACAATAAATCAGAAATCAAAATTAACATTTTCAGGAATATTTAATACCAATAATAAATTCCTAGAAGTTATATTTGATTCATTATTTGTTGGGGCAATACTTTGCGGGGCCGGAGTTGGATTAGGCCTGTCCTTTCCATTAATATCTTCAATTTTGTCCAATGTTTTTAACATTGAACGAACAATGAATCTAGATATTTTTACGATAGCTATTTGTCTTTCTATTTTTGCAACTAGTGCATATCTTGGAATTCAAAAAGGGATAAAAAGGCTGAGCAATTTTAATATTATTTTAGTTTTTACGTTTTTATTTATTGTTTTTATTCTCGGTCCAACTCAATATATTTTCTCAAAATCAATAGAGAGTTATGTTTTCTTATTTAAGGAATATGCTGAATTAAGTTTTGCAACAGGCACAACAATAAGCAAAGATTGGACTGTTTTTTATTGGGCGTGGTGGATGGCATTGGCTCCAATGGTTGGCGCATTTATTGTAAACATATCTAATGGTAAGTCATTGAGAACTATTATTTTAGGAGTAATATTCATAGGCAGCACGGGCTGCATGATTAGCATGTCCATATTGTCGAATTTATCAATTTATTTATTTGAATCAGGCATTTTAAATGCCCCCGATCTTTTAGAAGGGGGTACATTGAATCGAGAACAAATAATAATTAGAACCTTGTCCACCTTGAGCTATAGCAATTATCTTCTGATTGGCTTCGGCGTCATTTGCATTATCTTCTTATGCACAACGTACGATTCAACCTCTTACATTCTTGCCTCAGCATCTATGAAGGGTTCAAACATTGAGAGCTCAGGTAATCTAAGACTAATTTTTGCAATATTACTAGTTATTCAGCCTACACTCTTAATGTTTATTGGTGGGGTTGATTCATTTAAGTGGATAATGGTTATATTCTCTGTTCCATTATTGCTTATATATATTTTGCTTATGATTTCTGTAATTAAAAATATTACTGCAATTAAAAAAGCATAGGTATTAAATTTTTATAGATTGCATATTTTGCATGGAAAATTCTAGATATTTTCCATGCTGCTGAGGAATTATTTTTAGTATCTGTACTTGAATCTTAATCCAATAACTCTTGGTCTATTTTGAGTCCTTCTTATATCACCAAAGTCGTTATATCTTGATAGATAGCCATTTTCGTCAGTTAAATTGCTAATAAAGACTTCCATAGACCTATTATTTGATTCAACGCCTACTCTCATGTTTGCGATAGCATATGAGGGCAACTTGAGCTCATTGGCCTGGCTAGTATATCTATCGCCTGTATATGAGTAATCAATAGACATGTATCCTGGCATACCAAAAATGCTCAAAACTTTATCTAGCCCAAGCACATATGACAATTCAGGCACATAGGCTAGCCTATTTCCTGAGTTTGCCTGGAGCACGCCAGATACATCATAATAATCCTCTGATAAAGATGGATCGTTTGAAACAACATAGCCTGACAAAGTTAATGTGTCATTGGGTTTATAAGTTGCATCAAGCTCAAGACCATTAATTTCTGCATTACCCACATTGTCAACAAAAGCGACCGTTGAGTAAGCTAAGTTATAGGTGGTAGATTGAAAATCACTCCAATCCATCATGAAATATGCACCATTTAAAATGAGCTTCCCATCGGCCAATGTTGACTTGAAGCCAAGCTCAAGACTTTCTAAATAATCAGATTCATATGTTTCAGGAATAAATGCAGTCTGAGCTGGTCTAACCCTGTTAATACCACTAGCCCTAAAGCCCTCTGAATAAGTTCCGTAAAGCATCACATCATCATTTAAGTTATGAGCTATGTTTACTTTTGGGACAACCCCTGAATCACTGGAATTAAATACCTTATCTACGCCATCAAATACCCCAAAATAACCATCTTTGGCGTTCACCATGGTATCTTGATCATATGATCTAAAACCTAAAGTAAATTTAGTTTTATCGTTAAGATTAAAGCTACCCTCTCCAAAGAAAGCCTCTACATCTTCCTCTCTGGTATTATCAAGGTTCCACCACTGACCATTTGGAACACCAAATGATAAGTTACCTGGATTTGATCCGGGCCACAAATAGGCAATTTCATAATCTCGTTTAGAGGATTCACTAAATGCTCCGAGAATCCATTGAAAGCCAGAATCGCCCTTAGATTGAATTCTTACTTCATACGAATCTCTTTCATGGTTATCAATTTGCGTATATGACATCCTGGGATCCTGACAGCCTGAGATGTTGTAATAATAATAGTAGTCATAATAGTCACAGGTGTAGGTGGGACCATCATAATTATAATATTCTACATATTCTGAATAATCGTAAGTATATTCAACGTCCCTATCAAAGGAAGAAGCTGTAAAAATATATTCGACGTTATCATTTAAATCGCCACTTAACGATAATGAAATTTGACTAAAATCATCATCAAAATACTCTTCATTAAATCTAGAATTTGATCTTGGGCCCACAGCCTCATCAGTCTCCCAGGATCCACCAAATTCAGAAGTTTGATCAAGCATAGAAAGATCAAGGTTTTGCCCCGCTATTTCTGATGCTAGTCTAATTCGATATCCGCTTTTGTTTAATTCGTTGTAATCATCTTTTGCATGCGCACTGTTATCGATTGTATAGCCGCTATTTGTAAAAGTTTTAGATGTAAGTTCATTGTCAATCCAACCACCATCTTGCAAGTCATAGGCGCTTACTCTCACGGCAGTATTAGCGCCAAGAGGCATATTTATGAAAGCTTCTAACGATTGATCATTTGACCCATCAGTAATGGATCCATACTCAAGATCAAAACCATAGTCGACAGAAGTAACATCAGGTTTTTTTGTAATAATTTTTATATTGCCTGAGGTTGAGCTTGATCCATATAAAGTTCCTTGCGGCCCACTTAATATTTCAACTCGTTCAACATCAAAAACATGCAAATCTGGTGTCTGGCCAATTGTAGTTAATGGTTGTTCATCTAAATACAGAGCTGTGGTTGAGGCTGCGCCCGATGGATTTCCAAACCCTCCATCTGAGACACCTCTAATGTAAAAAGTAGAATTTCCAGGTCCTCCTGCATCCAATGTTACTGCTGGAGATAAATTCGCAATATCATCAAGACCTTTTACATTCTTTAAGTCTAATTCAGCCGCCCCAATTGCTTGAACACTCATTGGAACATCTTGTAAGTTTTCTGACCTTTTGCTTGCTGTAACAACAACCTCCTCAAGATTCTCTTGAGCATGAACATTTGTCGACTGGGCTACACCCAATCCAAGTGTTAGAGCGCCAAGATAAGGTAAGGCAAAATTATTTTCCTTGAAAATGTCTCTTAAGATAAGTGTTACAGGATCAGATTTTTTTTCAAACAGTGGTTTTAAATAAATAGATGACATCTATATCTCCCCAATAGATTAAATTTATGTACTTATGTTTATAATGTAATCAGCCAACAAAAACAAGTTTTCATCAGTTTGAACTAAACTTATTCAGTCTCTAAGGTCAAATAACAAATTGATCAAAAAGTCATTTCCCCATTCATTAGAAATTGAAAAATTACATTCCAAATAATCGAGATCTGATTGGGGCTGCGAGAAACAAAATCCTACACTTTTATCAATGCCAGGCCAAAAATGTCCCTCATCTTTATTTAAGAGACTAATAATTTTTACATTATTCTTACAACCTAAAGCTATTTTTTTTTCAAAATCATCATGTTGATTGAAATTCGATTGCTCCATTGATTTGCATTCAAATTTTTCTGACCAAGCGTTAAAAGTGTTATCCATTGGCTCATATAAATAACCATCTGAGGCCTTGATATTAATTGGGGGCACTACTGTGTCATTTATTCCTCCATATATAATAAAGTTTACTGGCTGGTCAGGGATGCAACTAAGATCTTTATGCTGCATGCCTGCAACATTAACAACTCCCTTAAAGATAGTTGGATATTTACATGCCAAAGCTTGAGCCATCATGCCGCCATTACTCATACCTAAAACATATATATTTCTTATCGGATGATCCTCTTTTGCCCGATCAATTATCTTTTTTATAAAACCAAGGTCATCGCTACAACTTGCCCATGCACAACGTCCACCATCTTTGCAGCTTGGGTATTGTGGATAAATATCTGCATTAACTAAGCATATCTCGCCATTTGGTGTTTTCGTCCTGGAGCCTGTTAAGTCGTTCCAGGAGGAAATAAAAGAAGCAGGGTCATTTTTTATACTGTTAAAATAGAGGCCCTGAGGATAAATTGTTATAAATTTATATTTGTCTGCTGCTTTATTAAAGCCACCGGTGGTTTGTTTTTCAAAGCCTGAAGCTGTTCCTGTATAACCATGAAGTCCTATGAATAAATCAACCTCATTTTCATAATCAATATTCTTGGGAACATATTTTAGATAAGTTCTGTTAATTAATTGATGATTGATTGAATGCTCTGTCATAGATTCCGATGAAAGAGAAAGGGAGAGAAAAAAGAAAGCTAAAAAATTAACTTTTTTAAATGGAAATTTCACTGAGCAGTTTGTATTTTATTGTTTATTATTTTGAATATTCTTCGTTTAATCCTTTGAGATCATCGAAAGTCATAGCCTGCAAAACATCCAGATTGTCATCTAAAATCTCATAGATTGGGTCATTAGCTGAATAAGGTCTTAAACTGAAATAGCATACGACATCTTGATCACCGCCGCCTTCTGTATGAGCTTCGCCAGGCTCACCAACTTTAAAAACTCCAGCTGGCCGAATATCTTTAAGCGTTCCATCAGGTAAATATGTTCTCAACTCTCCACTTAGGGTGAAAGTGCTGTAATTTGAGCAATGCCTGTGCATTAAGATTTTTTCATTAGCAGAAAATTTAAATAAAATATCGACTATCTTTGCTTCTTCATCTACATTTAAAAAAGACAATGAAATATGATCTGTTGGCTCACCATCAGGTCCAGGCAAAGGCTTCCAGTCAACTTTGGATTCATCAAAAGTATTTGTATCCATCATATATTTTCTCCTTTATTAAATAGGTTAGTTTAAGTGCTTTAATTTTCTCCAATGTACCCTTTAGGGTATTCGAGATGCTGTTTTAAGTTATCGGTTATCTCATACCAAGGCGCTTTTGATCCTACAAAAACATGATGGGCTTCAGGTAAAATTGTATTTTTATTTAATGTTCCTGCGGAAACATAATATTTTTCAGGCTTCCTTTTATTAAAAAACATTATATTTGATCCGCAAATCTGACAAAATATTCTGAGACAATCTTTAGATGAAGCATAAGATTTAATATTATTAGTACCAGAGTTGTATTTAAAAAAAAGCTCGTCTACCTCGATAAAACTTCCAAATGCTGAGCCATGGGATCTTCTGCATTGCGAACAATGACAATGAGAAAAGTACTTAATTTTTTGGGCTATTTCAAAAGAAATTTTCTTGCATTCACAATTTCCTTTAATTTTATCCATTCAATTTGTTTTTATTTTTTCCAACATCCTGAAGTAAAAATTATGCCTCTTTGTTTGGATTCCATATCACCAAGTTTTTAGTTTTAAGTCTATTTTTTACTAGCCTGTATCTTGATTGTTCTTCTTGCCATTCCTTCAACCATTTCGCGCCATCCCTCTCAGCATCAACAAAGACTGCATTGGTAAATGCCAAGGGCAAAATTATTGCAATATGAATGACAATACTCACAATTGTATTGTAGTTAAAAAATCCTAGATAATTTGCAGCCAAGAATCCAAAGAAAACACTCCAAATGGTAAACAAAACTAACATAAAGTAAGTCTGTAAACTTGGATCAGGTATATGCTTTAACGGATTATATCTGACATCCATTACCCTTCTCCAAGCACTTACAGTTTTCATTACAGATCTTCTAAAAAAACTAGGTTTTTTCATATTTGGCTCAATCATCAGCCCTCCTGTAAAATCTTATGAACTCTTTTGTCACATGCATTCCAACAGATAACCATGTCACCACTACTAAACTCCAAAATAATATCTCAATCATAAAAATTTATTTCTATTTAAGTTTAAACACTGATTTAATCTCATTCAACAAAGGGATCTTCTTCATCTTTCAATTTTCCTGTTCCTTTTAAATAAAAGTAATATGTAAGAGCGCCGAACATTAAAACAAAAAAGAGGTCTCCATCTAATTTAATAAATTGATACAAAGACACAAGTGTCACTATTAGGCATATAACCCAAAAATGTCTGCCGTATTTATCTAAAAATCTTTTAATCAATGTTTAAGTTTATTCCAATGAATAACATTTATTTTTGCTTAATTATTAGACTGTAAAGATTCTACGGTTTTTTGCAAAATTTCTATAGTATCTTGATTTATATAACCAGAGACAAATTCGCCAACAAAAGTAATAACTAAAATAAGTAAACCAATATAAAAATAAAACTTTGCATTTTGTTGCCACCCCATCAAAACGTATAGAATTCCTAATATAAAAAGAGACAAAGAAGCAAAATAATTATTAATAAAAATTAGATATAAAGAAAGAATTAATAATGAAGTTAATAAGGCTGTATAAAAATATTTCATAACTATTCAAACACCTCGTAATTTAATAAACCATAACCTATATTAATATTCAATGTCTTTAAAGCCTGCCATCTTATCCATTGCTTTAATTCTTGATTCTGGGATGCCGGCTTCAACAACATCATCATGAAATCTCTTATACGTGTATGGTTTTATATTTTTCCTTGTATTAAGAAAATAAACAATTAGTCCCCATAAATTTAATCCCAAACAAAGATAGAAAATTTCTGCTCTTATTAAATCATAGAATAGGACAAACATAATTATTGAAAGATATGTTTCTGGTTTTGTAAGCATCATTAATAATGCCAATCTTCCAGGAGGCAATATCATCCACAGCAACATCATTATCAAAGCAAGGCCTATAAACAAAAGCTCTATTTCGAATCTTGACACTGCTCCTTCTATGATTCCATTGAGTGCAATAAAGCCTAGAAAAAAACAAATTGCAGCATGGAATTTATGTTGCATTTTATCTTCCATAAACAAATAAGCATTAAGTTTCCCATTAAGCTTTGTCCATGAAGGTAATTTTCTGAAGAAATCATCAAAAATTTCAACTATGCCAATGCCCAAGTAAACAATTGCTTCGACCCAAAGAACTGCTTTAAGAGCAAAAGTTAATTCAAAAATCTCTATTGTGTTCATAAATAATTATATAATAAATTATTGTTTTATCGCCTTGACAGTATAACCATCCAACGACCAAGGTTTAAAATATCAGCTAGCGCAGCTGACACATAAGTAAGAGATGCTGCCTTCAGAATACGACTAACGGCTTTTTCATCTGACTGCGATACATAATTTCCTTCTCTTAACAAAGGGAGCGCTTTAGAAAAACTTGCATCAAATTCAATTGGCAGAGTCACCGCATGAATCATCATGCGAGCGATAAAACCAGATAGCCCTAGTAAAAGCAATAAAGAAAATGGCATTGGATGCCTCGTGATAATGCCAATCACTGGCGATAAAGAGATAATAGCAACGCTCCAACGAGCCACCTTATCGACAATAGGAACCATCTTTGTTCTAGTAGCAAGTCGTTTATCGCCTTGCTGATCCTGAATCGCATGTCCAACCTCATGAGCCGCAATAGCAATTGCAGTTAACGATTTTGATTCATAATGCTCTTGCAAAAGCCTAACTTTTTTTTCAATTGGATCATAATGATCTCCTAGCTCAGTCACTTCGACCTTCACATCTTTTAAAGAAAATCGATCGATCAAATGCTTTGCGAGCTCTCCCCCCGTGCCTGGCATTTCGGGGTTTTCGAATGAATACCATCTCATAACCAACTTCACCCACAAAGATGGTCCAAATATCAATGCAAGAATTATAATCGCGCCCACCGCTAAAAACATACTTTATCCTTCAAGAAAATTGTTTTTCCTTTTTGTTCTACTCTAAGGTGACTGTATGGGTTTGATCAGAGAATAAGATCTGACGACTTCCCAAGATTTAATTTCCTCATCAACCCTAGCAATGCTTATTTTATCTATTATGGCACTATTCGGTGTCTTAAATTTTTTAATAATCTCATTTTTTACGCTAACATCCTCTAATCCATAAAAAAGACTTATGTGAGGAAAATATTCTATTGCATTGATATTAAAAGTGGCGTCGATGTAATTTTTTAAAGAATTCAAGTTTTCATTTTCACCAACATCAATAAATAAAGATCTGAAAAATTCATCAGTTTTATTAATGCCCTTAAGTTGAAGATTTATCTCATTAAACTTAGAAGATATGTATTGAAAAGTGTCTTTTTGTATTTCTTCGTTATAGTTAAATGGTCCTGATATAGTCAAATGAATATCGAATTTAGGTCCATTGAGCTTATTATTAATTTCCTGATAAAGGGAATTAATTATATCGGTTGTATAAGTATCGAACTGTCCCCAAATCCAATACCCTTTAGATATTCTAGGATTCACTGTTCATACTTGTTCGATTGTAACAGTGTGGAATTGATCCGATCCTTAAATTTCATTTTCAATGTCCTTTTATATTAAGTTATCAACTTAGGTATTATTCCTAGTTGAGCAAGAATACCAAAGATAATTAACAATATAATGCTAGAGAGTATTTTAAGATTCTTCTGTAAAATCCATTCAAATAAGTGCTCTATAAATTCTCTTATCCAATCATCAGCTTGACCCATCAACTTAACAGCTTTTCTTGTCCATTTGTCGGTCACATCAATTACTAACAAAGAAAATGCTGCAATGATAAGCCAAACAAAACCATTAAGAATCATGTCGATTAACCAGCCTAAAATCACCCAATTTAATTCCATTATTTAGTCCTAACTGTCCAGTTCATTAGATTTATTGCCCATTATACTTCCGATGCTTTTTTTTAAACTTTTTCTTATCCATATTTTAAAAAGAAAAGTCTTTATCTAGTATCATATCGTTATGAAAGTTAATTCATTCATTCCACCAAACAGGATTTTAATGGGTCCAGGTCCATCTGATGTTTGTGATAGAGTTTTGGAAGCGATGGCTAGGCCAACTATTGGTCATCTCGATCCTATTTTTATAAAAATGATGGATGAAACAAAACAATTACTTCGATATGCATTTAAAACACAGAATGAATTAACTTTTGCTGTATCAGGTCCTGGCATGGCAGGCATGGAGTGTTGCTTTGCAAATCTTATTGAGCCTGATGACAAAGTGATTATCGCTAAAAATGGGTTCTTTGGCGAAAGAATGAAAGAGAATGTCGAACGGTTTGGTGGAATACCAATAGTTATTGACGATGAATGGGGAACAAAAGTAGATTTAAATAAAATTGAATCTGCTTTAAATGAACACACGGATGCAAAAATTGTTGCTTCAGTTCATGCTGAAACCTCTACCGGAGTTCTTTCAGACCCAGAATCAATTACAAAATTAGCACATGATAATGGATGTTTATCCATTATAGATACTGTAACTGGTTTGGCTGGAGTTCCTTTGAAGGTAGACGAGTGGGGAATTGATGCAATTTATTCTGGCACACAAAAGTGTTTGTCTGCTTCTCCTGGTTTATCGCCAATTAGTTTTAGTATTGCTGCACAGGAAAAAATCAAGAATAGAAAATCAAAAGTGAAGAGTTGGTTTCTTGATTTAAGCTTAATCATGTCATATTGGGAAGGAGAAGGAGGCCGATCTTATCATCATACTGCGCCTATAAATGCATTATATGGATTACATGAAGCCTTGGTAATGTTAAGTGAAGAAGGCTTAGAAAATTCATGGAAAAGACATAAAGAAAATCACCTTCAACTCCGAGCAGGCCTAGAAAAATTAAATATAGAATTTTTAGTAAAAGAAGAGGACAGATTACCTCAATTAAATGCTATTTATATTCCTGATGGTGTAAACGATCTAGAATCAAGACAAAGACTTTTAAACGAATTTAGTCTCGAAATTGGAGCTGGTCTTGGTGTTCTTGCAGGAAAAGTATGGCGAATTGGGCTTATGGGACAATCTTCTAATAAAAAGAACATTGAATATTGTTTAAATTCTCTTGCGGAAGTAATTTAGGCAAACGAAACTACTCAACTGTAACGGATTTAGCTAAGTTCCTTGGTTGATCTAAATCGGTGCCTCTTTGACAAGCAACATGATATGCAAGGATCTGAAGTGGAATGGTGTAAATAATTGGCGCTAATAGCTCGCTGCACTCCGGCATTTGAATGTATTCACCTCTTTCGATTTTAATTTTTGCTTTCTCTCCACCAAAAACATAAAGGGTTCCGCCCCTTGCTTTCACCTCTTCAAGATTTGAAACTAATTTTTCAGTTAAGGTATTTTCTGGTGATAGTGCAACAACAGGTATTTGATCATCGACTAATGCCAACGGACCATGTTTAAGCTCTCCTGCAGGATAAGCCTCAGCATGAATATATGAAATTTCTTTAAGTTTTAATGCGCCCTCTTGAACAATAGGAAAAAACATTCCTCTGCCCAAAAATAAAGCATTATGCTTATCAGCTATATTGGGAACAATGCTCAAGATCTCATTAGAAAGTTTTAGAGTCTCCTCAATTACTTTTGGCAGATTTCTTAACTCGTGCACAAGTTTTTTTCTATTTTGTTTATCTTTGTTTAAGCTTTTAGCAATAGACATGGCCAAAAGCATTAAACCTGCAAGCTGAGTAGTAAAAGCTTTCGTTGACGCAACACCTATTTCTGGACCAGCATTAGTAAAAAGAACGTGCTCTGATTCTCTAGCCAACGAGCTTGTGGGAACATTACAAATTGACAGCGTACTTAAATAATCTTTTTCTTGTGCATATCTTAGAGCTGCAAGGGTGTCTGCGGTTTCACCTGATTGTGAAATAGTGACAAACAAAGTGCCTTCTTCAACCAGCGGATCTCTGTATCTGTACTCACTAGCAAAATCTACATAACATGGAATTTTAGCAATTTGCTCAAACCAAAACCTTCCAACTTTGCCAGCATGAAGACTTGTGCCACATGCAACAAATTGAATCCTTTTAATTTTACTAAAAACTTCTGATGAGCCTAAACCAAATATGTTATCTAATACGTCATCGTCTCCAAGCTTTCCATCAATAGTGTTTGCCACTGCATTAGGTTGCTCATATATTTCTTTCTCCATAAAATGAGAATACTCACCTTTGGTAACTGCATTTACTGCTATATCTATTTCGGTTACATCTCTTGAGATAGGAGAATTTTTTCTATCAAAGACTTGATAGCTTTCCTTAGTAATTTCTGCAACATCACCATCTTCTAGAAAAACAAATTCATTAGTAAGCTGCGACAATGCTAACGGATCAGATGCAGCAAAATTTTCCTCCAGGCCTACTCCAATCAAAAGCGGACTTTTATTTCTTGCAACAACTAACCTATTTTTGTCTTTGATATGGATAGCTGCTATTGCGAAAGCTCCATCTAATTCTTTAATGGCCTCATGCATGGCTGCAAGCAAATCACCCTTCGATTGAAAATGTTGATGCAGTAAATGCGCAATAACCTCTGAATCAGTCTCTGATTCAAAAGTGTAGCCAGCCTGGACTAATTTTTCTTTGAGCTCAAGATAATTTTCTATAATTCCATTATGAACAATGTTAACTTCGCCACTTTCGTGTGGATGCGCATTTTTTTTAGATGGTTTACCATGTGTTGCCCAACGTGTATGAGCAATACCAAGTTTGCTTTTTGGGCGCTGCTCGATCATCTCATCCTCGAGCAAACTCACTTTACCTAAAGTTCTGAGATTAAAAATATTATCTTTTTGATGTAGCGCAATACCTGCTGAGTCGTAGCCACGATACTCCATCTTATGCAAACCTTGAACCAATAACTTTCCAACGTTGCGAGATGAAGCCGCCCCTATAATTCCACACATACTATTTTTTGTTCTTTGCCCAGTCTTCTTTTATAACTTGTTTGCCGCGACCTACTGCCAGAGCTTCGTCGGGTACATCTTTGGTAATTACAGAGCCCGCTCCAACATAAGCACCTTTGCCAATATTAACTGGCGCAACCAAGGAAGAATTTGTTCCAATGAAGCTCTCTTCACCAATAGTTGTTTTATGTTTATTGGTTCCATCATAATTACATGTAATAGTCCCTGCGCCTACATTTGTTTTATCGCCAATATTTGCATCTCCTAAATAAGCTAAATGATTAGCTTTTGCGCCATCTCCAAGTTTAGTTTTTTTGGTCTCAACAAAATTACCAATTTTGGCATTATCGCCTATTTCTGAGCCTTCCCTTAGGCGGGCATAAGGGCCAATATTGCAATTTGAACCCACTTTAGCAAATGAAAGGTGGCTAAAAGGTTCTATTATCGAGTTATCTCCAATAGAGACATCTTGTAAAACGACATTTGATTTAATGCTAACGTTATCGCCTAAGGTAACATCTCCTTCCAAAATAACATTGACATCAATAGTACAATCTTTTCCTGCAGTAACTTTACCGCGGACGTCAATGCGTGTTTTATCTAGGAGTGTTACTCCTTGGTCTAATAATTTTTCAGCGCTCATTTTTCTTAAAATCGATTCTAGCTCTTGTAATTCATGCTTATTGTTTGCCCCTAGTACTTCAGTAGGGTTAGCTTGAATACAATTTATTTTAACCCCTTTTGCAGAAAGTATCTCTACCAAGTCAGTAAGATAGTACTCATTGGCTGCATTTTGGTTGTTAATTTCTTCCAGCGCAGGTCTTAGAAGACTTCCATCAATCAGCAAAATACCAGTAAATACCTCTTTTATTTTTCTTTCATCCTCAGATGCATCTTTTTGCTCAATGATTTTTAAAGCTAGATTTTCTTCATTGGATACAATTCTTCCATAACCAGTTGGATCGCTTAAAATCATAGATAGAAGCGTACAATTGTTTTCGGAATCTAGGAGTGATTGAATTGTTTTATTACTTATTAATGGAACATCGCCATATAAAATCAATACCCTTTCATCATCTTGTATTAAGTGAGAAGCAATTTTTACTGCATGAGCAGTACCAAGCTGATTTTCTTGATTAACTGTTTCAATAATAGGATCAATTTCATCTAAATGTTCTTTTAAGAGATTTTTTTGATGTCCAATAACAACGGTAATTTTTTTACTAATTTCTTGTGCGGTACTTATTACGTGTTCAATTAAACTCATGCCGCCAAGAGGCTGCATTACCTTTGGCAAATTGGTGTTCATTCGAGTGCCTTTGCCTGCAGCAAGAATTATAGTATGAGTGTTCAACGTAATGACGAATTAAGCTTATACAAGTACCTTACTTGTTTTTTCTTAATTTTTGAATCGTTTTGATTCTTGCAGCTGCTTCGGCAAGCTGCGCAGCCGCTTTTGTGTAGTCTAACTCTGACTCTTTGTCATGCATGTTTTTTTCTGCTTGTTCTTGAGCCTTGATAGCTTCAGCCTCATCCATGGATTCTGCACGCTCGGCTCTATCAGATAAGAAAGTAACCAAATCAGGCTGTATTTCAATGAACCCACCTGAGCAAAAAAAAGTTTTTTCATCATCGCCATTTTGAACTCTCACGGGTCCTGGGGCTAAGCCAGTTAAAAGAGGTGTGTGTCCTGGAGCAATGCCTATCTCGCCTAGAGAGCCAGTAGCAAAAACCATAGTGCCCTCGCCAGAATAAATTTCTTCACTTGATGAAACTATGCTGACTTTAATGGTAGACATAAATTATAAGGTTTTTGCTTTTTCTACAGCTTCTTCAATTGTTCCAACCATATAAAAAGCTTGCTCTGGAAGGTCGTCATAATCTCCGGCAAGGATGCCTTTAAATGACTTAATAGTGTCCTCCAATTTTACATATTTACCTGGAGAACCGGTAAAAACCTCTGCAACAGTAAAGGGTTGAGAAAGGAATCTTTCAACCTTTCTAGCTCTTGCAACTGCCAGCTTATCTTCTTCAGACAGCTCATCCATACCCAAAATAGCAATAATGTCTTTAAGTTCTTTATATTTTTGTAATACGCCTTGAACGCCTTGAGCAACATTGTAATGTTCTTCTCCAACTACAAGAGGATCCAACTGTCTACTGGTTGAATCTAGTGGATCAACCGCTGGGTAAATTCCAAGCTCAGCAATTTGTCTTGAAAGTACAACTGTTGCATCTAAGTGAGCAAACGTTGTTGCTGGTGATGGGTCTGTTAAATCGTCAGCTGGCACATACACTGCTTGAATGGATGTAATAGAACCGTCTTTGGTTGATGTTATTCTTTCTTGTAAAGCGCCCATTTCCTCGGCCAGCGTTGGCTGGTATCCAACTGCCGAAGGCATTCTTCCAAGCAGAGCAGAAACCTCCACTCCAGCTAGGGTATATCGATAAATATTATCAATAAACAAAAGAACATCTCTTCCTTCATCTCTAAATTTTTCAGCCATTGTCAGTCCTGTTAATGCAACTCTCAGTCTATTTCCAGGAGGCTCATTCATCTGCCCATAAACCATAGCAACTTTAGATTCACTTGGCTTCTCTACATTTACAACGCCTGATTCTTGCATCTCATAATAGAAATCATTTCCTTCTCGAGTTCTCTCACCTACTCCAGCAAAAACTGATAATCCAGAGTGCTCAGTTGCAATGTTATTAATAAGTTCCATCATATTCACAGTCTTACCAACTCCTGCTCCACCAAACAAACCAATTTTTCCACCCTTTGCAAACGGACATATCAAATCAATAACTTTTATGCCTGTCTCTAGAAGATCATCTGATAAAGACTGATCCATGTAACTCGGCGGTTTTCTGTGAATTGGCATTTGCTCGTCTTCACCAATAGGGCCGCACTCATCAATAGGATTGCCTAGTACATCCATGATTCGACCTAGTGTTTTTTCACCCACCGGGACAGAAATAGGAGCATTGGTACGCTCAGCAGTTAAGCCTCTTTTGAGCCCTTCGGTAGTACCCATCGCAATTGCTCTGACAATTCCATCACCAAGCTGTTGCTGAACTTCCAGGACTGTGCCTGTATCTGTAATTTTAATAGCTTCATATACCTGAGGAATGTTGTTTTTTTCAAACTCAACATCAATAACTGCTCCGATAATTTGTGTTACTAAACCATTGCTCATTTCTTTCTCCTTAAACCGCAGCCGCTCCACCAACTATCTCAGATAATTCCTGAGTAATGGCTGCTTGTCTTACGTTGTTGTATAACAGTTCCAATTCTTTAATTAAATCGCCAGCATTTTCGGTAGCATTTTTCATAGCCAACATTTTTGCTGCCTGTTCACATGCGCTATTTTCAATAACAGCATGATAAATTAGTGACTCGATATATCTTGTCATCAAGCCCTCCAATAATTCTTGAGCTTCTGGCTCATAGATATAATCCCAGTGTGTTGCTGTAAGCTCATCTGTCTTTTCAGCTGGTAAAGGAATCAGTTGCTCAACTTTTGGTTCTTGTGTCATTGTGTTTACAAAGCCATTACCACATAAATATACTTGGTCTACTTCACCATTTCTATGAAGGTCTAGAACAGTTTTGGTAAGCCCAATTAATGCATCTGGATCAGGTTTGTCTCCCAGCTTTTGAACATTAGCAACAACATCACCGCCAACAGATTTAAAGAAACTAGCAGCCTTTAAACCAATTAATGCGAAGTTTGATTCAATTCCTTGTGCTTTTAGTTCTGCTGATTTACTTATTACTTGTTTGAACAAGTTGATGTTAAGACCTCCACACAAGCCCTTGTCAGAACTCACCACCAAAAAGCATGCTTTCTTGGTTTCTCTATGTTCATAGAAGGGATGTGAATATTCAGAACTTGAATTCGCAATATGAGAGATTACTTCTTTGATTTTCTCAGAATAAGGCCTGCCAAGCTGCATTTCATTTTGTGTTTTTTTAATTTTACTAGCCGCAACCATTTCCATTGCCGAAGTAATTTTTTGCGTGCTTTTGATGCTCGCAATCTGTTTTCTTACTTCTTTAGTATTAGCCATTACTTATAAATTAAAATGTTTGAGTTTTTTTAAACTGTTCAACAACCTCGGTGAATTGTTTTTCAATATCATCATTCCAGTCGCCTGTTTCATTAATACTTTTTTCAAGGTCGGCCTTTTCAGATGTGAAGTAGCCATGCAATGCCTCTTCAAAACTGCCTATTTTTTCAACCTCAACATCATCCATATAACCCCTGTCAGCAGCAAAAATACTAAGCGATTGTTGAGCCACACTCATCGGTGAATATTGTTTTTGCTTGATGAGCTCTGTGATTCTAATGCCTCTAGCTAACTGAGCTTTTGTGGCATCATCTAGATCTGATGCAAATTGAGAGAAAGCAGCAAGCTCTCTGTATTGAGCGAGCGCAGTTCTAACCCCACCACTAAGTTTTTTCATAATCTTGGTTTGGGCTGCACCACCTACCCTAGAGACAGAGATACCTGGGTTAATAGCAGGCCTGATACCTGAATTAAACAGGTCAGTTTCTAAGAAAATTTGCCCGTCAGTAATTGATATAACGTTGGTTGGAACAAAAGCTGATACGTCTCCAGCTTGTGTCTCAATAATTGGGAGAGCGGTTAATGATCCTGTTTTGCCTTTAACTTTTCCGTTGGTAGCTTTTTCTACATAGTCTGCATTTACCCTAGCCGCTCTTTCTAACAATCTTGAATGAAGATAAAAAACATCTCCAGGGTAAGCCTCTCTTCCTGGAGGTCTTTTTAAAAGCAAGGATACTTGTCTATATGCAACTGCTTGTTTAGAAAGATCGTCATAAACAATCAATGCATCTTCCCCCTTGTCTCGGAAATATTCGCCCATTGAGCACCCTGAATACGCAGAAAGATATTGCATGGGTGCAGGATCAGATGCTGAAGCTGAAACAATAATTGTATGTTCTAGTGCACCATGTTCCTCAAGCTTTTTAACAACATTGACTACAGTTGATTGTTTTTGACCAATAGCAACGTATATGCATTTGATACCGGTTCCTTTTTGGTTAATGATTGCATCAACCGCAACAGCAGTCTTGCCTGTTTGTCTATCGCCAATAATAAGTTCTCTTTGACCGCGGCCAATTGGTACCATTGCATCGACTGCTTTTAGTCCAATTTGAACTGGTTGATCAACTGACTGTCTTGCAATAACGCCTGGTGCAACAACCTCAACGGGAGCGGTCATCTCTGTTTTAATTTCTCCTTTGCCATCAATAGGATTGCCTAAAGCATCTACAACTCTACCTAATAACTCTTCGCCCACTGGAACCTCTAAAATTCTTCCTGTGCAAACAGCTTTTTGGCCTTCAATTAGTCCCAAATAGTCCCCTAACACAACTGCTCCAACAGAATCTTGCTCGAGATTAAGCGCCAAGCCTAAAACACCATTTTCAAACTCTATAAGCTCGCCGTACATAACATCGCCCATACCATGAATTCTTACAATCCCGTCTGAAACACTAACGATTATGCCCTCATTTTTTCTTTCTGCAGAAAGATCAAGACCTGCAATTTTTTCCTTTAATACACTGGAAATTTCTGATGGATTTAATTGGCTCATTTTTTCACCTTAAAAATTTAATTGATTTACTAATTTTTTGACCTTTCCCTTAATGGATAGATCCAGAGTTTCATCTCCGACTTTAATAGATAGACCGCCCATAATTGAAGGATCTTCCGAAAATTCTATGTTTGAACCCTCTCCGTGCTCTGCAAGAAGTTTTTCGACAATAACTTTTTTGTTATCTTCGGAGGGTTGATTCGCAACATTCACAACAATGGAGCTTGTATTGTTGTGTTGCTCTAATAATTCTTGATAACTTGTATTAATTGTTTCAATAAGATTAAGTCTTTTGTTATCCGCAAGAAGCTCCAACATCTTATTTGCCAAGCTGCCCACCTCACCATCTGCCAAATTTATAATGGTTTTGGCAATTTTTTCTTTTGAAAGCTCTGGATCTTCGATCAAACGAGAAACCTCTTTAGTTTGGGAAACTGCAGATAAAAGGGCTAGGTCCTTTGCAACCATCTCATGATTGCCGGCGTCTAAAGCTGCTGAGAAAATAGCTTTAGCATATGGTCTGGCAAGTGGAGACAGTTCGATCATTTTTTATAACTCTTCTGCTGCTTTTTTTAGCAACTCTTGATGTTTCTCCGGGCTAATTTCATCGCCCAATATTTTTTCAGAAGTGTCAATAATAAGTTCTGACATTTTTTGCCTTAGCTCTTCTTTGGCTTTATTCACATCGTTTTCAATGGTTTTGGATGCTGAAGATAAAATCTTTTCAGCCTCAGCCTCGGCTTTTGCTGTTGCATCATTTACGATTTGAGAGGCTCTAGAATTGGCTTTTTCTAATATTTCAGCGGCCTCTGCTTTTGCTTTATTCATCTCTTGATCAAAGGCAAGTTGGGCCTCTTCCAGAGAATCATCTGCTTTTTTTGCCGCCTCTAAACCATCTGCTATACGCTTCTCTCTTTCTTCCATTATCGCAATAATAGGAGGCCATACATACTTCCAACAAATTGCTACAAAAATAACAAATGCTAAAGTCTGGCCTAAGAGTGTTGCGTTAATATTCATTATCTATTTAAGCGGCAAACATTAAATAAAGACCCAGGCCAACACCAATCATTGGGACAGCATCAACAAGACCCATCACAATGAAAAGCTGAGTTCTGAGCATTGGAATAAGCTCTGGTTGACGAGCTGCGCCCTCTAAAAACTTGCCTCCCAAAACGCCTACACCAATAGCAGCGCCAACAGCACCTAGACCAATCATGAGGCCTGATGCTATATATATAAGTGATTGTTCCATTCTTTTCTCCTAAAAATTAAAGACCTAGTGGTCTTCTGTTTCATGCGCCATTGCTAAATAAACAATGGTTAGCACCATAAAAATAAAAGCCTGTAAGGCTAAAATCAAAATATGAAAAAGGGCCCATATTAAGTGTAGTCCAACTCCCAGCAAACCTATTGATATTGAACTAAAAGTTAACATTAAAGCTATTAAAATAAAGATCATTTCACCAGCATAAAGATTGCCAAACAACCTCAAGCCTAGTGATATGGGTTTAGCGATGAGGTTGACTCCCTCTAAAACCAAGTTAACCGGCATCATCCATTTACCGAAAGGGTGAAGAGTTAACTCTGCCAAAAACCCCTTTAAACCTTTAATTTTAATGCTGTAAAAAATAATCAAAACAAAAACCGCTAGTGCCATTCCAAGGGTGATGTTCGGATCGGTAGTCGGCACCACTTTAAAATATGCGTCCTTAGAATTTTCAACCATACCGGTTGCCTCTGCTACCTGGCCAGCAAGTGTTGGTAAGTAGTCGACAGGGACCAAATCCATTAGGTTCATGAGAAACACCCAGACTAATACTGTTAATGCCATAGGACCAATTAATTTATTTTTTGCCGATGTGAATATGCTCTGCACATTATCATTAACAAACTCGATACACATCTCCACAAAATTCTGGATTCCACTCGGCGCCTCGGTTGAAAGCTTTGGAATGCCTAACCGGAACAGCCCAACAAATACCAACCCAAGAAATATTGACCATCCAAGGGAATCAACATGAAATGCTAAAAAACCCATTTGATCAACTGCGTTATGATCACAAGTCCATCCATCTGGTGTTTTGCCGCACACGAGATTGGTTAAGTGGTGTTGAATGTACTCTGCGCTTGTTTGTTCGCCTGATGCTGATGCCATATTAAACGGTAAATGGTTTGGGGTTAAAAGTTGTGTTTAAGTATACTAGTAGAAAGACAGCCAGAAGTGTGTTTTCTGTAACATATATCAAAGACAAAATTGTAAAAATTATAAAAACTGACCATCTTAGTATGAAGGCAAGGTAAAGATTCAAAGCCTCTTTTTTTGGCCTGCTAGCTACATAAATAACCGCAGCCAAAGCAATCACGTATCCAACAAAAATAGGTTGCACAAACATTGGAAACAAAACCACTGAGATCAAAAGACCTAAGGCAGATAACCGGTTGTTTAGCAAAGTAATAATTTTAGTTTAAGTAAGTTTTTTTACGGGGCTGATTATAAAAATTTATAGTCTTAAGGACAAGCTTAATTTTTCTTTAATTTTAATAATTTGTTGATAATAGACTCTCTTTCGTCTTTTGAAGTGTATGAAATAGATATTTTGCCTTTTGAAGCTGTTTGTTGCTCAATTTGCGTCTTGTGTCCAATGTTTTCAGAGAGCTCTTCTTCAATATTTAATAAGTCTCTATTTTTTGTTTTTGTCTTGTTTTTTGTTGCGCTGGTTTTGGTTGAGGTCGCTGTATCTTTAACAGTCATGCCCAATGAAACAATCTTTTGTGCAAGTTCGGTTGCTTCTTTGGGATCCATGGATGCAAGAATTTTAGCGTGGCCTTTTTCCAGCTCACCGGCATACAAAAGATCAATAATAGAAGCGGGAAGATTTAACAATCTTATTGAGTTGGCCACAGAGCTACGAGCCTTTCCTGTCACTTCAGCAATTTTATCTTGTGTTAGGGAAAACTCTCTTTTAAGCCTGTCATAACCCCTGGCTTCTTCAATTGGGTTTAAGTCTTCGCGTTGAAGATTTTCAATTAACGCAAGCTCTAGTGAAAGTTGATCTTCGGCAGAATCAACCATACATGGGGCAGTTTGAAGCCCTGCTTGTTTCGCCGCTCTTAATCGTCTTTCGCCTGCAATTAATTCAAATCCACCTGCGCCAGTTTCTCGAACCAGAATTGGTGAGAGGATACCGTGCTTTGCAATAGATTGAGCTAGCTCTGTTATTTTCTGTTCATCAAAAGACTGCCGCGGCTGAAAACGGTTGGGTTTAATTTGGGTGAGATCAATCTCTTTGATGGATTGTTTGTTTGGGGCCGCAACATCACCTAGAAGGGCGTCTAGGCCTGTATTTAATATTTTATCTGCCACCTTCTATTCTCCTGATAAGTTCACCTGCTAGGGCCAAATAAGCCTTAGCACCAAACGAGGATGGCATATATTGTATAGCCGAAGTTCCATGGCTTGGTGCTTCAGCTAATTTAACATTTCTTGGTATAAGGGTGTTAAAAACCAATGCAGAGAAATGTTTTTCCAACTCCTCAGAAACCTCTTTGGCCAGGTTGTTACGCATATCTACCATGGTTCTAATAATCCCGAACACCCTATTATTTGTGAGGTTTTTGTTTTTGAGTGTGTTAATTGTATTAATTAGTGATGAGATTCCCTCTAAAGAATAGTATTCACATTGGAGGGGTATAAGTGTTGCTGTAGCAGCAAAAAGAGACTCCAGCGTTAATTGGTTTAGTGAAGGTGGTGTGTCTATGATGACGAATTCATAGTCCAGGGGTGCCAGTTGTTTTTTTAACTCCCCCTGTTTTCCTTCATTTCTTATATAAACCTCTAGAGCTATAAGGTTTTCCCCGCCTGGCACAACATCATATCCACTTGGAGATTTGATTATGTGTTCTTCGATATCTAGGTTTTGAGAATAAATTTGAAATAAGGTTTTTTCATTTTTGGGGGCTCCTGCTGCTGTGCTTGCATTTCCTTGAGGATCGAGATCTATCAATAAAACCTTTCTTTTTGTTGCTGCGAGCGCTGCGGCTAGGTTCACTGCTGTTGTTGTTTTTCCAACACCGCCTTTTTGATTGGCTATAGCGATTATGTGTTTCATTTTTGTGTTATTTCTAAAATATGTCTATTGGTTTCTGTGTTTTTTGTTTTGTGGATAGTATAAGAGTATGTATTATTTTCCAGCTGGGCAACCTCTACATTTATTTTTTCTAGCGCCCCCTTCATAAGAAGGAACTTTCCTTTTTTGGATAAAAGATGTTTTGACATCTTAATTATTTTAGACGCAGATGCTAGGGCTCTAGCTGTAACAACATCAAACTTATTTTCTGTAATTAGTTTTGGTGTTATGGCCTCATCGAGGATCTTTGCATTCGCGAGTTGCAGGGTTCGAATTGTCTTTTTAATAAAGTATGCCTTCTTTTTGTTTTTTTCAGACATGGTTACTTCGGTTTGGGGTTGGTGTATGGCTATTATTATGCCTGGCAGACCTGCTCCGCTCCCAATATCTAATAAGTTTGTTGCAGATTTTGTATGTGGAAGAATTGATTCGCAGTCGATAACATCTAAAAGGCTTATTTCCGATTCTGTTGAGCGTCCAACTATGTTGTGGGCTTTGTTAAACCTTAAAATTTCTTCAATAAAAGTTTTGATGAGTTCGTTTGTTTTTCTCTGGTTTTTGATTTGATTATGCCTTCTCGAGCAATTGATTCTTCTTAATAGTAATTGCAATTAAGTTTGTTGCTGCGGGTGTTACGCCCTCTAATCTGCTGGCTTGACCCAGGGTTGATGGTTTGTGTTTAATTAGTTTTTCAACAACTTCGTTTGAGAGGCCTTTAATACTGGAGTAGTTGATGTTGCTTGGTATCAAAACTGTTTCGTTCTTTTTAGAGCTTTCGACTTCTCTTTTTTGTTTTGCAATATAGCCGCTGTATTTAATTTCATTAGCTGCTCTTTTAAAAAACTCTTCTTTATCCTTGGAAATTTTTAGAAGCAGTTTAATTTCGTTAGGGTTGAGGTCGGTTCTTTTAAGTAAGTCTTCTCCGGTTGTGGGTTTGTTGTTATGTGTTGTTTTTGTTCTTTTGATTTGTTTTAGAAAGTCTTGATATTCTTTTTCTTTTTCCAAGTAAGCGCCAAATGTTTTTTCCTTAATCAAACCAAGCGAGTAGCCCTTTTCAGTAAGTCTCTGGCATGCGGTATCTTGGGAAAGCATAAGGCGGAACTCTGCTCTGCTTGTAAACATTCTGTATGGCTCTGTAACGCCATGAAGCGTTAAGTCATCTATTAAAACACCTATATATGCTTCACTTCTATCAAATACTACATCGGGTTTGTTAAGAATGTTTTGAGCAGCATTAATACCCGCAACAAGACCTTGTGCTGCTGCCTCTTCGTATCCGGTTGTGCCATTTATTTGACCTGCGAGATACAGGTTCTTTATAAATTTTGTTTCAAGTGTTGGTTTTAATGACCTGGGATCAATAAAGTCATATTCTACGGCGTAGCCATATTCTTCTATTATGCAATTTTCCATCCCCTGAATAGACTCTACAAATTCTTTTTGTGCTGAAGTGGGCAAGCTTGTGGAAATGCCGTTTGGATAAACAAGATCTTTATCTAGGCCCTCGGGCTCTATAAAAATTTGATGGCTGTCTTTTTCGCTAAACTTGTTAATTTTATCCTCTATAGATGGACAGTATCTGGGCCCTATTCCAGAAATTTTTCCAGAATACATTGCAGATAGGTGGGTGTTGTCTGAAATGATTTTATGGGTTTTTTTGTTGGTCCTTGTTATATAACAGGAGATCTGCGGAAGGGTTGTTTGAGGCGGTTGAAGAATAGACATTGGAGGTGGGTTTTTGTCACCCGGTTGTTCTTCCATAAGTTTTAAGTCGATGCTAGAAAGTTTTATTCTGGCAGGTGTTCCTGTTTTAAGTCTTCCCATGGGTAGTTTTAAATCATAGAGTTTTTCCGACAAAGGTATTGATGTGCTGTCTCCAACACGGCCTCCTGAAATCTTCTCGTCACCTTTATACATCACTCCGTTTAAGAATGTGCCTGTAGTTAAAATGGTTTTAGCTGAGTTGATTTTTTCGCCAGATCTTAATTCAACTCCGAGAATAGTATTTTTCTCAAGTATAATATCTACCACTTCTCCCTCTTTGATGGTGATGTTTGTATTCAACAAGAGTTCCTGTATGGATTTTTTATACTTATCTCTATCACATTGAACTCGAAGAGCCTGAACTGCAAAACCTTTTCTAGTGTTAAGGGTTCTTGATTGAATACCTGAGCAATCTGTAGCTTGAGCCATAATTCCACCCAAAGCATCAACCTCTCTAACTAGGTGAGATTTTCCCAGGCCCCCAATGGCTGGATTGCAAGACATTTGACCTATAGTTTCAGTTTTAAAAGTAACCAGACAGCAGTTAAGGCCTTGCCTATAAACCGCATGTGCAGCTTCAACACCAGCATGACCTCCACCAATTACTATTACATCAAACATATATATAATAATGTTATAACAACAATATATTATTGTTGTTATTATTAAGAAGCTTTTTTCTGTTGATAAAATGAGCGCGTCCTTTCCTCAAAAGCGATTCAAGCATTAATAAATTATGTAAACCTAAACTCATAAACTGTAACCATTTATTAAATAACTTGTGGATAAAAAAGACAAAAAAATTAATCACAAATTTTCCACATTTAATCTACTTACCTATACAGAAATCATTAAAAATATCGCCCAATAAATCATCTGGATATTTAACACCCAGGAACTCGTCAAAAGAAGACCGCACCATTTTTAGATCTTCAGCTGCAAGTTCAACGTCGCTTTCTTTTGAAATCTTTTCTATACAGGTATCAAGGTTCGATAAGGCCGATTGAAATAAAACAAGGTGTCGCTCTCTAATGATAAAGGTTTTTTTAGAGCCTTCGTTATTGTTTTGAATAGAATTAAAAATTAATTTTTTTAATTCTTGAATACCCTCACCCGACTTTGCTGACACAATACAATCATAGGTTTGGCTTGGAGGTTTTTCATCTGATTTATTAAAAACAAACAGATGATTTTTTTTATCCAAAATTGATGCGAAATTTTTAGCAAGATCTTCAGTAAGGTAATCTAAAACAACCAAAACCAATACCGAATCGCTAACCTCATCTTGAGATCGGGCAACACCCCTTGCCTCGATTAAATCATCAGTCTCTCTTATACCAGCGGAATCAACCAGCTCCATATTTATACTGTTATAAAAAATCTCTGAATCTATCAGGTCTCTAGTAGTGCCGGGCACATTTGAAACAAGAGCCCTCTCAAAACCAAGCATCCTATTAAACAAAGAAGACTTGCCGGTGTTAGGAGGACCAAGAAACAAAACCCTGTTTTTAGTAAGTTTTTTGGTTGATACTAACGAAGAGTCAATCAAACCTAACAATGAGGACCTAACCCCAATTAACTTTTCAGCTACCGAGCCCTCAGAAATAAAATCATAATCCTCATCAGAAAAATCTATACTTCCCTCTATATAAACCCTTAATGCATCAACCTCATCGCCCAGGCCTTTTATCATATTGCTTAACTTGCCAGCAACCGCTTCTGAAGAAAGAAGCCTTCTGCTTTCATCTTCGGAATGAATAAGATCCACAACTGCCTCAGCTTCGTTTAACGAAAGCTTTCCGTTCTCAAAGGCAATTCGTGAAAACTCACCAGGCTCTGCCTCCCTAAAACCGAGACCAAGAAAAACACCACTTAAGGACTTAATTACAGAAAGCCCTCCATGACAAAACACCTCAACAGAATCTTCCCCGGTGTAACTACTTGGAGCTGAATAAAAGACTATCGAACACCTGTCGACAAGAGCCCCGTCCCAAATAACATCTCTTTGAAATACCTTTCGATAAATGGAAACAGGTTTGTTGAGCGCCCCGTTAATTATTTCACAACAACCCGGACCAGAGAGCCTAAATACACCTATAGCAGATTGAGCTACCGGAGTTGCAAGTGCAAAAATCAAAATTATACAGTTGAGCTAGGGGCGCCAAATTTTTTATACATCGCCCTTTGTTGAACAAGAGATATTGCGCTATTTGCAACAGAATACAAAACGAGACCAGCTGGCATAATTACAAAAATAACAGCAATCATAACAGGCATAAATTTCATAATCTGTGCTTGCGTAGGATCCATGCCAGGAGGCTGGGGGTTAAGTTGTTGGGTTAGGTACATAAGTGCAGCAAACAAAACCGGCAAAATAAAAAATGGGTCAGGCGCTGATAAATCTTGTATCCAGAAAAAAAATGATTCATGTCTCAACTCAACGCTTTCTCTTAAACAAAAAAAGAAAGCTATAAAAACTGGCATTTGCAGAAACAGTGGAAAACAACCGCCAGCTGGATTTATCCCTTCTTTTTTATATAACGCCATCATCTCGGTTCCAAGTTTTGCCCTGTCGTCTTTATACCTTTCTTGTATCTCTTTTAATTTGGGTTGTGCTGTTCTCATCTTCGCCATGCTGGAGAACCCTTTCGCTGAAAGTGGCCACATCAAGAGTTTAACCATGAGCGTTAGTAATAATATTGAGATGCCCCAATTGCCAACCAATGCATTTATCATACTCAATAACATCATCAGGGGCTGCGCCAAAAACCAAAACCAACCCATGTCAATTGTAAGCTCTAGATCAGACGCTCGACCCATTAAGTCAGAGCGAACTTTAGGCCCAAGAAAAACCCTATGATCTATTCCAGATATAAGATCTTTTGCTTTCACCTCCCGAGACATAGCCCCCATTACATATGTATCTGAGTCAGGAGAAGGAGGAAGCGCAATCAATGCTTGCACCCTTTCTGGGGGAGTTAAAATTGCTGCCATAAAATATTTTTGTATAAAGGCAACCCAACCACCACGTTGAAAATATTCTATCCTTTCATCAATAGACCTTAGTCTGCTATTTGCATATGGCTCGTCTGGTGTATTAAAAGCAACCCCTGTGTAAGAGCTATTTTCAAAAAAGTTATCCCTAGTATCAAGCGCCCTCCCATCTGTTCTATACATTGCAATATATGGGGTCGGCAAATCAACAGGAAGATCCCCAGACCAAACATCCTTTATTAACAACTCATAATCATCTGCTTTAAGAGAAATATTTTTATTAACATTCCCATCAATCGACATAAGCTCGACCGATGAAGGTTGAATGCTCACAACCTCAAACTTTTGATCCTCAGAGGCAAAACCACTATTTAGATAGAACTTAAAACCAGAGGCATTATCAAAACCAAATAATCTTACACCCAAAGAGGCATCATTATTAAGATAGGTGTGCTCTTTAAGCCTAGCCTCCCAAATTTTTCCGGTAACGGGGCTTATCTTAACAACCAATTTGCTGTTTTCTATCTCAACAAAGTCTTCAGACTCTCCAACAGGCAAAACCCGTTCGCTTTTATTTAGGCTTATGGCGGTTGCCTCAGCAACCTCTTGTTTGATTTCCTTTTCAGCGTTCCAGGATAAAAACAAAACATAGGATAAACAAACCACAGAAGCTATGTAAATATACCTCCAATTCATCTTTTTACCTCATCTATACCACCTGAAGACCAAGGC
>CACOHS010000002.1 GCA_902627055.1 uncultured SAR86 cluster bacterium | reverse complement strand
GACTTCATTGTCGCTAATGATGTTTCAAAAAAAGATATTGGATTTGATTCTGATTTTAATGAAATCAGTGTTTTCACAAAAGAGTCTCATACTCATTTTCAAAAGGCGTCAAAAAATCTTTTAGCAATTCAGTTAATTAATATGCTGAATAAAGATAATCAATCCATTCATTAAACATGTCAGCTCATAACAATCAATCATTGATCACCATAGATACGCTGAATAGTTTTAAAGCTAATGAGGAAAAGTTTGCTTGTTTAACTGCATATGAATCAACTTTAGCAAAAGTAATTAGCAGTGCTGGGGTTGAAGTTATATTAGTTGGCGACAGCTTGGGAATGGTTATTCAAGGACACGATAGTACTCTGCCGGTAACAATGAATGATCTCATTTATCATCTAAAAAATGTTAGTCGTGGAAATATTAATTCTCATTTAATGGCTGACATGCCATTTATGAGCTATTCAACTAAGGACAAAGCTTTATCTAATGCTGCTCTGCTAATGCAAAATGGTGCACATTCAATTAAATTAGAGGGAGGGCGCTGGATCTGCGATTTAACTAGCACCCTAGCTGAGCGGGGTATACCAGTGTGTGCTCACATGGGATTGACCCCTCAATCAATTAATCGTATTGGCGGATACTTTGTTCAAGGTCGTGATACAGATAAAAAAGAAGAAATGATCTCTGAAGCTAAAGAACTTGAATCTGCTGGAGCTTCCATTTTATTACTCGAATGTGTACCAAATAATTTAGCAGCAGAAATTACACAATCACTATCCATTCCAGTTATTGGAATAGGTGCAGGCGCATCAACCGATGCGCAAGTAATGGTAATCCATGATTTGCTTGGTATTTCTTGTTTAGACAAGCCACCGAAATTTATCAAAAATTTTCTTGCTGAAAATGATTCTGTTCAAAGTGCAATAGCTGCTTATGTTAAAGAAGTTAAATCACAAAAATTTCCAGCAAAAGAGCATACCTTCTTTTAAATTTGCAAATTATTCGTTCAGCCAAGGATTTAGAAACATTTCTTCAGCAATTTGAAGAAATTAATTTTGTACCAACAATGGGCAACCTGCATGCTGGGCATTTAAGCCTTGTATCAGAGGCAAACAGATATCATGGGATAACTCTTGTATCTATATTTGTTAATCCTCTTCAATTTGCACCAAATGAAGATCTGGACATCTATCCCAGAACAGAAAAACAAGATTTAAAAGAATTAGAAAAAATAAATTGTGATGTTGTTTTTTGTCCGAAGCCAGATTTTGCTAAGGGCGTCAAAAAACTTCATGCAAATCCAGACCTATCTAAAAAATTATGCGGAATTTCAAGACCGCATTTTTTTCATGGCATTGTTTCAATCTTGAACCACTTTTTTCAATTAATAAATCCAAAAAATGTTTTTTTTGGATTGAAAGATTATCAGCAATATTTGATTGTGAAAGACTTTTTAACCAAATCAAATTTAAAAACTAATATACATGGAGTCCCTATTGTCAGGGAGTCAGATGGACTTGCTATGTCCTCAAGAAATAATTTATTAACACCTGACCAAAGACTGATTGCAGCGAAATTATCGGCAATTTTAAGAGATACAGCTCAGGAAGCAAAGATTAAAAATTTAGAATATTTAAGAGTTGAAGGCATAAAAAAGTTAGAAGAGTTTAATTTTAAAGTTGATTATTTTTCATTTTGCAATTCAAGAACATTAGAAGAAATAGATGAATTTGAGGCAAATACTTTATTGGCTGTAGCTGTAAACCTTGAAGGAGTAAGGCTTATAGACAATTTTCTTATCCAATAATCTTGGATTTTAGGCATTTTTCTTGCATACTGCTCAACCTATGGAAAGAGTATTACTACATTCAAAGCTCCATCGTTTAAACGTAACTCAGGTTGAGATTGATTACGAGGGTTCGTGTGCCTTGGATACAAATTTTATTCATGCAGCAAATATGACTGAGTATGAAAAAGTTGAGATATATAATGTTACTAATGGCGAACGTTTTTCAACTTATCTTATAGCTGCAGAAGCTGGCTCAAAAACTGTTTCTATCAATGGCGCTGCTGCTCATAAAGCATCTCCTGAAGATATTATAATTATTTGTTCATTCGTCTCGATGCACGAGGATCAAATGCTTAATCACAAGCCTACCCTTGTATATTTTGATGAAACAAATGAAATTGTAGACATTAAGTCTTCAATCCCAACTCAAAGAATTAGATCTCTATAATTTCCATCAGAAATGATGGAATTTCAATGTTTATGAAAAACTTTATTACTACTCAAAATTGGTCTCGATCAGAGCTGCAAGACATTATTGATTTTGCAATTGAATTAAAAAATAAGCCTTTCCAACCTTTGCTGGAAAATAAATCAGTGGCGATGATATTTTTTAATCCATCTTTGAGAACTAAAACTAGTTTTGAAGTTGGTATCAGTGAATTATCTGGTACTGCAGTTATATTACAGCCTGGTAAAGATGCATGGCCAATTGAATTTGAAGAAAATATCGTTATGGATGGAGGGGCTGAAGAACATGTAAAAGAGGTTGCTCAAGTTTTATCTACCTATTGTGATTGTATTGCCATAAGAGCTTTTCCAAAGTTTATAGATTGGGATCAAGAAAAAACTGATTCTATTATTAATAGTTTTGCAAAATACTCCTCTGTTCCAGTTGTGAATATGGAGACTATAGAGCACCCATGCCAAGAGCTTGCTCATATCTTAACCATGCAAGAGCATTATGGTGATTTACAAGGCAAAAATTACCTGCTGACTTGGACATACCATCCAAAGCCGCTAAACACTGCAGTGGCAAACTCGAGTCTACTCATAGCCAGTAAATTTGGAATGAATGTAAAATTATTATGTCCCTCGGATGAGTATCATCTTGATGATAGGTATATCAGCGCTGCAAAAGAAAATTGCTCACAAGAAAATACACATTTTGAAATATCTCATGACATTGAAAGCGCTTACTCTAACGTAGACATTGTTTATGCAAAAAGTTGGGGTTCTCTAAGCTATTATGGAAAACCTGATGAACAGGCAGCTTTGAATAGTAAATTCAAACATTTTATTGTTGATGGGCCCAAGATGAATCTAACTAATAAAGCAGTATTTAGCCATTGCTTGCCATTAAGAAGAAATGTTAAAGCAACTGATGAAGTAATGGATGCAGATTATTGTTTGGCAGTTAATGAGGCTGCAAATAGAAAACATGTTCAAAAATCAATGTTAACTAGAATTTTATAGGAATTAATAATGAGTAAAAAAGTAGTATTGGCGTTTTCGGGAGGCTTGGATACAAGTTTTTGTATACCTTACTTGATTGATCAAGGGTTTGAAGTGCATACACTATTTGTAAACACTGGAGGAATACCCAAAAAAGAAGAGCTAGCTATTTCAAAAAGAGCCAGTGATTTAGGCGCAAAAAAACATATTAATATTAACGTTGAAAAAAGTTTATGGTCTGAAATTTTGGTTCCATTGATTCAATCTGGAGCCTTATACCAAAACAAATATCCAGCATTGTGCTCTGATAGGTATTTAATTGTGAAAGAGTCAATTAAATTATGCGAAAAACTCAAAACAAATAATATCGCTCATGGCTGTACAGGCATGGGAAATGATCAAATAAGGTTTGATTTATCAATCAGAGCTCATGGTAAGTTCAATATTATTACTCCAATTCGAGAGATACAAAACATTACTAAAAACGTAAGGGCATACGAAGAAGATTATTTAAAAGATAAAGGTTTTAAAGTCTCTTCTTTACACAAGAAATATAGCATCAATGAAAATTTAATGGGAGCAACCATCTCAGGAAGTGAAATTGATGAATGGAAGGAGCCATCAAGTGAGAGTTTTGTTCTCTGCAAATTACCTCATCAATATCCTAAAAAATCAAAAACTTTAAAAATAAAATTTCTGAGAGGGAAAGTTCTTTCATTAAATAATAAGAAAATGCCAGGAGCTGATATTCTCAGAACATTGAATAATTTAGGAGGATCTTTTGGTATCGGACGATCAGTTTTTTCAAGTGATACCATCATCGGTCTCAAGGGGAGGTTTGTATTCGAAGCTCCTGGGATCACAATATTAATGTCTGCTCATCGAGCATTAGAAGAAGCAGTTTTAACCGATAAGCAAAATCTTGTAAAAACACAAATTGGACAGGAGTGGGTTAATCTTGTTTATCGAGGTTTTTACTTTGAGCCTTTGCGTGAAAATCTTGAAGCATTTTTACTTGATTCTCAAAAAATGGTTTCAGGAGAAGTAACCTTAAAACTTTCTCCAGGAAGCGTAGATGCAGTTGCCGTCTCATCAAAAAACATCTTAAAAAGTCCTGAGGGAGAATATGCTCAGTCTGCAACTTGGTCCGAATCTGAATCCAAAGGATTTATTAAATTAATTGGTCAAAGTACATCTACATGGGCATCGATACACAAGAAAAAATGAATCCTGACCTAGATCTCTGTTTGAATCATCTTAAAGCTTTAGTTGGATTTGATACTTCTAATCCTCCCCGCAAGACAAAGGAATCTGGACTAATAGAGTATCTAAATTCGCTAGATTTTATTGATCCTCAAATTCAAGATCATGGAGAGGGGTCTTTCAATATTTTTTTTACAAAAGGCTCTCCGAAATATCTCGTTAACATTCATTTAGATACAGTTCCAGCAGGGGATGGGTGGGAGTCAAATCCACATGAGCTGATAATAAAAAATAGTAAAGCATACGGGCTTGGTGTTTGTGATATTAAAGGCGCTGCAGCTTGCATATTAACCCTCATAGAAAAAGGTTTATCAGACTATGCCATTTTATTTTCTACGGATGAAGAAGCAGGTCAGAGTACCTGTGTTAGAGAATATATCAAATCAAGGCCTATTTTTGAGGGTGTAATAGTAGCTGAACCTACCCAAAATATGGCTGTAATCTGTCATAGGGGAATTGTGACCGGAACGCAAGAATTTTTCGGGCAAGCAGGTCACAGCTCAGATCGAAGAGCTATGACAGATAATGCTATTCATAAACTAACTCATTGGTCTGAGAATGCTTTAAAGGTTGCTCAATCCCATGATCATTCTTCTTTTGAAGGATTAAGCGGCATTGCTTTTAATTTAGGAATTGTCGAAGGGGGCATTAAACCAAATATTATTGCTGATCATGCTCAAGTAAAGTTTGGTATGAGACCCTTGCCTGGTCAATCTTATGATGACTTACTGCATGAAATTAATGCGATATCAAATAATGACTCTAAATTCACCAAGGGATTTATTGCTCCTGCATTACCTTCATCTGGAGATATAAAGAGTCTAGAACTCTTTGTTGATGAATTAGGTTTAAATTTATCATCACCGGTTAATTTCTGGACTGAAGCATCTTTGTTTAGTGAGGCTGGATATAAAGCAATTGTGTTTGGTCCTGGGGATATTGCTGATGCACATCAGCCTAATGAATCAATTGACATAGATCAACTTGATCAGGCTTTAATAAACTTTAAGAAAATAATCCAATGAATAATCCTTCTAACAAGTTTATAAAAGATACTATTTTAAAACTCCTCGGTGCCATAGGATCTGAGAAAGAAATAAATAAGTACATTGAAAAATTTTCTTCTCCGGAACAACGTTTTGCAGTAATTAAAGTTGGGGGTTCTGTGATCGAAAATGATCTTGAAAACCTTATATCTTCATTAGTTTTCTTAAACCAGGTTGGCCTAAAGCCGGTAATTTTACATGGTGCTGGCCCGATGCTTTCCAAAGCTCTTGAAGATAAAAACATTGATTTTTCATTCATAGACGGACAAAGGGTCACATCTATTGAGGTAAGAGATGTCGCGTACTCAGTGTTTAGTAAAACTAATAAAAAAATAGTCGATTCCTTAGAGGCTCAAGGAGCAAATGCAAAAAGCGTTACTTCAGATGTATTTGAGTGTGTTATGGATAACGCTGATTTAGGCTATGTTGGTTCAATTCAATCAGTAAATCATCAACTCATTAATGAAATATTAGAATCTGACTCAATACCAGTAATTGCACCCATTGGTTTTCAAGATAAAGAGATATTAAATATTAACGCAGATATTGCGACTGTTGAACTTGTTAAAGCTATTAATCCATATAAGGCCATTTTCTTATCTGATACTGGCGGAATTTTTAATCAAAGGGGCCAATTAATTCCTAATATTAATTTAGCTCTAGAGTATGATGAATTAATGCAGCAAGAGTGGCTTCACTCTGGAATGAAGTTAAAGCTTGAACAGATTAAATCTCTTTTAGATTTTCTTCCAAAAACAGCATCTGTTTCAATTACTGAGCCAATCAATCTGCCCAAAGAACTATTTACTGATTCTGGATCAGGCACTTTAATAAAGCACGGCTATAGCGTTCTTCAATACCAACTTACTGAAAAAGATGTTCAGAAGCAATTTACAAATATTATTGAGAAATCTTTTGGTGGCAAGTTAGTAGATGATTTTTTTGAAAATCCAAATGATCTAGATATTTTTATGACTACATGCAAGAGGGCATCAATAGCAATCTCTAATGACTTTAAGATTCCTTATATGGATAAATTTGGTGTCATTCCTGAGGCCAAAGGAGAAGGATTAGGGGCTGGAATTTGGCATGAGATGAGGAAAGTATATCCACAAGTATTTTGGCGTTCTCGAGCAAATAATCCTATAAATAATTTTTATATGTCTATTTGTGAGGGTTGTCAAAAACAAGATGAGTGGCATATTTTTTGGATTGGAATATCAGATTACAGTGCGCTTAAAGATTGTATTGAGTATGCTGTAAATAAACCCAAAAGTGTGATTTAAATGAGCTGTAAAAAAATTGGTTTGTTAGGTGGAAGAGGCTATGTTGGCCAAGAAATCATTTCTTTACTGAATAATAACAATAATCTAAATATTGGTTCTGTTTATTCCTCCTCTAAAGCGGGGCAACCAGTCAATATGGATACATCAGGTAAGATGAATTATCGGGACCTTGCACCAGATAAGATCGATTTAGGTGACGAGGAGGCATTCATTTTAGCTTTACCTAACATGAAATCTCAGCAGTATGTTGATTTAATTACAGATCATAATAATGAGGCAATTATTGTTGATTTGAGCTCCGATCATCGTTTTGACAAGAATTGGGAATATAGAATTCCAGAGCTATCTGATCCTGTTAGTTCAAAAAAAATTAGCAATCCAGGGTGTTATGCATCTGCTATGCAATTTATGATCGCACCTATCCTTAATATTTTAGATGGTCCAGTAAATCTCTTTGGTATTTCTGGATATAGTGGTGCTGGCGCATCACCAAATCAAAGAAATAATACAGAATTGCTTAAAGATAATATTCTCCCCTATACGCTTGTTAACCATCTTCATGAAAAAGAAGTACAAACACATAGTTATTCAGATATTTTATTTACTCCTCATGTTGGTAATTTTTTCAGGGGCATTATGATAACTGGCAATTTTTTTGTTTCAAAACATTCTGATCCCAAAGAAATAATGAATTTATTTACTGATTTCTATCGAGAAATGAGCCTAATTTTTATTCAAGAATCTCCTCCAAATTTGCAAGAAGTTCAAAACACTTCGAATGTAATAATTGGAGGTTTTGAGATGGATAAAACAACAAATAGGCTGACATTTTGCTGTGCTCTTGATAACCTGCTTAAGGGAGCAGCAACGCAGGCTGTTCAAAACTTAAATTCTGCATTTGGGTGGGACGATAACGCAGGAATTATTTAATCATGAAACTTTGGAATCAAAACTCAAAAGATAAAAACTCTGCAATTGATCATTTCTTATCAAGTGAGGATATAACTTTAGATCAAGAATTATTTTTATATGATATTGAAGCATCGATCGCCCACACGCATGAATTAGAGAAAATCAATATTTTCACTAAAACTGAGGCAAGGAAAGTAATTTCTTCATTAAAAAACCTTGGAAAATTATATCAAACTAATAAATTTAAATTGACTGCTAAATATGAAGATTGTCATTCTGCAATAGAGGATTTCCTTACAAAAGAATTAGGCTCAATTGGGAAGAAAATTCATACTGGAAGAAGCAGAAACGATCAGATCATGGTTGCTATGCGTCTCTACGCAAGAGAGAAATTAGATGAAATTCAGTTAATAAACTTAAAGATTGCTAAAGCTTTTCTTGAAAAGTCTGAAAAGCATTCCAGCAATCCGATGCCTGGTTACACTCATCTTCAGCGAGCCATGCCATCATCATGGGGCTTATGGTTTGGTGCATTTGCTGAATCATTTTTAGATAACGCAGAATTGTTTTCAAATACTAAATCGTGGATAAATGTTAATCCTTTAGGTACAGCTGCTGGCTATGGAGTCAATCTTCCTATCAAGCGAGATATATCTACCAAGGAGTTAAATTTTAAAAGAAAACAATTAAATAGTCTTTATGTCCAAAATAGTAGAGGGAAGTTCGAATTAGAGTTAATTGGTGCATTAAAACAGCCGATGCTCGATATCCGAAAGTTTTCATGGGATATGAGTCTCTTTTTATCTCAAGAATTTAATTTGCTAAGTCTGCCGCCTATTTACTCAACAGGCTCATCTATAATGCCTAATAAATCTAATCCGGATGTAATTGAGATAATGAGGGCTAACTTTTCTATCTTAGCAGGCCATTATTCTGAATTAGAAAATTTAATCTCTTTACCTAGTGGATATCATCGAGATCTGCAACTCACTAAAAGATCTCTTATTCATTCTATTCATTGTGTGCTCAAAACAATGAATCTAATGCCTAACTTAGTAAGGTCTATAAAGATAAATACTCATCGCTCAAATGAGCTTATTGACCAAGACATGTTGATGACTGATCAGGCTTATGAAATGGTTCAATCTGGCATGCCTTTTCGAGATGCTTATTCAAAAGTTAAATCTAATCGAGACAAAAATGTTCAATCAAAAAATATTTCTAGAAAAAAATCTTCCTCTGGATCTGCATATAATTTAAATTTGCAGGTGCTAAAGTCTAGATTTATTAAGCTTTCTAAAAATAAGTAATAATTTTTGATTTTATTTTTTCTTTATGACAATATTAAATCAGAATGAACAGAGCTATCAGAATTCAAAAATCTGAAGCAGCTAGAAATAGACGGCATCGAAGACGCAATATTGCTGAGAAAAAACTTCAAAATGAATATGATCGTCTCAGAAAGCTTAGAAAAAAAAGATAGTTTTTAGAGCTGCTTTTTTAAATTTTAACAATTAAGTTAAAGTATCCTTTTTATTTTATTAACACTGCTTGCACTCTGCATGGCAAAAGTTTCTAATACATTTATGAATCAAACACGATCTTATCTAAAGCGATGGCATCAAGGCTTAAAATCTATGGACTCTAATTTTTTAGACGAAATTCTTGATGACTCTTGTGTTTTTACCTCTCCGATAGTCTTTAAGCCAATCGAAGGCAAAGAGATGTCCAAACTATATTTGATGGGTGCTGGTCAAACTTTTGATATGGATAGGTTTAAATATGTTAGAGAGTTAGTTGATGGTCTTGATACGGTATTAGAATTTGAAACTTATATTGATGATATATCTGTTAATGGAGTCGATATTATCCGTTGGAATGAAGAGGGAAGAATTATTGATTTCAAAGTTATGATAAGACCATTGCAAGCTATCGGCGCTCTACAAAAAAAAATGTCTGAAGCTTTAGAAAGCTTAAAAAAATAATTTACATAATAAAAAAGGAGCCTTTCAGCTCCTCTTTATAGTTTCATAGTTTAGTCTCAGAAAGAGTAATTAACGGTTAATCCATAGGTTGCATAATTATTTGGGTAGCCAAAAAATGTAGTGCTTGAGAGATCAACTACAGCAGGGAAAATTGTTGTAATGAATTCATCATCATTAATATTTTTACCCCATACACTAATTGATAAATTATCTTTTTGCATTCCAGCTGAAAAGTTAAGTGTATCCTGTTTTCTAAACCCATTCCCCTTCGACTCTATAATTGCCTGAGCCGCAGGATTTTCTGTTAATACAGCTTCGCTGGAATAAAGGTGAGAAAGTCTGACGTATCCATCCCAACCATTTCTATCCCAATTCCAAGTAACACTGGAAGATAAAGTGTCATCAGGAATATTTGAAGGCTTAGTACCAGATAAATCTCCGAACGCTGAGCCTGGAAATGAATCATAGATAGGATCAATGAAGGTTCCACCTAAAGCTATATCAATATTTTCAGTGGGCGAAAACAGCAAATCAAACTCATAACCATCTACAGATTGTGTTCCAGCATTTGCAAGCACAAAACCCGTTCCTATGAATGTATTGGACTGAAAGCCTTTGATTTCCTGATCAAAAACAGCAATATTTAGATAACCAGAGGGCAAATAGATTTTTGCACCAAGCTCCATCACTTCTGCTTCTTCAGGTCCAGCATATCTTCTTCCAACGGTTGTGTTAGGATGCACAGGTGTTCCAGCGGCAGCTAGGGCTGCAGTTTCAGCAGCATCTGGTCTTGAATCTCTAGAAATAATCCATGCTGACGATTTAAAACCTGTTGAAATTCCACCATAAATTGTTGCTGCATCATTAAGTGCATATGACAATTTAAAGGTGTAATCAACATTATCATCACTAGTTTTGCCATCTTGAGCTGCATTTGGAAAGTCTATAAATTTAGGAATGACTTGAAGAGCTTGGAATGCTAACAATGGGTTAAAGTTTGGATCATTGGCTAATACTGCTGCTTGAGCTGGAGGAATTCCAGCGGCAATTAGACCTCCTGCTCCAATGGCAACAAAGTCTAAAGAAGATAGAACTGCTGTATTTACTTGACTGTAAGCAACAGTTTTTTCATCTTCAATATAACTTACACCTACTAATGCATTTAGACGATCCGTTACGTTGTAATCTAACTGCATAAATAAGGATGTAGTTTCGTTATCTTGCGAAGCAGTTTCGGTACCACCTTGTCCTTCTCCGTAGATTGCCCCACTAGGTAAGCCCAATGCGAGCTCTAATCCAGCAAATGTACCAGGAGCAAGATAAGCTTCAATGTAATTTCTCCACAAAGGTCCTAGGTATATGGATTCATTAAAAGCCATATCTTCTTGATAGTAATAAGCTCCTATTAACCAATTAAGCTTTTCATTATCATTTGAATAGAGTCTAAACTCTTGAGAAACAGCATCTCTATCATTACTAATAGGACTTGGGTTTACCAAAGATCCACCATCAAAATCAACATCTTGAACACTGTAGCTAAAGGTATTTCTGAAGGCAGAAATACTTTCTAAAGTCATCCCATCTAAGTCTTTTTTGATATGCATGGACAAACCAGAGTTATCACCTTCAGTTTCTGGATCAAAGTCATAAAAAACTTTCTGAGTGAACACATTATTAGGAATAATTCTTCCACCCATTAGTGATTGAATCTGGTTACCAACACCATAAGCTGCGCTTCCAACCGCACAACAATATTCATCATATTCGTCATAGTCTGCTGTCACTCTTACTGATAGATCATCAGAGGGTTGAAATAACAACTCACCTCTAAATCCAAATCTATCTCTATTATTCATATCGTTGCCAGTTGTCACATTATCTGTATGACCATCTGATTGATGCACATTTGCACTTAAGCTAAATGCTGTAGTTTCGTTCAAAGGACCAGTGATGTAACTTTTTACTTTTTTAGTATTAAAATTTCCCAAAGTAGACGACACATATCCAGATCTCTCAAACGATGGCTTTTTAGTAACAATGTTAATCACACCAGCAGAAGCATTTTTTCCAAATAAAGTACTTTGTGGTCCTCGAAGAACTTCAATTCTTTCAAGTACTGGTAAATCAGAAATCTGTGATTGCATGCTTGAGCGATATACACCATCAATAAATAATGCTACCGAGGGTTCAACTCCCGGATTATTTGAACCATTTCCAAATCCTCTTATAAAAAAAGTTGCATTAGTAGATGATTGGTATTGCCTAGTCTCTAAAGAGGGAACTACTGCTTTAAGATCAAACATATCAGTAATTCCAGCTTTTTCAATCGTATCGGCAGTTACTACAGATACAGCAACAGGAACTTCCTGAAGTGTTTTTTCTGTTTTTGTTGCCGTTACTATTATTTCTTCAACTTCAACTTGGGCACTTACAACTGCAGGATAGACAAGCAGTGTTAAAACCAAGGCGGTAATGTAATATTTTTTCATATCTCCCTCAAATAAAAATTTGCTGTGTGTATCTTATAGAAATCGTCTTTAAATTGGAATAAATTAACAACTGTAAATTACAGTTGACTACAACTTCAGAATCTTTGATACATTCCAAAGCTAAATATAATTACCGCAATAATTAATCCAATAATAAGTACATCTTTTGAAAACCGGCCATAGGTTTTCCTGCGTTCCGCCTCATGAATTTTCTCAAATTTAATACTCATTCTTATTGCATTAAAAAATAAGCCTGCAAGTGACACATAGATTAATAAACTTATAAGCACCCATAACGGATGAGCTTCAAGCCATGAGGTTTCAAAACTCAGAACTTCAATAAACTCACTTAGTTTTAACTGCATACCTTTTATAATCTAATCTAATTTAGGTAACAACTTGGCAAGATGCTCATAGGCAGCATTCTTATATTCTGGATTTGCTCCAGCCATCACTTCTCCTTTTGTTGCACAGCTTTCATAGGCCTGTCTTCTCAACTTTGGATCAGAGAAATCAAGTAGTTTATTATTTGGATCATATACCTTCTTTGTTTCGGAATTGAGTTTCAATTTACAATTAGCCCAGCTGTATGCATCTGGTATGAGCCTCAGTGGCATTGGGCCATCAAATGAGTGAAAGGAATTTGGGTACAACTCAATCAATGCATTTCCTCCTTCAGAGTTTATCTTTGAGACTAAGTCTATGCATGGCTGAGGTGGGGTCCAGTTATCTTCTTCACCAATATAAATTTGCATTAAATCTTTATCCCATAAATCAAGATCTGGTAAAGCCAGACATCCTGGGTACCACATTAAATAACCAGCAAAGGATGCCTCAGGTTTATTTAATGCTTTTTGAAGAGGAAGCCAAGCATTGAAGAGGGTTGCTGTACCACCTAAACTCCATCCAGCTGCATAAATTTTTGTATTATCTACTCTTGGATCATCCCATACCAAATTTAAGGTCATCGCCATATCATATATAACGGTTTCGCTAGTAAGGTTAATTTGGTTACCAACCGTGCTTTTGACATTTCTAGAATCAAAAGGATGCATGGCAAAGACAATAAAATTTGCTTTTCTGATTTGCTCTAAATATTTTAAATGATGATCACGCCAGTTATATGAGCCATGAGAGGCAACAACCATTGGATATTTTTTTGAGGAATCATAATTATCTGGAAAATGCATAATTCCAAAAATTTCAACATCTTTTTGAGGATTTAGATCATCGTTAAAAATATTTTCAAAACCTAGAATATTTTTTGAAGAATAAGTAATTTTTTCAGTAAGATATGATGCTTTTTCATCTTCTTGAACTCCACATCCCGAAAGTATCAAAAGTATAGCTAAATAAAGAATTTTCATTGAAATACCATACAATAAAATTTTAGACATTAGTAAAAAATTCAGAACTTATTAGAATCTTTTTAGCTTGAATGCTTTTTACCTTGCAGGTATATTAATCAACTCTAAAGCGGGAATAGCTCAGTTGGTAGAGCGCAACCTTGCCAAGGTTGAGGTCGCCAGTTCGAACCTGGTTTCCCGCTCCAACTCTCATTCATTGTTGAATAAATCCTTATTTGTTTTGCTCTAATAAATAGTGCGAAACATACCATTCATTACCTTGGTTATGTGCAAATAACATTTCGCATGCCAAAAAGAACAATCTCCATCTTTGATACCATTTATTTGCATCATCATAATGATCATCAAATAAATCAATAATATTTTTTTTATTTTCGTAATGATTTTCCAGCCAATGTCTGCATGTCCTTGCATAGTGATGGCCATTAATCTTCCAATACTTAGCCACAGAAAAATCATCATTAAAATATTCAAAAATATCCGCTGAGGGCATTATCCCGCCTGTAAAAAAATATTTAGACATCCAGTCAGAATCTCCTCTAACTTCGTATGGATATGAATGATCTTTATGATTGAAAATGTGAATAAATAATTTTCCCTCAGGCTTCATGAAGTTTTTAAGATTGCTCAGTAACATTTGGTAATTTCTGACATGCTCAAACATTTCAACTGACACAATCCGATCAAATTTATGTTCGAATTTAAGATTATTAACATCCTGTTTTTGTGGCAAAACATTTTTAAGATTTTTTTTCATTGCTTCTTGCTTTATGAATTCAATTTGATCTGACGAATTTGATACACATGTAAAGGTGCTCTTAGGAAATTTTTGCGCTGCATGAATTGAAAAACTCCCCCAGCCACATCCTAGATCGAGGACCTGTTGATTAGATGTAATTTCGCCTCTGGAGATAGTTTTTTCTATCATATTAATCTCAGCCTGCATCAAATCATCACTATCGTTTTCATACCAGCAACATGAATATTTCAGGCGCTTGCTCATTACATACTCAAAAAAAGATGCTGGCACCTCATAATGTTGCTCATTAGCGTCATTTGTAGAGATTGCTATAGGGCTATTTTTGAGTTCTTTAAAAAAATTTAATTTTTCGTCTGATTTAATATTATTTTCATTGGAAATTTCATTTAGACGACTCATTAAGAGTCTATTGATTGCTTTTTTAAGAATAAAATCAGGAAGGTATCCTTTTTCAGCTAGTTGAATTCCACTTTTGATCATTCGATAAGTTTAGTTTATGACAATAAATAAACAAGGAAGCAAAATTAATTATTTAAAGCCATTAATTATAATTTTTTTAAGATTTGCTTAATAGAAATTAGTTTGCTTACTTATATTTTGTTTGCAAGTTTCAATTTATCTTCAAGCTCAATTTTCTCTGGTTGAAAATTAAATTTTAATGACCATTTAAGTACCCTATGACAGACCTGATAATCCTAAATAGAAACTTAAGATTGCATGACAACCCTGCAATGCACTTTGGTTCATTAAGATCAAATTACTTAGTGATATATCTTTATGATGAAACTTATTGGAGGGAAAATGGCAAATCGCTTAGACAATTAAAATTCTCTAATGATTGTTTAGCAGAGCTAAATAATGGATTAAAAAAATATGATTCCAACGTAAATATTTTTGAGGGGACATTTGATGATTTAAAAATTTGGATTAAAAAAAACTTTAATGATTTTTTTGTCCACATAAATCATTGCACTGATATTAAGTATTTTAGAGATGGGTTTTCAAAATTTACAGATTCATTTCCTGGAAAAATTAAGATATACGATGATTTTGGTCTTCAGTTGAGTAATTTTAATAGAGATTTATGGTCAAGAAATTGGAACCAAATCATGAACTCAGAGATGCTCGGGAATCCAAAAAAGTCTGAAGTAAAAAATGAAATCAAGCTTTTAAATTTCTCAAATTTTGCGAGCAAATTTAAAAACTCATTTACTAATTTAGATGATATACAAAAAGGAGGATCATCTAAGGCTCATACCTTGCTTGATAGTTTTTTATCTGAACGTTGCAAAGATTACAGAGTGAAGATGTCAAGTCCCATTGAATCAGAGCAAAACTGCTCCAGGTTGTCGCCACACTTTACATTTGGCTCTATATCAATAAGAGAGGTTTATCAGACATTAAATAAATATCATCCAAAGTCAGAAAATAAAAGTGATCTTTATTCATTCAAGAAAAGACTTTATTGGCACTGTCATTTTATTCAAAAATTGCATACCGAACCTGAACTTGAATTTTACTCAATGCATAGGATGTGTGATCAGCTCAGATTAACGCATGATGATGAGGTGATTGATAAATGGATCAATGGTGAGACAGGTTTTCCTTTCTTGGATGCATGCATGAAGTATCTTCATAGATATGGATGGATAAACTTTAGAATGAGAGCAATGATCATGTCATTTGCCTCATATAATTTATGGCAACCATGGCAAAAAACTTCGCCCTTGTTAGCCCAGCTTTTTACCGACTATGAACCCGGCATTCATATAAGCCAAGTTCAAATGCAAAGTGGTGTTACCGGAATTAATTTACCAAGAATTTATTCAGTTTCTAAACAAAGTGCAGATCAAGATCCTGATGCAATTTGGATAAAAAAAATATTACCGCAATTAAGAGAAATTGATCCAAAGTTGATTCATGCCTCAGAATTAAATCATATGTATATACCTCAGATTATTGATTTAAAATCATCTGCAAGGGATGCGCGCGAGAGGATTTGGAATATTAGAAAAAGCGAAGAATTTAAAAAAGAGGCTGCAGCAGTTTATATTAAACACGGCAGCAGGAAAAAAAGGAATTTTAGGAGGTAATCTTACTCAGGCAAAACCAGTCTGGAGGCAACCAAAATTTCTTTAATTTTCTTATTTTCAATTCGAACATCAAAAAATTCTCTCGCAACTATTTCTTCGCCATCAATGTTATCTGTTACCTTGTAAGAGGATGTTATCCAGTGATGAACTGATCCATCTTCTTGAGGAACGTCATTCGCCATAGCATATACAAATTCCCAAGATGGATTAGATGTCTCAAACCAATTTTTAAGAAAGGCAGCATGCTCTTTAGAGCCTCTTACAACAACTCCATTTGGGGCTCTACCAATCATATCATCAGCATTAGCTTTATCAATTGCTTCAAGGTCACGCTGATTATGAGCTTCAACATAATCAACCCAAATTTTTATTAGGGATGGATCTCCAGCAACAATATCTAATTTTTTCCCATCATCAGACATCTCATATCCAATGAGTCCATTTTTATTCATGTGACCTGATTCATGATGACCTGCAAAAGAAAATTGAACCAGCAAGAATATGCTTATAATTGGCAGTAATTTTTTCATATAACTTCCTCTTTTAAATATAATTTTTTTGAATGATTAACTTTAACATAATAAAAATATCTAATTATTTTCATCGGCTTTGTATTTTTCAAACCATGCAAGAATATGATCAACCTTTGTGATAAGTCTAGATGGTCTGCTTGCTATACCATGAGATGTTTCAGGCAATCTTATCATTGCGCTATCAACTCCCTTTAACCTGAGAGCCTGATAAAACTGTTCTGTTTCAGAAATAGGTGTTCGCCTATCATCCTCGCCTGTAAGTAACATGGTTGGAGTCGTTACATTTCCTACTAATGAAAGAGGTGAGCGTTTCCAATAATGTTCAAGATTTTCCCAAGGAGGCCCAGGAAATTGATGATAAATCTGACCAACCATCGAATCTGCTGTAAGTGTCTTGCTTAACCAGTTAATAACTGGTTTTGCTGCAACAGCTGCATTAAATCTATCTGTAAGCCCGATGGCATATGCAGTAGCTATCCCTCCAGCACTTCCACCAGCTATAAAGAGGTTACTCTCATCGATAAAACCTTTATTGATTAATGCGTCAATCCCTGACATATGATCAGCAAAATCTTCAGAGCTTGAATATTTGTATTGCAACAAAAGAGCAAAGTCTTCACCGTAGGATGTACTGCCACGATAATTATTATAAAAAACTATATAACCAGATGCTGCCATGATTTGTAGTTCTGCTGAAAATTGAGGACCATAGGCTAAATGTGGACCACCATGAATTTCTAAAATGAGAGGATATTTTTTCTTTGGATCAAAATTTGGAGGAGTGATATACCAGCCTTGTATCTCTTGATCATCAAAAGACGATTTATAGATAATCTCATTAATATTGCCAAGTTTACGATGGTTAAGAAGATCATTGTTAAGCTCAGTTATGATCTTGACTTTACCATTTCTTAAAACACCTACATCAGCAGGTCGACTTGCTTTTCCATAAGTAAAGGCAATAGATTCAGCAGATCGATGATAGCTGCCGGAAAGATATGGCCGACCTAAACTTGTTCCTCCAAGACCATTTATTGCATTCTCTATTTTTCCATCAAGTGTTACTTGACCAACCTTTCTGATACCTCTTTCATCATATGAGAAATAAATCGAGCGATTATCATCTGACCATTGAATATTATCTGCATCACCATCCAGTTCTTTTGTGAGGATGCTTTTGTTATCTCCATTAATGTCCATGATGACAATTTGATCAGGTGTATATGCTAAGGGACGACGTTCCTCAAAACTGTATGCAATCATTTTTCCATTAGGTGAAATACTAGGTGAGCGCTCAGCACCAACTTCATTAGTAATTTGCACAAGATTATTTGATGCAATATCAACTGAATAGATATTTGCTTCATCACTAACTAATTCCCAGTTTTCAGATCTATGTGCTGAGAAGAGAATTTTTTGACTATCTGGAGTCCATGTAAGTGATCCAAAATGATTAAAGTCTCCATAAGTTAGTTGTTTTGCTGAGCCGCCATCTGCTGGAACTATAAATATATGACTGTATGCAGGCTCCATAATCCCTTGACCATCCCATTGGTATCTGGTTGTTGTAACAGTAATAGGCCCTTTAGCCCAATTTGCTCCCTCCGGCTTATCTCTAGGCTCAGCTATTAATTCTGTTTCAGATTTAACGTCCATGGTAAATGCCAACCATTTTCCATCTGGTGACCAAGATAAATACGACGGTGAATCTTGTAATTGGGTAATGACTGCTGTGTCACCATTATCCATCCAACGCACATGAATTTGTTGAGACCCTGTGTCATTTGAAATATAAGCAAGCTTTTTTCCATTTGGAGACCAACGAGGAGATCTGATAGTCTTTTCTCCAGAATAAAGTGGTCTATGGTCACTTCCATCAATTGAGATTTGCCACAGGTTTGAGCGCTCACGATCTTTCATTATGTCATTTGATTTTCGAACATAAACAATAGTTTCGCCATCCGGTGAAACACGAGGATCAGTTGCCCATTCGAGGTCAAAAACATCCATTGGGCCAAAAAAAGCTAGATTTTCATCTGAAGAAGATAAGTTAGCAGCAATGAAGAAAAGCGATAATATTAAAAAATTTTTTTTAATTAATAGAAAATTATCTGTAGAGTAAATTTTATTTTTCATAGAATTAGCATAATTGATAAAAATATTTTCGAAAAGCAACTCATTAAGCAATCATCATCTAGAAGTTACACACTAGATGGCATTTTTTAAATTTTGAAAAAATAAAATTCATTTTCTCAAAACACATTGATTGCTAAAGTGTTATATTGAGTTTAAATCAATCATAGGAGAAAAAATGAATTCCTTAAAAATATTACTAACAATTCCCTTGTTTTTATCATCTCAGATATATTCTGGTCATCACGAGGAAGAGGGCGCAAGTATGAAAGCTATGATGAGCAATATTGAGACTGCTAAGTCATGGATTAATGCTGGCTATACAGATAAAGATAGCTTCTTAGCCATTGTAAAAAATCACATGTCTGAGGACGGATATAATTACCCAGGAAGGTTTATTGGCTTTGGATTTAACTTCAACCCAAGCAACGATCAGATGGTTGTAGATTGGGTGATTGAAAATAGTCCAGCCGTGGGTGTCTTACAGAAAGGTGATATTTTTGTTTCAGTTGAAGGCGTGCCTGCGACACGAACAAATAGAGAAAACGGAGTTTTATCTTTTACAGGACTTCCTGGAAAGCCTGTCAGAGCTGTTGTTGAAAGGAATGGAAAGAATGTTGATGTATCATTTAACAGAGGACTGGTAAGCCCGAGATATACAAAAGCTCAAGTTGTGAATAACATAGAGTCCTCTGATGCAGAAGACTGGGGTGCTGATGAGTATAGGATCATTGAAGTTACTTCAAATAGAAAAAATAATGTTGTTTATGCTTGGACTTGGCACAAGTTTACAGATGATATAACTGGACTTCAGTTCGAGGAAAATCAAGTTACAAGATTTCAATTCAACGATGAAGGTCAAGTAATTGCAAGGGGAGACATGTCAGAAGAAGCTTTAGTTCAAAGCCAACTAGGATTTAAAGTCTCAAGATAATTACTAATTTAAAAATCAAAGGGAGTTTTTTTACTCCCTTTTTTTGTTGCATTCATTAAATTTATTTGGTTTAGTATTAAATATATATTTTATTTATAGTATGTTTTAAAAAAATACCTGTTATAAATTAACTACTTTTGGGGAGAGAAGTATGAAATTAAAATTAATTAAAAAAAATCTTTTTGCACTCTTTTTGTTTATTGGCTTTGCATTTTTGATTTCGCCAATTTTCGGACAAGAAGATGATCAAATTTCAATTGAGGAAGTCATAGTAACCTCGCAGAGAGTTGAGGAAAGCCTTCAAGACGTTCCAATTGCTGTGACAGCTTTGACAGCTGAGATGTTGGAAGATCAGCAGATTCAGACAGGTTCTGATCTACAGCTTTTAACACCTAGTTTGAATTTCCAAGGCAGTGATGCAGCTGGAGGCACATTTAATATTAGAGGGATAACTAATTTAGCAGTCTCACAAACTGCCGAATCAGGTGTTGAAGTTCATATAAATGACTTACCAATTGGATCTACTACTATGCAAGATGGTGAATTTCTTGATCTAGAAAGAATAGAGGTTTTAAGAGGTCCCCAAGGCACTCTGTACGGAAAAAATTCAGTCGGAGGCGCTATCAACTTAATTACAGCCAGGCCAAAGTTTGGCGTAATGACGCAGATGGTTTCAATTGATCTAGGGGATTATGATTTAGAAAAAATTAGATATACCTTGAATTATCCTATTAATGAAAATATGGCAGTTCGATTTGCTGGTCTTACTATTAATCGAGATGGAGACATTGAGAATATTTATTCAAAGCGACCAACTAAACATATTAATAATCGTAACTCCGACGCATATAGATTTTCTTTTGCATGGCAGTTAAGTGAGTCTACTGATATTTTGCTTGTTCATGATACATATGAAGAAGATTCAAATAGGCACTATACAAATAACAGATATTGTAAACGTGATCCTTCGGTTGCAGTTGGTTGTACCCCTGGTGCTGAATTGGTGCATGAGCTTACTCATCCCATGGCTACATACGTAGAGAATTTGGCAATTTTGACTGGCTTATTAGATTATACTCCATTTACAGATATGTCAGGCGCGCCAAAAGGATTTTGGCAATCAAATAATAGAGGTAATCCAAGATATATTGTTGATCAAGAAATTACCCAATTAATTATTAATCATTCATTAAATGATAATTGGGATTTGACTATTGCACACTCTTCTAAAGACAGGCTTTATGACCGAACTGGTACATATGAGTCAGAAGAATATGATCGCCTGCGATTTAAAAGCAGTCCTTTTTTTCCTGGTGGAGATGTTCCTATGTCAGGTTACGGACCTAACTGTAATTTAGATGATGGAACCTTTGGAGTTTATGGAGGATGCATCACTGATATCATGAATTACCCTGATGGTTTTGATCGCCAATACAATCCGGATGTAAAAAACGATACTACTGAAATTAGATTAAGATCAAATTTAGATGGAAATTTAGATTATTTAATAGGTGCAATTCATACCGTAACCTCAGGAACCAGCGTTTATGATATTGCAGCTAACGGACTTGATGCTTTGGCTTTAGCTCCTCCTGGTGTTCTAACTGGGGGTTTGCCTCAGGGCTTTGTTCAGCTTTATGCACCTCTTTATAGAACATCTAGCATAGCAGCCTCAAGAAGTACTGCTATCTTTGGAGAAATTTATTACCAAGCAAGTGATAAATTGAAATATACCCTAGGGATAAGAAGAACCGAAGACTATAAAGAACAATATGGTAGATCGCCATTTTTAAGCGTGGTTGGTTTTGGGAGTGCTGGCGGTGGTTTTACTGCATTGCCTGGACAATCCATTCCAGCATTCGGCCAATCTTGGTATGCATCTGGAGCCCCAGGTGATCCTGAAACAGAATATGCAAACACAACTGGCAGATTTGTTGTTGATTACATGCTTAATGATAATACCCTTTTGTATGGATCAATTTCCAAAGGTTTCAAAGGAGGGGGCTTTAATCCAGCTCTTGATCCAGCAAAGTATCCAGATACCATGCAGGTTTTTCCCTCTACTGAACTTGATGCATTTGAAGTTGGATTCAAAGCTGACTTTCCATCCATGGGCATGAGATGGAATGGATCAGCATATTTTTACGATGCCACAGATTATCAGGTCACTAAAATTAAAAATAAAACAAGGCTTAATGAAGGCATAGATGTTGAGATTATGGGAGCTGAAAGTGAATTTATTTGGATCCCTCTTAATGCTCCAAATTGGCAATTTAATGTTGGAATGAGTTGGACTGATTCTGAAATAGCTAGCGGAGAAATGATAATGAATCCTGCAAATGCTGATTTATGTCTCACAACTGGATGTGGCAATTGGCATTTGATGAAAAATGCTGCTGATGGCGAGGTTTTTGTTGTTCGTAAGGATGTAGCTACAACTATTTGGAACATGTGGCAAGCAGGTCTTTGGGGTCCAGCTGCTGCAATCCTTGTTCCTGCAGAATTTCATGGTGACAGAACTAGTGGTCAGCCAACTCCGGTTAGTTTCTTGCCGAATGTCACTCCTGGACACTTACCTTCAATCACGGCTTCAAGAGATCTGTATAACAGTGTGATGGTGAACACAGTTTGTGGCCTCTTAGGATGTAATCCTGCTGACGTTATTGCTGATGGTCTTCCATCAGACGTGGGTGGGAATTCTCTTACTCATCCTGAATTTTCAGGCAATATTGGTATTCAATACAACCTGAATACCATTGATTACAATATCAAATTTAGACTTGATGCATATACACAAGATGAAAGATACACAGGCTTATTCAATTTAGAATGGGATAAAGTGCCATCATGGACTGAGTATAATGCTTTGATCTCAATTACACCTGCAAAAGCCGATCCTAGCTGGAGAGTGGATATATATGGTCAAAATATTACAGATGAGCAAAATATCATGCACATTGGTGAGGCAACAGCACCCCTTGGTTTTAACAAAAATATTTGGGCTAGAGAAAGAGCAACTTATGGGATTAGATGGACATATAATTTCTAAAATCTTTAACTCAAAATTTAAAAAGCCTTGGAAGTCCAAGGCTTTTTTTTGTCAACAAAATTCATCTAGTATTTTTAAATATTTAGCTTAATATTATCTATAACTTTTTATATTCCGGAGAAATAATGAAAAATATATTTTTAACATTCCTGGCATTTTTCACAATGTCATTTCAAGCGATCCTTGCTGACGGCTATATTGCATCTTACTCAATAAAAGTTTCAGATGTTCAAACCTTTGCAAAAGCATTTGACGATTTGATGACTTCAAATTTTGGCAATGAGTTTCCTGGCGCAGTATCACTCGGGCATTATGCTTTCAATGGTTATGACGATGCTACGCATGGAGTAGTTATTAGCTATGACTCTGAAGCTGATATGGCTAAAGGCACTCAAATGTTCTATACACCAACGTTTGGAGAATTTCTTGCTGAGGTTCAGTCAATCTCTGAGCCTGTTGAGCAGTCGCTCAACCGAAAGCTTATAAGCGGCGGCAACAATAATGAGTCAGATAATAGTGTTTATACAATTTATTACATGTCCGTTGACAACCCAAAAAAATATGCTGCTGCCTGGAGTAAGCTGGTAGAAGCGCAGGTTGAGGACGGTAACATTTCTGGTTCATTTGGATTAAGAGCTCATACGCATGGCAACAATAATTATTATTCTCATTACGCCTATACTGGATCTTCTAACATTGAATTAGCAGTTGAAGAGCAAAGGAATTTGATGAATAGTGAATCCTTTGCAAAATTTTCTAAAAATGTTGATCGTGTGGTAAAAAAAACAGTCATGATGGTTGTCATGGCTAGATATAATTATCCAAATTCATAGAGGAAAAAAATTATGAAAAATTTATTTTTAATTACCTTAATATTTTCAAGCTCATTTATTCTTTCCCAAGAAGTACCTGATCCTATCAGGGCAGAATATCTGATGTGCGATCTTAATGATGGAAAAAGCATGGATGATTTTATGAAATGGTCTGAGTCTTGGAATAAAGTCATGGATGCAACAGATGAATCTGGATACGATGCAGCAGTTATGGTGCCTAGATACCGTACTCCATTAACTGATTTTGATATGTTCTGGGTTGGACATGCAGATTCATCAACAAATCTTGGCAAAGCTTTAGATAATTGGTTTGGGGATAATTTTAAACAAGTAAGAGAATCAATTCCGGTTACATGCGTTCAGGCATTCAATGCAGTCCAATGGGTTTTGGAGTCAAACTTCAATCCTGAAGATTTATCAGATGCTTATCCAGTCTCTTATCGTTACTGTAATCTAAAAGAGGGGAAAACACTTGCAGACGCTTTTGTAAACCTAAGCAATCAAATGAAAATTTCTCATAAAGCAGGAATTAAAAACAGTGCTCGCTTAATTAGACCTGGTAATGGAGCGCCTGCTCAACTTTCCGAATATGATTTTGTATTATCTTATGGAGCACCTAGCTGGGAAGACTGGGGCAGAGCTATTGATCATTACTGGTCAGATGTTAATGATACAAATGAAAATAAAGCAGTAAGAGAAACATATTCCTGCGAAAATTCAAGAATGTATTCTGGAACTTTGATTAGATAATCTTTATATCTTAGAAAAAAAGGGGGATATTTATCCTCCTTTTTTGTATGACACAATATATGTCATACTTAAAGAAAATCCCTAGTAAAATGTATTACATTTACCCTAGAGCTTCATTTTTAATTTGTTAGACTGTAACTTTATTTTTTAATTTTATAGGCGAAAAAATTGTCAGATAATTACACCCAAATAGGATCATTGTCGGTTTCAAAGAATCTAGAAACATTTCTAAGATTAGATGTTTTGCCTGGATTAGATATATCTGAGGAAGATTTTTGGAATAACTTAGAGGAAATTATTAATAAATTTAGTCCAAAAAATAAAGCATTACTGGAAATCAGAGAGTCAATGCAAAAGCAAATTGACTCTTGGCATTTAGATAATCCTGGTTGTGAAAAAAACTTATCGCAGTATAAAGATTTCTTAAAAGAAATAGGTTATTTAGTTGAAGAGGGTGAGGGATTTAGCATCACTACTCAAAATGTAGACCCGGAAATTGCATTTATCGCAGGACCTCAATTAGTCGTTCCAGTCATGAATGCCAGATTTGCATTAAATGCAGCTAATGCTAGATGGGGTAGTCTTTACGATGCTTTGTATGGCACTGATATGATCCCAGAGGATGATGGAGCGTCAAGAGCAGGTTCGTACAATCCAGTTCGAGGTGACAAAGTTATAGAGTTTGCAAAGAATTTTTTGGATGAAAATTTTTCGATAAATGATGCTAGTTTTTCTGATGTTCATTCTTTTTCAGTAAAGGATGGTCAATTAGAGTTTGGGTTAGAGAATGGACAAACTGCAACTCTTAATAACGGTGATCAATTTCAGGGTTTTCAAGGCTCACCAAATCTTCCTTCATGTATTTTGCTTAAAAACAATAATCTCCATGCTGAAATTCAGATCGATCCTGAACATTCTGTTGGCGCCACTGATCCTGCTGGAATCAAAGATGTTTTATTAGAATCTGCAGTTACAACGATTCAAGACTGTGAGGATTCAGTTGCAGCGGTTGATGGAGAAGATAAAGTTACTGTTTACAGAAACTGGCTTGGCTTGATGAAAGGAGACCTACAGGAAACATTTATAAAAGGTGGAAGTGAAATGACCCGCTCTCTTAATCCTGATAAAGATTATATTGCACCAGATGGCTCCAGCTTTAAATTGCCAGGTAGAAGTCTCATGCTTGTTAGAAATGTTGGACATCTCATGACAAATCCAGCAATTCTTGATAAGGATGGAAATGAGGTGCCTGAGGGAATAATGGATGCAATGTTCACAATTTGCATTGCAATGCATGATATCAATGGTAATGGAGAGTTAAAAAATTCCAAAACCGGAAGCATCTATATTGTGAAACCAAAAATGCATGGACCTGATGAGGTTCAATTTACCTGTGATTTGTTTTCAGCAGTTGAAAAAGCCTTAAATCTTGATCAGTTGACTGCCAAAGTAGGGATCATGGACGAAGAAAGAAGAACCACGGTAAATCTTAAAGAATGTATACGCGTTGCTAAGGATAGGGTAATTTTTATTAACACTGGATTTCTAGATAGAACTGGAGATGAAATTCATACCAGCATGGAGGCTGGTCCTATGATCCCCAAAGCGGATATGAAACAGCAGCCTTGGATTCTTGCATATGAAGACTGGAATGTTGATTCCGGTCTTGAAACTGGATTTAAAGGCAACGCACAAATTGGCAAAGGCATGTGGCCAATGCCTGATGAAATGTTAAACATGTATAAAACCAAAACCATGCACCCAGAATCTGGAGCAAACTGTGCTTGGGTACCATCACCGACTGGCGCCACTCTTCATGCTATGCATTATCATCAAATCTCAGTTTCTGATAGACAACAAACTATCCTTCAACGACCTAAGGCAAGTATCGATGATATCCTCACCATTCCATTAATGGAAAATCCAGAGGGGCTATCCGCAGAAGATATTCAAAAAGAATTAGATAATAATGCTCAGGGTATTCTTGGTTATGTTGTTAGATGGGTTGATCAAGGAGTAGGTTGCTCTAAGGTTCCTGATATTAATAACGTTGGGCTTATGGAGGATAGAGCTACATGTAGAATCTCCAGCCAACATATTGCAAATTGGTTGCATCATTCCATTTGTTCTAAAGATCAAGTTCTCGATACCATGAAACGAATGGCTCTTGTTGTTGATCAGCAGAATTCTGGAGATCCGTTATATCTCCCAATGGGCCCATCATATGATGGCATTGCATTTAAAGCGGCATGTAATCTTGCTATGAAGGGAAGAAATCAGCCCAGCGGTTATACTGAACCAATATTGCATGAAATGAGGCTAAAATTTAAAGCTCAATGAAAGCATATTGGATCACAAGATGTCACGTACACAATTCAGCTGAGTATGATGAATATATTAAGCTTGCGGGACCTGCAATCAACCAATATGGTGGCACCTTCCTAGTTCGTGGCGGTGATCAAATTGAATTAGAAGGAGGTCCATATGAAAGGACTGTTTTAGTTGAGTTTAATTCGATGCATGAAGCCAAGGTGTGTTATGAATCAAAGGAGTATCAAGAGGCTTTAAAGTACTCGGTAAATTCCTCCAATCGTCATGTTGTTTTAGTTGAAGGATTGTGAAGAGTCATGAAACAACCCGCAAATAAAAATATCACCAAAACTTTTTTATTTTTAGTAGTTTTTTGGAATTTAAATATATATTCAGAAGAATTATCAGATGCTGAAAGTTTTTTTAGCCGCGAGGCTCCAGTCTATCCAAAAGCAGATAAGTTGCTTGGATGGATAGACTCAAGAAACATTACTTCCTTAAATGGAGAGTGGACTTACATAATTGATCCTATGAATAATGGTTTACCAGAATCATCTTTTTTCGGGGGATTTCCAAAAAATAAAACTCAAAAAACTGGAATGGAGTTAATTGAGTACAATTTTGAGGATGCAAAAAAAATTCAAATACCAGGCGCTTGGAATGCTCAAGATGAAAAATTATTATTTTACAGAGGACCAGTTTGGCTGTTTAAAAAATTCAATCATTCATCAAAACAAAACATCTTAACCCATCTGTATATTGAAGGCAGTAACTTTACAACAAAGGTATTTGTGAATGGGTCTGTTGTAGGTGAATTTGAGGGTGGTTATGTTCCTTTTAACTTTGATATTTCCAAGTTTCTAGTTGATGGCGAGAATATTTTGTTGGTCCAAACAGATAATACTCTCAATGAGTCCACTGTTCCCACTCACAAGACAGATTGGTGGCCATGGGGGGGTATTGTTGGTGATGTATATCTTGTTGAGACTCCGAATGACTATATTAGAAATGCATATTTACAACTTAACCCAGATGATTTTTCTCAAGCTGTCTTTAAATTACAAATGGCAACTAAATCATCTCGACAAAAAGTAATTTTGGAGATTCCTGAGCTTAAGTACAAAGAAGATTTTGAGACAGACTCTTCAGGATTTATTCAAGAAAATATCATCATTACTCCGGAGCTTTGGTCGCCCTCAAATCCCAAGCTCTATAAAGTAATTATTTCATCACAAAATGAATCAATATCCGATGAAGTAGGTTTTCGTTCCATAAAAACAAAGGGCCAAAAGATATATTTAAATAATAATGAGATAAAGTTTAAGGGAATTGCTATGCACTCTGAGCCTATTGGTGCACCAGGACCAGCTTTCTCAAAAGAACATTTTGAAAAATTGCTTGCCACAGCTAAAGATTTAAATATTAATTTTATTAGAGCTGCGCATTATCCCTATACCCGTCATTTAGCAAAGGTTGCAGATCAAATCGGATTAATGGTTTGGGAAGAGATTCCTGTGTATTGGAATATTGATTGGGAAAATCCTGTTACCTTGGAGATAGCAAAAGATCAGATTAATAGATTAGTACAAAGAGATCAAAATCGGGCATCTGTTGTGGTTTGGTCAGTAGCAAATGAAACTCCATTTTCAATACCAAGAATGACGTTTTTAGATGCATTGTTATCTGAAATCAATTTGAATGATTCATCTCGTTTGACCACGGCTGCACTTCTTTCTGGAAATGAAGAGCAATTTAGATCATTGGTAATTGTTTTGGCATTACAGGGCGCTAGATCTCAATGGGTTAACCCAACTGAAAAAATAATATTTAAATCAATTTTAGATATGGCAAACATACCTGTTGATACAAAATTAACTTTTTCTATCTCAATTGATGATCCCCTTGGTAAAAACGTTGATTTGATTTCTTACAATGAGTACTTTGGTTGGTACTACGTCACATTTTTTACTGAGCAAATGATGATCCCTGAGGGAACTCTCAGAAGATTAATGTTTGAGGTCATGCCAAAGATAAAAATTAGTTCTTCATTTAATAAACCAATTCATATTTCAGAATTCGGTGCTGGCGCTAAGTATGGAAATCACACTGACAAAATATGGTCGGAGGGATATCAAGCTGAGGTATATGCAGGCCAATTAGAAATGCTTTCTAGAAATCCTCAGGTTCAAGGAATCAGCCCTTGGGTTCTCAAAGATTTTAGAGCTATGTTGAGACCGTTGCCAGGTATTCAGGATTTTTATAATAGAAAAGGTTTAATTGATGAAAAGGGAAATAAGAAAGAAGCTTTCAAAGTTTTGGCTGATTTTTATAAAAATCAATGGGATGAAAACTTAATACAAAATTAATTATATTTTTTTTATAAAAAGTATTGACTCTATTAACTAGAGGCGTATATTTAATAGACCAACTCGGACTGACCTACAAGCAACTGCAGACGGGAGTAGGAGAGAAAGAGAAGGAAGAGACGAAGGGCGAAAGCGTTATTAAGAGTCGACGATAAAAAAGAGCTTAGTAACCCACCAAGGAGGAGAGAGAAAGCCTCTAAGGAGCTAAAGAGATTCTCACTTTAGACCCCTTCCAATCTCGAATTGAAAAGACAGAGCTTAGCTCTGTTTTTTTTTGCTTATAATTTATTAATTATTGAAAATAGTTCATGCAGCGGAATAAAACAGCATTAATTGTTGAGGGTGGAGGAAGTAGGGGTGTTTTTTCTTTTGGTGTCATTGATTCATTTATCAAATCTTCTTTCAATCCATTCGACATACATTTTGGAGTATCTAATGGAGCAGTTGTGCAGCTATGGTATTTATTAAAAGTATCTGATTACAACTTAGATAAAATGTTATTTTCTGCATCAAAAAAGTATGTCAGGTATTCAAATATTCTGTTTAACAAAAGCATTATGAATTTTGAGAAACTCTACCAAGATGCTAATAAAGTTTTTCCAATTGATTTTGATCGCTTGGAAAGAAATTTAGATGGAAAAAATTTTTATGTTGTAGTTTCTGATGGTGAAACAGCAAAATCTGAATATATTGAGCTATCTAGAGAAAATTATATAAATGAAATGCTTGCTACTGGATCTCTACCTGTTCTAATGAAAAATCCAATAATACTAAATAATAAAAGAAAATTTGATGGAGGAATTACTGATCCACTACCAGTAAAAAAAGCCTACGAGATGGGAGCTCGAGATATAACTCTTATTAGAACTTATGAAAAAACTTTTATAAGAAAAACTAAGTTTGAAAATTACATAGCCGCGCTTGCAACAAAATCATATCCCAATATTTCTCGTGCTCTAATCTCTAATACCGAAACATATAATTCTGCACTTGAGTTTATTAAAAATCCTCCAAGTGATTGCATCATTAAACAAATTTGTCCTCCGCATCGATTAAAGACTAAGCGAGCAACGACTAGTCATTCAATAATGAAAGCAGATTATTTGCTTGGTACTCAAGCTGGTCAAAAATTTCTTCAGAAATTTTTATAAATGTGAACTCACGAATTGTTAAGCCAAGCTGTCATTCTGCCACCCAGAGATGTTCTTAGTTCACTTTCACAAAAATCTACTATTTCAGGTAATTTTTCTAGATTTACGTTAGTTTCATATCCCATTTGTTTAAGCATATTTGCAAGATCTTCTGTGGCAAGATTTCCTGCTGCACCAGGTGCAAATGGACATCCACCAAGACCACCAATACAACTATCAAATTTCCTTATTCCCTCTGCCAATGCTGCACACACATTAGCTAATGCCAAAGCTCTGGTATCATGGAAATGAACAGATAAAATATCTTGATTAAATTCATTAATACATTCTTTGATAAGTGCGCTTACACTGGCTGGGTTAGCAGCACCAATTGTATCAGCAAGAATAATTTCATCTGCCCCGGCCAAAATTAGTTTTTCGGCAATACTTAAAACTATTTTTTTATCGACTTTTCCTTCAAATGGACATTCCCATGCTACTGCTACATAACCTCTAGCTTTTAACTTAATTGATTTCGTTTCTTTTATAATTTCACATGAGCTATTAATTGCCTCATCAAGACTCATATTAATATTTTTTTGATTCATAATTTCTGTTGCCGCAGGCACTACTGAAAAAACCTTTGCTCCTGAATCTCTAGCAAGTTCAAAGCCTTTAAGGTTCGGCACTAAAACAGAAATTTCGCATTCTTTTGTATCTTGAAGACCTTTCATAATTTCAGCAGCTCCCTCCATTGCTGGAACCGCTTTAGGATTTACAAAGCTAGTAACTTCAATTCCAGGAAAATTAGCATCAATTAATTTTTCAATCAATTTTATACGAGCAGATGATGACATTATTGTTTTTTGATTTTGCAGACCATCCCTTGGACCAACTTCATTTATAAAAACATAATCCTTATTCATTTTTTAAACTCAATTACTTGTTGTTCATCTAATTCATTTAATTTTTCATCTGAGAAATTTAACCATTTTTGTAAAACTTCTTTAGTGTGTTCACCAAGAAGTGGAGGAGATGAATATTGCTCATTTTCAATAGATGATAGCTTAATTGGATTGCCTGGCACTTTAACAGAACCACCTTCAGGATGCATTACATCTACAAGCATGTTCCTATATTGAATTTGCTCATCATTCATAGCTTGCTCTAAGTTATTTACTCTTGCGCAGGGGACTGACTCTTTTTCAAGTTCATTTAACCAGTACTCTGACGATTCATTTAACAGTTCTTTTTGAAGAATGCTTTCAATCTTTTCTTTATTTTTTTGCCTTTCAAAGGCTTTTTCAAACTCAGATTTATTAAGCTCAGGATCTTTAAATATTTTTAGTAATCTCGGCCAAAACTGATCTCCCACAGCTGCAATAACTATAGGAAAGTCCTTAGTACGAAAAGTGTTGTAGGGCATGTGAACAAAATGAGAATTACCAATGGGTTCTGGAATCAGACCTGACATTGAATGCATTGTTGCCATATAGTTGAGCATTGAGATTTGACAGTCCAACATTGATATATCCACATGCTGGCCAAGTCCAGATTCTGATCTGGCAATAATTGCTGCCTGGATTCCCATAACAGCAAACATTCCACCGCCTAGGTCTCCAATTGGAATTCCAGCGCGCATAGGATCTTGCGCAGATAATCCAGTTATGGACATTCCACCGCCAAGAGCCTGAGCAATTTGATCAAATGCTGGGCGTTGAAAGTTAGGACCAGTCTCCCCAAAACCACTTACAGTACAAGTAATAATTTTGGAATTAAATTTCTTTAGGGTATCAAAATCTATTTTTAGTTTTTTTGTAACTCCTGCAGAAAAATTACTTATTACCACATCAGCTTTTTTTATAAGCTCATAAAAGATCTCAATACCTAATTTATTTTTTAAATCTATAGCAACACTTTTTTTATTTCGATTAAGTGTGTAAAAATATGCTCCCATTCCATTATGCGAATAATCAGGATCGTTTTCTAGCAGCCTTCTTGTTCCTTCACCTTTTTTTGGTGGCTCAATTTTAATAACTTCACAGCCCAAATCAGCTAAAATCATTGATCCATAGGGCCCTGAAAGCATATGTGTTAAGTCTAAAACCTTAATATTTTTTAATGGTTTTATATTTTTATCCATTTAACTATTATATCTTGACACGGACTATTAAATATAAGTTTTATGCATTCAAGTAAATAAATATCATAAGAATTGTTTATGAAACGATATTAATGTATAAATAAAAAGATATCTTGTTTTTATAGGGGAGAATTCATGTATATATCTAATTTAATCAATCGATTTATAGTTTCATTTAGTTTTATTTTTATCTCGTTAAGCTTAATTGCTGAGCCTACTCTTGAAGAAGTTGTTGTTTCTGCTCGAAAGGTTGATGAGAGTGTTCAAGATGTGCCTATTGCTATGAGTGTATTTACGGCAAGTGATATCAATGATGCAGGCATTGAAAGACCAGAGGATTTTATTGCATTAACTCCAAACGTTGTAATGGCGAATACCGTAAATGTTGGAGATACATTGGTAACAATTAGAGGTCTCACATCTACTCGTGATGCAGAATCAAATTTTGCATTTGTAGTCGATGGTGTGCTCCAGACAAATCCAAATGCATTTAATAGAGAGCTACTTGATATTGCTCAAATTGAGGTTTTAAAAGGTCCCCAAGGAGCTCTATATGGAAGAAATGCTACTTCCGGTGCAATCTTAATAACTACAAAGGCACCTTCTGATGAGCCAGAAAGTTCAGCAGTTGTTGGAATGGGTATAAATAATTCATCTAAACTTCAGTATGTAAATTCAAGTAAAATGGGCGATAACGTATATACAAGATTTTCAGTTAGCACTAGAGAAACTGATGGTGAGCATACAAATGTTTTTACTAAATCTAATAATGTAGATTTTTTCGAAGATACTACCATTCGCGCAAGGATATTAGTTGATAATGATGATAGTTCTTTGGATTTTAGAGCTGGTATCAGTGAGGCTAGTGGAGGAACCATTAACTTTAACGCGGTTTTTGCGCTTCCAGCTTTCCAAGGATTCGGTACCCCAGGAGCAGACCAATTCTTTAAGGATGTTAACACTCATGATTTTATTTATATGTTTAATGTACCTCCTGTAAATGAACAAGAAACCGCTGACTTTTCCTTAAAATTTTCTAGAGATCTTGCAAATGGTAGAGAGTTTACTTCAATTCTTGCATATAACCATCTTGAAGAATATTTGATGTCTGATGGAACATCTGGAGCATTTGGTGGTTATTTTGGAGTTCCTTCCTGTGCCGCATCAAATACTGCTACCGCATTAGGTTTGATAAATTCATTGCCTCCAGGATTCTCTTTTGCTGCTCCAGGTACAGCTCCATCAGCAGCTAACTCAGTGCTTGGACCCTATTTACCTCATACTTGTGATGGTTATCAATTTCAATCAAGAGATCAGGATGATATTTCAATTGAAGTAAAACTTACTAGTGATCAAGATCAGTCTACAAGATGGTTGGTTGGAGCATATTATGCTGAGATTGAAAGAGATGTTGCCGTTTCTTATGGAGCAGATTTAGGTCAAGGCTTTGAATATAAATCATATGTTCCTGCAACTGGAAAAAATCCAACCGATCTTATGTTTGATGATACATTTAATACAGATGTGTTTTCTTTATTTGGCCAAGTTTCTATTGATCTATCTGATGTGACTGAGCTATCAATTGAAGGAAGATATGACAAAGAAAAACGATCGGTTGATAATAATGTCCCAGGTGCTGCATCTGCACTATATTATGGAGGTGGTAATCCAATTAACCCAGCCATGTCGGCAGTTGGCGACACAATACCCTCTAGGGATAAAAGCTATGACCAATTTCAGCCAAAAATATCTTTAACCACGAGTGCTGAAAATACAACAGTTTATGCATCTTACGGAGTTGGTTTTAGATCAGGTGGTTTTAATTCTTCTGGTAGTGGAGCTTTAATCAATTCTCAATTAAATATTCCTGTTGGTGCTGGTCTCGGAGTATCAGATTCATTTAAAAAGGAAGTCTCAAAATCTTTTGAGGTAGGTTTTAAAGGTAGATATCTTGATGGAAGATTAGAAGTAAATGGAGCCTTGTTCGAAACAGAGGTTGATGACAATCAATTTTTTGAATTCTTTGCAGGGCCATGGGGTCTATTGAGGGTCGTAACCTCAATTGATCAACTTGATATAAGTGGCTCTGAATTAGATTTTAAATACGCACTTACAGATAATCTAAGATTGGATGGAGGTCTTGGTTTTACTGATGGTGAGATTAAAAAGAATTCTCATAGACCAAATACTGTTGGCAATAATGCACCTTTAGCTCCTGAGCATACTTATAACCTTGGAGTTCAATATGAATCATCCTTTTCAGCTAATTATGATCTTGTAATAAGAGTAGATTATATGGAAGTAGGTGAGACTTGGTTCCACACTGTACAAAATAACCAACAACCATCGGTTTGGGGGGCTTTACTTGGGTTCCCAGTAAATTCAGATATGAGTAAAGCTGTAAGAGATAAGTACAATTTGGTCGATTTAAGAGCATCATTAATTGGTGAAAATTTAACTCTAACACTATGGGGAAGAAATATTACCGATGAGGAATATTTAGCTGAGGTCATACCTGCCCCAGAATTTGGTGGTTCATTTATTCATGAAGCACCTTATGCAACATATGGTATAGATTTGAAATATAATTTTTAAATAAAAGGATTTAAATATTATGTCGTATCGATTGGGCGTTGATGTCGGTGGAACCTTTACAGATTTTCTTTTAATAAATGAGTCAGATGGCTCCACTCATACAGCTAAAGTACCGTCGACTCCAGAAGATTCGTCGATCGGCGTTCTTAATGGTGTAGCAAGAGTATGCGATCAATCTGGTGTTGATCCAAAAGACATAAAATTGGTTATGCATGGAACAACTGTTGCAACGAATGCAGTTTTAACAGGTAACGGTGCAAAAGTTGGCCTTTTAACCACTGAAGGATATGAGAGTATTTTGCAAGTTGCCCGCTCTTTTTGCCCAGGTGGCTTAGGTGGCTGGGTAAGTTTTGTTAAAGGACCATTGTTGGCTCCCTTAGAGTTAACATATGGCGTCAAAGAAAGAACAGATGCCTCTGGGGATATATCTATAGACCTTGATGAAGATCATCTTAGAAATCAACTCAATCATCTTAAGGAAAAGGGAGAGGTAGAAGCTCTGACAATTAGTTTTGTTAACTCATACATTAATAATAAAAATGAAATTCAGGCTGCAAAGATAGCATCAGAGATTTTTACAAATATCCCAATTTCTATCTCGAGTGAAGTAATACCTGAAATGCAAGAGTATGAAAGAGCTGAAACAACTGTATTAAATTCTTATGTTCGACCTCAGGTTTCAAACTATGTAAATAACTTACAGTCTAATCTGGAGAAAACTTTAGGTAATGATGTTCAGTTATCTATTTTACGATCAGATGGAGGTTTGGCTTCCAGTCGAGCTACTGCTGATTCTCCAGTCAATCATCTTATGTCAGGACCCGCTGGTGGTGTCGCAGGAGCAATTCATTTTTGTAATCAAGCAGGGTATGAAAATATTTTGACATTTGATATGGGTGGAACTTCTACTGATGTTGCATTGATTCAAAACTCAAGGGCTAAAGTTCGAAGAGAGACTCTTGTTGGAGATGTTAGAGTTAAAGCTCCCTCAGTTGATGTAAGAACTGTTGGTGCTGGAGGTGGTTCAATTGCATTTGTTCCTGAGTTAACTAAAGCATTAAGAGTTGGTCCTGAATCTGCTGGGGCGGTTCCGGGTCCCGCTGCTTATCTGAAGGGAGGTGATCTTCCTACAGTTTGTGATGCGAATATTGTTTTAGGTCTTCTACCAAGTGATGTTCAACTCGGTGGCGACATGGTTATAAATAAAGAAGCTGCTGAACAAGCTGTCCAAAAAATAGCAGATGGTATTGGTGTTGGTTTAATGGAAGCAGCTGAGGGGATTATCAAGATTGTGAATGAATCAATGTTTGGTGCACTAAGACTTGTTTCAGTGGAGCAGGGCTTTGATCCCCGAGATTTTGCATTGGTTGGATTTGGTGGAGCCGGTCCTTTGCATGCAAATGCTTTAGGAATTCTTTCAAACTCATTCCCAGTTATCATTCCTCCTGGTCCTGGGGTCCTATGTGCATATGGAGACGCTACTACCCAAATTCAAGATGAAGCCTCCAGATCATATCTAGCAATGGCTCAGGATATTTCAACTGACAAGTTTCTTGCAGATTTGCATGACCTTAAAGATAAAGCTTCAGAATCTCTTATAAAAGATGGTGTAAGTGATTCAAATCTTGAAATTACTTATCAAGCTGATGTTCGATATGCAGGTCAAGCTTTTCAAATTACTGTTGAATTTGATGAAAATGAGTATAAGAAAAAAGGCATTCAATTAATCACAGAAGCTTTTGATGATGAGCATTTTCAATTATTTACATTTAAACTCGATGATGGGCATGAAATTTTAATGATTCGAGCTATCGTCAAAGCAAAGCAGACAAACTTAAAATCAGTTTCTCTTTCTAATAAGAAAGCTAAATTAGAAGATTCAATTATCCAAGATTCAAAGTATTATCATGACGGAGCTTGGCATAATATTAAAATTTATGACCGTTCGAAGTTAATGGAAGGGATGAAGATACCTGGGCCAGCCATTGTTTCAGAAATGGATTCGACAACTGTTATTCTTCCAGATCACAGCGCAGTAGTTGATAAAGTTGGAAATTTAATTATTAACCCTGAGAATTAATTATGCCTGCAAAGATTATAGAAACAAATGATACGCCTCTTAAGAAGATAGAAGTTGATGGTATCACTGTAGATATTATTGAAAACGCTCTTAGAAATGCACGTGAGGAAATGGACGCAATTGTAAGAAGGACTGCACTCTCTCCAGGTATTCGAGAACAGGGCGACTGCTTTCCTATGATTGCTAACAAAGAAGGCAAAATGGTTGTTGGTCAATTTGGTTCATTTATTTATGGTTTTACTGAAGCGTATGACGATGAGATTGAAGAGGGAGATATTATTCTTACAAATGATCCTTACATGTGTAATGCTGCTGTATCGCATTTACCTGACTGGATTGTTTTATGCCCTGTTTTTCGTGAGGGTAGGCATATTGCATGGACTGCTATGTTTGGTCATATGTCTGATAATGGCGGAATGGTTCCTGGATCAATACCTACCGAGGCAACAACAATTTTTCAGGAGGGTATAAGAATACCTCCAACAAAACTATATAAAAAAGGTAAATTACAAAGTGATGTGCTTGAGCTAATTTTACATAATGTTAGAACTTCTCAATGGAACAGATTTGATTTAAATGCATTAATTGCTGCTTGTAATACAGCTGCTCGAAGATGTAATGAAATTGCAGATCGTTTTGGCGATGAAGTTTTTTGTTCAACGATGAATATTATGCTTGAAAGAAATTACTTGGCTATGAAACATATCATCTCTATGTTTATTCCAGAGGAGCCAAGAGAATTTTCTGACTATATTTGCGATGATGGTATGGGTATGGGCCCATATAAAATTAAATGTAAACTTTGGCGAGAAGGTGATAAAGCAATATTTGATTTTGACGGAACCGATCCGCAAGCGCAAAGCTCTATCAATTTTTATCTAAATGAAGAGATGTTTAAAATGTTTTTTGGTTCTTTCACTATTAATGTTGTCGATCCTCAAATACTTTTCAATGATGGCTTTTATGATTTAGTCGACGTTCGAATCCCTCAAGGTACATTACTAAAACCCAACTATCCTGCTGCATTATCTGGAAGAACTCATGCGCTAGGGAGAATTTTTGATGTTTTGGGAGCATTATTAGGGATGGGAGCCCCAAATGAAATGTTAAATGCAGCTGGTTTCTCAGATTCACCCCACTTATTTTTTTCAGGTTATGATGAAAAAGGAGATTGGTTTCAATTGTTCCAAATTGGTTTCGGTGGGGTTCCTGGAAGACCAATTGGTGATGGTCCAGATGGCCATTCCCTTTGGCCCTCATTTACCAATGTCCCAAATGAGTTTATTGAGGCATATTTTCCTCTAAGAATTGAAAAATATGAGACTATAACTGACTCAGGTGGTCCTGGTTTACATCGAGGTGGAAATGGTTTGTCAGTTGCATATAGATTTTTAGTTGATGGCCATATAGGAATTCATGATGATAGATGGCTTACATATCCTTGGGGAGTAAATGGAGGTAAGCCTGGAAATCGCTCCACAAAGCTTCTTGTAAGATCAGATGGCACCGAAGAATTTATTCCTGCTAAATGCGAGGGAGTAAAAGTTCAAAAAGGTGATTTACTCTACTTTAATACATGGGGAGGCGGAGGTTGGGGCGATCCACTTGAGAGAGACCCAGCTAATGTTATATCAGATGTTGCCAAGAAATTAGTTTCTATAGATGGTGCCAAGAGATATGGAGTAGTGATTAATGATGATTTATCTCTTGATGAAAAGGGGACTAAAGCATTGAGATCTAAAATGTCAAAAGATTCAGTGAAAGATGAAATGTTTAATTTTGGAGGGACCATCGAAGAAATTAAATCAAGAAGTTTAAAAGAAACAAACTTAGAACCACCAGTCTCACCGACATTTCTAAATCAATAAAACTTGAAAAAGCTTGATTCACATTTTCTAGGATTAGGAGAATTTCCTGCTTTAGTTGTTGTTGATATGTGTAAGGCATTCATAAATCCATCCTCACCGCTTGGTTTTGAATGCTCAAAATTAATAGACAGTAACATAAAATTAGTTCAACAATTTAGAGATAGAAATTTCCCAATTTTTTTTACTACCACAATCTATAGAAACGAGTCAGAAGCTTCTGTATTTAGAAAAAAAATACCAGCATTAAATATTCTTAAACCAAATTCTAGTGAAGTATCTTTTTTGGAAGAATTGTCTCCAACATCGAATGAGGAGTTGATAGAAAAAAAATTTGCAAGTGCATTTTTTCAGACAAATTTATTTTCAATTTTAGATAAAACAAATATTGATTCATTGGTTATATCTGGAGTAACTACAAGTGGCTGCGTTCGTGCTACAGCATTAGATTCATTACAGCACAATTTCCTTACAATCATTGCTGAAGATTGTGTTGGCGACAGAGATGATAATGCGCACAAATCAAACCTTATTGATCTTCAAATAAAGTATGCAGATGTAATGCGTTCTGATCAAATTTTTAAATAGTAATTTTCTATTTAACTAACTCATATGCAGTTATTTTTTTAAATAGTTATATTTTTTTTATTACAAGTGTTGACTCTATTTTCTAAAGGCGTATATTTAATAGACCAACTCGGACTGACCTACAAGCAACTGCAGACGGGAGTAGGAGAGAAAGAGAAGGAAGAGACGAAGGGCGAAAGCGTTATTAAGAGTCGACGATAAAAAAGAGCTTAGTAACCCACCAAGGAGGAGAGAGAAGGCCTCTAAGGAGCTAAAGAGATTCTCACTTTAGACCCCTTCCAATCTCGAATTGAAAAGACAGAGCTTAGCTCTGTTTTTTTTTGCTTACAATTAAATTTATTTCAACGATAATATCTTCATAGATCATCTTAGGGGAACATTCAGCAAATGCTTTTTAATAATTTAGATATTTTTATTGTTGCAACTTATTGCATTGGCATTATAGCTATTGCTCAATATGTTTCTAAATCCAAACAGGGTCATGAGAAAACAGCAGAGGATTATTTCCTAGCAGGCAGATCACTCCCTTGGTGGGCAATAGGAGCCTCTTTAATTGCTGCGAATATTTCTGCAGAACAAATTATCGGTATGTCAGGACAGGGATTTGTAGTTGGGATGGCAATAGCTACCTATGAGCTTACAGCAGCGATTGCTTTAATTGTAATGGCAAAGTATTTTTTACCACTTTTTTTAGAGAAGCAAATTTATACTATGCCTCAATTTCTTGAGCATCGATTTGATAACAGAGTAAGTCTCGTGTTGTCCTTTTTTTGGCTGGCCGTCTATGTATTTATAAATCTGACTAGTGTTTTATGGCTAGGATCTTTGGCAATTAACTCATTAACAGGACTTGATCTATTTTATGGATTAGTACTTTTAGCGACTCTATCTTTGGCTTATTCATTGTGGGGCGGGCTTAAAGCTGTAGCAATGACAGATATTATTCAAGTAATTTTATTAATTTTTGGTGGTCTATCTGTTTCTTATATAGCTTTAAATCAAATTTCAGATGGCGCAGGAGTTTTCATTGGATTGAATCAAATTTATCAATCTCTTCCTGAAAAATTTGACATGATTTTATCCTTTGATCATCCTGCATACAAAGATCTTCCTGGTGTCTGGGTTTTGATTGGAGGCTTATGGATAGCACATTTTGCATACTGGGGATTTAATCAATATATTACTCAAAGAGCATTGGGTGCTAAATCTTTGCCAGAGGCTCAAAAAGGAGTTATGTTTGCTGCTTATTTGAAGCTCTTGATGCCGTTTGTTGTTGTTCTTCCAGGGATTTGTGCTGCAATTATTTACCCTGAGCTTGAAAAGTCTGATCAAGCATATCCAATGATGATGGCATTACTTCCACACGGTTTATTGGGACTAACTTTTGCAGCTCTTGTTGCTGCCATTGTTTCCTCACTTGCATCAATGACTAATAGCATTAGCACAATTTTTACAATGGATATTTATAGAAGTTTTGCAAAATCAAAACCATCTCAACAAAGATTAGTGACAGTTGGAAGGAATATTGCTTGGATCGCATTAGTTATAGCTGTCATTTGTGCACAGCCACTTCTTGGAAGCATGGAGTCTGCATTTCAATACATACAAAATTTTACTGGATTTTTCACACCAGGAATTTTAGTAATATTTTTAGTTGCTCTATTTTGGAAAAAAGCAACAACGCTCAGTGTATTAGTTGCAGCAATTATGTCCTTAATTTTATCTTTGGTAATTTTCCTTGTTTTTCCAGAATATCCTTTTATTCATAGAATGGGTGTCGTATTTCTAGTTTCAGGTTTTGGATGTTACTTTACCGCATTACTTCAAGGGTATTCTAATCAACCTAAAGCAATTGACTTAGTGAATATAAATTTTAAAACAGAGCTGTCATTTAATATTAATACCACAATTATCTGTTTGATTTTATTCATCACTTATTTTTTACTTTGGTAATGAATTCTCAAGATAGTATTTCTGATAAAAAAGTTTTACTTATTGATATAGGTGGAACCAATATAAGAATAGCTACAGCTAAAATTGGAAGTAATAAGATAAATAATGCTTCTAAGCAAAATTTAGATTGTTTAGATTCATTCGATCAGATTATTCAAAACCTTTTAAGCAACGATCAAAATATAAGACATATAGTTTTTTCTGTTGCTGGCCCAAAGCTCCATCAATCTATCTCAATGACTAATAGAGATTTTGAAATAGATGCAAAGATTATATTGAAAAAATTTAATTTAGATTCTTGTCATATTCTTAATGATTGGGAATCCATTGGCTATGGATTATCTCTTTTTAACACTAACGAAATGAGCTTCATAAATAAATGTGATGGATTTAATCACACATCATTAGTCATTGGCCCAGGTACAGGCCTGGGGGCGGCTCTAGTTATTGAAAATAAAATTGTACTTCCTACAGAGATTGGAAACAGCTCATTAATTCTTCCAAAATTATTTGAAGATTTTGAACCTGAAGCTATTAAAAATTTTAATATTATTGAGAATATTATATCTGGAGGGGGGCTCAAAAAAATATATGAAATTTTCTCTAACCAAGAAAAGTCACCTGAAGAAATAGTATCAAGCTTTAATAGTGATGAATCCTCACAAAAAGCTATAAATTTCTTTCTCAATTCATTTTCTCAAATATTGTCTGAACTTGCCTTAGCCTATATGCCTGGAAATGGAGTATTCATTGCCGGAGGTTTAATGCGATCAATTAATCAATTTATCGATAATGAGATTTTCATGAAAAATTTTTTGACGAATAGAAAATCAATGCATGCAAATATTTTGTCGCAAATGCCGATAGCCATTATCAATCAAGAAATGACTTGTTTGCATGGAAGTTTAAATTTCATTAATAAAATTAATAAAACATAAGTAAAAATTGAATAACTCTGCTTCAGATAAGCTATCTAAATCAATCAAGAAATCATTAGATAAAGCGATTGCACTGAATGGAAAAGCTACACTAGTTGTATGTGGAGGAAATAGCCCTTTATCGATTTATCAAAAATTAAGTCGCGCTGATTTAGACTGGAATAAAGTATCTATCTACTTGGGAGATGATAGATTACTCCCCTCAGATCATATTGATTCAAATGAAAATCTTTTAAGGAAGAATCTATTAATAAATAATGCTAAGTTAGCTAAATTTTATCCTTTAGTTCAGCCAAGAATTAATATTAAAGATATAACACTTCCCTTTGATATAGTTTTGCTTGGATTAGGTATTGATGGCCATTTTGCATCACTTTTCCCCGACCAAGTTAAACTAAGCAGTGCTTTAAGTATTGACGCTGATCCTGATTTTATATGTTCAGAGACTCCCCTAGGATCTCCAAGCTATAAAAGAATTTCAATGAATCTTGCATTACTTCTCAACACAAAACGATGTATCTTGTTAGTAACAAATTCTGATAAAAGATTGGTTGTTGAAAAAGCATCTACAAACAATAAAATGCCTTTATATTTTCTTATAAATCAAGATAAAACAAAACTTGAATTTTCAGATATAGATTTTCAATAAGGAATAAAAATGAAAAAACTTTTTTTGATAATTTTATTTTCAAATATTTCATTATTATCAGCTCAAGTAGACTGGAGTCGATCAAATTCTTGTGAATATACAAATTTTGATAATGATTTTTTAATTGAGCAACTAATCAAAGCAATGTCGATAGAGGATAAAGTTGGACAAATTATTCAAGGCGACTTGGACTTTGTTACTCCAGCAGACGTTAAAAAATACAGACTTGGATCGGTTTTGAATGGAGGAAACACCTCACCTAATGGAGATAAATATAGTACAGCAGAAGATTGGAAGAACTTAAGTAAAGAGTTTTATGAAGCTTCTCCAATCTTTAAAGGCATCCGAGTTCCTATTTTATGGGGAACTGACGCAGTTCATGGCCACAATAATGTTATTGGTGCGACATTATTTCCTCACAATATAGGCCTTGGTGCAACTCGTAATGAAGAGTTAATTAAAAGTATTGGTGAGGTAATTGCCTTAGAAGTTTTGTCAACCGGAGTTGCTTGGACATTTGCTCCTACAATTGCAGTTCCTCAAGATGATCGTTGGGGAAGAACGTATGAAGGGTTTTCTGAGGACCCCATCTTGGTCTCTAAGTTAGGCAAAGCTTTTGTGCTTGGGCTCCAAGGCGAGGGAGATACATTCCTTGACAAAAATCATGTTATTGCAACCGCTAAGCATTTTATGGGTGATGGAGGTACTTTGAGAGGAGTTGATCAAGGAAACACCATAATTTCTGAGATTGGGTTACGACAATTACATGGATATCCATACTTTGATGCTTTAGATGCTTGTGCTCAAACAGTTATGGCAAGCTTCAATTCCTGGAATGGTCATAAGCTTCATGGATATAAAGAGTTATTAACAGACATCCTTAAGAAAGATATGCAATTTGATGGTTTTGTTGTAGGTGATTGGAATGGCCATGGACAGGTAGATAACTGCTCAAATTCAAAATGTGCCCAATCATTCAATGCTGGTGTTGATATGTTCATGGTTCCAGAGAACTGGAAAGACCTTTTGAACAATTCGATTCAGCAAGTTAAATCCGGTGAAATATCAGAGATCAGACTCGATGATGCAGTTAGAAGTATTTTAAAGGTTAAATCTAGGCTTGGTTTATTTGATGGTAGAGTCCCGCATGAATTTAAAGAAAATTTTTTAGGTCACCCAAGGCATATTGCTTTGGCTCGTCAGGCTGTAAGAGAATCCTTGGTTTTGTTGAAAAATAATAATAAATTTTTACCCATAGATCCTAGACAACATATTGGAGTTATTGGTTACGCCGCAAACAAAATCTCATCCCAAACAGGTGGCTGGACCATTACTTGGCAAGGAAGAGAAAATTTAAATGAAGATTTTATAAATACTAATACTATATATCAGGCTTTAGAGCAGATGGTTTTATTATCAAATGGAACAATAGAGTTTTCTGAAAATGGTAAATTTGAAAAGAATCCAGATGTTGTGATTGGCGTATTCGGTGAGGAACCATATGCTGAAATGCTCGGTGATTTAAAAGATGTCTCTTTTGCTCCAACTGACCCAAAATTTTTATCGTTGCTTGAGTCAATTGATGCTCAAGGTATTCAAATTTTAAGCATCTTTTTGTCAGGCAGACCTTTGGAAGTAAATAAGTACATTAATGCATCTGATGCATTTATCGCAGCTTGGTTACCAGGTACTGCTGTAGAAGGAATTGCTGACGTTATATTTAAGAAAAATAATAAAATAAATTATGATTTTTCAGGCAAACTTTCTTATTCATGGCCAAAATCTTCTGATCAAGCAGTATTAAATTATTCTGATACTGAATATGATCCCTTATTTCCATTTGGATTTGGCCTTACATATGAATCAAATTTTCAGCTTCAAAAAATTCAAACTGATGAGGTTGTTTCAAATATAGATTTGATTAATGTTTTTTTAGGTACTGCATCAATCCCCGCAAAAGAGTTTGTTATTTCAAATAAAAACCCCGAATTTGTTTTAAAAGATAATTACTTTAGCAATAACGAACAAATTAAAGTTACAAGATTTGATTATCAGCGACAAGACGATGCAAAAAATATTGTTTTTTCAGGCAGCAAATTGTTACAAGCCTTTGGAATCTCAGCAGAATTGCCGATCAATCTCTCTGAAATGGGCTCTCCTTTTTATGAGATTATTATGAGGGTAAATACTTTATCAAATCCACAATTGTATTTTAGCGTTGGTTGCGGTAGTAATTGTATTGGGTCTATTGCACTGCCCACAAAATCCATGACGAAGTGGTCAAAAATTAATATTCCTATTTCATGCCTTGAAAAAGACGGGTTAGACAAATCCAAAATTCAATTAAGAGGACTTTTTTCAAGCAAGGAAGCTATTAATTTTGATATTAATTCCATTATCATTCGAGATGGAAATGCTACGGGATCGATGTTGAGCTGCTAATTAGTATTACTTGTTTGGATTATAAAAATATTGAAATTTTGCATAAATCTGTGAAGTTTCAAGCCTTATGTTATCGCTAAAAGGATTTGGTTCTTCATAAAATTGAGTACCACCTGCGTAAAAAATTGTATATGGATTAGGTTTCCATTGAATTAGTGCCTCTAGAAAGTAGTCATCAGTAAATTCATTTTTTTCAATAATAGTTCGAGTCGATAGGGCATTATCAATTTGGTAATCAACTTCAAATCTATTGATTTCGCCAGCATAAAATTCTTCATTAGTTATTTTATCTTTTAGCTCAGAGTATCTATGACCAAGGGAGATTTTGAAGTTATCAGAAAATCTAAATACTGTAAATAAATTATATTCTGTTGAATCTCCAATCTTTGGCTCCTCAATTCTGTAAGCTATAGCTTCACCTTTTTCATATCTTAAGCTTGTAAAAAAACTTTCAGTCGGATGATATGTCCCACTAATTTCATAATCTACTTGTTCACCATACTGAATACCCTCAAATTTTTCGCTGGGCTTGATTTGGTATTCAATGCCTCCTGTAAAGTTAAAGTTCGTCTCTAAATCCATGCTGAGTTCATAAAACTCTTGCGTCTTTTGATCTCTATAATTAATCCTATTTCTATTATTCCAACGAAAATTAATTTTTCTGAGTGTTCCTTGATACCTATAAGTTCTTCCATACCAATAGTTACGGCTTTTATAATCATTACGTCCGACAAAACCAACATGAGCTCTATAAGTAGGAGATACATCTTTAAATCTTATGCCCCAATTTGATTCATTTACAGCTCTTCTTAAGCGAAAATTTTTAGCTGTTCCAGAAAAGGATTCTCCATCCATTGCATAAGTTCTTCCAGCAAATGTTTCGTCAGAGTCTATAAAATTAATATTACCTTCTTGGGTATCACTTCTTGCATAATTTAGATCTAAGATATAGTCATCAAGAAAATTAATCAGACTATCAAATTCAATTAATGATCCAGAGCCACCAACATGATAATCTCTATTTGTAGCTATAAGTCCAATGTGAGACTTATTTCCTAAATTTTTTTTAAATCTCCCTATTGTGACCTTGCTTTTGCCTGCATTGCCTTTAATAGATTTGTATTGCCCAGCTGCTAAATATGGTGAATCAGTGTCTGTTGCCTGCATTAAATAAGTTGAGCTACTGGTTCCTTGATTAATATACTTTAGCGCACCTAACGGATTGGTTATTGATCTTGTATATACGGTTTGCATGTCAGATTTCAGTAATTCTGACCCTTCAAGAAAGAAAGTTCTTTTTTCAGGAAATGACATGGCAAATGTTTGATTCGCCATTATCATAGGAACATCAGATTCAATTTGAGAGAAGTCAGGATTAATGGTGTATTCAATTGATGAGGACTTGCTAAGGTCATAAAGACCAGTAATACCAATTTCATAGTCAGGATTCTGCAATTTAAAGTCTTTTTTCGGTCTGTCACCATTCTGATTAAGAAAAATATATGGATATAAATAGCTTCTGTATATTTTTTCTGGTGAACCTAAAAGTACCTCCTCATCTGCCTGACATGCATAGCAAGTTTCTGCTGGAAGATTTTTAAATGATCCAAATACAGTTTGAACTCCTGCCTGATAAGATTTCCTGATAAACCCCATCTTCCATTTTTGCACTTCTTCATCAGGTAATTGAAGCTCTGCAAAAGGAATAATGAATTCAGCTGAATAACCATCATCTTGGAATGCTGTTGCAGAATCAAAAAGAATATCCCAGGAATTATCAGGCTCAGCATTGCTTATGTGTATTTCGTCTAATTGAACACCTAAAGCATTAACACCAATTAAAATTCCATATCTGCCATCTCTAAAAGGATCAAACATTAAGGCAACATAATCTTCATTCCAAGTTTGATCTCTATTTTTTAAAGTTGCTCTTATTTTTTTTGGATCTCCGAAAGCTTTTATGCCTATGTATAAGTATTTTTTATCAAATTTCATATAGGCAGTTGTTCTAAGAGCTGCAGGAGTATTTCTCGATGGCATCAACTCATACTCTAAGTCAAATTCAGTTGATTGATTCCATTCATCTTGTTTAAGCACTCCATCTAAATCAATGCCATTTGAATCACCGCTAGCAATTTCTAGAGCAAATACACTCATTAAGGTAAGGCAGAAATATTTTAGACGCATCGAGTATCGAGTTTTAAAATAAAATTAAATTAGCATATGGAAGCTTTGAGATGCTCATTTTAAGGTAATTGGCGATGTAATTATATATAGTTTGCTAAGATTTTTATTCAATTTCGTAGGAAAATATGCTGATTTCGGTATAATCATCGATGTAACATGGCAGACAGTAAAAAAAAGCAAACAAAGGTTTATTTAATTCCTGAGAGTGAGTCTAGAGATAGTCACACCTATCACTATTTAGCTGTAAAAACCAAGAAACTCGTTATTGAAAATCAGAAACTAAGATTAAAGAAATTTAATCCTGCCAAACAGAAACACGAGTGGTTTGTAGAAGCTAAATTACCCCCCCACAGTAAATAATTTTTTAGTTGTCTACCTTTCTTATTATTGAGGAAGAGATATCATCCCTAAAAATTTCTTCACCAAAGCCAGTGAATCTATTATTAATGTGTTCTGGGATTTCAACTGAATCAAGGCTGATGAAGGTATCCTTAATTTTACGTCCAAAAACAAGAAAATTTATGTTGTGGCTGTTAAATAAATCAAGTTGATCGAGCATATCTTTTCTATTGAGGTAAAACCTCTCATCTAACATTCTTGTAAGTGTATCCGCTCCAATAATAAATACTGAATTTGGAAATAATTTAGCTTTATCAGAAAATTTACCTGCTTTCGTAAGTACCCAATCATAGCTTTGACTAAATTGAAGTACAGTCCTTTGAATTTCATGATATGAGAGAGGAGGCTTGTCAGCATTTTGAATACAAATTTCATAGGCTGGACTAAGACCAGTTTTCTTCTGTGCTAATTCACTCATTTCAGCATGACCTGAATGAAATGGATTAAACGAACCTGGAAAAATTAATTCTGGTAAATGATTAGATGAAGAAACATAATCAATTTTATTATCTACCAGTTTTATCCAAGATTTTTCTGCTTTTACTTTTTCAATCCTAAGATTTGGAGTTTTATCTTGAATGCCATGATTAACTCCGCATGCCCCTGATAGGGCATTAATTATATATTTAGTAACTACTGCTTCCTCTTCATCCCTGGATAATTCACCCTTAGTAAATTGGTAGGAAAAACTATGCGAATACTTATGAGTTTGAATAGCAATGAAAAATTTATGATCACCTTTTTTTGCGTAATTGGTTGCCAATGATGCTGTAATAGCAATACCCAATAATTTTTTTGGATGAGTTTTTGGATCAATTTTTTTTGCAGCACTATAAGCCTTGGCAGCCATGCTTAGAGTTGTATCATGACTGCAGTAATGATCAGGTTGCCTCAAAAGGTAATGATCTAGGGATTCCTTTGCATAAGGAACATAAGCCTCTAAAACAGAATTACTGGCACCCGGCACTTTTAAAATTTCAGATATTGCATTAGTTCCACCGCCACTTGAAATCAGGACAAAACGAAAATTTGAATCATGAATTTTTTTTATGGTTTCTAAATATTCTGACATTTATATAATTAAGTTAGAGAGCTAATTGTTTTTGAGTGCATAATTAAATTACTGTGAATATTAACAAACAAACCTTATCTGATGCATTGGATTCTGCAAGTTTTCCTGTTGTTGCTGCGTTAATGGTCCATTTTACAGGAGATGTTTCTATATTAAACAAATTACCTCAACCCAACCAAGCAGTTTTAGGAGAAACACAAGGTTTTTTAAGTATAGAGGATAAAAAAATCATCAAAGAATTTGCCCTTAATGAAATAGAAAAATTTTTTAAACATTCACAAAAAAAAGATTTATACCTTCCATCCAATGATGAGTTAAACACAATGATGAATTATATTGTTGGAGAGGTTGTTTCGCCTGAATATGCTCCGATGATGTTGCAAGAGATAAATATCAATCTTGCAGAGACTCAACATTTGAAGAAATCAAATGATTTTCAATGTGATTTAGAGGTATTGATTATTGGAGCAGGGATGTCAGGAATATTAGCTGGAATAAAACTTGCTGAATTAGGCATCAAATTTAAAATTTATGAAAAAAATATTCGCGTTGGAGGAACTTGGTACGAGAATCAATATCCTGGCTCAAGAGTGGATATTGCAAATCATTTTTATTCATATTCTTTTGAAGAAAATCATCAATGGTCAGAACATTTTTCTCAACAACCAGAATTATTAGAATATTTTGAAAAATGTTTTTATAAATATGGCATTGAAAGAAACACATATTTTGAAACGGAAGTTATATCTGCAACTTTCGATGAATTAACTAACTTATGGTCCGTAACCTCTCAAAATAAACATAACCAAATACAAGAAAAGACCAACATCATCATTTCTTGCGTTGGCCAACTGAATCAACCTAATGTACCTAATATTAATGGTTTTGATGATTTTCAAGGAGACGTTTTTCACTCTTCACAATGGCCTGATCATGATGCGATTTCTGAAAAAAAAGTTGCAGTAGTAGGGAGTGGAGCGAGCGCTTTTCAAATAGTTCCTAGTATCGCTGAATCATGTAAAGAACTAACTATTTTTCAAAGATCTCCTCCATGGATGTTTCCTAATCCTATTTATCATGATGAAGTAGATCAAGGAAAAAAATGGTTGCTAGCCAATCTTCCATTTTATGCAAGATGGTATAGATTTTTATTATTTTATCCTGGCTCTGATCAATTACTTGATTCATTATTTATAGATCCAAGTTGGAAAGAGGATCATTCTATAAATAAAGACAATAATGCGATGAGGGAGCTTTTTACTGAAGCTATGATGTCTCAAATTTCTGATGAATCATTAATTGAAAAAGTAATCCCAAAATACCCACCTTTTGGTAAACGTATGTTGCAAGATAATGGAGCATGGTTAAGGACTCTTCATCTACCAAATGTTAATTTGCTTACAGAGGGTGTCACAGATATGTCTTCAAAAGGTGTTATTTCTTCTAGTAAAGAAATAGAGCTTGATACGATTATTTTTGCAACAGGTTTTAAGGCTCAAGAATTTTTTTGCCCAATGAAGATTGATGGAGGTTTTGGAGATTTTAACAAGACTTATAAAGATTCACCTAAATCATATCTTGGCATTACCTTTTCAACCATGCCTAATTTTTTTGCTATGTATGGTCCTGGTACAAATTTAGCTCATGCAGGAAGCATTATTTTTAATTCTGAATGTCAAATTAATTATATTTGTTCTGCAATTGAATATTTGGCAAATAATAATTTAAAAACATTTAAAGTTAAAAGTGACATAGAACAACAATATCAAGATAAGTTTGAAGCAAGACATGAACAAATGGTTTGGGAGCATGAAAAAGTCTCAAGTTGGTATCAAAACTCCTCTGGTAAAGTTGTGACCACATCTCCATGGAAGTTGCTAGAATATTGGAATTGGACTAAAAAATTTAATGAAAATGATTATGAATTTTAGGTATTTTATACTCTTAATTGCTTTGTTTAGTTTTAATTCTTTTGCAGATATAAAAAAACCAAATATTATTATTATTTTAGTAGATGATCTAGGGTGGGCAGATATTTCTCTAAGAGGAGCTCCCTTCAAAACACCAAACATTGATTCTTTATTTAAAGAGGGAGTTTCTTTAAATAGATTTTATACAACACCAATATGTAGTCCAACAAGAGCGGCATTAATGACGGGCAGAGATCCATTAAAACTTGGTGTAGCTTACAGTGTAATAATGCCTTGGATGAATAACGGTATTCATCCAGATGAACATTTTATGCCTGAATCTTTTCAAATGAACGGTTACCAAACAGCAATGTTTGGAAAATGGCACCTTGGTCATTCGCAGGAAATTTTTCATCCAAATCAAAGAGGATTTGATGATTTTTATGGTCATCTTCATACAGAGGTTGGTTATTTCCCTCCATTCTCTAATCAAGGTGGAATTGATTTCCAAAAAAATGGAGTCACCATAAATGATCAAGGTTACTCAACCTTTCTTTTAGCAAGAGAAGCGTCAAATTGGATAAATTCTAGAGATAAAGAAAAACCATTTTTTATGTATGTTCCTTTCTTAGCTCCACATACTCCACTAGAGGCACCTGATAATTTAATAGAAAAATATAAAACTCTTGAAGATACAAGAAAGCCTACTCGAAATATTGCCGCTGATAGAACAAGAGAGGCAAGCAAAACTCTGGTGCCATCTGCTAGGCCCTTATATGCTGCAGTTGTGGATGCTCTTGATCAAGCTATTGGCGAGATCTTATTGACTATTGAAGAAGCTGGAATTGAGGAAGAAACAATAATTCTTTTCAGCTCTGATAACGGAGGAGCTACTTATGGAGGAGGTGGGGCAGATAATTTTCCTCTTCGAGGAGGCAAGGGAGATACATTCGAGGGAAGTATCAGAGTTGTCGCAGCATTAAAATGGAAAGGGAAAATACAAGCAGGTGGCTCACTTGATCAAATTATGACAGTTATGGATGTATTTCCGACCCTTTCATCTGCAAGCGGGATAAATATGAAAAATACAAAAATGATTGATGGCAGAAATATGTGGCCTGCGATCATTGAACAAGAGGATATTCCGTTAAAAGAGGATATATACTTTGTATCGGAAATTCCTAATTATGGACATTTTCATACCACTGTATTTAATAAGAAATGGAAGCTTGTCCAATCAATTTCATCTTCATTGCTTGAAATTAAAGTTGAAAATAAGTTATTTGATATTGCTAATGATCCATATGAGTATCAGGATTTGGCACCCCAAGAACCTTATTTAGTGCAAGAAATGGCTGAAAAAATTAGAAACTGGAGGGCTCTGCATCCAATTGCAGGAACTAGAACTCTCTTAGTTCCTCCGCCAGGATGGCGAGCTCCTAAAGATTGGTCAACTTACACAATTCCAAAAGATAAATTGCAAAATGATGCATCATTAGGCTTTGGGGCTCATGCTCACCAAATTTTAGACTCTTACCTTAAAGATCATGGAAGAATAATTTATGATTGTAAACCTGGAGATTGGGAGATAGGCAAATGCATACCTCCTGAAATACCAAAACATCAAGAGCATCACCATTAATGAAGATTTTTTTATCAATCTTAGCTTCATTTATTGCTTTTGACCTATCAGCCAGACAAATTCATGAAGCAACATTTTCTTATTGGGATAAGCCAGATATCAACATTTTTTATTCAACTCCAGAGCTTATAAATCAGAAAACAAAAATCATTTTTTTAATCCATGGAGACTCAAGAGACGCAAAAAAATTTATTAACGACTGGCTTCAAATTGCTAGAGATAGAAATGTCGTTTTAGTTGCTCCAAAATTTTCTGATGATTTTTATTCAGAGTATTCTCTTTTGATGATGAGTAATGAAAAGGGTAGATTATTAAATAATAAATCAATGCATTTAGATAACTCATTGGGAATTCTATTTGATTTTTTTCACAGCAAATTAAAACTCTCTACTTTAAGTTATAGAGTCTATGGTCACTCAAAGGGTTCTGAATTCGTTCAACGCTATCTTTTATTCAGCAATGACACAAGAGCAGATAAAGTAGCTATGGCAAATTCTGGATTTTACACATTCGTTGATGATCAGATAGCCTTTCCTTTTGGGACTAAAAACATGAATCTTTCCAATCAAAGAATAGATTGGTTTATGCGATTAAAAGGTGGAGTTTTCTTAAGTGATAATAATACTAAGAAAATGGATAGAACTCTTATCAAAACAAGAAAAGCAAAAAAACAAGGTAAGAATAGGCTTGATAGAGGTACAAATTTTTTCAATGATCTGACTAGACTTGGGGTTGAAAGGAATCTTCCATTTAGATGGAGGTATCAACTAGTTCCTGGTGGAATTCAAGCCCGCAATGAGTTAAACCTTGCTGTTTCCGACTTCTTGTTGGAAGATCTTTAAGAAGTATTATTTTCAATAAATTTTTCTGCAGCATGAAAAATTTTATTTTTCCTTTCAACATTCATCTTATCTAGCGATCTAATCATTAGTGCCAATCTGGGGTTTGTTGCAAAGAAATCTCTATTATTTTCTATAAATTTCCAATAGAGACCATCAACCGCATCGCACCAGTCTCCCTTTTTGTAATTTGACATTCTTAGCATGTAACTTGAACCACAAATATAAGGCTTTGTAGAAAATATACCCCCATCAGCATATGTACCCATTCCATAAACATTAGGTACCATTACCCAATCAGCAGAATCTACATACATTTCCATAAACCATCTATAAATCTCATTTGGATTGATGTTAGATAAATTCATCAAATTTGAAATAATCATTAGTCTATTTATATGATGCGTATAACCTGTTGATGCAGATTCTTTAATTGCATCATCTAATATAGGAATTCCTGTCTCTCCCGAATACCAGTTATTATTAAAACTATTTTTATGAGACCAATAGTTCATCTGTTTGTATTGCGGCATATTTTCCCAATAAACCCCTCTAATAAACTCTCTCCATCCTAAAATCTGCCTAACAAATCCTTCTAAAGCATTGATTGGAATTTTATTATCCGCATCGTTGAAAAAGCTAACAGCATCAACAATGCACTCCATTGGATCTAATAACCCAGAGTTTATATATGGCGATAAAAGAGAATGAAATAGAGTGTTATTTTCTTTATCGATAGCATCTTCAAAATCTCCAAACAACCTAAAGTAATTATTTAAAAATGTTTTTAGTTGTTTTCTTGCACCTTTATGAGTAACTGCCCAATTAAAAGTTTCTAAATCCCCCATTGAATCTGGGAAACAATTTTCTACATCAACCATTGTTGATACTGTTATCTCATCTGATTTTATTTTGACTCTTTTTTTTGGTATTTCTTTTAATTTTGAGATACTTTTTTGATTCTCTTTATCAAAATTCCATTTATCTCCCAAAGGTTTATTTCCATTCATTAGTAAGTTATATTTTTTCCTTAGCCATCGATAATAATATTCTTGCACTAGAGATTTTTTATCCTTTGACCATTCAGAAAATCCTTCTATTGAATCAATAAATTTTGTATCTGGATAAATTTTTAATTCAACATTATGAGTTGATCCAAAGAACATCAGCTGAGTCAAAATTCCATGATCACTTGGTTGTGTTACATGCAAAACGTTGAATTCAATTTTTTTATGCATATTTTCAAGCTCATGCATCAAGTCTTTGCTTCTATCTTTTGAAATTTTTATATGAATAATGTTTTGGAAATCTTTTTCTAATTCTTTTTTCCAGTGTCTTAATCCTGAAATAAGCAATACCAATTTATGTTTATGATGCTTTAGTTGGTAAAAAGAATCACATGGTTCATAAAGTAATAGTGGATCAGAATTTTTAATTGCAGAAAGAACTTTATTATTGGCAGATAACTCATCTGGAAATATTAGCCCTATGTTTTTCATATTTGATCCTGTCATTGTAAGAAATTAATAATCTTAGAATTAAGTTTTTTTCCTTTTTTGTCATGTAGCGAAAGAGTAATTCTATTTTGTAATGGCTGTATATCCAAAATTCCGTAATTCATTTCTGGAAATGTCTCACCTATTAATAATGGATCACTTTCTTTAAATTTTGATCCGGGTTTATTTAGGGAAGAAGCTGTAATTTCGGTAAAAAAATTATTTTGATATATTCCTGATCTATGTCTATCACCTGAAACTACAATTACTGCTTTATCTTGAGCTGCTTCAGACAGAATTCTTATTAGTTTTGAGCGCTCTAATGGAAAGTTTGCCCATTTTTCATATGGATGATCAGTAGCTAACACTTGAATAGATGACAAAATAATAATTGCTTTTGCTGTTGAATTAGTAATTGATGATTGGACCCAATCCCATTGCTCTTTTCCAAGAATCGTTGCTTGAGGATTTATATTTGGCTTATAAGCATTTTTTTTACCATTTAGTTTTGATCTGAAATATCTTGTATCTAGAGCAATTATTTCAATTTTAGATCCATCTATAGTTTTAATATCTTTGAAATATAAGCCTTCTCTGTAATTTCTTGGATCATCATCAGCGATATTCCAGAAATTTAAGAACATTTTTTTGGCTTCTTCTTTGAAGAGATAGTCTCTTCCTCCATCATTTAAACCAAAATCATGGTCATCCCATATAGCTAAAATATCTTTTTCTTTTATTAACCACTTCGGCAACTTAGTTTTTTGAACTTCATAAGCATTTCTCATTTTAAAAAGCTCCCCATTTGGTTGATCTCCATAAACATTGTCTCCAAGAAAAATAAATCCATCTAATTTTTCCTCTTGAATAGCTGACCAAATTACTTGATCGAGGCTTTGATCAAGGCAAGATCCTAATCCATATTTATATGCATGAACTTGAGAAGAGTTAAAAAGAATAGAACACATGCACATAACATGTAGGCAGATATATTTTTTCATAATATTATTATGTCATCATTTAAATATTTAACTAAAGTTGAAATACTATCTTTTAATAATTTTTTTCATAGTTGTTTCGGGATGTGGAGGAGATCCTCAAAATTCTAATTTAGATCTTGATAATTTTATCAAACCTGAATTCTCAACGAATCAAACTTCTTTAAATTGCAATTTAGTTTCAGGCAAAACTCTCAATTCAGTTGAGAGATTTATACCTAAATTTGTTAATAGTTTTTCCAGGACTGATAAAAGCTCTGAAGAACTATTTTTTTTATTTCCACTATTAAAAGAAGCTCAAATTGATACAAAATCTTTCAAACTAGTTTTTAACCATGCTAATCAACTTTCATTGGATAGATTTAAACTCACTCTTGAAACGTTATCCTTTGATGAGATAGCTGAATGCGAGGGGTCAGATATTTTAACCAGAAGTATGAGTCTCACCTCTCAAAATATCCTAGACTCAAATGTGATCTCAGAAATATTAAATTGTGAATACATAACAGGATTTAATTACGCAACATTAAAGTTAACCCTTGAGCAATTTACAGATGCATTATTGAAATATAATGCTCCGGTAGATATTTTTTACGGAGAGGCAATTGATTCTGAAAATCAATTTCAATGGACAAATATTTTCTTATCTCTTGAATCAAGACAAGAGTTTATAGAATCTTGGCAGTCTTTAGAAATAAGCAAGGAAATTCAAGTAATGCTTTTGGAGCAGTCGATATGCCAGCCCTCAAAAATGTATCGTCGTTATAAAGTGATATAAATTAAAATTGCGATATTTCTTGATTAATTTTCTTCACTCCAGTACTGACAGTTTCTAAAAAAATAAAAGGTAACAAGGCATGAATTATTCCTGTTAATCCAAGAAATATTAATTTAAAAGAAATTTTAAAAACTCTTACTCCATGGATTGCGTAGCCGACCTTTGCTTTTTTTAGGTGGTAAAAATCAATTAACATAATTAATTTTATACTATTTCACTGTAGAGCGTTTATTAAATTCCACCAGACTATTTAATTATATTAAGATTAATTAAAAGATAGTGTAATATACGAATTCACTTCTAGCGGCATTAGTATAATGGCTAGTATATCTGCCTTCCAAGCAGATGGTCCGAGTTCGAATCTCGGATGCCGCACCATATTCAAATTTTCACTCAATAAAATTATTTTCATGTTAATGTGTATTTTAAATATATTTTTAATGGAGAAATTATGAAAAATCTAACTTCAATGTTGGCAATATGTGCATTATTAATGCCAGCAATTACTTATGCGCAAGTTGAGTATAAATATGAACCGGTACCAAATAAGGCAGAGTATTATGTTGATAAGTTTAAGCCTGGTAAAGATTTTGAAGACTTATTAAAGTGGGGAGAAGATTTAGTTAAATGGACTAGCAAACATTCTATTTATGATAATTGGCAGCCCGTTCTTTTTATGCCTTACTTCAACTCAAGTTTACACTCACTTGACAGTGTTTTTTTAGGAATTTGGCCAAATGCTACTGAGCAATATATTGGGCTTGATTATTGGGTAAAAAATGGCGGTGATCTCCTTAAAAAAGTACCAACAATTCCAGTTCAGGCAATAGATACTTGGCAATGGCCAGTTTCATCTCCAGAAGGTGACATGGAAGTTGGAGCGGTTAGGTTTTCAGATTGCAAGATGAAGGAGGGAGTTAATAATCGACAAGTGTTCGATGCATACAAAGATTTTGCAATTGCAGCCAAATCAAAGGGCGATAATCTTGGGCGGAAAATGATATTTCCTGGTTCCGGTGCGACAGAGGGTGATTATGATTATGTTTATTCCCTTTATGCAAGAACTGTTGCAGAGCTAGGGGCTGCGGCTGATAATTATTGGATGAACATAAATGGATCAGATGAAGATAAAGCACTTGGAGAGCTAATTGATTCATGTTCTAACAGCAGGATTTACATTACCCATCAATTAAAATAAATAATTTTAATTTTTTAAATTAAAGAGGGCATAGACCCTCTTTTTTATTTTTTTTATTTCATGCAGTTGGCAATGTTAAAATTACCATTATGGAATCAAAGTCAATAATAACTCCAATTGGAAATTTTAATTCTTTCTATGTTAATTCTTTATTGGTAAAGCTCATTTATATAGGCCAACAAAATTCCTCTAATTTTCCTGATATCAGTCTTCAAAAGGTAATAAATCATTTTTTTAGTAAAAAAGGTTTAAAAAGTCTTCCAAAATATTTTATTCAAGGCACGCCATTTCAATTAAAGTTGTGGGAAACATTGTCAACAATACCAAGAGGCCATACTGAATCTTACTCTTCGCTAGCTTCAAAGATTGGCTCTCCAGGAGCTGCAAGGGCAGTTGGAACTGCTTGTCGGTTAAATCCATTACCTCTTCTTATTCCATGTCACAGGGTAATTAAGCAAGATGGATCAACAGGGGAGTTTGCCTTAGGGAAAATAAATAAAGAATATCTTTTAAAAATGGAGTCCGTATGAGTGCTTATGAAAGTATCATAAACGCCTTAAATAACCAATTAACTATTGAGCATATGTTTTTAGAGAATGAGAGTTCAATGCATAATGTCCCACCAAATTCAGAGACCCATTTTAAATTAATAATAGCTTCAGATGATTTTATAACACTGAGCAAAGTTAAAAGACATCAACTGATATATCAAATTCTATCTAAAGTCATGAAAGAAATACACGCATTATCTATACAAGCCTTTACTCTTGAAGAATACAAAGATAATCCAGTAATATTCTCATCCCCAGATTGCGCCAACAAAAAATCTTAAATATGCAAAGTATCTTTAGACTAATTCTCAAAAAACCAATAACAGTAATGGTTTTTATAGTAGCTATTTTTCTTTCAGCAAGTGTCGGGCTAAAAAATTTTAAACTTGATGCATCTTCGGATGCATTAGTCATAGAGGGTGATGAAGCCTTTAGGATATATAGAGAGACAGGAGAAATATTTGGCAATTCAGATTTCTTAATTATTACTTTCACCCCCAAGGCAGACCTATTTTCACCTCAATCTTTGGCAACAATTCAAAAGTTAACCCATGATTTAGAAAAGCTTCCCAGCATTCAATCGGTTCTTAGCATTTTAGACGCCCCTATATTCTTTCAGCCTAAAGTTCCGTTAACTGATTTAATGGATAATCTTAAAACTTTAGAATCTAAAAATGTTGATTTTGCAGCAGCAAAAGAGGAAATACTAAATAATCCTGTTTATTCAGAGCTCATAATTAGTCCATCTGGAGATACAACGGCAATACAGGTGACTATTCAAGAGAATAGTTTGTATAGAGATTTAATTCAAAAAAGATATGAGTTGCTCGATATGCCCAGCCTTTCGATTAATCAAAAAAATCAACTTAGTAATATCAATCAACAAATTTCTAAAATAAATGACAATGAGGCGAATGAAAGAACAAATCTAATAGCTCAGATTAGAGAAATTTTGTCACAAAACATCAATCAAGGAACTTTGTTTTTAGGTGGCGCCTCAATGATAGCTACAGATATGATGACTTTTATAAAATCTGATTTAGCTGTGTTTGGGGCTGGCGTTGCAATTATTTTTTGCTTGATGCTCTATTTATTTTTTCAAAATATTTGGTTTGTAATTTTGCCCTTAAGCAATGCATTTGTCACAACAGCATTTACCGCGAGTGTGCTTGGTTTAATGAACTGGAAAATTAGTGTTATCTCATCAAACTTTATTGCCCTATTACTTATATTAACTATTTCATTGACCGTGCATGTATTGGTAAGATTTACGGAAGTTTCAAAAAGCTCAGAATCAGTAGATGAGGCTATATTAAATACCTTAAATCAGATGGTTATGCCATGTTTATTTGCTGCATTAACTACTGCAATAGCTTTTCTTTCACTGATTATGGGAGATATTAAACCTGTGATTGAGTTTGGGAAAATGATGGCAGTTGGAATGGCTTTTGCGTTTGCTTTTACTTTTACTTTTTTACCAAGTTTAATGAAGCTTGTTATAAAAACTACACATACTCACTCACTAGATTTCATTAAGAAAATACCTTCAAAACTAGCATCTTTTACAATCAACCAAGGAAAGTTAATTGCTGCCTTTTTTATTTTTATTTCAATTTCATTAGTTTACGGAATTTCAAAACTTGAAGTTGAGAATAGATTTATAGACTATTTTTCTCCAGATACAGAAATTTATCAGGGCATGTTATTGCTTGATCAACAATTAGGAGGAACTGCCACATTAGATATTTTAATTGATCAACCAGCCCTTGAAATATTTGATGAATTGGATTTTGAAGGCGATGATTTATTTGAAGATGATTTATTTGCAGATGAATCTAGTGATGCTTCTGGTTACTGGTGGAATTCTTCATCTCTAGCGAAGCTAGAGGAGATTCATGATTATCTTGACGAAATTCCTGAAATAGGGAAAGTCTTAAGCGTAGTAAGTGGAATTAAATTAGCAAGAATGATTAATGATGATAATGAATTGAATGATCTGGAGTTAGCTTTATTACGCTCTGTGCTGCCAGAAGATATTAAAGAAACTTTGCTTTACTCTTATATTAATGAGGATGATTCAAAAGTAAGAATTTCAGCAAGAGTCCTTGAGTCTGCAGAAACACTCAATAGAAATGAGCTATTGAAAATGATTAATAATGATCTAATAAATAAATTTGATTTAAGTAAAGATCAAATTCAAGTAACAGGTCTGGCTGTTTTATACAACAACATGTTGCAATCATTATTTTCCTCACAAATAAAATCATTAGGAATAGTTTTCTCCATCATTGGATTGATGATGCTCTTAATTTTTAGATCAATAAAAATTACTTTAATAGCGCTTGCTCCAAATTTAATTACAGCTGGGTCTGTTCTAGGTTTGTTAGGATTTTTAAGTATACCTCTAGATATAATGACTATTACTGTTGCTGCAATAAGTGTCGGTATGGCAGTAGATAACACTATTCATTATCTATATAGATATAAGATTGAGGTTAGCAACAAAGGTCTTACTAATAATCAGAGGATATCAAACTCACATGAGACTGTGGGTAGAGCTGTTTTTTACACAGCAACAACAATAGCAGCTGGATTTTCTATTTTTGCTCTTTCAAATTTCACACCAACAGTTCTTTTTGGATTATTTACAGCTTTTGCACTGATGGTTTCTTTTTTCGCTTCCTTAACTTTGTTACCATTTCTATTAAAGTTCTTTAATGCTTTTTCATATCAGGAGTAATAAATGGCAGGACCTTTAAGCGGCATAAAACTTGTTGAATTTGCTGGCATCGGACCAGGACCTTTTTGTGGAATGATTTTAGCTGATTTAGGAGCAGAGGTTATAAGAATTGATAGAGCCTCTCAACATGGTCAGGGAAATACAATCGATTTTCAAAACAGATCAAAACTTTCATTATCTGCGGATTTGAAAAACTCAAAAACAATTGAAGAAATAAAAAAACTTTTAGCAAGCGTTGATGGAATCATAGAGGGTTTTAGACCTGGCGTTATGGAGCGACTTGGTCTTGGACCAGAAGAGTGTTTGAAAATTAACTCCAACCTTGTTTATGGGAGGATGACAGGCTGGGGACAAGATGGGCCGTTATCTAAAACTGCTGGTCATGATATCAACTATATTGCTTTGACTGGAGCCCTAGAATTAATGGGTAGAAAAGAGGATACACCACCACCTCCATTAAATTTAGTAGGTGATTTTGGAGGTGGCGGCATGTTTCTTGCCTTGGGAATGGTTTCTGCCTTATTGAACATAAAAAATGGCGGTAAAGGTCAAGTAGTTGATGCTGCTATGGTAGATGGAGCATCCGTTTTAATGTCCATGTTTTATGCTTTTAAGGCATCTGGTTTTTGGTTAGAGGAACGAGAATCAAACATGCTTGATGGTGGCGCCCATTTTTATGATAGTTATGAATGTTCTGATGGAAAGTTTTTGGCAATTGGAGCTATCGAGCCTCAATTTTATGCAATTCTTCTTGAAAAATTAGATATATCAGATACAAAATTTCAGAATCAGCATGATAGAGAGCAATGGCCTCATCTAAAAAAAATCATTAAAGATAAGATTAAAGAAAAAACTCGCGATGAATGGGCTAATATATTTGATGGAACAGATGCATGTGTTGCTCCCGTATTAAATTTATCTGAAGCACCAGAGCATTATCATATGAAATCAAGAAATTCATTTGTTGAAATTGATGGAATTATTCAGCCGGCTCCAGCTCCTAGATTTTCAGAAACTGCTTCCAAAATAAAGCACTCAGCACTTAAAGCCGGAGAAAACAATGATGAAATATGTGAGCAGTATAACTTAGATAGAACTTGTTTTAGCTAAAGAAGTTAACAGCATTTTTGCTTGTAACTACCTTCAATTCCTCAATTTCAATACCGATAAGCTCACAAATTTCTTGAGCTATGTGCGGTAAATATTTTGGCTCATTAACATTATTTTTAGAATTGCTAATAAGATTTTTTGGGATTAGGTAAGGGCAATCTGTTTCTATCATCATCCTTTCAATGGGAATGTTTTTTATTGATTTTCGCAGATCAACGTTTCGTTTCACATCACATATCCATCCTGTTAGACCAATATAAGCCCCTAACTCTAAATATTGATCTAATTGACTTTGTGTGCCCGTAAAGCAATGAACAATAAATTTTGGAAAATTTTTAATATTTTCTTTAATGATTTCTATAAAATCATCGTGCGCATCTCTTTGATGAAGATAGAGAGGTAGTTTTAATTCCTTTGCTATATCAATTTGCACCCTAAATGCATCTCTCTGAATATCAGGGGGAGAAATATTCCTAAAATAATCTAATCCAGTTTCACCTATTGCATTAGGATTAGTAGATTGAAGTTTTTCGAGTAATGTTTTGTAATTAATGTCTTTAATTTCATTCGCATGATGAGGATGAATACCGGAGCAAATGAAAAACTTTTCAGGAGATTTGCTTTGAATAATTTGAATCGGATCAAGATCCTTTAGGCTTGCTGAAAGTAAAACAAATTTCTCTACTCCTGCATTTTCTGCATTAGCTATGACTGTCTCTAAATTATTTTTAAAAGACTCATGAGTAAAATTACAAGCAATATCTATAAATCCAGCCATTTTTAAACTCTATCTATTACAATGAGTTGTAATTATCTATCAATATGAACCAATTTGAACAGTTTCAATCAGCTTTAGTACTGAACCAAGTGTCAGACAATATTTTTTCTTTTACACCCGATTCAAGATATTTTGTTGGTAATACGCCTCATGGAGGATATTTATTAGCCTTGATGAATAAAGCGATGACACAAGTCCTTCCTCATCCAAGTGCAATTAATTCAAATGTCTATTATCTTGATAGAACCGAATCAGAATCTGCTGAGTTACATGTTGAAGTATTCAGAACCTCTAAAGGATCATCAATGGGTCAGGTTAAATTGGTTCAGAATAATAAAATAACATGCTTGTACTCAGCTCTATGTTCTGATTTTGATCATATGAAAGGTTATTCAGGCCTCAGCACTCCATTGCCTGAAATAATGAAAACAGTAAAAGAGGATGATTTCAAAGTTATGCATTATGAGAATTTAGGATTGGGCTCAACTCCAGCATTTATTCAACAATTAAATATGTCAGTTCATCCAGATCATGCTTGGTGGGATAGAGATATTTCCTCTGACGCTGCAGAAGCTAGATGTTCTGCTTATTTGGAATTGGAAGGGGGAATTGCTGATACATTTGTTCTTTCATATTTAGCAGATATTTTGCCTCCTGTTGTTCAAAATAAATATGGCTCTTTAGGCTGGATTCCTACACTTGCATTAACCTGTAACATCCGCCAGCTTCCTCAAACAAATTTATTATTTATTGATGGTCTTGCAAAAGACATTAGTAACGGATATTTTGAGCAAGATTGCTATATATGGGACATGAATGGAAACTTAGTTGCTACTAGCAGACAGCTAGCAAAAATCTTAAAATCAGAAGAAAAAATTTCTTCAAACTAAAAAAAGGAAACCAAATGAAATTTACTGGTACAAAAAATTATGTGTCTACTGAAGATCTCAGCATGGCTGTTAATGCAACTATAGCGTTAGAGCGCCCATTGATAATTAAAGGAGAGCCAGGAACTGGCAAAACATTGTTAGCAGTTGAGGTAGCTCAATCACTTGGAATGGATTTAATTGAATGGCATGTAAAATCAACTACTAAAGCATCTCAAGGACTTTATGAATATGATGCTGTCACAAGACTTAGAGATTCTCAGCTTGGAGATGAGAGAGTTAAAGATATAAAAAATTACATAAAAAAAGGTAAGTTATGGGAAGCCTTTGAATCAGATAAGCAAGTTGTTTTATTAATCGATGAAATTGATAAAGCAGATATTGAATTTCCAAATGATTTGTTGCAAGAGCTAGATCGTATGGAGTTTTATTGTTATGAAACTGGAGAAACAATCAAAGCTAAAAAAAGACCTTTAATTATAATTACTTCAAATAATGAAAAAGAACTTCCAGATGCATTTCTTAGAAGATGCTTTTTTCATTACATTCAATTTCCTGACCGTCCGACAATGGAAGGTATTGTCAAAGTTCATTACCCAAAAATTAAAAAAGCTTTAGTAAAAGATGCTCTTGACATATTTTTTGATGTTAGAAAAATTCCAGGAATGAAGAAAAAACCATCAACGTCTGAACTAATTGATTGGCTCAAATTACTTATGTCGGATGAATTGCCTGATGAAATCCTAAAGAATGCGGATACCTCCAAGGCAATTCCACCTTTATACGGAGCGTTATTAAAAAATGAACAAGATGTTCAACTTCTTGAGAGGCTTGCTTTTATGTCCAGACGAGAGCAAACAAAATAAATGTTAATCAATCTTTTTCATACAGTTCGCTCGGCTGGCGTGCCATGTACTCTGAGAGAGTTGCTTGATTTATTAGGCGCCCTTGAAAAAAATCTTGCATTTGCCGACATGGAGGATTTCTATTTTCTTTCAAGAACTACTCTTGTTAAAGATGAAAAAAATTATGATAAATTTGATAAAGCTTTTGAAATATATTTTAAGGGCATAGAAACTTTGGAAGACATTTTCGAAGCATTAATTCCAGAGGATTGGTTACGCAAAGCATTTGAAAAGGAATTAGATCCAGAGGAATTAAAAAAAATACAATCACTTGGTGGTTTAGAGAAATTACTAGAAGAATTTAAAAAAAGATTAGAAGAACAAAAAGAGCGGCATGAAGGCGGTAATAAATGGATTGGTACTAATGGTACATCTCCTTTTGGTAATAATGGTCAAAATCCAGAGGGTGTAAGAGTAGGCGGAGAGGGCGGTCAAAAAAAAGCAGTAAAAGTCTGGGAACAAAGACAATTTCAAAATTTAGATGATTCCGTTGAAATAGGGACTAGAAATATCAAAGTTGCTCTAAGAAGATTGAGAAAATTTGCTCGACAGAGTACTGAATATGAGCTGGACATGGATGGAACGATTAAATCGACTGCAAGAAACGCAGGAATTTTAGATATTAATATGATTCCTGAAAGAACTAATCATGTAAAGGTTCTCTTATTTTTTGATGTTGGTGGATCAATGGATCCATACATTAAACTATGTGAAGAACTTTTCTCAGCTCTTAAAACAGAATTTAAACATTTAAAATATTTTTATTTTCATAACTGTGTTTACGAGTCCGTTTGGGAAGATAATAGAAGAAGAACGCAAGAAAGATTTTTAGTCCAAGATATAATTAATAAATATAGCGCTGACTATAAAGTAATTTTTGTTGGTGATGCGACTATGGCCCCTTATGAAATAACTAATGCTGGAGGAAGTATTGAACATTGGAATGAGGAGCCTGGTGGTGCAACACTTAAACGGCTATGTCAGCATTTTGATAAAGTTGCATGGCTGAATCCTGTGCCTGACGATCATTGGGACTATACCTCTTCTTTATGTATTATCAGAGAGTTGATGGATAATAGAATGTTTCCATTAACACTAAAGGGTCTGGAAGAGGGGATGGCAGAACTTTCAAAATGAATACAATTACAACATCTAAAAATAATGGGATTAAATGGGGGCCATTTACTCTAAGAATTCCATTTATTCACATAAAATTTCGAGCTCCTGAATTTCTTCAAGGGCTAGTAATTTCAGGGGCAACTGCTTTTGCAGCTGCACCATTAGCTATGAAACTTGGGTTAAATTTTGAAGAAGCAGTTGCCCTTAGCATGGTTGCTGGAACTTTTATTTCCGCAGGCCCAATAATATTTGGTGAACCAATGGCGCCTGGTTGGGTAACTCCTGCAGTACCAATAGTTATGGGCGCACTTGCAGCTGCTGGATACTATGGAGTACCAACCGAGGGAGCAAGCGTATGTGTGGACGGAGTTTGTAGGTATAACCCAGAAGCATTTCAATTTATGGCAGCTATGTGTTTTGAATTTACAGCTTTAATTTTAATTCTAGGTTTAACTGGTTGGGGTAAGATTCTAGTTGAAAAAATTCCAAATGGATTAAAAGCTGGAATTATCCTAGGTGCAGCGTTGGCAGCTTTTTATCAAGTCTTTTATGAAGATTTTGATGCGTATCTTATGCAGCCAGTATCTATGACAGTTGCAATCATTTTATGTGTAATTACTACCTTTTCAAATCCTTTTAAAAAAATTGCTGCTAAGCATAAGTTATTTGAAATCATTGGCTCTCTTGGATTGCTACCGGGTTTTGTGATTGCTGGCATTGTTGCATTTTTGCTAGGAGAGTTAACTTTTAATATTGAATGGGGCTTTAAGATACCCGCCATTATAAGCTTGATTGAAAAGACATCTCCAATTTATATTGGATTACCCTCATTACAAATGTATGTAGATGCATTACCGCTTGTAATTATTGGTTATATGCTTCTTTTTGGAGATTTAGTAACTGCCACAGAAGTCCTTAAAGATGCTCAAAAACATCGAGATGATGAAAAACTACCAATTGATCTTAATAGATCTCATCTGTCTGTTGGTATAAGAAATTTGTTAGCCTCATTAATCAACCCATTCTTTCCTACACAAGGAGCTTTATGGACAGGCGTTCATGTCGTTGTTGCTGAACAATGGAAAAAGGGACATAAACAAATGCCATCAATTTTTGATGGCATTGGTTCTTATTATTTAATGGGAATTCCATTTTTATATTTTACTCTGCCTTTTGTGACTTTAATGCAGCCTTTGATGGTTATGGCTTTAACTTTAACTCTGATTTTGACCGGCTTTGCATGCGCATATGTTGCCATGTCGATACCAAATAAGAATTCAGAAATGGCAACTGCTTTACTCATTGCTTTTTTTATCACTTTTTATAGCGCATGGATTGGACTACTTATAGGATTATTATTAGCTATTTTTGTTGATGGGTTTGAAGAAGAGTCAGCATGAATCAATTTGCACTTGAGATCACAGATCTAAAAAAAATCTATGATTCAGGTGTGGTCGCTTTAAAAGGCATCAATCTTACAGTTAAAGAGGGCGATTTTTTTGCATTACTTGGACCAAATGGAGCAGGAAAATCATCAACAATAGGTATCATCGCTTCATTGGTAACTAAAAGCTCTGGAAAGGTAAAAATATATAACATCGATACTGACGAAAACTTTCCAGATGCAAAGCGTCTATTAGGTGTAGTATCTCAAGAAATTAATTTTAATAATTTTGAAAAAGTTATAGATATTGTTACAACTCAAGCAGGTTTTTATGGCATTCCTCTCAAAGAAGCTTTATATAAAACTGAGTTGATACTGAAACGGTTAGGCCTCTGGGATAAGCGAAATGAACAAGCAAGAACACTTTCAGGAGGCTTTAAAAGAAGGTTAATGATAGCCAAAGCTTTAATTCACGAACCCAAATTACTGATTCTTGATGAGCCAACTGCTGGTGTTGATATTGAGCTGCGAAGAGAGATGTGGGACTTTTTAAAAGAGATTAATGCAAATGGAACCACTATAATTTTAACCACACACTATCTCGAAGAAGCTGAACAATTGTGTAAAAATATTGCAATCATTGATCATGGAGAGTTAATTGAAAATACAACAATGAAAAACTTGTTGAGTCGACTAGATGTCCAGGGATTTTTACTTGATATGGACAAGTCTCTTGAATCTCCACCAGCAATTACTAATTTTAAAATTGCACTTGAAGATCCCATGACTTTGAATGTAGAGATTAAAAAAGATCAATCCATCAACCATCTTTTTGATCAACTAACCCAACTAGGAATAAAAGTTTTATCTATGAGAAATAAATCCAATAGACTAGAAGAAATGTTTATCGAAATGGTCAACAAAAACTAACTATGAGCAAGAATAATGAAATTTTTGTCTCCTTGACAACTCTTATAAGAAAAGAGATAAAACGTTATTTAAGAATTTGGGTACAAACCTTGGTACCCCCAGCTGTAACAATGTCGTTGTATTTTGTAATTTTTGGATCTCTAATTGGTCCAAGAATTGGAACTATGGATGGCTTAGACTATATTCAATTTATGATTCCTGGGCTGATAATGATGTCTGTGATAACAAATTCTTACGCAAATGTTGTCTCTTCTTTTTACTCTGTAAAATTTCAGAAATCTATTGAAGAGTTACTAATTTCACCTATGCCAAATTGGGCAATATTAACTGGTTTTGTCATGGGAGGAGTGTCTCGAGGAATTTTAATTGGCTGTATAGTTTTTTGTGTCAGCTTATTTTTTTATCCAACATTTGATATTGCAAATCCCGCCTTGACTATTTTGGTATTAATTCTTACATCAATTCTCTTTTCTTTAATGGGTTTTATCAATGCCATATTCGCTGACAGTTTTGACGATATTTCAATTATTCCTACATTTGTTCTAACACCATTAATCTATTTAGGAGGAGTATTTTATTCCATCAATATACTCCCAGACATTTGGAGAAGCATTTCTATGGCTAATCCGATGCTTTATGTGGTAAATACTTTCAGAGAAGGCATGCTTGGAGTTAGCGATGTCTCTATTCCCTTCGCCTTATCTATGATTGTTCTATTCATAATTATTCTAGCATCAGCATGCTTATTTCTTCTGCATAGGGGAACTGGAACTCGTCAGTGAATACAAAATATTTGGGCAAAAATACTGGCTCTCAAACATCAGACTATTCCCCAGATCTATTGGATTCAGTTCACCGATCTCAAAATAAAAAATTTCGCTTTTATGGAGTTGACTATTGGAATGCTTATGAGTTTTCATTTTTAGATAGCTCCAACCAACCAGTCCTAGAGTCAATTGAAATAAAAATACCACTGGATTCTAGTCATACAGTTGAATCTAAATCTTTAAAAATTTATCTCGCTTCCTTCTATAAAAGAAAATTTAAAAATTCAATCAATGCATATAAATTAATTGAGAGAGATCTATCCAGTCTTATTAACTCGCGAGTGGTTGTAAGAAAAAAAGTTAAATATGATATGCCTCCTAAATCGATTCTTATTAATGGTTTAAGTAAAACCATAAAAAAAAATACTGTGGTTAGATATAAGGGATTTAGATCAATTTGTCCTGTAACATCACAACCTGACTGGGCAAATATTTACCTTCACTCTACTACTAATAATCTTGATTCAAAAAAATTTATTAAAGTTTTAAAATCTTTTAGAGAAAGAGGAGATTTTCATGAAACTTGCATAGATTCTATTTTTATAACTTTAATTAATGATTTTAAATTTGATGATTTAACCTTATGTGGGAGATTTTTAAGAAGGGGAGGCATAGATATAAATCCAATTCGATCTACTAAGAAAAAAATATTTTTTAAAAATTTTAGAGATTTTAATCAGTAATAGTCTCAAGAATTGGTTTTATTTTACGCCAAATCTCCTTTTCAATTACAACATGTCCTGCTTGATTTGGATGAATACCATCAGATTGCATTTGGTTAGATGAAATCATATCAACGATTGAGCCTTTTACTAAAATAAGATCATACTTTAAAGCTAGATCGATAAACATTTGTTCAAAATTATTGGTATACATTTTTCCATAGTTTGGAGGCAGCTGAACTCCAATAAGGACAACAATAGCGCCATATCCACGACTCATATTAATCATTTCCTCTAAATTTTTTTTGATAACTTTGTTAACTGACATACCTCTTAAACCGTCGTTGCCGCCCAACTCTAAAATTACTAATTTCGGTTTATGTTTTTCAAGTAATAGCGGCAGCCTATATAAACCTCCCGATGTAGTATCCCCACTAATTCCGGCATTTATTACAGTTAGCTTTAGATTTTCATTCGAAATGCTTGATTGAAGAAGGGAGGGCCATGATTCATTATTTTTGACACCATATCCTGCGCTTAAACTATCTCCTAAAATTACTATTGCATTATTATTTGAAGCTATGTTTTCAGAGGAATTTACTGCAGAGGTAACTAAAAGTAAAATAGCTGAAAATGCAATCAGAAATCCATTGAAAGACTTAATTTTAGAAGTTAAAGACATTACAAAAGAAGTTAACAGCCCAGAGGGCCTTTTGACAATAGTTAATAATATTAATTTATCAGTTGAGTCAGGCAAGCCTATATCTTTGGTAGGGCCATCAGGCTCTGGAAAAACTACTTTGCTAGCCATCATGGCTGGATTAGATATGCCAACGAAGGGTTCCGTATCATTATTAGGCTCAGTTATTACAGATATGAATGAAAATGAAAGGGCACAAATTCGAGCAAAGGATGTAGGTTTTGTTTTTCAATCTTTTCATTTGATGCCTAAATTGTCTGCATTAGACAATGTAATGTTGCCCTTGGAGATAGCCGGAGATCCGGATGCATTTGAAAAAGCCCGAAATGCTCTTGTTCAAGTTGGCCTTGGCTCTAGAGCTAAGAATTTTGCAACACAGCTCAGTGGAGGCGAAAAACAAAGAGTTGCGATTGCTAGAGCAATAGTTAATAAGCCCAAGATTTTATTTGCCGATGAACCTACTGGAAACTTAGATACAAAGAGCTCATCTGCCATAACAGATTTGTTATTTTCAATTAATGAGTTTATTAAAACAACACTTATTCTTGTTACTCACGACCTATCATTAGCCAAAAAGTGTGACGAAATATATGAGCTATCAGATGGTTCAATCTTATGATTAATGGTCTGAGATATGGATTAAAGAAATTTTGGTCTGAAGCCTTAAGTGGCGATCTTCTAATTTTATCTATTTCAATTATTTTGGCAGTCACCTCTATTTCAAGTGTTAGTTTTTTAGGAGATAGACTTCAGACTTCAATGAAGTTACAAGCATCAAGTATTTTAGGTGCAGACTTAGTTCTCCGATCAGCTTCTAATATTGATTCAAAATATTTAGATTTAGGTACAGCAAGTAATTTAAAGACAGCTGCAACGATTACTTTTCTTAGCATGATCATTTCTGATGAAGACAATCTTTTAACTTCAATCAAGACCACATCAGATACCTATCCCTTGAGAGGGGAATTAATAATTTTAGATTTTGATGGATCGCCTATTAGTCATAGCGGCAATCCTCCATCTGGATATCTATGGATAGAGAAAAAAGTTGCTGAGACTTTGCAATTAAAAAAATTGGATGAGGTTTCTATTGGAAATAAAGTTTTTAAAATTGATGGAATTATTCAAGACTACCCTGATAGAAATTCAAGTTTTGTTGGTTTTTATCCCATTGCCATAGCCAACATAGTTGATTTGGAAGATATGGGAGTTGTTCAAACTGGAAGTAGAGTTGTTTATAGGTATTTATTCTCTGGTTCAAAGAAAAATTTAGGTCTTTTTGCTGAGCAGCTTGAAGAAATTCCATCCGATATAAGAATTCAACAAGCAGAAGATGTTGGAAATAATTTGGGTGAAGCGCTTAATGAGTCAGTTACTTTTTTTAACTTGGCTAGCCTTTTTACAATAATCATTTCAGTTATTTCAGCAATGATGGCAGTAAAGAGATATGCAGACAGAAATCTACTGCATGTTTCATTGATGAAGGTATTTGGTGCTTCGCATTTTTTTATTTTAGGCCATCAAATAATGCAGCTATTACTAGTAATTATTTTTGGAACATTAGCTGGCCTCGTATTTGGATATGCACTTCAGCATCTTATAATTTTAACAATCCAAGATATATTTTCTGCAAATTTACCACCTCCATCTTTAAAACCGATAATGCTTGGTTTTCTTACATCAAGTTTTATTGTTTTTGCTGCAGCATTTCCTTACGTAAAAATTTTAAGCAATATCGAGCCAATTATAGTTTTAAGGAATGACTTCAAGATAAATTTAAAAAATAATTTATTCATTTATCTTGTCGCATTTACAACAATGTTTATATTTCTCGGACTTCTATTTCAGGATCTTAAGTTAATATTCTATATTCTGGCTGCTTTAATCATTGTAACAACAGCACTTTATATTGTTGGGAGATTATTGATTTACTTGCTTGGATTTGTAAATTTTATTAGTTCAAAAGGATGGAAAATTGGTGCACGAAATATTATTCAAAGAGGCAATGAAAGTATTTTACAAATTATCATCTTTGGATTGTCGCTTTTGTTTTTAATTGTATTAACAGAAACAAGAACTGACTTGATAGACTCATGGGGCGATACGTTAGAAGAAGATACACCTAACTATTTTTTGTTTAACATTCAAGAGTACGACTTAGATAATATTTCTAAATATTTACAAACTGAAGCTGCAATCAATCCTGAATTTACTCCATTGATAAGAGGGAGATTATTATCCGCAAAACGCTTCAACTCCGATCAGTTAAGCTCTGAGAATTTAATGGAAAGAGAAGCAAATCTCACTTGGAGTGAATCTTTGCCTATCAGCAATAGCATCAGTAAAGGGAAGTGGTGGAGTCAGCCAAATACAAAATCAGAGGTTTCCGTAGACAGAGAAGTTGCAGAATCAATGAATTTAAATATTGGCGATGAATTATTATTTTCAGCTGGCGGATCAAATTTTAATGCAACTGTTACAAGCTTTAGAGAAATTGAGTGGGAAAGTTTTTCTCCAAACTTTTTTTTCATACTTTCTCCTAGTCTTGGCAAAACACTACCAAACTCATACATCACAAGTATTAAAATAGCCTCAGATATGAATATTATGAAAAAATTTACTCAGCAATTTCCAACTATTTCAAGTGTTGATCTAGGAGCTGTTATCTTGCAAATTAGAAATACTATTAGTAGTGCATCATTGGCTGTTCAGTACATATTTCTTTTAACTTTGATTGCGGGAATCTTAGCTTTGGTGGCATCTATCTTTTCTAATAGAGATCAACGTGAAAAGGAAACAGCGATTATGCATGCTATTGGCGCTAATAGATTTTTAATCTTCCAATCTGCAGCTATAGAATTTTTAATTCTTGGCTTCCTCTCTGGAATTACTGCTATTATTTTTGCAACAATTTTATCTTCAATCATTTTTAGCCAATTCCTAGATTTTATTTATTCTCCGAACCTTTTAATTTTATTCCTTAGTTTTTTATTGGGAGTTGTCTTTATTTTCTTCAGTGGAATCTTATCAATTAGAAAAACTATATATACTCCTGCTGTAATAACTCTTAGAGATAAATAATTTAAATATTTTTAATTAGCCCCATTCACATAATGTAAAATGCATTATCCCTAAAACGGAGAGATGGCAGAGTGGTCGATTGCGCTACCTTGGAAAGGTAGTAACTGGGCAACTGGTTCCGGGGTTCGAATCCCCGTCTCTCCGCCAAATTATGTCGCATTTGAAGTATTCATAATTATCAAAAAAGTGACAAAGATTATTCATTGAGATAAAGTTTTAATAGAAAGATTTACCACAACGCAGATGAATGAACATTATATTAAAATTGCTGATGCTCTAAATACACTCTATGAGCTTGAAAATGAGCTCAAAATAAAGCATTTTTCACCTAATGAGTTAAAAGTTTTTTATACAGTCATAAACATCTCCGCATTTGATGAATCTGGTTCTAACATTAGCGAAGTTGTTCAAAGCTCTGGTATGTCGCGATCAACAGTTTATAAAACTTTAAAGAAACTATCTAATCTAAATATTATTTCTACAGTTCAATCTGAGTCAGATGGAAGAGAGTCATTAATTAAACTCCTTTAAAATATATTGTAGTAGAATGATTTAATTATCTTATCAACTGCATTAGTTATGAAAAATCCATTTCACTTAGCTATACCCGTTAATGATTTAGCCCAAGCTGATTACTTTTATCAGTATGTATTAGGGTGTGAAAAAGGAAGAGCTAGTGAGTCATGGATTGACTTTAACCTATTTGGTCATCAGCTTGTATGTCATTGTGTTAAGCAGAAACAAATCAACCACTCAAATCCTGTTGATGGTGATGAAGTACCGGTTCCTCATTTTGGAGTAATTCTTAATTTTGATCAATTTGATAGTCTAAGTAAAAGATTATCTGAGCAAAATCAATCTTTTGTAATTGAGCCTAAAATTCGTTTTAAGGGCGAGCCTGGAGAGCAGAGAACAATGTTTCTTAAAGATCCTAGCGGAAATGCAATTGAGTTTAAAGCATTTAAATCCTTAAATAATCTTTTTAAATCCTAAGATTTTTATTTCTTTTTATAAACAAAACTCCTATAAGCTATAAATTACAAAATGTTGACTTTGTAAGGATATTATTATTAAATACTGTATAAATATACAGTATAGGAATATATTATGAATAACATTTTACATTTAAACGCTTTGGATCCAATATTTAATGAATACGAAGCTTTTGTCGATAAAACTGCCGGATTAAAAACTATTGCATTCAAATATTTCGGTGCAGATCTTCAACAGGCACTCGAATACCTTAATATTAATATGACAGAAGACTCAAACGACGATCATTTTTCTAATCTTAATTCGATGGAAAGTAAGGAATATTATCAGCCAGAACTATTGCATTAAAAAGTTTCAATTCTTTTGATAATTTCGGTCTTTAATTCTAGAGTTTTCTCTATATAATTTTTAATAGATGTCGCATAAATAAATTACTAAGGGGATTTTTTTATGTCTTTTTTAATACCCTTGCACAGGAGGTGATCTTATTAGTATTTATATTAAATTAGAAAACGGAGGGCTCGCCTTTTGACAAGAGGTGAATCACCGAATTCGCCTATCAGACTTATCTAACTCTGATAGTTAGAAGCCTCTTTATAGAGGCTTCTTTTTTTTCAGACTAAAAAAATTAAATTAATGCCCTAAATCTTTTCTATTGGTTTAAAATTCATCAATTCTTATTTCATCCATTTACTATATGGAATCTAAAGATTGGTTTTTATTAATTTCACTCGCAGCAATATGGGGCAGCGCCTTCATGTTTATAAAAATTTCTGCAGTAGACTTTGGCCCAATTCTTTTGGTCACATTAAGACTTTTAATAGCTGGTCTTGTATTTATGCCCTTGCTACTTCAGAGGCAAAATAGGCTTAAATTCAAATCATATTTTCCAAGTATTCTTATTATTGCAGTCATAAGCAACGCATTACCATTTACGCTTTTTGCATTTGCCTCACTTGGCGCTACTTCTAATATGCTTGGTATTCTCAATGGAACAACTGCTTTTTTAACCACTGTTATTGCTTATTTTTGGTTGAATGAATCCATATCGTCAAAACAAATTTTGGGCCTCTGTCTAGGTTTTATTGGCGTGATAATCCTAGTCAATCCTGCCAATGGTTCAAGCACAATTTTGGCTAGTATTTGTGCATTGATTGGGTCACTTTGTTATGCATTTAATGGAAATTACCTTCAAAAGTATCATTACAATTCAAATAAAATAGTGCTAATAGGTTGGTCGATGCTTTTTGGTGGATTATTAATGCTGCCTTTAGCAGTTTTTAATCTGCCTAATCAAATACCTAATTTAAATTCTTTTTTAGCATTGTTATGGCTTGCCGTTGTGTCAACTGGAATAGGATATCTTGGATATGTAAGGCTTATTGATAGAATTGGTGCTGTAAAAACATCAACTCTAACTTATTTGCTTCCAGTATTTAGTATTATCTGGGGCGCTATTTTTTTGAATGAAAGTATCACATTGATAATATTTGGTGGTTTTATATTTGTTATGATGGGTATGTATTATGCTAATTCAGTTAAAAAACGAAAAAACTCTTAATTAATCATGAGCTACACACAAGAATTATTTTCAAAAGCTGACGAAATTATCCCTAAAGTTACACTAGTTGATTTTCAGAATGATTTAAATTCAAAAATAATGATAGATGTAAGACAAATTGAAGAGCTTAAAGCATCAGGTTCAATCAAAGGTTCAGTTAATATACCTAAGGGTGTAATTGAATTTAAACTGAATAATGATGATGAGGTTTCCTATGATACTTCCATTTATGTATTTTGTGCAGTTGGAGTCAGATCAGCTGTTGCTGGGTATAACCTAAAAAAAATTGGGTATAAAAATATTTTCAACTTAGGTGGATTTCAAGATATCCTAGAACAGGGAGCTGAAATACAGCTATGAATTTAATTTGGAGAAGTTTATATGTTTAGTCATATTATGGTTGGGGCAAATGATATTGAGGTATCAAGAGTTTTTTATGATGCAATCTTAGGAACCCTTGGTTGTAAGCCAGGAATTTTATCCGTCAATCCAACAGGTCATTCAAGATATTTATATATCCATGAAAATAATATGTTTATTATTTCTGAGCCTATCAATGATGAGCCATCATCAGTTGGTAATGGAAGCACCATTGGCTTCTTAGTTCCTGACGAAGAAACGGGTAATGCTTGGCATCAAGCTGGAATAGATAATGGTGGAGAAACCTGTGAAGATCCTCCAGGTATTAGGGACGTAAAAAAGTTAATGGGCACAAATATGTATTTGGCATATCTAAGGGATCCCTCCGGAAATAAGTTATGCGCTTTAAAAAGAATGGGCTAAATATTTAATATCCTGCTGCCTGTCCATCTTTTCTTGTTTCTGATGCTCCATAGTAGACTCCATCTTTAAGCATAATTGCCTGGTATCCTCCGAAGATGCCTTTTTGGTAATTAATTTTATGCCCAAGTGATGATAATTCATCTTCAATTTCTTTCCCAAAACCACTTTCTAAGCTAAGAGTTCCTCCATCAGTCATTATTTCGTCTGTAGGTTGAGATGAACCACTATGAACAATCCTTGGTGCATCACCAGCCTCTTGAAGATTAAGACCAAAATCTATCATGTTAATAATAATTTGCGCATGAGCTTGAGGCTGAGTAGCTCCGCCCATCACACCAAAACTCATAAAAGGCTTGCCGTCTTTTGTAACAAAAGCTGGGATAATTGTATGAAAAGGCCTTTTACCTCCCTCAAGTGCATTTTTATGATTTTTATCTAAACTAAATAGTTCGCCTCTATCTTGCAGCATAAAACCGAGTCCTGGTGGTACCATCCCAGAACCCATGCCTCGATAGTTACTTTGAATCAAAGAGATCATATTTCCATATTGATCTGCTACAGTAAGATATATCGTATCTCCTGATTTAAGAACACCAGCTTGATCTGATTTTGATGCTTTTTCAGGATTAATAAGTTTCAATCTATCCTTGGCGTATGACTTTGAAATTAGCTGTTTTACAGGAATTTTTGAAAAGTTTGGATCAGCGTAATATTTTGCTCTATCTGCAAATGCTAATTTTTTTGCTTCAGTGAATAAATGAATATACTCGGAGCTAAAAAGCCCCATTTTTTGAATATCATAATTTTCTAAAATATTTAAAATTTGTAAAGCAGCAATGCCTTGGCCATTAGGTGGAAGTTCCCAAACATCATATCCACGATAGTTTGAAGAAACTGGAGGAGTCCATTCTGAGTGAAAAGAGGATATATCTTCATAAGTTAAGAATCCACCCTGAGACTGGATAAAATCTGCCATGGTATTGGCGATATGACCTTCGTAAAAACCATTTCTTCCTTTTTCCGCGATTATTTGTAAAGTTTCTGCGAGTTGTGGATTTTTAAAGATTTCACCTTTTGCAGGCATTTTTCCATCTCTCATCCAAACGTCTTTAAAGTTAGGGTAATCTTCAAAACGCTCTTTAGATCGATCAAGATAATATGCAATTAGTTCTGTGACGGGAAATCCTTTTTTTGCATACTCAATTGTAGGCTTAAATAAAGATTTAAATTTCAATTTACCAAATTTTTCATGCAACTTTACCCAACCATCTACAGCTCCGGGAACAGTTACTGGAAGAGGGCCATACGGAGGAATTTTATTAAGTCCATTTTCAATAAAGTATTCAATAGAGAGATTTTTAGGTGCAGGTCCACTTGCATTTAATCCATGAAGTTTTTTTGTTTTAGCGTCCCAAACAATTGCAAATAAATCTCCTCCAATTCCATTACCAGTTGGTTCCATGAGACCTAATGCAATATTCGCTGCTATTGCAGCATCTATAGCGGTACCACCTTGCTTTAAAATGTCTAAGCCTATTTGAGTTGCAAGAGGGTGACTGGTAGCAACCATGCCATTTTGCCCTATAACTTCCGATCTACTAGCAAACTTTTCACCCGTGATTCGATCGTATCCATATCCATAGTTAGACATAATTAATATTAGTATAAGGCTTAGTATTTTTATCATAATGTATTTCATTGGCACGCCCGGAGAGATTCGAACTCCCGACCCCTTGGTTCGAAGCCAAGTACTCTATCCAGCTGAGCTACGGGCGCATTTTTATAACTAGATTATAATTGAAATTTTTAACACATATCTCTAAATCACATATTACCTTAATCAGGTTTATAAAATTTTTCTGAAAGTATTGAGCATTCAATTCAAGTTAAACATAATAAGCAGTGCATATACTAAAGGGAACAATATGTATAAAAATATAGGCCTAATATTTATTTCTATTTCCATTTTCATTTTTAGTTGTTCAGAGCCAGTTGAAGAAATAGAGTCAGATAGTTTTCTCAATATTGCCGGTGCAAGAGTTGGTCTTGCAAGCCAGCAACCTATAGATTGGGATTTTCAAGCATTAGATCCCTACATGAATATGGATCCAGCGCTAAGTGCAAGCAGAGTACCATTATTTGGTGATCTGCACGTTCATACAACTTATTCTTTTGATGCTTATATTTTTGGAACCTTAGCTACGCCTGATGATGCTTATGAATTTGCTAAAGGCAAATCCATAAAACATCCTGCTGGTTTTGATGTAAGTTTGGATAGACCTCTAGATTTTTATGGCGTAACAGATCACGGTACTTTTTTAGGACACGTTGAGGAGGCAGCAACTCCAGGAACAGTTTATTATGATGCGCCATCAAGCGCTCCAGTTAATGACATTAACAGCCTAGAGAATTTAAATATTTCAACCATCCCAAGAAGAACAGAGGCTTTTGGAGGTTTTTTAATCAATACTGTGACTGCTTTAAGAGAGCAAAAGCTTGATATTAGATACTTAGATAGTATTAGCCGAAGGGCATGGGCTGATACAGTTGGTGCCGCACAAAGGCATAACGATCCTGGCAATTTTACAACTTTTATTGGTTATGAATATACCGCATCAACACCTGACATGGGTAATCTTCATCGAAATGTGATTTTTAGAGGAGATGGTAATCGTATTCCTTCAGTGCCTTATAGTAGAGCCAATTCGAATGATCCTGAAGGATTATGGCAATGGATGGATAGATTAAGAGAAGACGGCATTGAGAGTTTAGCGATTCCACATAATTCAAATGGATCTGATGGTTTTATGTTTGCCCTAAAAGACTCTTTTGGAAAACCATTCACCAAAGAATATGCTGAATTAAGAATGCGGAATGAACCGATAGTTGAAATAACTCAAGTTAAGGGAACCTCAGATACTCATCCAGCGCTTTCTACAAATGATGAATGGGCAGATTTTGAGATCATGCCATACAAAGTTGCAACTCAAAGTTTTTCAGAGCCCAAAGGAAGCTATGTTCGAGATGCCTTGTTAGAAGGTATTAAAATGGAACAAAAAGATGGCTTTAATCCATATAAATTTGGATTAATTGGCTCTAGTGATACTCATACTGCTGCTTCTTCCCAAGAAGAAGATAATTTCTTTTCTAAAATAGGCCTATTAGATTCTAGCGCTGCCCTAAGGGGCTCAATTCCGGTTACCGATCCAGCTATGCTTGCATCAGATCAATCTTTTGAAGAAGTTGATGGCAATAAATATATGAATTCATCAGCCATTACATGGGGTGCAGCAGGCCTTGCTGGTGTTTGGGCTGAAGAAAATACAAGAAATAGTATTTACGATGCTTTTAGGCGCAAAGAATCATTTGCCACTTCAGGACCTAGAATGACTGTAAGATTTTTTGCAGGTTATGATCTGGATACCTCAAAAATCAACGATAATGATTTAGTTGAGTATTTATATTCAAATGCTAAAACCATGGGAGCAGATCTTGATGGTATTGGTAAGCAAATACCTAGTTTTTTTGTTTGGGCTGTGCGAGACACTTTTACCGCACCTTTGCAAAGAGTACAAATCATTAAAGGTTATGTAGATGAAAACGGTAATCCACAAGAGCAGGTTTTTGATGTTGCATGTTCTGATGGTGGGGCTCCAGACCCAAATACATATCGATGCCCGGACAATAATGCAAAAGTTGATATTTCAACTTGTGCATTTTCTCAAGATATCGGAGCTGCAGAATTAAAAACTTTTTGGAATGATCCTACATTTAAGCCTGAGGAAAGAGCTTTTTATTATGTTCGAGCATTAGAAAATCCAACTTGTAGATGGAGCACATGGGATGCTGTTAGAAATAACGTTAAGCCTAGGTCTGATATGCCTAAGACCATTCAAGAACGGGTTTGGTCATCACCCATTCATTTCATTCCATAATATTTATAAAGTATGAAATGCTCTTTAACATTTCTTGTTGTTACTTTTCTATATACAAGTTTTGTTGATGCACAAACTTATAAAAATACAAATGACCAACAAAATGGCAAAACTTTTGGTCAATTAATGACATGGATTTTTGATGGTGAAAAAGGACCAAAAAGAGTAGAAATTGAAACCTCTACTCAGTGGCAAGAATTGGCTCTTGATCAAACGAACTATGCGGTTTGGATAGGACATGCAACCTATCTTATTAATAACGGTGATATTAATATTTTGACTGATCCGATTTTCTCAAAACGAGCATCACCTATTGGCTTTGCCGGACCAAAGAGAATGATTCCTCCAGTTATGAGTCTAAGCGATTTACCTAAAATAGATTTAGTAGTTGTGAGTCATAATCATTATGACCATCTGGATATCTGGTCTCTTAAAAAACTCAATAAGCTCAATCCCAAAACTATTTTTTTAGTGCCCATTGGCGATGGTAAAAAGCTTACCCGGTCTGGTATTAAAAACGTTTATGAGATGAATTGGTGGGATGAATTCAGTTATAGTGAGACGTCTTTTAGCTTTACACCTGTTCAACATTGGTCAAAACGTGGTCTTTTTGATCGCAATAAAAGTCTTTGGGGTGGTTGGTTTATGCAAACAAAGGACTTGGCTTTATTTCATGCTGGTGATACGGGGTATTCTAGTGATTTCAAGACAACCTATGAGCGATTAGGGGCCCCAGATTATTCATTTATACCCATCGGAGCTTATGATCCAAGATGGTTCATGAAAGATTCTCATGTTAACCCAGAAGAGGCTTTACAAATTGCATTAGACCTTAAGACTCGACATTCATTTGGGATGCACTGGGGAACTTTTATCTTAACAGATGAGCCTATTCTAGAGCCTCCAGCAAGATTAGAAGAAGCGCTTAAAAAACAAAATCTAGCACCGGATTTCTTTACCTCTCCAAAACCTGGTCAGATTCTCCAACTCACCAAATAAGTCTTATAATAAATCCATGAGTCAAATAAATGTTTTTGGTGAACCATTACCAATCTGCTGCGAAGATCCTATGACAGGATTCACTCGCTCAGGTTCCTGCGAGACTATGGATCAAGATCATGGCATGCATACTGTATGCGCACATATGACAGATGATTTTTTAGCTTTTTCTAAAGCTCAAGGTAATGATCTATCAACTCCTATGCCGGAGTATGGTTTTCCTGGTTTAAAGGAGGGCGATGATTGGTGTTTGTGTGCACCAAGATGGGTCGAAGCATATGAGGCTAATTGTGCTCCTAAAATTTATTTAACTAAGACACATATTAAAACACTTGAACTAGTTCCGCTCAAAATATTAATGGAATATGCCCTAGATATAAATTAATAAATCTTTCTGATTATAGTTTTTACAAATTTAGTTTTTTTAATAAACATAATGCTAGTATTAGTAATTAATTATTAAATGGAGAATCAATGAAAAATTTATTTTTAGTTAGCGCAATAATGTTTGGTTTCACACAAATAATTTATGCTGCTCCCTCAAAAGCTGAGGCTGAAGTTGCTATTGCTTTTGAAAAGTATTTTGATGCACGAGCGAATCAGAATTGGGATACCGTTGCATCTTTGGAAAGTGCTTCAGGAACATATAATTCAAATTCGGATGGCAGTTTTCATAAAGCCTTATCGAAAACAACTGCTGCTCAGTGGAAAGCCAGCGGTCAGGCAGGTGCTTTAAATATCTATTACCCAGAGTTTGCTGAACTTTCTAATGATGTAGTCTATGTTAGATTTTATTATGAAGGGATAGCAATCAATGGTTCTAAATCAAGTGACTATAGAACAAAAGTTACTCAGAATTGGATTAAGGAGAATGGTAAATGGGTTGTTAAAACTCAGCACTATGCACCAGCACAATTTGGCGGTGTTCATATAACTGTTGCCTCAGATTTTGAGGAATAAATAAGTCTTTAAATTGGCCTTTAGTATCCCTAAAGGCCAAATATTTGTTATTAAGTAATATAGGTCTTATGCAAGGCTGTAAATCTTGAGAAGCAAACTCGCTTACCATTATCATCACTTATATCAATATTCCAAACTGAAGTTGACCCTCCAATATGTACCGGAACTGCCTTAGCATAAATATGTCCATCTGTTGGTGAGGATATGTGATTAGCATTGATTTCAATGCCAACCGGGTACTTTTTTGCACCGTCCATTGTCAAGGCTGCTGCAATGCTGCCCACACTTTCAGCGAGCACACATGAAGCTCCTCCATGCAGAATGCCATAAGGTTGCTTGGTTTTTTCTGTAACTGGCATTTTTGCGATTACAAAGTCATCACCAATTTCGGTGACCTCCACATCTAGATACTTATCCATATTGACGGACGAGTCCTTAAAATCCTTAATAGAAACAGGTTGGAACCAGATTCTCTTAGTCATAATTTGCTGAATTAAAATTTAACTGGCATTTCTTGAATCGCATGAACAAAGTTGTTAGGTGCTACTTTCCAATTTCCACTCATATGAATATTTGGAAAACGCGATAATATCTGTTTGTAAGATTCTTCTAATTGCATCAAAGCTACAGGCTTACCAACGCAAGTATGTCTGCCAATGCCAAATGCAAGATGCTTGTCAGCATTTTCACGTTCGATATCAAATTTATCTGGATTGGTAAAAACTGATGGATCTCTATTTGCAGCTCCATACCACATTACAATTTTTTCACCAGGACCCATTAATTGTCCTCCAAGCTCTGTTTCACAGGTCGTTGTTCTGCGCATATGAATCACTGGAGAGACCATGCGAATGCATTCTTGAAGAAAATTAGGCATTAATTCTGGATTTTCAATTAGCTTTTGTTTTTGGTCCGGATTTTCAGTTAAGAGTTTGATTGCACCACTGAGTGTATTTCTAGTAGTGTCATTTCCAGCAAAAATGATTAATAACCATGAACCGTCTAGGAACTCTGGACTTAGTTTTTGTCCTTCTAACTCAGCATTTGCAATTGCTGAAAGCAAATCATCAGATGGATTTTTTCGTTTTGAATTTAAGATATCTCTGCCATATTCAAACATTTCATCTACCATTGCATTAAACATATCAATCATGTCAGTATTTACTGGTTCGTTTGTAACTTCTCCCTCCATTTCTTTTTTTAATTGCTCGACTTGAATGTATTGAGCTAATTCTAAGAATTCCATCCAGGTTACAAGCTTTTGTCTATCAGCATCAGGAATCCCTAAAATTTCAGACAAAGTAAAGATTGGAAGTTGTTGGGAAAAGGCAGTCACAAAATTACATTCTTCTTCAGTATTAATAGCATCCAATAAGGAGCTAACTTTTGCTTTTACTTTGATTCGAAGATTTGCAACATAATCAGGCTTAAAAAAGGGCATATGCTCTCGTCTAAGATTAATATGTAAGTCACCATCAAGATTAAGCATGTGATCAATTGCAGAGCGCCAAAGTTTTGGGTGTCTACGATCCTCACTGCCTAAAGTTATCATTGTTCCTGTACCCGCTTGAGATGAAAAGGTTTTAGGATTAGAGGAAACCTTGAGTATGTCCTCATGACGGGTCAATGACCAAAATCCAGGTTCTGGATCATTTGTAAAAGGTGGATGAAGGTAGATGGGAGCTTGTTCTCGTAATTCCCTATATTGGCTGAATGGCTGACCTTTTGTAAAAACTTCTAAATCAGTAAAGTTTATGTCAGTACCAAAATCATAAATAGGAGGATGAGCATTTGAACTAAACGTTTTCTTAGCAAGATTCTTGCTAATAGATATTGGTTCGCCCATTAATCCAATATCTCCACTTCGCCTAAATTTAAATTTCTAATAGGTTCTTCAATTTTTTTGAGATCCCCAACAATTAACCACGTCCATTGATTAGGTTTAATATATTTCTGTGCCATCTCTTTTACATCCTCTAGTGATGGTTGATCGTAAAGTGCAGGCAGTTGATTGAGATAATCTAAGTCTCGATCGTAAGTTACGATATTAGAAACTCCTGCTCTCAAAGAGCCAAGTGTTTCAAATAAACCAGGAAGACGCAGTATCTTTGATGCTTTACCTTTGGCTAATTCGTCCTCAGTGGTAGGAGATGATGTTAAATATGCATCATATTCATTCACTATCTCAGTGATTGATTCAGAAGTTTTATCAGTTTGAACAGGAGCAGTAACGAGCATTGATCTTTGGCCTTTAGCATCACCCAATCGAGTCCTAACTCCATATGACCAGCTTTTATCTTCCCTTAGATTCATATTAAGCCTTGAAGTAAAGCTTCCACCAATTGCATAGTTCATATAATCAATTTTAAATTCTTCGGGTGTAGCAGATGGAGGCAATAGTTGACCTGCAACAATATAAGATTGCTCGGCATTAGGTTTGTTTATTAAATAAACTTTCCTTTTTTCTGGCAAAGCAACATTTGGTATATTTTTTAAATCAGTATCTGATCCACTCATCCATTTTCCAAATTTAGATTCAAGCAGCCTGACAATTTCATCTAAAGTGATATCACCTGCAACAGTGAAAGTTACATGATTTGGATTTAAAGCTAGCTTATGAATATTAGATAATCTTTTACTATCAATGCTTTCAATTGCTTGAGTTGCTCCAGATCCGATTCTTAGCTTTCCATAAGGATGATTTTGGCCATACAGGAGACTACCTATATTTCTAAAAGCTATTGAACCTGGTTGAAACTCAGCTCTTTTGAGCGCTGCAAGTGTTTGATTTTTAATTCTTGCAATCTCAGTTTCAGGAAATGTAGGAAACATTATTGCCTCTTTTGCAAGATCTAAAGTTTCATCAAGATTTGCTTTAAGAGAAGAGATGGATACATAAGATGTATCTAAATCCGAACCAAATCCCATGTTTGCACCCAATGAATCTAAAACTTCATCAAACTCTAATGAGGAATATTTCTTTGTGCCCTCATTGAGCATATCCATCATAAAGTTGGTATATCCAATTTGATCAGCATCTTCTTGAGCATATCCAAAATCAAATTGAATATTCATTTCCACCAAGGGAATATTCTTTCGTTCAGCTAAGACAACCTTCGCACCATTAGATAGTTCTGCAGTTTGCAAAGATGGAAATTTAAAGGAGATTTTTTCAGTAGGATAGGGAATGCCCTTGGACCTATCAACTGTTGATTCATTGGTTGCTAATTTGTCACTTGGTAAAATAGTCAGAACATAGGGGGTATTATCGATCCACTCTGAAAAAGTTGATTTAATTTTAGCAGAAGTGCTCTCATCAATATATTTTGCGTTATTGATATAGCACCCTGGATTTCCAGTATAGGTTTGACAGGTAGCAAGTAGATCAGATTTTCCACCAAAACCACCAATTCGTTGTGCACCTCTTATGAAACTAGCCAATGCTTTAGTTTTTTCGGCATCAAGTAACTTTCTATTTGGACCTTTTTGTATAAATGTTTGCAGAACATTATCCATTTCTCTTTCAACTTCTATTGGATCTTCGCTTGCAGCCACATCAACCGTTATAATAAACATTCCAGCAATTTCCCTATCGTAGTAAAAAGCAGAAACACTTGTTGCAATTTGTTTTTCATAAACAAGTTCTTTAAATAGAGGTGAGTTTTTCCCTCCCACTAAGATGCTTGATGCTAGGTCAAAATGAGCTGCCGCTTCAGTATCTCTGGGCGGGACATTCCAAGCTTTGTATATTCTTGCCTGAGGGACATTGTCATACATGATGTCGCGCTTCTCTTCATTTCTTTTTGCTATCCATACGTCAGGTTTAACCAAAGGCGGTCCTGCAGGTATGTCTCCAAAGTATTTCTCAACTTTCTCCTTTGCTGTCTCTATATCTATATCTCCAGCAAGAGCTAGCACTGCATTATTAGGACCATAATAGGTTTTAAACCACTCTTGAACATCTTCAAGTGATGCAGCATCCAAATCTTCCATTGATCCTATCGTTGTCCATGAGTAAGGATGGCCTTTTGGAAAAGCGGCTTCTGAAATTCGAGTGAATGCTTTTCCATAGGGTTGGTTTTCACCTTGGCGCTTTTCGTTTTGTACAACGCCTCTTTGCTCATCAAGCTTTTCTTGATCAACAACTCCAAGCAAATGACCCATTCGATCAGACTCCATCCACAAGGCTAAGTCTACGGCATTAGTTGGAACATTCTGGAAATAGTTAGTTCTATCAGAATTAGTGGTTCCATTTTGATCGGTTGATCCTATTTTTTCGAATGGTTCAAAGTATTCACTATTATAATTTTCTGTTCCATTAAACATAAGATGTTCAAAGAGATGAGCAAATCCAGTTTTACCAACCTTTTCATTTTTTGAGCCCACGTGATACCAAACGTTAACTGCAACCATTGGTACTTTTCGATCTTCATGGACAACTACCGTAAGACCATTGTCTAAAGTAAATGACTCATACTTTATTTCAGGCAAGTCATCTAATAAAGAGGCCTGAGTATTGACGATGAATATAAAGCTCATAGCTATGGCTTTGATTAATGTTTTCATATGTATCTATCCCATAAATTAGGAAATATATTTTATACTTTACTTATCTGAATATACATATGGGCATGAAAATAAATAAAAATCATTTATTTCTATTAGTTTTAGCTTCTTTAATTATTTTATCCAGTTGTTCTGAGTCATTGAGTGATACGACTGATGGAAGATTGAGGTATTGGATTTCAACGCTTGCATCCGATGATTTTGAGGGAAGAGCACCAGGAACAGAGGGCGGTAAACTTACCAAAAATTTTATTTCTAAAACTTTTCAAGACCTAAATCTTGAACCTTTAAATGGTAATTATCTTCTAGAGGTTCCAGCATCAGAAATAACTTTAAAAGATTCGTCATACTTAACGTTATCATTTCGGGGTAATGATAGAAAAATGGTTACTGGTAAAGAAGTTGTTTTTTGGACAAAGCAGGCAAGAGAATATAGAAAAATCAGAGATAGTGAAGTTGTCTTTGTTGGTTATGGGATCGTTGCTCCTGAATATAACTGGAATGATTATGAAGACATTGATGTTAGAGGCAAAACTGTTGTAATACTTGTTAATGATCCTGGCTTTGCTTCAGGAAAATTAAGACTTTTTAATGGTAGATCAATGACTTATTACGGTAGATGGACATACAAATTTGAAGAAGCTGCCCGCCAAGGAGCCGCAGCTGCAATCATTGTTCATGAGGAAGAACCAGCTGCTTATCCTTGGTCAGTTGTAGAAAATAGTTGGCAAGGCCCACAATTGGATTTACAGCGTGAAGATTTAGGAGCTGATAGAACTGTTCTTGAGGGATGGATAAGAGATATTACTTTGGATGAAGTTCTGAATTTCACAGGTTTTAATTATCAATCCTTAAAAGAAATTGCTTTAGAAAAAACTTTTTCTGCATTTCCTTTAAGAGGATTAACTCTAAACTCGGAAATACATAATAAAGTTAGATATCTTCAGTCTCATAATGTTGCCGCAATCAAAAGAGGTTTTAAAAGACCAGATGAATATATCTTATTTATGGCACATTGGGATCATATTGGCATTGTAGATGGATTGGCGCCTAATGCTGATAATATCGCTAATGGAGCTGTAGACAATGCTACAGGCATTGCAGCAGTTATGGAGTTTGCCAAAAGGTTTTCAGATGTAAAAACTGACAGATCAATTATGTTTTTAGCTCTAACCCTTGAAGAATCTGGATTACTTGGCTCTGAATACTTTGCAAAATATCCGCCAATTGAATTATCAAATGTTGTTGCTGGTTTTAATTATGACGCTGTTTTACCAACAGGTCTTACTAAAGATATGGTAGTTATTGGTTATGGTGCATCTGAGTTAGAAGATATTTTAGAACAAGAACTAGATAAATTTGGAAGATATATCAATCCAGATCCAAGTCCTGAAAAAGGATTTTTTTATAGATCCGATCATATTAGTTTTGCAAAAAGAGGAGTTCCAGTGCTTTACTCTGGTGGTGGTTTTGATTTAGTTGATGGTGGAAAGGAAGCTGGCTATCAAATTTTACAACAATATCAAATGGATGCTTATCATGGCGTAGCCGATGAATATGATAAGTCATGGAACTTAGATGGGTTGAATCAAACAATTGATGTTATTTTTAACATTAGCAATGAATTAGCAAATAGTTCACAATGGCCAAATTGGTATGAAGATAATGAATTTAAATCTATAAGAGATTTATCGCGTAATATGAATAAGGATTATTGATGCATAAGGACATTATTGTAGTAGGAGCAGGTATTTCGGGCATTGCTGCTGGATACAATCTTCAAAAAAGCTGCCCCAATAAATCTTTTGCAATATTAGAAGGCAGAAGCTCATTGGGAGGCACCTGGGACCTTTTTAAATATCCTGGTGTTCGCTCAGACTCTGATATGCATACACTAGGATTTCGTTTTAAACCATGGATACATAAAAAGTCTATTGCAGATGGACCATCTATTCTTGAATATTTAAATGAGACTGTTGATGAATATAACTTAAGAGAAAAAATAAGTTTTAATCAAAAAGTTATCTCATCTAATTGGTCTTCAGATAAATCAGTTTGGGAGTTAAAAGTTCTCAGCAATGGAGATGAGATATCCATGACTTGTAATTTTCTTTTTTTATGTGGCGGTTATTATAGTTATGACAAACCTTTTATGCCGACATTTCCTAATCAAGAAGAATTTCAAGGTAAATTAATTCATCCACAGTTCTGGGATGAGTCCTTAGATTATACTAATAAAAAAGTAATAGTTATCGGCAGCGGAGCCACTGCAATCACATTGGTGCCAGCAATTGCTAAAAAAGCTGAACACGTTACCATGTTGCAACGTTCGCCTAGCTATGTTATTTCTGGTCCAGGAGAGGATTCCTGGAGCCAATCTCTTAATAAAATTTTACCTATTCGTTTGAGTTACTTTTTGATCAGATGGAAAAATATTCTGAGAACAAGTTTGGGCTTTTATTTATCAAGAAAATATCCCAATTGGATAAAAAAACGAATAATTGATTTGGTTAGAGATGAACTCGGTCAAGATTATGATGTAGAGAAACATTTTACTCCAAGATATAATCCCTGGGATCAACGCATGTGCCTTGTTCCTGATAGCGACCTTTTTGCTTCAATAAGAGATAAGAAAGCTTCGGTTGTGACCGATGTGATCAAATCATTCAATAAAAATGGAATTTTGGTTGAATCCGGCGAACAAATTGATGCAGATATTATTATTTCTGCCACAGGCATTGAGATAAATATGCTTAACGATATTAATGTTTCAGTAGATGACGAAGAAGTAGTACCTAATACTAAGCTTGCCTACAAAGGGATGATGTTAAGTGGAGTCCCTAATCTTGCATTCACATTTGGTTATGTAAATGCCTCATGGACGCTCAGGGCAGATCTTACCTGTGAATATGTTTGTAGATTATTGAACCTGATGGATAAACAAAAAGTTTCCGTATGTTTACCTGAAGAAGATTCTCATGCAGTGGTTGATGACGAATACATAGATTTTACTTCAGGTTATGTGCAAAGAGCTCTCGACATAATGCCAAAACAAGGTATGAAGTCGCCCTGGAGAAATTATCAAAATTATTTAAAAGATATTTTTTTGGTTCGATTATTTTCAATAAAAGATTCAACATTAAAGCTCTATAATAATAAATAGGAGCATAAATATGAGTTGGCGCACCCGGAGAGATTCGAACTCCCGACCCCTTGGTTCGTAGCCAAGTACTCTATCCAGCTGAGCTACGGGCGCGTGGTTTTAATTATACTTTAGAAAATTTTTTTATATCCATAAGTTTCTTTACCGACATATAAAAAAACCTTATATTAAAGTAATAAAAATACACATATTGCATACAAGTGAGTTTCGAGAATATTATTCTAATTTTGCAGACTATCGGTCCATTTACGGTCTTAGTAACAGTGTATTTTCTTGTTACTGAATTGAAAGAGCAAAACAGAGTTGCAAGAGCTAATGCAAGACAAAATATTGCTGATTCTCATCAAAAAGTTGCTCTTGCTGGAATGAAACCAATCCTAGTTGGTACCAAATTAAAGCTACGAAATAATGAGGAGCTTACTAAAGAAGAGAATGCAGTATATTTAACATATTTCAGTGTGATGCTTCGCGCAAGAGAAAATCAATTTTATCAATTTAAAATAGGTATGCTCGATGAGGATGAATGGAATGCAATGTTAATTTCATTCAAGACACTCTTTAAAGAACCAAAACATCTGGAGATTTGGGAGTTCATAAAAATTACTTTTGCTGAAGATTTTGTTGAACTCGTTGATGAGCAGATTAAACAAAGTAAATTATACGGATAACATAGATGCATACTGATCAAGAGCTTAATTATTTAATAAAGTCTCTACAACATCATCCAAGTCCATACATTATTTATGAGCTAGATGGCTCAATTGCTTGGGCAAATATTGCTGCCAAGTATATTTTTAATTTAAATACTCTAGATGAATTGGCTGTTGTAAAAATTGATGAAAAGATAACTAATAATTTTGGTGATCTAGATTCAATTGCTCTTTATTACGATACCCCAATAGAGATTTCACTAAGACAGATAAACTTTTTCATGAGGACCAGAGTTCATATGATTCCTGTTGATATTTCGAGTGGGATAATGTTAATTGAATTGTTGTGCTCTTCAAGATCTGGACTAGATGCATTAAGAAAAACAATAGATTGTATAGAGCATCAAAGAATTGAATTGGCCTATCAAAAACAAGTAAATCTTGAAACAAATGAAGTAACTGGAATAGAAGCTTTGCTTAGATTAAAAGATGGAGAGGGCGGTTACTTACCAAATGATCAAATAATCCCTCAGATAGAAGGAGAAAGTTTGTTCTCGCTAGTTGTTTTAGAATCGTTGGTTCAATTGGAAAAATTTTTTGCAATTAAAGATGAAATTGGATTTAAAGATGCAACTGTTTACCTGAATGTTTCGGCTCATACTATTATGCATCCAGAGTTTTGTTCAATTTTTACAGATTTTGTTGAAAAGCATAAACTAGCTCCCAATCAATTTGGTCTAGAGGTTACCGAGACTGCTGAACTTGCAGATATCAATGTAGCCTCTGATTCCCTGAATACTTTAAAGAAAAAAGGAATAAAAATTGCTTTGGATGACTTTGGAGCTGGCTATGCATCTTTAAAATATGTCAGAGACTTGCCAATTGATGTTGTTAAATTAGATAAACATTTTACTTTTAATGTGTCAGATCCATCGACAGCAAGATTAATAAGTTTTGTTTCAGAAGTTTGCGAAGATCTTCAATTAGAGATGATTGGTGAGGGTATTGAGACTGAGGAAGATAAGAAAATGATGATCAATCTTGGATGTAAGATTGGACAAGGCTATCTGATGCACCGACCTAATTTTCTCGATTCGTTCAAGAGCAAGGATAATTAATTATGGATAAACTTACTCCAAAAGAAACATCCAAAGGTGCAGAGGAAATTGTTTTAACACAAATTAAACAAGACTTTATAACACCAGCAAATGCAATATTTGATTATGTGGATATGGTCGAAAAAATTCTTACTGATGCTGAGCTTGAGTCTGAGGATGAAATTGAGCAAATTAAATCATCATGTTCAAAGTTGATTGATCAGTACGAGGTTGCATTTGTTCAAAATACTGGTGTAAATGCCGATTCATCAAAAAAATCTGCAGAAGAATACTCAGAGCTTCGTCACAATCTTAGAACCCCATTAAACGCAATTATTGGCTACAGTGAAATATTGATGGAGGACTATGAAGATGATCTAGAGGAAGGGACTTTAGAGGATTTCCAACAAATTATTAATCTGGCTAGAGAAACTGAGACCGCAATAGAGAATTTTGTGGATTATATTCGAGGTGAATCAATTGATCCTAAAGATGATAATTCCTCTAATCAACTTGAAACAGCTGAGGCATTGTTTAAGTCATTGGGTGACATTGAGTATTCGATAACACTAGGAGATGAAATAAAGGAATCTGATATTTTAATAGTTGACGATAATGTAACAAACTGTGAAGTTCTTCAAAGACGACTATCAATGCAGGGACTTAGTTGTCGAACTGCTTATGATGGAAATACTGCCATCAGCGAAGTATTCAAAAAAACGCCTGACTTAATTCTGCTAGATGTAATTTTGCCTGATATTAATGGTTTGGAATTACTTAAAACTTTTAGAAAAGAACATAATGCTGAATCTTTACCAGTGATTATGGTTTCAGCATTTAATGATGTTGATAGTATTTCAAAGTGTATTCAATTAGGCGCTCAAGACTACCTCCCAAAACCCATCAATGGAACAATTTTATTAGCAAAAGTTGTTGCTGCTTTAGAAAGAAAGTTTTGGCGTGAGCGTGAAAAAGAATTAGTAGATAAATTACATATTCAAGCAACGACAGATCAATTAACGGGAATTTATAATCGAAGAGTAATTTTTGAAGCTTTAGATGAGGCAATGGAGAATTCTAAGCAATCAAAAGATCGTCAGTTTGCAACCATTATGTTTGATATTGATTTTTTTAAACAAGTTAATGACAATTATGGTCACGCTGGCGGAGATGCTGTTTTGATATCGTTTGCACAATTATTGCAATCTGAGATTTCATCTCCAAACATAGTTGGTAGAATAGGGGGAGAAGAATTTTTAGCTATTTTGTATCTTAGCCCCGAGGAAGCAAAAGAATTTTGTGCAAAATTAATTAAAAAAATTAATAATAATATTGTTAATTTTGAAGGCACAGATATAAAAGTGAGCTCTAGTGGTGGCGTAGCATTTTCCACAGAGACAGAAACCTCTGCGGACTTGACTAATAAAGCCGACGAACGACTTTATGATGCGAAAAAAGATGGTAGAAATAGATTTAAATTAATTGATAGTGAGTTAGTAGGAGACTAATAAAATGGCAAAATTACTATATATTGAAGACAATGAGATGAACCGAGATATGTTATCAAGGAGGTTATCACGACGTGGCTACGAAATTATAATGGCTGTTGATGGTCAAGCTGGTTTAGATATGATGAGAAGTGAATCTCCTGATCTTGTTTTGATGGATATGGGATTGCCAGTTTTAGACGGTTGGGAAGCAACCATTCAAGCTAAGGCTGATGAATCTATTAACTCTATACCAATTATTGCTTTAACAGCTCATGCATTGGAATCAGACAAACAAAAAGCTTTAGAATGTGGCGCAGATGATTTTGATACAAAGCCAGTTGATTTCAAAAGATTGCTTGGAAAAATTGAAGCTTTTGTTGGATCTTAGTCTTTTATAATCCCTTGTATCATTTTTGATAAATTATCCATAGAAACATCATCTTTCTTTACAAGACCGATTACTCTTTCATTTAAAAGATCTTCCTGAACATCAGTTAAATCCTTTCCAGAGAAAACAAGAACTGGTGCTCTTTTTTCTTCTGGTACATCCTTAATATAATTGTCTAAAAATTCAAAACCATCCATTCTAGGCATTTCTAGATCTAGGATGATTAATGAGGGTTCGTCTTTGGTTCTTTCGAGGCCTTCTTTGCCATCACGAGCATCTATTGGTCTGTAACCAGCATCTTTTAATAATCTTGAAAGAAGTTCTCTCACATCTTTGTCATCATCAATGACAAGTACTTTATGGTCCTGTTTTTCGTCACCTAAGACTCTCTTAATAGTATTTATAAAATGCGTTCTATCTATAGGTTTTGTTAGATAATCATTTGCACCTAAAGATGAAGCAAGATTCGATTGATTTAGCTGACTAATCATGATGACTGGGATATCTTTTAATTCTTGATCAGTTTTACATTCCTTAAGTAATGACCATCCGTCTCTTCCTGGCATTAAAACATCAAGCAAAATAAGTTTTGGTTTTACTTCTCTTATGAGTTCCATTCCTTTTTCGCTATTTGTTGCTCCCAGCAATGTAAGATTCAATTTAGAAATAGTTCGTTTTATTAGATCATGCATTGCAACATCATCATCAACCAATACAACTAGATTATCTTGATCATCAAGATTAATCACGCTTCCTTCGACGTCGTCTTCGTTATATTCAGGACATTCTCTGGGAACTGACATTGTGAAGACTGATCCTACTCCTTCTTCACTTGTTACAACAACATCACCACCCATCATCTCAGCAAATTTCTTTGAAATTGGAAGTCCCAATCCAGTACCACCATAATTTGCAGACGTTGAACGCTCAGCCTGTGTATATTCTTCAAAGACTTTAGCAACTCCCTCAGGACTCATACCTGCACCTGTATCAATTACTGCAAAATCAATGAACTCAACATCATTAATCATTCTTGATTTTACATCCAGCGTGACAGTTCCATTTTTGGTAAATTTAAATCCATTACTTAAAAAATTTGTTATGCATTGTCTTAGTTTTGTCTCATCTTGAGACATGGAACCCATAGCTCCATCAAGATTAATTACAAATCCGTTATCATTTTTAGCTGCAAGCGGTTCAGAGACATCTTTAATTGTTTGGACCATATTTTCAATTTCAAAACTGGTAACAAAGAGTTCCATTTTCCCAGCTTCAATTTTTGAGAGGTCTAAGATGTTATTGATCAAAGATAGGAGATGTGTTCCAGAAGAAGTAATCTTTTTTAAATCAGGTAGGAGATCGTCGTAACCTAAATCTTCACAATCTTCATAAAGCATTTCACCATATCCCAGAATAGCATTTAAAGGAGTTCTTAATTCGTGACTCATATTTGCAAAGAATTTAGTTTTTTGATCACTGGCATCTCTGGCTTCATCTCTTGCTGTCTCCATTTCACTTGTTCTAGCGTCAATCAATCCATTAACTTCATCTGACATTCTTGAAAAGGCCACTAACATTAATTCAACAGATGCCTCCTCACTAGAATTTCTATCTGAGCTATCAGCAAGCTCATTCATTTTTTTAATATCATTTAAAATAAGCGTTCTTGCACTTCCATCAAGTTGATCAGCAAGAGCAGTCATTTTTTCGATAATCACTTCATCTCGTTCGTGTCTTCTTTTGGCTTGCTCCTCTCGAATTGATTCCATTTCAATTAAATGAGACTTATAGGTCCCCAGTGCAGCAGATAGTTGGCCAACCTCGTCTGTTTCAGAGGCAAGGACACCTTTTCTTGTTGGCATTTCTTGTGTGTGATCACCCTTTGTAAGACCTTCAAGCACTTCAATGGCTTTTGTAATACCTCCAAATGTTCTTGTGGTGATAAATGCTATGAGAGAAATTATGAATATTACAAATGATATTGCTGCAATATATGTAAGATTTAAAACATTTGCTGCTCTAAGTATATTTTCTCTTTCATCTTTAAATATATAAAGCTGTGCCTCATCGGCTGATAAAAAGGTGCTTAAAGGCAAAAGAGTAACTGAGGTGCCAAGTTCAGTATCTTTTTCAGAATGACGCGAACCATTTATTGTTTTAAAAGTTGAAGCTTTATCAGTTAATTTATTAAAATTTTCAATATCAAAAAGATCGTCCTCAGAATTACCAAATTGCTGATAATAATCATTAAGTGAGATGAGACCTGACTCAGTTCTAATAGCAGTTCTTACTTCAAACTCGTCTTCAAATACTTCTAAACCTTTTCTGATATCTACTCCAAGAGCTATAACAGCCAAAGTTTCTCCTTCAACTTTTATTGGGAAACTTAATGCCTGATTTAAAGTTGATTCTTGATCATCATTTTTATCTTTTATCTTAACAATTGATTGCCTAGGTCTAGATGATGCCTCTTGAAGAAAAGAATCAAGATAACTAAAAAAATCGGGTCGAGCTGCAGGAGAGCATGGGTCAACACCCAATAAGTCTAGTGCACTACCACAGTATATTCTCTCACCTGATGGAAAATATGCCATAACATAACTTAAATTTCCGTAATCAAGCTCTTCCTCAAAAAAAAGCTCTATCAAATACTGCGCATCTCCAATTCTATCAGCGCTGATAGTATCAAGAAGAGGATTGGTAAATATGTTACTTGAGGCAACTTCATCTAAAAAGATTTCCGAATCGGGCTCCCAAAAAGAAGCATTCTCACCTGAAACAGGCAACCATTTTGACATAACATCAAAAGATTTATTGTAGGTTTGGTACCAAGCAGATTCATACAAGGTAAGAAGAGATTCATTCGATGAACTCTCTTGGATATTTTCTCTATAGCCAAATGAAAATATGAATATGGCAGCTACTAGGACATTGCCTATAACCCCAAATAAAAGCAACTGGAGTCTTATTGGCATAAATATTCTTCGACTATATTAAAACTTTAGATTAGGTGCCTAGCTTAAATGTAAGATTAATTTGAACATTGTTAACCTTTACGGATGTTCCATTATAAGTAGGTGGTTGATATAAGAATTTTCTTACGGCTTTGATAGATGCTCTATCAAAAACACCAGCTGGAGTGCTTTCAACTACGTAGGGATCTAGCACGGATCCGTCAGTATCTACATCAAACTCAAGTTTTACATTACCTTCAATACCAAGTCTTAAAGCCCTTCTTGGATATTCAGCTGCAGGGCTTGAAACTCTAAAGACCTCAATTTCAGTTCCTTCTTCTCCGACATAACCTACGTCACCAGCAAACGAAGGAAAAGATAGTAATAATGCAAAAACAAATAAAAATGGGGTTAAAAACGATTTCATAGTAATTTAATGTTAGCGTTAAAAAATGTAAAGTAGTTATCAAAAATACTTTTTAATGTCCGCTTATGATACCAAGAAATTAGATAGGGTGTTAATATCTTTTATATATTTATTGCAATGCTACCGCAAAGTTAAAACTTAATATGAAAAAAGTTAAAGATCATCTTAATGAACAAAGATACTGGGATATTTTTACAATTTCAGAGGATTCAGATTTATTTAAAGCAGCAGCCTTAATGAATAAAAATAAAATTGGCGCATTGATGATTTCCAGAAATGGGTCAGAAGATAATTTATGTAAGTCTTCTGTGCTAGGCATATTAACTGAGAGAGATCTTGTTTATGCATTATCTGGAGGATCAATGAACCTTGGATCCAAGACTGTAAGAGATATTATGACAAGAAAACTAATATATACATGCCCAGAAACATCAAACTCTGAAGCTAAAAAACTTATGCTAGATAATCAAATTAGACATCTGCCTGTTTTTTCAGGAGAGCAACTTGTTGGAATAATATCCATGAGAGATGTCTTTAAGATCTAGAAACCGATAAAAATAAATGAATTTATTTCAGCGGATTTCCTATACAGCATTAAATTTTCCAACGTCAGCAGCTGGAATGCCCATTTTTATTTTTGTTTTACCTTTCTATGCTGATGATTTGGGATTGGGATTGTCTCTGGTTGGAATTATTTTCTTTTTAGGGCGATTTACTGACATTTTAACCGATCCGGTAATGGGGCTTTTAATTGATAAATTTCCATCGAGATGGGGAAAGCACAAGCACTGGATCTTTCTTTCCGCTCCAATTTTTATGCTTGCAACATTTATAATTTTTCTCCCACAAACATCATCACCGTCATGGATATACTTCTTTCTTGGATTATTTATGCTTTATTTAGCATTCACATTATCAACTATTACCCAATTATCTTGGGCTACTAACTTAGCGCCTGATTACGATGAAAGAACAAAGCTTCTTACCCTTAGAGAGCTGATGGCTCTTCTTGGTATGTTCTCAGTAATTGCAATCCCAGCCATTGTTGAAATTAATGATCCATCCTTGCAAGCAAAAGTGAATGCAATCGGAATTTTTGTTTTATTTTGTATTCCATTAATCACAATGAATGCTTTATGGAATACGCCAGACTATTTTTCTGATTCTTTAACAGAGAAGTCTAAAAATTCATTTAAAAATTTTAAAGCCTTATTTTCCAATAAGATGCTCATTAGGATAGTCACTGCAGCAGTTTTAATTGCATTTTGTATGAGCCTGAATGGAGCTTTATATTTGATATGGATGGAAGTTGTAATTGAGCTGCCTGAATATTCCTCAAGATTAATGTTAATTTATTATGTTGTTAGTGTTTTTGGCTTATGGATATGGAGATATTTAAGTTTAAAAACATCAAAACATTTTGCGGCTGGAATTTCGTGTGTATATGCCATTATTATCTTAACTTTAGGTTTTATAGGGTATTGGTATATTAGAGATCTAAGTACTTTTCAAAGGTTGATAGGAGTGGGAACTTTTATAGTGTTATATGGATTTTCTTTTTCAGGACCACTGCCTTTAATTAATGCTATGACTGCGGATATATCAGATAAATTGACTGTTGAGGTTGGAGAAAATATCTCTGGAACAGTTTTTTCATTCCTTACAACCTTAACAAAAATTGGTTTTGCATTGGCTGCAGTGGTGCCTTATTTGGTTTTAGAGCTTTACTGGGGTTTTGATATTAGTCTCGGAACATCAAATACTGAGTCATCAAAAATGGCAATTTATTATATTTACACATTTGTGCCAATCATTAGTTATTCCATAGCATCCTATCTTTTGTTTACTCATTCATTAGGTAGAGAAGATCATGAAAAAATTAAATCTCAATTAACGAACCATGCCTTTTAGAAAATATGAATGCGTAATTTGTGGATACATCTATGATGAAGAACTAGGTGACCCTGAGGATGGCTTAGCGCCGGGAACCAGGTGGGAGGATATTCCAGATGAATGGGTTTGCCCAGATTGTGGTGTTAGTAAGTTTGATTTTGAGTTAATTGAGGAATAGATAGAAATACAGAAATTTTATTTTTCGATATTTGCTGTTTTAATTGATTCAGGCTCCTTGTCTTCAGCATAAAATGTTGCAAAGTGTTTTCTAAATTTAGCAATTGGACCGTCTGAATCACATAGCACAGGTTTTGATGCATATTTTTTATTTTCCCAAACTGGAATATCTTCTTTTACCTGTTTATTAATATCGGCAATTATTGCTGCGCCAACGCCACCTTTTGGGACCTCTCCATTAACCTTTTTTTGAAGAAATGAAAATCTGGTAATTACTTCTTCATTTTCAGTAGGCGTTGTTGAGCCCAAAAGAAGTGTGTCACAGATCCCTTCAAACTTTGTGAAATTATCGCCTGGTCCATTTGATGCACCAGATATTTTGCCTTTAACAGTTCCTCTTGGAGTAATCATATCTGCTTTCTGATAAAAAAATCTTTTTTGATTTTCATAAGTAACCTCAAATTCTGGATATGTAGCAACTCCATGAACATAAACAAAATGAGCTGCATCCACAGCATTTTCTGCCATATCTTGAATATGGCATTTTATTCGGTATTCAAATTTTTCAAATTCATCTCCCCATTCTGGATCGAGGACTTCAGGATATGTTTCTACTTCATAATGTGGTTCGTCGCCATGCGGATGATACCAAGCATAAATTAGATTATTTCTTTCTACGGTTGGATAAGTAAATATTTTTGTATCTTGTGCTCTCGGAGGAATGCGTTTAGCGTATGGAATTTCTCCAATTTTCCCATCAGTTTTCCACCTCCAAGCATGGAAAGGACATTCGATACATTCTCCATTAACAATACCTCCATGACCAAGGTGAGCTCCTAAGTGGGGACAATATGCATCCAACATACTAATTTCACCTGACTCAGTTCTAAAAAGCACTTGGTCTTGGCCAAAGTAGCGAACTGCCTTTACGTCACCAGGATTAAGTTCATTAGAATAGTCTACAACATACCAACCAAATGGTATTTGCAACATTGAATATCTACTTTTTTCTAACATGATTTGTGGTATTTTTCGTTAATTCTCATTATATATTTAATTTAAGAACTTTTTTAGCGTTTCCTCCCAAAAATAATGGCCAAACATCCTCATTAAAAGGCACATTATCCATTTCACTGAAAATTTTATCTAAAGAAAGACCCATTGGGAAATATCCTGCATACATGATTTTATTTTTTCCTCGAGTATTTGCAAAATTTATAATATCTTTCGGATAATGCTTTGGAGAAAAAGCACTTGTTGAATAATATAAATTAGGATATTTAAGCATTAACTTACAAGCTAGAGCTGTCCATGGTTCAGCTCCATGTCTCATAACAAATTTGAGTTCTGGAAAATACCAACAAACCTCATCAATCAATTCAACTTTTTGAGGAGCCATCGGGATTCTTGGACCGGGAACTCCCACACAACAAAAAAAAGGAATATCTAATTCAACACACATCTCATATATTGGATGCCATTTTTTATCATTGATTGCAACTTGAGGGTACATACCTGAGGGGAATGCACTTACAGCTTTTATGCCATAAGTTTCATAATGCCTTTTTATGTTTTCAGCCTCATTCTCTATATTTGGATTCACAGGAAGATCAAAAAAGAATCTATCGCTATGATTTTTTGCAGCCTCAATTTTAACTTCTGATTTCTCGTGAAATCCTACCATTGCTTGATTGATATAAAATTTATCCATTTGTTCAATTGTATATTGGATAAAATCATCATGAGAGCCTGTTTCAGGAATATCCTTAAACATGTATTGAGCTGGCATTTTAAACATAGACCTGGATTCCTCATCTCGAAGCAGAGGCTCCATGAATGTATACCAATCAGATCTATCCTCCTGCTCCGGTATACCAAGCATTAGATCAATAGTATGCATAGATTTATTAATTGCCATTCTTAAAGTTTAAACAATTATTGCTTATAAAATCCTAATTTAAAAAAAAGCAGGGAAAAATTGACCTGAAGCTTGACGAAAAAAAATTACTTGATACTCATCAAGACATAAATTCACCACCATTTACATCCAAGTTAGCTCCGGTGATTACTTTTGCAAGATCAGAAATTAAAAATAGTGCTGCATTGGCACAGTCGCTATCATCAGGGATTATTCCAAGCGGAATATCCTTTGTAACTCCATCAATAACTTCACTTGGTTCAATACCCATTGAGTCTGCGGTAAAATTTACATACATCTCAACAGGAGGACCCCACATCCAACCCATATAAACCGAATTAACTCTGATTCCTTTTGGACCTAATTCTTTTGCAAGAATTTTTGTTGCTGTTGAAAGTGCACCCTTTGATGCTGCGTAGCCACCTTGAGTTGGTAAAGGTTTTTTTGTGATAAGACTATTGATCATTACAATCGCACCTTGATTATTTGGGACCATTTCTTTAACAGCTGCCATAGTTAAGTTCATGGTGCCAAAAAAATTTGTATTCATGGTTTCATGCCAATCTTGAAAGTCAGAATCTACGATTTCTTTAAAATCACCTGCTCGGTATGCACTATTTATAAGTCCATCAAGTTTTCCATATTTTTTAACTGTTTCATTCACCAAATTTTGACAATCGTTTTTATCAGTGATGTCACATGGAATTGCTATGACTTCTGATTTTTCTCCAATTTCATCTTGAAGCTTATTTAATAACTCAGTTGATCTGGCAGCAATTGCAATTTTTGCTCCTTCTCTTGCTGCGCCATAAGCCAGCTCTTGGCCTAATCCTGGTCCAATTCCTGAGACAATTACAACTTTATCTTTTAGTAACATTTTTACTTCCTACTTTATATATTGATTTATGTATTCACTGAAGTTTTCATCTATAAAAGAATCATCTAAATTAAATTCTTCAAGTGAATATTGATGTGCACCCATTTCATGTTGATTTTCTTCTTTCCAAGCATTCATAGCATTTTCAGCTTGGTCAGTAAAATCTTCTTCAATAAAATTGTAAACTTCTGTCATTTCTGAGATTGGGTCCTTAATCATTTTATTAAATTCTAAATCAAGAAAATTTTCTTTATTTAATTTGCTTATTTTCATACAGTGATTTAGTACCTTGGCAAGTTTATTTGCCCAGTGATGACCAATTTCCTCTTTATCATAAGAGTTAGAAATTGGTTCAAATAAATTTGCACACATTGAACAAAATGAAGGCACAGTTTTAAATGGATCTCTATGTGTTTGGATTACTTTTGAATCAGGAAATGCAAGCAGTAATTTATCAATAAAACCTAAATGATGTGGAGATTTTAGGACCCATCTTTTATTTTCTCTGCCTGGATTTTGCCACTGAAGGTATTGAAGCATTTTTTTTAATTGTTTGTAGGCGTGAATATGATCTTGAGATTCAACCCAATTTGAATAAGATGGAAGTCGCATAAATGATTCTGGCACCGTGCTAAAAAAAGTGTGCTCCAATAATAAAATTTCTTCATCGGCTCCCTTGTAATCCCATGGATGAATGGTTAATGCATCTGGTGAAGCTTGCATGACAGCCTCAACTTCAGCTTTACCCATTTCCATTCTATCTAAGGGATTGCCTCTTTGTTCTCCTTCAAGCATTGCTGGGTATCTACCTTCCCACCAAAGCATTGCAGTATGATTTGGATCCGAAGCAAGTAGCCTATGAGTCATAGTGCTTCCTGTCCTTGGAAGACCAACAATCACAACTGGCGACTTGATTTCCTCCTCCAAAATTTCTGGATTTTCTTTAAATGCATTTTCAATTCTTAGTATATTGGCCAAAATTCCAATTAATCTTTGTTTTTGTGCCTCAACACCAATTTCATTCAAATCAGCCTCCTGATTTATTGAACTGATCAATGCTTCAAAACCATCCATAAATAATGGATTACCAAATTTTTCTAAACCAGTTTGATTTTTAGCTTCATTTATTATTTCCGTTTGATTCAACATGAGTTTATCTCGATAGATTCAATTTTCTTTATTTTAACCTCAGGGATTGGGTTACTGCTTGAACCAATCCATCTCAAGAGCATTGCACCATTATTTCTACCTTCTGTAATAAGGTTATTTTTTACATTAATTGGAGAGTGACTGACAGTAATAATAATTGAGTTATCATCCTCAAGAGTTGCAGATGCATTATTAATATGTATTGGATAATGTCGGTAATCTAGAGATTCCATCCAGTAATTTTCTAATTGAAAATTCCAATACTCACATTCTGGAATATCAGTTGTTATTTGCATGCATTCATCATTATTGAAGTCATAGTATCCATGTAAATAACAAATTTTAGGATCTCCACCAGCTGCTTGAAAAAAGCTTTGATCGCCAAGAGGAAGAGAGTTTTTATGATTAAGTTTAAATTCTTTTACCCACTTTAAAAATGTAGACGCTGTCCCACTCACAAATGCTAGAGTTTGATTGAGTTGGTCGTTAAGTTTTTCTGTTGTTAAAAGATCAGGGATAGGTGCTAAACCTACATTTTTAATATTAATTTTTGCATGAGTTTGTTTTATTCTATTTTTATAGGTTTGACGTACTATAAGCATGTTTGCATTTTTGGGCATAGGTAAATAATTCTTAGGAGTTTCATCGCCTCCAAGATATAGAATAAAATCTCCAGAATTTTCTATCTCCATATCTCTCATATCAATTTCACCTAAAGAGAGCATAGTTCCATCTTTACTGTATCTGTTTTCTTTGATTCCAAAACTTAAGTAATCTAGTTCACCAATGTTTCCATATATTTCATAGGCTTGCTCACCATCAATGTTTGCATTTAAATAAATATTATCTGGATTATCAGCACCTATTTTTGCGGTTTCGTGAGAAAGATTATAGAAAGATGGTGAAGTTGGATTTGAATGTTCCAAATTCATTTCTAATGACAGGCGCATCAATCTAAGCAAATATCTGTATCCTTCAGCTTGATCAATTTCACTAAGGGATGATTCCGATTCAATAATGGACCCAACATCTTTTAAGTTGTCACAGAAAGCATCCCATTTTTGTTTAAATAAATCTGCCATATTTTTTCTTTGTAATTAATTAAATTTATATTATGGTTGATGTTTAATCAATGAATAAAAAATAGAATGCCAAAGCCACAAGAGAGAGATTTAGATCAAACAAAGGTTATATTTACAAAATGGCTTGAATCCAAGTTAGTTGATGCCACCGACTTAAATGTTGAGTTATTAGGTGGGCCAGAGAATACGGGATTTTCAAATGAAACATTAAGCTTTAATGTGGAATATAAAACAGAGGAAAAGCAAATTAAAACCGGCATGGTTCTAAGGTTTTATCCAGAGGGTTTTTTTGTTTTCCCTGATTACGATATTCATAAACAATATCTGATTATGCATAAGTTGGCCGATCATGATGTCAAAGTTCCAAAAGTTCTTTGGTATGAACCAAGCGATGATATTTTTGGCACATCATTTTACGTGATGGAAATGGCTAAAGGTGATGCGCCCTCTGATAATCCTCCATTCCATCAAGAAGGCTGGGTTGCAGACTCATCGGAAGAAGTTAGAGAGAATATTTGGTGGGGATGGGTTGAGCAAATGGCTAAAATTCATCAAGTGGATATAACAAGTGGCGATTTTGAATTTCTTAATAGGCCAAAACTATCAGAGGATTATCTTGATCAAGAATTAAATTATTATTTTGATTTTCATGAGTGGGCGATGGATGGAGAAGCTCATCCAGTTGCTGATGAGGCACGTGAATGGTTAAAAGCAAATAAACCATCTCCTAATCAAGCTTCTATATTATGGGGAGACTGTAGGTGTGCAAATATTATGTATACCTCTGATGGAAAAGTTTCTGCTGTTTTAGATTGGGAAATGGCTGCTCTAGGTGACCCATGTATTGATCTCGCATGGGGGATAGCTATTGATGATTGTAATTCAAAAGGAGTTCATGTTGACCGTCTAAGCGGTTTTCCTGGTCCGGTTGCAACAATAGCTAAATGGGAAGCTCTAACAGGTTTTAGTGCAGAAAATTTTGATTATTATTATATCTTGGCTCTATACAAATTCACTGTGATAATGGTTAAAGTCGTCCGTAAATTGGAGCATTATGAAATGATGCCGCTAGGCATGAACGCGCACATCAATAATCACGTAACACCAATGCTAGAAGCAAAACTTAAGGAACTCTAATGGCTATTTTTTCTATTTCAAAATCTGAAACTGGTCAAAAATTATTAAGCTTACAAAGTCCAGTTGATCTGTCCCACATTGACACCTATGAATGCACATCTTCTGAAGATATTTCAAAAATTATGACGCAGGCAAAAATTGCACAAAGTGAATGGAAAAAAACATCCCTCAAAGAGCGAGTTGAATTAATGCATAAAGTTGCTGATGTTGTTATCCAGCAACAGGATAGAATCATGGAAGTTGTTATGAGGGAGACAGGTAAGCCCCAACAAGAGGCTATGGCAATGGAAGTTTTTTCAGCTGTAGACTCATTGGTTTTTTATGCAAAAAGAGCTAAAAAATGGTTATCTGATAAAAAAATAAAAATGCATGGACCCATGCAGTTTTTAAAAAAAACAATTATTACCTACAAACCTAGAGGGGTGGTTGCAGTTATTACTCCTTGGAATGGACCATTCATCTTATCAATTAATCCTGTGATTCAAGCTGTTTTATGCGGTAATAGTGTTGTTGTCAAACCTTCTGAGGTAACACCAATGTCTGGGGCTTTGGTTGAGGAGATATTTGCATTGGCAGAAGCTCCAGCTCATTTAGTTCAAACTATAATTGGAGATGGTGAAACAGGCGCTGAATTAATTGATCATGGTCCTGATAAGGTATCTTTTACTGGAAGTGTTGCTACAGGCAAGAAAATTGCTACCAAATGTGGAGAGATGTTAATTCCTTATAGTCTAGAATTGGGTGGCAAAGATGCAATGATCGTTTGCTCAGATGCAGATGTTAAGGACGCAGCCAGTGGGGCAGTTGTGGGTTCATGTATGAATGCTGGACAGTATTGCTGCGGCACAGAAAGAATTTATGTCATGGATGATATATACGATGAATTTGTCGATGAAGTTGTTTCTATTACAAAGACATTAATCCAATCAAATGATTGTAAAGGTGATGTTGGCCCAACTTTTTGGGATAAACAAATAGAAATAATTGAGGATCATGTAAAAGATGCAATAGATAAAGGGGCAAAAGTTCTTGTTGGAGGAAAGCGCAATCCTAATTTTGATGGACTATATTTTGAACCAACGGTTTTGACCGAAGTAACTCATGAAATGAAGATTATGAAAGATGAAACTTTTGGACCTATTATTTCAATAATGAAAGTTAGCTCTGAAGAGGAGGCTTTAATGCTAGCCAATCAATCTCATTATGGATTGAATGGGAATGTATGGACTAAAGATTTAGTCAAAGGAAAAAAATTAGCACAATCTATTGAAACAGGAGCATGTTCTGTAAACGACATGGCAATGAGCTATGGTGTTAATGAGGTTCCTTTTGGGGGCGTTAAAGAAAGTGGTTTAGGAGTAGTTAATGGAGAGGAGGGCTTACTAGCATATGCCCATGCCATGCCAATCATTATTGGAAAGAAATCAGCATCTGCATATCCTTATACAGATAAATCTTTTGAGCAACTAAAAGGTGCACTTAAGATTTTCTGGGGAAACAGATTAGTAAGAAAACTATTTGGGTAAAATTTTATTTTGGTTTAGCAACTTCAAGATAGCTTGGCTTTTCTCCACCTCCATGAACGTCTAGAGACGCGCCTGTTACCCATTCTGAAAGATCTGAGACAAAGAATAAACACGCGTTTGCAATATCAGATGGTTTACCCATTCTTTTCATGGGAATGGTTTTAGCAATTTTATTCATTTCTTTTTTACTTCCGTAATGAATTATTGAGTTATCAGTCTCAATATAACCAACTACTATACTATTAACTTTTATTTTTGGAGCCCATTCAACTGCTAAAGTTTTTGTTAGATTTACAAGTCCGCCTTTTGCTGCGCCATAAGCAGCACTTCCAGGGGTTGGTCTATTGGCTGTAACGCTTGAAATATTTATTATGTTGGAAACACTTTTTTGTTTGATCATAATTTTTGCAAATCTTTGGCTTACATTTAATGGAGCGGTCAGATTTAAATCAATTATGGCCTCATGAAACCTATTTGATGCTGTCAAGGAATTTACTAACGGAGCACCTCCAGCATTATTAATTAATGCATCGATAGATTTTGTATTGGTTTTAATATTTTTTACTGCAGCATCTATAGAATTAATATCTCTGATATCACATTCTACGAATATAGCTTTATTTCCTTTTGCCTGTATTAATTTTTTAGGTTTTTGTCTTGCAAGAATAAAGACTGCTGCATTATGCCTTAAAAAGGTCTTAGTTATTTCAGCTCCAATACCTCTGGTTCCCCCAGTCACTACTATTGATTTATTTTTAAGATTTATCATTCTCAACTTTATTAGTTTACCGTAATTATAAATTATGAACCGATAAGTAAAATTAACAAATTTTTCTTTTTTATCAGCAATGACTTGTAAATAAATTTGTATAATAGTTTTCAATAATAAATAGGAGAATTTCAATGAAAATAGCTATTCTTGGTGGAACTGGCTCACTGGGCAAGGGTTTGGCTTCAAGATGGATAAAAGCTGGTCATGACATATTAATTGGAAGCCGTGATTTAGGTAAAGCTCAAGAATCTGCAAAGGGACTAAATTTACCCACTTCCTCGGGCATGTTAAATGAAGATGCTGCAAAATCTTGTGAGCTTGCTTGTTTAACTGTTCCATTTGCACACCAAGAAAATACTTTGAAAAGTATAGGTAATGCACTAGATAAAAAAATAATGATAGATGCCACAGTTCCCTTAATGCCTCCAAAGGTAATGCGCGTCCAATTACCTCAAGAGGGGTCAGCGGCTTTGAAAGCTCAGTCGATTCTTGGTGAAAACACAATTGTAGTTTCTGCATTTCAAAACATTTCAGCTGAATTGTTGCAAACCGATGCTGATATTGAGTGCGATGTATTAGTTGCTGGCGATTTTATAGACGCTAGAAGCACGGTAATATCTCTTGCAGAGGATGCTGGTTTGACTGCATGGCATGCTGGACCATTATGTAATTCAGCAGCAGCAGAGTCATTAACTTCAATTTTAATTGCAATTAATAAGAAACACTCACTCGCACACTCTGGTATTAAGATTACCGGACATTAAATACTGGATAAATTATCAAATCTATTAATCTCAAAGCGCTAGAGACTATTCCGCTGATTCAACCAGGAGATAACTTATCTCAATTAATCATAGACTCTGTTAAAAAGGAATCGATTGATATTAATGATGGTGATGTTTTTGCAATAGCTCAGAAAGTTGTTTCAAAATCAGAAGATAGATACCTAGATATTTCTAATATTCCCCCTTCAAAAGAAGCTATAGAATTATCTAAAAAACTTGCAAAAGAACCAAATTTTATTCAGGCAATATTAAACGAATCAAAAAAAGTTGTTAGATATAGAATGGGGGTATTAATTGTTGAACATAAGCTTGGATTTATTCATGCCAATGCAGGCATTGATAGGTCAAATATTGATCAAGAAAAAGATATTGTATTGTTGCTGCCGGAAGATCCAGATCTATCTGCTAAAAAATTATCCGAATCTTTATCTAAGCACTTCAAAAAAAATATATCAGTAATTATTACAGATACCATGGGCAGACCATTTAGAAATGGGATAGTAGGCTTTACAATTGGAAGCCATAATATTGAATGCCTTATTGATGAAAGAGGCAATAAAGATCTTTATGGCAATACACTTAAATTTACTCAAATTGCAATCGCTGATGAATTAGCTGCTGCATCATCTTTGTTAATGGGCCAAGCCGCACAAAAAAAACCAGTTGTGCTAATTAGCGGTTATAAATTTATGCAAAGTGATACCGCGAACGCAAAAACACTAATTCGCTCAGAGGAAGAGGATTTATTTAGATGAAAAATTATCTTTTGCTTTGTGGAGGAGTGGGTGGAGCTAAACTTGCATTAGGCTTCAAAAACACACTATCTGAAGAAAACTTAGCTATTGTTGTAAATACCGGAGATGATTTTACTCATCTTAATCTAAAGATTTGCCCAGACTTAGACACCGTAATGTATACCCTCTCTGGCGAATCAGACGTTTCTAAGGGCTGGGGTAGAAAAGATGAAACATGGAATATGCTTTCAGCCTTGGCTAATATGGATGGCGAAACTTGGTTTCAACTTGGCGACAAGGATTTAGCAACCCATATTCAAAGAACAAAATTAATTAAATCAGGTAACTCTCTTTCTGAGGCAACTATGAAACTTTGCCATTCTTTTAATTTACCTCAATATATTTTTCCTATGAGTGATGAGCCAGTTGAAACATATATCCAAACTGAAAATAGACTTTTATCTTTTCAAGAATACTTTGTAAAACTAAAATGCGAGCCTCCAGTTACTGATTTTGTCTTTAAAGGTCTTGATAAAGCAAAATTTAATAAAGATATAGATTTGTCCTCATTCGATGAAATCATTATTTGCCCATCAAATCCATATGTAAGTATTAATCCAATGCTGCAACTTTCAAGCCTCCAAAATCATCTTAAGAAATTTCCTGAAAAGGTTACTGTAATAAGTCCAATCGTAAATTCAAAATCTCTTAAAGGACCAACAGCGAAGATGATGCTCGAACTTGGCCATGAGATAAGCGTCAATACAATTGGGGAATTCTATAAAAATTACTCTCAAAGAATTTTTATCGATAATGCTGATAAAGAAAATTCTGACTTTCTTGCTGGAGTAGGTTACGAAGTCCATCATAGTAATTTAGTAATGAATAACACACTTTCTAAAAACAAACTTGCAGAAAATATAATAAAAGTTCTTGAAGCAAAATAAATGGCAATTTCTGCATTTATACCAATAAAAAATTTTAAGATTTCTAAAGAAAGGTTATCTAAGATTCTAAGCTCATCTGAAAGATCTAATCTTGCTAAGAAAATGGCTCGTCACACTGTTAAGACTTTAGTGGACTCAGATATATGCGATTCTATTTTTATTGTTACAAATGATAAGGAATTGCTCTTTGATGATGCTAAATCTTTTTATACAAATTCACCCTTAAATGAAGCACTTAATGAAGCCATTAGATCCCAAAATAAAAACGAAACTATTCTAATTATGCATGCTGACTTACCAAGAATTAATGAGTTAGACCTTCATTTACTAAAGAATAAATTTGCAAATCAAAAAGTGAGCATTGTTTCAGATATTCACAAAAATGGTACAAATTGCTTAATGTATGAGGCATCACAAAATTTTAAGCTAAAATTTGGATTAAATAGCTATAATCTTTTTACAGAAGAATTTAAAAAAAATAATATCAGCTTTCAAGACATAAATTTAAGCACGCTTCAAGATGATCTTGACTCGGAGGAAGATTACTTCAAACTTGTAAAATACATTAATGGTTAAATAATTGAAAATTCAAGAACAATCTAATTTATCTCTAACAAAGATAATTCAACAAGAAAATATTAAATTTTCTGAATTGAAAGCTTTGAGTAATATTTGTTTGTCAGAATCATTAATTGAGGCTGCTTATGATAAAAAAAAATGTTACTTCAAAGATACTCTCACTTATTCACCTAAAGTTTTTATACCATTAACATTTTTGTGTAGGGATGTTTGTCATTACTGCACGTTTGCCAAAACACCAAAAAAAGTTGAATCTCCATACTTATCCATTGAAGAAGTCGTTTCCATTGCAAAAGAGGGTGAGAGCAAGGGTTGTTATGAAGCATTATTCACCTTGGGAGATAAGCCCGAGTTGAGATACAAAGCTGCACGTGATTGGTTAAAAATTAATGGTTTTAAAACAACCAATGAATACCTTGGTGCTTGTGCTGATGCTGTCTTAAAAGAAACTTCCTTAATTCCTCATTTGAATTCAGGATGTCTTACATCTGAAGAAATTTCAGAATTAAAGCCATTAAGCGGCTCAATGGGATTAATGGTCGAATCATTATCATCAAAGCTCACTGAAAAGGGTCAGCCGCATTACGGATCTCCTGATAAAGAACCAGAATTTAGAATGCAGACACTAATAGAAGCTGGTAAACAAAAGGTTCCATTTACAACGGGAATTTTGATTGGAATCGGTGAGACACGTCTAGACAGACTGGAATCTCTTTATGAAATTTCTGAATTGCATAAACAATTTAATCATATTCAAGAAGTTATTATTCAAAATTTCAAACCAAAACCAAATACATTAATGGCAAATGCCCCTGAGCCATCATTTGATGAGCTAATTTGGACAATTGCTATGGCAAGATTAATATTGCCTGGTGATATCAGTGTACAGGTCCCCCCAAATTTAAATCCTGAGCATATTAAAAAATTAACTGTATCTGGTATCAATGATTTTGGAGGAATTTCTCCCGTAACTAAGGACTATGTAAATCCGGAAGCTCCATGGCCAGAAATAGAAAAGTTAAGTAAATTAGCATTGCATTCTAATCAGTCATTGGTTGCAAGAGCGACGCTTTACCCAAAGTATTTTACAAATCTAAATGAGTTCTCATCCCCTTTGATAGCTTCTAAATTGCTTAATATTACTGATGCAAAGTCATTAATTAGATCTGATAATTGGAAATCCGGAGTAAGCGATCATATCCCATTTTATTCGAAGCATGTCTGCAATTCTGATATTCAACAGATCATTCAGGAGGTTGAATCAAACCCATCTGTAGAGAATTTACAAAGACTATTAGAGTCCAATGATAAAGATTTTCAATATATCCTTGACTATGCAAATAATAAGAAATTGGAAGTTTTTGGAAAGGACATAAGTTTTGTAGTAAATAGAAATATTAACTACACAAATATATGTTCTTTTAAATGTAATTTTTGTGCTTTCTCAAAAGGAAGAGGGCACGATGATCTTAGAGGGAAGCCATACAATATTTCTTATGATGAGATAGCACGAAGAACACAAGAAGCTATTAGTAGAGGTGCAACAGAAGTTTGTTTGCAGGGCGGCATTCATCCAAAATTTACGGGCCATACATATATTGAAATAGTTAAATCTATAAGATCAGTTTCTAGCTCTGTACACATTCATGCATTTTCTCCACTGGAAATAGATCATGGTAGAAAGACATTAAATATTTCTGCTAAAGAATTTTTAGAAGAGTTAAAAAATGCTGGGCTGAATTCTCTTCCTGGAACTGCAGCTGAAATTTTACATGATGATATTAGATCAAAAATATGCCCTGATAAACTAACTACATCTCAATGGATTGAAATAATCAAAACTGCTCATTATGTTGGACTTCCCACAACTTCTACAATGATGTTTGGTCATGTTGAGAATATGTCCCATGTTGCTCATCATCTTCTTAAATTAAATAACCTTCAATTGGAAACTAATGGAATAACAGAGTTTGTTCCTTTACCATTTGTAGCTGACGAAGCTCCTATTTATAGAAAAGGTTTTGCAAGACCAGGACCTACTTTTAAAGAATCTATCTTAATTCATTCTGTCGCAAGAATTCTTTTCAACGGCAAAATCAATAATATTCAGGGCTCTTGGGTAAAAATGGGTCTTCCAGGGTTAAAATTCCTTTTATCTGCAGGAATTAATGATATTGGAGGAGTGCTTATGAATGAATCGATAACTAGGTCTGCCGGCGCAGCATTTGGTCAAGAGTTATTTTTAGAAGATGTTCTTAAAATTACTGATGAACTAGATCTTAATTTAGTTCAACGTAATACTTTATATCATTCATTACCTAACAGAATTAAAGATTTAGTGGAATTCCAATCAATCCCTTTGCTTCCTATAAATAATGATTATCATCAACCAAAAAAAATAAACAATTCACTATGAAGACAAAACTATTACATCTATCCGTGATAACAATTGGATACATAGCTTGCATATATTCAATGCTGCTTACTTGGGAGCTTACATCTAATTTCTCATTACCTCTTAAAGTATTTATATGTCATGTTGAAGCCACGATCTTCATTTATTTGCTCAGCATAATATTTAACAATTCAAGTTGGTATGACGCTTTTTGGTCAGTTATTCCAGTTGTTCTAGCTGTAATGTGCTGGTCGGATGTTGCTGCTGCAGGTAATACTCAGAGAGCTCTGTTGATGCACGCATGCTTGCTTTTTTGGGCTATTCGTCTTACCTATAATTGGATGAGATCTTGGGATGGCTTTTCACATGAAGATTGGCGTTATGTCATGATGAAAGCAAAAACTAAAAATAAGTTTGAGTATTTTATTGTCGATTTTGGATCCATCCATCTGATACCTACAATATGTGTATATTTAGCGTTACTACCGATGATATTTGCTCTTGCTTACCCTGGTAATGCATTAAATATTCTTGATGCAGTTGCTGCCTTGTTATCTGTCATTGCGGTGATAATACAAATTATTTCTGATCAACAGATGTATAACTTTAGAAATAACATAAACGAATCAAAAACTATGCAGACAGGATTATGGTTTTATTCAAGACATCCCAATTATTTTGGTGAAATACTTTTCTGGTTTAGCTTATTTGTATTTTCAATAGCTTCAAGTATTTCATTTGCATGGCTTTTGATTGGCTGTATTGTGATGTACGCTCTGATAGCAATTGCTTCAGTTTCAATGATGGATAAAAGATCATTAAATAGACGACCAGACTTTAAGGACTATATGGACTCTACTCCCGCAATTTTTCTTAATATTTTTAAAAAAAGCTAAGCTATGAAAAAATTATTTTTATCCTTAATTCTTTTGATGGCCTTTGAGAGTATATCTGCAAAAGATCTAAGAAATCAGTTAGCCATTGATATTCCTGGTGTTATGACCAAAGTGACTGATTGGAGGCATCATTTCCATGAATTCCCTGAGCTTTCAAATAGGGAATATAAAACGCAAGAATCAATTGCCGAGGCATTAATTGAAATGGGATTAGAGCCCAATCTTAACTACGGGATTACTGGAGTCACTGCATTTATAAGAGGTCAAAATGCCGGACCATTAATTGCATTAAGAGCTGATATAGACGGATTGCCAGTTACAGAGAAGCTTAATTTACCATTCTCATCAAAAGCAAAAACAACTTATCAAGGTAATGAAGTAGGAGTTATGCATGCATGTGGACATGACGCTCATATTGCAGTTTTACTTGGGGTTGCAAGTTTTCTGTCTCAAAATACTGACAAATTAAATGGCGATATTTTATTAATATTTCAACCTGCAGAAGAGGGTGCTCCCGAGGGAGAGGAAGGTGGAGCCGAATTGATGTTAAAACAAGGACTTTTCGAGGCTGAAAAACCAGATGCTATTTTTGGAATGCATGTAGCTAATTTTAAAAATGGTCAAATTTGGACAAAGCCTGGTCCAATTATGGCTTCAGCAGAAGCATTTAGAATTAAAGTTCAAGGCAAGCAAACGCATGGTTCGCGTCCATGGAGTGGCGTTGATCCAATCATCGCCGCATCAGATATTGCTACAACATTGCAAACAATTGTAAGCAGAAGGTTAAATCTTTTAGATAGTCAGGCTGTTGTAACAGTTGGAATTATGAAAGCAGGAACAAGAAATAACATCATTCCCTCAACTGCTATGTTAGAAGGAACTATCAGAACATTTAAAGATTCATATACAGATCAAATTAGAGATGAAATAAAGCTTATTTCTGAAAAGGTAGCAGAGGCACACCATGCTTCTGCTGAGGTAGAATTTAGGGTTTATGGAGGATATCCGGTAACAGTTAATGATGAGAGTCTTGTTAGAGATTTTTCTTCATCTTTGATGGAAGCAGCAAATGGAGATTTTTACCAAGCTAGAGTGCCAAGGACTGGAGCCGAAGATTTTTCTTTCTACGCTCAACAAGTTCCAGGTTTATTTTTCTTCTTAGGTGTGAATGCACCAGGAGTTGAAGATAGTCCAACGAATCATTCTCCATACTTTTATGTTGATGATTCTGCCTTAACTAATGGAGTTAAAGCATTTGTTAATCTTGTTGAAGACTTTTCAGGCCAGTTTAATTCTAATTAAATACCTGAATTACCGAAAATAGAATAAGCGCAAACATAATAAAAAGTGCTATTGGGAATTTACCTAACCAAAGAGATGCTTTCTTTGGCAAAATTAGTAACCCAATAATTGCGACAGATATTATTCCTAGGCTAAAAAAAAAGTTCTTCAAATCAAAAAGAAGATCTTCTAACATTTAAAAAAATTAATCTTTTGGCAAAAGAGAATTTAATCGATCCAAAGAATCAAGATACTCATTAATAATTCTGTAAACCACATCTTTAACTGATTCTATTTGATTAACTTGACCAATGACTTGTCCAGCAGCATTGAAGGAGACATCTTGAGTATTTCCTGATCCAGCATACATAGATGTTCTTCGCATCGCATCAAAAGTTATCATTCCTTGTAAAGGCATTGGAAGAGGGTCTGGGTTATCAGGATTTTCCCAAGCCTCTGTCCACTTATTTTTTAACATCCTAGCTGGCTTCCCTGTCCAAGCTTTGCTTCGAATAGTATCTTCGCTTGATGCATTCAAGTATGAATCTTTTTCTGCAGGCTGGGCCGCAGCTTCCTCTACAGCAAGCCACAATGAGCCACACCAAACGCCTTGAGCACCCATGGACATTGCTGCTGCCATTTGTCTTCCATTACCAATTCCTCCTGCAGCTAGCACTGGCAATTCTCCAACAGCATCAATAATTTGAGGCCATAATACAATGCTGCCAATTTCACCAGTATGACCACCACCTTCACCGCCTTGAGCAATAATGAAATCTAGTCCTGCTTCTTTGTGAGCAACTGCTTGTTTAATTTTTCCACACAAAGCTCCAATCAAGACACCTTTATCTTGAATTTTTTTTATCATATCTTGGGGAGGTGTTCCAAGCGCATTTGCAATTAGTTTAACGTTAGGATGTTTTAAAGCTTCCTCAATTTGAGGTTCAGCAGTTGCTTCTGTCCAACCAAGCAATCCGCCTTTAGGACCATTTGTTTCCGGAGCCTCAGGCACTCCATTTTCTGATAATAAATTATCAACGAATTCTCGATGGGCATCTGGTATCATTTTTTGTAAAGACTCTAACAATTGTTCAGGATCTTTTTCATCCATGCCTTCGTACTTTTGAGGTATCACAGTATCTACTCCATATGGGTAATCACCTATGTTCTCATCAATCCAATCAAGCTCCTCTTTTAATTGTTCTGGAGAGTAGCCAACTGCACCAAGAACGCCAATACCGCCAGCTTTGCTTACAGCAACAACAACGTCTCTACAATGTGTAAATGCGAAGATCGGATATTCAATACCGAGTTTTTTACATATATCAGTTTTCATTTTGTTCAATAGTGTTATTTAGTTTAAATTATAGACATTTATAAAAAAATTGTGACCATTTAATGCTTAAATTTCTTATAAGATTTTTTTAAAATATAATATTACTTATAACGAATTAGTTACAATCTATAATTAAAAATAAGAGTTATTATGAAATGGGATTATGAATTTGATGTTGTTGTAGTTGGATCAGGAAATGGAGCTTTAACTTCAGCTTTGTGTAGTCATGATGGTGGTGCAAAAACACTAGTAATTGAAAAAAGTGATCAATACGGAGGTACATCTGCTACCTCTGGTGGCGGAGTTTGGATTCCAAATAATAGATATGCCAAAGCTGAGAATGTCGACGATTCAGATCAAGATGCTCGTGATTACATAAATAGTGTCTCACCTGAAGGCAAGATTAAAGATGAACTGATAGAAACATATATTTCTGAAGGACCTAAGATGATTGACTATCTTCACGAGAACTCCCAGGTTAAGTACAGAAATCTTGCTCACTATCCAGATTACTTTCCTGACAATCCTGGTGGCAAAGAAGGTAATAGGTCTATGGAGCCTGAGCCCATCAATGGAACTCAATTAGGAAATGATCTAGGTAAGTTAAGAGAACAACATCCACAAACTGCTTTTACTATGGGGCCAATTAATATGAATTTTACTCAAGTAGAGGGCCAATTGCTTTTGGGAGCCCTTCCAGGATGGAAAACACTTTTTGCAAAACTATTTACCAAATACATATTAGATTTGCCTATGAGGCTTAAGTGGGGCTGGAAAGATAGAAGATTAACAATGGGCAATGCTGGAGTTGCTAGATTAGTCTTGTCTTTAAGAGATAGAAATGTAGATATTTGGACTGAAACCGCTATGACAGACTTAATTGACGAGAATGGATCAGTTATTGGTATCAAAGCCTTAAGAAATAATTCTGAAATTAACATCAAAGCCTCTAAGGGTGTAATTTTGGCTTCAGGTGGTTTTGAAAAAGATCAAGAGCTAAGAGATCAATATTTACCTAAACCCTCTAAAGCTGAGTGGAGTGCCGCAAACACCTATAATACAGGAGATGCTTTGAAAGCAGCTTTAAGATTAGGAGCTGATACTCATCAAATGGATACTGGCTGGTGGTCAACAGTTATGAAGGTACCAGGACAAGATAAGGGCTGGCTATCTATGGTAGATAAATCCATGCCAGGCAACTTTACAGTTAATAAAAATGGTGAAAGATTTTCAAATGAATCACAGAATTACGTTAGTTTTGTCAATGATATGTTTGATAAGTATGCTGAGGGCAATCCATGTGCACCATGTTATATGATTTTTGATAGTACCTTTAGAAAAAATCGTCCTTGCGGTCCTCTTCTTCAAGCTTCTATGCAACCTGATTCTGCCGTACCAAAAGAGTGGTGGACTCCATCATTTCTATCAAAAGGTGAAACGCTTGAGGAGCTTGCAGAAGTTGCCGGAATTGATAAAGATGGCCTTTTAGCAACTCAAATTAAAGTTAATGAATATGCAAAATCCGGAAAGGATTTAGATTTACAGAGGGGTGATACAGCTTATGATAGATATTATGGTGACCCATCTGTTACTCCAAATCCATGTCTAGCACCGCTTGAAAAAGGCCCTTTTTATAGTATGGTTTTATATCCCGGAGAGATGGGGACTGCTGGAGGCTTAGTTATAGATACTCATGCAAGAGTATTGAACAAACAAGGCAATGTTATACCTGGACTATACGCTTGCGGTAATTGTTCTACGGCATTGTTGCCAACTTATCCTGGTCCAGGCTCAACTTTAGGACCTGCAATGACATTTGGATACCTAGCTGCAAAAGATATAACTGGCGCAAATTTTTGATCAATGGATTTTTCAAATAAAACAGCACTAATTACTGGGGCAGGTCAGGGTGTTGGAGAGGGTATCGCTAGGGCTCTAGCCACATATGGCGCTAATGTAAGTCTAGTAGGAAGAACTTTATCTAAAGTTCAACTTGTAGCGGATGAAATCAATAAAAATGGTGGGTCAGCAATAGCAATTCAATGTGATGTTAAAGACAGTAAATCAATTAATAATTCAATTGAATCAACTCTTTCGCATTATAAATCTTTAAATATATTGATTAACAATGCTCAAGAGGTTCCCTTGGGCAATATTTTAGATGTTTCAGATGAGTTATTTATTGATGGCTGGAATTCGGGGCCTCTAGCTACGTTTAGATTTATGAAAGCATGTTATCCACATCTGAAGGGTGACGGCAAGATAATCAATCTAGCTAGCTCTTCTGCTTTGAGACCTGATTCTTCTTCTTATGGAGCCTATGCTGCCGTCAAGGAGTCTATCCGTTCATTGTCAAGAGCTGCAGCAGTTGAATGGGGATCAGATAAAATCCTAGTAAATTGCATTATGCCGCTTGCAAAATCTGCAGGAATGGATTGGTGGATGAATGAAAACCCTGATGAAGCAAATGAATTTTTAAAAACTATTCCCGTTGGAAAGGTTGGTGATTGCAAAGATGACATTGGTGAGGCTGTATGTCATTTATTATCTGATGGAATGAATTACATAACAGGATCAACTATTATGATAGATGGCGGTCAAGCATATTTGAGGTAATTTCTTTATGGATAAGTTGCAAAAATTAATTGATATTGAAGAAATTAAAAATCTTAAACATAGATATTTTAGAGCTATTGATATGGCAGACTTTGATCTACTTGATAATGTTTTTGCAGACAATATAACAATTGATTATCGAGGAGGTACTTATAGATGGGAGTCAGAGGGTAAAGATACAATTAAAGAAAGTTTAAAACACGCGTTTCATAATCAAGCTGCTTCGATGCATACCGCCCATCATCCCGAGATAAAAATTATTTCTGAGACGGAGGCTATAGGTAAATGGTATTTACAAGACATTTTTTATAACTTTGATATGGATAGCGTTACGCAAGGTACGGCGTTGTATGAAGATAAATATATTAAGTTAGATAATAATTGGCTCATAAGTCACTCAGAATATGACCGGATTTGGGAGTGTGTTTCCCCAATTAATCCAAAAGATAAATTTACAAAAGTCCTTTTAAAAGAAAAAGGAATTCAAAAATAGGAATAAAAATGAAAGAAAAAGTTCAATCTGCTCTTGATAATTACGTATTAGCTTACAAAAACAATGACAAATCCTTGTTTAAGAGTTTGTGGGATGATCAGGCAATATTTGAAGATCCCGTTGGAGCTGATCCCTGCATAGGAATAGAGGCTATCTGTGAATTCTGGGATTTTGGACATGGTAATGGAATGCAAATCACGCCCACAAATGTCGATACTGTTATCTGTTCTAATGAGGGTATTTTGAAAGCGACTATGGAAGTTAGAAATGTTAATGATAATACTGGAATGGATATTTCAATTGTTGATCATTTTATCGTTAATGATGAAGGGAAAATTACAAGTGGTAGAGCATTTTGGGACGAGTCTTCAATCTCTAGTCCTTCGGATTTAAATTCATTTGATATTAACATTGATGACTTTAAAGATAGGGGATAGATATTTCATCACTGATGAAACTTAGCGTTAATTTAAATAAGATTGCTCTCCTCAGAAACTCTCGTGGAAATGATAGTCCATCATTACAAGATTACGCTAAGTTGGCTATTAAACTTGGCGTTGATGGCTTAACACTTCATCCAAGGCCTGATCATCGGCATGCAACATCTAATGATGCAAAAGAAATCTCAAAAATCTGTAAAGATAATAATCTTGAATTTAACTTAGAAGGTAATCCATTTTCTCTTCCTGAGAATGACTTTCTTGGCTTTAAAGAGCTTTGCAATATTACTCGTCCAAATCAAATTACTCTTGTTCCCGACACTCTTGATCAAGTTACATCAGACCATGGATGGCAGCCAGGGCACCTAGATGATGAATTAGTTAAATTTCTTGAAGAAATTAAAAAGCAAAATTCTAGGACTAGCTTATTTATAGATTCTGATCCTAAATCAGTTGATTATGCTGCACAATTAGGTTTTGACAGAGTTGAGATTTATACAGGGCCTTTTGCTCATTTCTTAGAAACAAAAAATCTTAATCTATTCAATCAAACAAAAAAAAGTATTATTGAATGCATTGCAAAAGCTAAGGAGTTTGGTGTTGGAGTAAATGCAGGCCATGATCTCAATCTAGAGAATTTACCTCATTTAAAAGAATGTGGAATTATCGATGAGGTATCCATTGGGCATGCGATTATGACTGATGCATTGAAATTTGGATTTAGCGATACCATAATGAAATATATTAAAGTGATAAGGAATAGTTGATGTCTATTGAAGATAAAATTAAAGAACAGATTGAAGATAATGCAATTTTAATTTATATGAAGGGTTCGCCCTATGAACCAAAATGTGGCTTCTCAGCAAAAACTGTTCAAGCATTGATTGATTGCGGAGCTGAATTTTCATATGTTGATATATTAGAGAACCAAGATATTCGACAAACACTTCCAACTATCTCAGAGTGGCCAACGTTCCCTCAGCTATATGTAAAAGGGGAGCTAATTGGAGGCTGTGATATTGTAACTGAGATGCATGAAGCAGGTGAGCTAGAATCAATTATTAAAGAGGCAACTTCTTAAAGCTCAACCATAGTCTTTCAACATAGCTTTTAATTCTAAGGTATGCTGTTCCTCTTCTCCTATCATGCTTCTTGCATATTCCTCAAGATACACTGAAGCATTTTCTACACTGGATAATAGTTTTTTATATAAACTTAATGCATGAAGCTCGTGCTCCATGCCTTCTTCTAAAATATCTTTTATTGAGTGCCTATGTGTCTCAACTATTTTTGCAACTTTGAGGCTTGGGTGTCCATCTAACCCTACAAGTAACTCGCCAGCTTGTTGAGCATGAATCATTGATTCAGAAGCTTGTTCTTTTAAAAAAGTTACTATGGGTATCCTATATGGACCAGTAACCATAAGAGAGGAATGCGTATAACGTACAACACCAGCTAACTCATACTCCATAATTTCATTTAAAATATCACATACTTCTTTTGTTTTTAATTCTCTCATTAACTTTTCCTAATAAATTTAAACTTAAATATATTTGTTTTATTTTCTTATGTAAAGTATTGATTTAAGGTATTTTTTTAATGATAATCATTCTTACTATGGTTTTAATTTTCATTTATGAAATCATATACATATGCAAATAATTAGAGGTGACGACTATCAATCATGGGTGTATGCACATCATGATGATTTAATAGTTGTAGATCCATGGTTAACCAACAAGCAGGTTTTTCCAGGATTGAGTTGGCTGTTACACCGAAGTGCTTTGCGAGAATCATATTTAGTTCAAAATAACTTAATAAATAAAGTAACTCATATAATTATAACAGCTCATTTTTCTGATCATTTAGATTTAGAATCTTTAAATAAATTTGATAAAGATATTAAGATATATACCACTCATGAAGCATCAAGAGTTCTAATTAAAAATGGATTTAAAAATGTGACCATTGTCAAAATTAATCAATCCTACGACTTAGGATCACTAAGATTACAAATTTTTCAAGCAGGGAAGCCATATCACACTACTACATTTGCTTATTGTCTAGATGATGGAAATGCTAAAGTATTTCATGAATCTCATATGTTCAACAAAAACTTAGATATTGAAGATGTCGATGCTTGTATTATGACAGTAGATAAAGTTAAGGTTTTTGGAATCGTTCAAGCTTCTATGGACATAGAGCAAGCAAAATCAGCGCAACTATCCTTAAACTCAAAATATTTTATTCCAACTGGAATCGCTCCCAGCAGAACAAAGGGCTTAATAAGTTACATTCTTAGTATTAAGGAGTTTTATTCAGAAACTGATCTATTGCCGACAGTCTGTAGAGAGGTGGGTGATACTTTAAGTATCTAACGTCTCTTGAAACTATCGTAATCATTGATGATTTTACAGAAGACCTGCGCTGTAACCTCGGCATCATAAGCGGCACTATGAGCTTCTTCGTTGATGTAAGAAATATCTAATTCTTTACATACTCTTGCAAGAACGGTTTGTTCAGTAGCTAATACACCCAAACTTACAGTATCTATTAATGAAAAGGGATGGAATGGAGATTTCTTTATATTATTTCTGTTACAAGCTTCGCTCAGAAAACTATGATCAAAAAAAGCATTATGACCTACTAAAATTGCTCTAGAGCATTCGTATTTTGATTTATGTTTATTAATTATTTTGAAGGATTCTTTAAGAGCATATTCCTCTTCCACAGCCGATCTTAAAGGATGATTTAAATCCAATCGAAGAAACTCAAGAGCTTCTTTATCAACTTTTAGACCATCAAAAGGTTTAATGTGATATCTATATGAGTCGCCTAATACTAATTTAGAATTTTCTTCATCAATTAATTGAATTGCTATTTCTAAAATTGCGTTTTTTTTTGAATCAAAACCGCCAGTCTCCAAGTCAACAATAACGGGAAGAAATTTTCTAAATCTATCTTTTAACATTTAAGGCCCTTATCATGCACATATAATATAAACGATAATCTCATATTAATATGATTTTTAAAGACATTACTAAAACTAACTTTAAAGGTATTGATATTTCTTCTCATCATGAGTTTGATCATGAGAAAGTTTTTTATTATGAAGATAACAAGATTGGTATTAAGTCTCTCGTAGCAATTCATGATTCTTCAAAAGGGCCTGCAATTGGTGGTTGTAGATTTAAGGAATATAACTCATTTGAAGAGGGTTTAAATGATGTATTGCGTTTATCTCGAGGTATGACTCATAAAAATAATGTTGCTCAAATTCCATTTGGTGGCGGTAAAGGTATTATTTTTAAAGAAACTAATAAATCAAATCATTTATTAAAATCATATGCTAATTTCTTAAATCTTTTAGAGGGCCAATATATATCTGCCGAGGATGTAGGTATTTCGCTGGAGGATATAAGATTCATAAAGAAATACACGGAATTTGTTTTTGATAATATTGATCCTGGGCCATATACAGCAAAAGGTATTTATTATGTGATAAGAGAGGCAATTGATTTTTGTTTTTCAGAATCATTAACTGATAAAAAAATTTCCATTCAAGGAGCTGGAAGTGTAGGAAAGAAGCTAGCGGAACATCTAGCTAATGATGGGGCTAAAATTTTTATCTCGGATATAGATAAATCAAAGCTCGAAAATATTGATAATCCTAATATTCGCTGTATTGATGACGCGTTTTCATTTGAATGTGATGTATTTTCTCCTTGTGCACTCGGAGCTGTATTCGATAAGTCATCTATAAAAAGTCTAAATTGCAAAATTATTGCTGGAGGTGCAAATAATCAACTTCAGGATTCATCTATAGCCGACGATCTACATCATAGAGGTATAATATATATCCCTGATATCCTAATAAACTCTGGCGGAGCAATAGGTTTGACTAAAGACTTAATGAAAAAAAATGCAGATGAGACTGAATCAGATTTAATGAATATTGCCTACAGGGTAAGAGAATGCTTAACTGAGTCACAAGAAAAATCAATCAGTCCTCAGGACACATTGAAAGAACTGATTATTTAAATTATTCAGCAACTCCTAATTTTCTTTGTAATTTAGTATTTGAAGTAGTGTATCCAAATGGTACTCTTTCACCTGGAAAAATTCTTTGATAAGCTTTTTGGACAGCTAAAGTGGTTTCATGAAAACCGCATAAAATTAAATCTAGTTTTCCTGGATAATCATTAATATCTCCAACGGCAAAAATTCCATCTCTATTTGTTTGGAAGTCTTCTGTGTTTACTGATATTTTTTTTGATTCAAGTTCTAGTTCCCACTCTAAGATAGGCCCTAACTTTTTATTTAATCCAAACAGAAACAATAATTCATCTGCCTCGTGAGTAACAGATTCTTTCGTATCAAAGTTTTTTAAAGTAACTCCATCTACTTTATCATCGCCATTTATCTCTTCAATTTGATAAGGAGTTAGAAGATTAACTTCACCAGATTTTACTAGTTCTCTCATTTGAGCTTCAGTATGTTGAGCCCCTCTAAATTGATCTCTTCTATGAATTAAACTTACAGACTTAGCTGTTTTAGCTAATTCAACTGTCCAATCCAATGCTGAATCGCCACCACCAAAAATAAATAAGTTTTTATCTTTATATAAGTCCACAGATTTAACAGCATAGCTCACACCTTTACCTAGAAATCTGTCAGGATCCTCTATATTCGGAGGTCTTCTTGGTTCAAATGAACCAGCTCCAGCAGCAATAAATATATTTTTTGTAGTACATTCAATTCCTTCATTGGTTCTTACCAACCAAGTTGTAATATCATCTGACACTGAAATTGATTCGATCGATTCAACTCTTTGTGAAAGATGAAGATCATAATCAAATGGTTTAATTTGCTCGACTAAAGCTTCTACATGCTCCTGTGCAGTCTGTGAAGGAACCCCGGGTATATCATATATAGGCTTTTCTGGATAAAGTTCGGAGCATTGTCCTCCAACTTTATCTAGGTTATCTATGAGTGTGCATTTGAGTCCCAAAAGACCAGCCTCAAACACAGTAAACAATCCCACTGGGCCTGCGCCAATTACTAAAATATCTGTTTCGATTTTCATTTAATTTTTTGTCCTGGTTGTGCTCCTGAATCAGGAGATAATACAAATATGCCACCCTCAGAATCACTTGCTGCAAGAATCATACCTTCGGAAATACCAAATTTCATTTTTCTTGGAGCTAAGTTATAAACCATTACCACTAATTTATTTTTTAAATCAGAGGGCTCATATACAGATTTTATACCAGCAAAGACATTTTTTGTTCCTAAATCTCCAAGATTTAGCTTAATTGCTAAGAGCTTATCTGCACCTTCAACATGAGAAGCCTCTTCAACTCTAGCAACCCTTAAATCAACTTTCATAAAGTCATCAATCTGAATAGTATTATTTTCTTCTTCTTTCATTTTTTTTTCCTGTTTATAGAAATCTTTTATGTCTAGTGGCTCGATCCTTGAAATAATTGGCTTAAATTCATTTATCTTTGAATCAATCATCTTCTCCTCAAGATTTTCAATGTTAAAGCTATTAATTTTTAACATCTTCAGCATTTGATTGCACAAATTTGGCACTATTGGATAAAGTAATATGCACAGATTTTTAAATACATTTAATGCAGTTGATGCTACAACTAATGCATCCTTTTGATCTATCTTCCAAGGCGTATTTTCGTTAATAAATTTATTAGTATTATCAGCAATCTGCATTATAAGTTTAACTGCTTTAGAGAACTCTTTATTTTCATAATGATTAAGGATTTCGTCTATATCTTTCATGCATGCAGATAGATGTTCTTCATTAATAGAATTAGAAAGACGATTATTGTTTTTTGAGATGAATGGAGCTGAGCGACTATATATATTAGAAAATTTACCTATTAAATCAGAATTTATCTTTTGAGCTAGATCCTCTAGATTTAAATCAAGATCTTCAATTTTTGAATTTAGTTTACTTGCAAAATAATATCTAAGTAATTCTGGATCGCATACATCTGCAAATTGATCTGCTGTAATGAATGTTCCCTTAGATTTAGACATTTTCTCTCCATTTATACTTACAAATCCATGAACATGAATGCTATCAGGAAGCTTATAATTAGAATTATTCAAAAGGGCTGGCCAAAACAAACCATGAAAATAGATAATATCTTTACCTATGAAATGATGAATCTCATATTCAGAATTTTTACCCCATAGATGATCAATATTTAAATCATTTTTTTCAGCCCAATTTTTTGCTGATGCAATATATCCAATTGGAGCATCAACCCAAACATAAAAATATTTATCTACTTCATCGGGTATTTTAAAACCAAAATATGGCGCATCACGAGAAATATCCCAACTCCTTAAATCACCTTCTAACCATTCAGATAGTTTGCCTACAACTGAATCTTGGATAGATGCAGTTTTTAGAAATTTTATAAGATCAGTTTTAGACTTTTTTAGATCAAAGAAGATATGCTCAGATATTTTTGTACTTGGCTTAGTTCCAGATAATGATGATTTTGGATTAATTATTTCTGTAGCAGAATACGTGGCTCCACAAGAATCACACCCATCTCCATATTGATTCTCTGCACCACATTTCGGGCATTCACCAGTCACATATCGATCTGCAAGGAACATTTTCTTTTCCTCATCAAAGCATTGTTCAATATCTTCTTTATAGATATGACCAGAATCTTTTGCATCAAGGAAGATTTCCGATACCAATTTTTCATTTTCATTTGAATGAGTTGAGTAGTAATTTGTATATTCAATTCCAAATCTTTTAAGTGACTCTTGATGATCTTTTTGCATTTGATCAATAAAATCTGTTGGTTTTATTTTAAGCTCATCTGCTTTCATCATAATTGGAGCACCATGCGCATCATCTGCACAAAAGCTGAGGACTTCATGATTGGATTTACGCATGAATCTGACCCAAATATCAGTTTGGATATGTTCTAAAATATGACCAATGTGAATATCACCATTTGCATAGGGCAAGGCATTTGTGACGATAATTTTTCTTTTTTTATTTATTTTTAAGACCTAATATTTTTAATCGAGTATTATAAGTCAAAATATTATATCAATGGGTATCAAAAAAATAATTGCTATTGCATCAGCAAAAGGTGGTGTTGGAAAGTCGACTATATGTGCAAATCTTGCTTTGCAATTTTCTACACATCATAAAGTAGGGATATTAGATGCAGATATCTATGGACCAAACCAACATTTAATTTTCAATGTTACAAATCAAAAACCTAAAGTAAAAACTATTGGAGGAAAAAAAATATTTATGCCCATTAAAGTTGATAATATCTTACTAAATAGCATGGGATTTGTTATTGACGCAGACAAAGCAGCAATGTGGAGAGGACCGATGTTAAGTGGTGCTATTAAACAGTTAAAGAATTTGACTCAATGGGGAGATTTAGATTATTTGTTTGTCGATATGCCTCCAGGCACTGGAGATGCCTATCTAACTGTTGCCTCCGACATCAAGCCTGATCACGCTTTGCTTATAACAACAATGAGTAAACTTGCCGTTCACGATACTCTAAAATCTAAAGCTATGTTTGATCGATTAAATATTCCAATTGTAGGAATTATTGATAACATGTCGCACTCTATTTGTTCAAAAACTAAAAATCAAACACATGAATTTAGCCAAATAAATCTTGAGCATGAAATTGGTTGTGATCTTTTAGGATGCATCCCTAGGCATGAAGATTTAGCAGATTTTGATATTACCAAAAAAAATAATTTACTTGAAACAATTTATAATAATTTGAAGGCAAAATTATGAATTATCTGAGATATATTTATACATGCCTCATGGTAATGTTTATCAGTTTGAATGTTGAGGCAACTCAAGATCCATTTGAGGATATTAACAGGAAGATTTGGACCTTCAATGAATATCTAGATGATAATATTGCAAAACCTACTGCAGAAATTTATACAAGCATCACACCTGATTTTATTGAAATCGGAATAACAAATTTCTTTAGAAATATTAATGAGCTTGATAATACTGCAAATCAGTTACTACAAGGTAAGCCTGTATATGCAATGAATGATTTTGCACGTTTTATAATAAACACATCTGTTGGCATATTAGGTTTTATTGATATTGCATCAAAACTTGGACTAGAAAGACACGATGAAGATTTTGGCCAAACCTTGGGAGCTTGGGGAGTGAGTAAAGGACCTTTTTTGATGATACCGCTTTATGGGCCGTCTACACCGAGAAGTCTTGCAGGAAGAAGCGTTAGCTCAGTATTAACAGGTACTTTTGCTATTGAGGAAACAGATGTAAGAATTGGTATTACGGCTCTTGATGCTTTGGAAACCAGAGCAAGGTATTTAGAAGTAGAAACTCTTATTGTCGGAGACCGATATTCATTTATAAGAGACTCTTACATGCAATATTTAGATTTTGAGTCCAGCGACGGACAGGATCAATCAGATGATTTTGTAGATGACATGGATGACTTTTTATTAGATTAAATTCATACCATTGAAATTAACTCATCTTTTGTAATTTCTAAATTTTTTTCTTGTATTGTTCTAAGAATTAAAGATCTAAATGATTTCGCATTTTTTAGACCTCTATTAAGACCAAATACATGTTTTAGAGTTCTTGAATAGGGTTGACCTTCATGAGCTTGATCAATGCAATAATCTAGGTATTGTTTGAGAATTGCTTTTCTATCATTTCCAATATCGGATTCATTAAAAATTTTAGAATCAACATTACTAACAATCATAGGATTATCATAAGGGCTTCTGCCAAGCATAACGCCATGAACTTTTTTTAAATGCTTGATAGATTCATCAATATCTTTTATTCCTCCATTTAAAATAATTTCAAGATCAGGAAACTCATCTACAAGTTGATAAACATTCTCGTATTTTAATGGAGGGATTTGCCTATTTTGTCTTGGAGTTAAACCTTTTAAAATTGCAACTCTAGCATGCACAATTAATGTTTTAAGATTTGGATTAAAAATTTTTGATACAAAATGATTTAAAAAATCTATATCGTCTCTTTCATTAATTCCAATCCTGCATTTAACAGTTATTGGAATTGAGACAACTTGTTGCATGGCTTGGATACAGTCATCAACAAGCTTTGGATCTTCCATAAGACATGCTCCAAAAGACCCTTTTTGAACTCTTTCAGATGGGCATCCAACATTCAAATTAATTTCATCATATCCAAGTTCCTCACAAATTTTTGCACATTCAGACAAATCGTTTGGATCTGATCCTCCCAGTTGAATAGCAACAGGATGCTCTATTTCATTATTAAAATTTAACTGATTAAAACATTTACCATGAATGATCGCTCCAGTTGTCACCATTTCTGTATATAGAAATGCTTTTTTAGTAATTAATCTAAATAAATATCGATCATGTATATCAGTGCATTGCATCATCGGAGCAATGCAAAATTTGTGGCTATGGGACATTTTTTTACAAAAAATTAACCACTGATATGAATCCAACTATACTCAGAACAATCGTGTATGGCAAAGCCATAATAACCATTCTCATGTATGAGAGATTTATGAGTGGTGCCAGTGAAGACGTCAATAAGAAAAGAAAAGCAGCTTGGCCATTTGGAGTGGCAATACTGGGTATATTTGTACCAGTATTAATAGCTATCGCTAATTTATCAAACTGATCTCTGGAAATAACATTCATATCTAAAGCATCTTTGATTTCATTAATATAAATTGTTGCAACAAATACATTGTCACTTATTGCTGATAGTACTCCGTTGGCAACAAAGAATATGGGCGCTTGGCTATTAGCATCTTGAGCTAGCACATAAGAAATTATCGGAGTAAATAATTCTTGATCAGCGATAACACTTACAACTCCAAAAAATACAACTAATAATGCTGTGAAAGGCAGCGCCTCTTTAAAAGCATCACCTAAATCATGTTCATGAGTTATACCTTTAAATGATGTTAAAAGTATTATCACTCCCAATCCAATAATTCCAACAGCAGCGAGATGAAGAGCAAGAGCTATGATCAAAAATACACCGACTAACATTTCAACATACAACTCCATTTTGGTAATGGCAGTTCTTTGAGAAATTTCATAATTATTATAATCATGGAAAATATTTTTAATTCGTTCTGGCAATTGATTACCAAAACCAAATATATGTAACTTTTCGATTCCGAAACAAGTTATCATTCCAGCGATAAAGACAGGTATTGTTATTGGTGACATCTTGACCATAAATTCAATAAACTCCCAACCTGCCACATTGGCAATTAATAAATTTTGAGGTTCGCCAACAATAGTACAAACTCCTCCTAAAGCAGTTCCAACTACTCCATGCATGATTAGGTCTCTCATAAAAGCTTTAAATTTTTCTAAATCCTCTATTCCAGCCTCAGATAATGACGAGTCGTTGTAATAATCATGATCATTTGATGAAAATTCTAGCCCTGAGTTTGCAAGATGAAAAATTCTATAAAAACCTACGGCGACAGCTATTAAAACCGCTGTTACAGTTAGAGCGTCTAAAAAAGCTGATAAAAAGGCCGAGACAAAACAAAACATTAAAGATAGAGTTACCTTTGATTCAATTGTAAGAAGCAATTTTGTGAAAATGGTAAGCATTAAATTTTTCATGAAGTAGATACCAGCGACCATAAAAATTAACAGTAAAATAACCTCAAGATTATGTTCAATCTCATATAAGAGTGTATAAGGGGTTGTTAGTCCTAGAAATAAAGCCTGAATTGCTATCAATCCACCTGGCTGCAGTGGATAACACTTAAGAGCTAGGGCAAGTGTGAAAATAAATTCTAATAGAATCATCCATCCTACAATGAACATTCCATTTATTCCGGCAAAGGTCAATGTAAATAAAGCAATAGGATTAATGATTAAAAAAGCTATGATGGTATTCTTATACCAAGCAGGAGAATCACCTAGGAACATTTTGTATAAATTATTTATCATGTTAAAGACCTAATGAAATTAATAAGAACACTTCATGAAAGTATAAATGAAGACACTAGTTTAATTATATTTTGTGAAAACAAAATTTTATATGATCAGAGCGAAAAATCTTATATTTTTGATCCAAAAGATTTAAATTTAATAGAAATTAACGGTCCTTTTTTAGCCATAGCAAAAGTTAATGATCGTTATATTTACGTTATAAATATAGAATCTAAAGTTGAAATTTTAGGGATATTTATGAATCCTGATACAACAAATTTCATTGATTTAATACATATATTAGCTTTTCTTGATACTGAAAGTTTTTTGATAGCCTCAAGAGCTTCTATTTTAAATAATTGGCATATAAAAAATAGTTATTGTAATTATTGTGGAAATATTAATAAATTTGATCTAGAAGAGGGCGCTTTTGGATGTGAATGTAAAAATGCTCTTAATTATCCCTCAATTTCTCCTTGTATTATTACTTTAATTCATGACGAAGAAAGAATTTTGCTTGGGAGAAGTAAGTTTTTTCCAGAAAACATGTACAGTACCCTTGCAGGTTTTATTGAAGCAGGAGAGAGTGCTGAACAAGCATTGATTAGAGAGGTATCAGAAGAAGTTAATGTAGAGGTTTCACAAATTGAATATCATTCTTCTCAATCATGGCCATTTCCCTCACAACTCATGCTTGGTTATAAATGCAAATATCAGAAAGGAGAAATTGTTCTTAATGACAAAGAATTAGAGGATGCTCAATGGTTTAACATAAAGGAATTACCAAATATTCCTCCAGATACATCAATTTCAGGACAACTCATTCGTTCTTATATCGAGGATCATTTAAAGCTCTAGTAGGCTTAACATTTGATGTTGAAGATTGAGCCGGAGTTGGTGCAGGAGTGGTTGCTGGGATTGATGCTTGAGAATCTTGTGGATTTAATTTACTGCCATCGACTTCCATAGCAACTTTACGATCATTTTTAGTTTTATTTTTATTAGAATGCTCGTCTTGTGATTTTTTTTGAGGTGTGACTAGTTGTTTAGAATGCTTTTTGTTACTTATATTTTTTGAATTTGAATTCCTTCCCTTGTTGTTGGCTCTGGTATTTCTATTATTTTGATTTTTATTTCCTTTATTAACTCTGGATTGATTCTTTTTATGGTTTCTATTTCTTCTTTTTTTTGTGCTTTTTTTCTTTTTAGATTTAAAGACCCCAAAAAATATTGACAAAGTGAGAACAGATTTGATAAATGCAAAAAATCTATTTTTAGATTTTGGCATTCGAGGAGGCACAGATACTTTTACAAGAGGTTTCAAGACCCTTTTTGTTGAATTAGAGTCACGCCAATCCATTGAGGGCTCAGGACTATTTGGCGTCATATCATATGAAAATGGTTTTTTTCCAGAAGCACCTTTTACACGTGCCACTTTATAATATGGTCTGGATTTATATGGATCTGCAATAATTAAAATGTTTACCTGGTAGGTATTTTCAATTGAAATAATATCTCTTCTTTTTTCATTTAATAAATAGCTCGAAACATCTGCCGGAACATAAACGTGTATTTCTCCAGTATTTTCTTTTGCTGCATCTTCACTAATTATTCTTAAAATTGATTGGCCTAGTGATCTAGTGCCTCGCACTTGAACATGCTGAATGTCATAAGTCTCCTCTAGTGAAGGCCTTAATCTTTGTCTAGATAATTCTAATAAACCAAATCTAGATATCCCAGCAATTTGAATTCTAGCTCTATCGGACTGAACCGCTGATCTAAATGTATTTTCAACTTTTTGTTGATTTTTTTCATCCTGCATATCAATAAAATCTATAACTATAAGACCGCCCAAATCTCTCAGTCTTAATTGTCTTGCAATTTCCTTAGCTGCTTCCATATTTGTTGCAAAAGCTGTTGATTCTATGTCCTTTCCTTTTGTTGACCGTGCTGAGTTAACATCTATAGACACCATTGCCTCGGTAGGGTCTATGACAATAGATCCACCAGATGGTAATGATATTTCTCGCTGAAAAGCTAATTCAATTTGACTTTCTATTTGATACCTATTGAATAATGGTATTTCTTCATTGTAGAAAATTACTTTATCTGCATGATCCGGAATAACAGATTTTGCAAAATCTAAGGCTTCTGCATGTACTGACTCATCATCAATAAGAATTTCTTGTATGTCATCTCTGAAATAATCTCTAAATACTCTTAAAATTAACTTATCATCTTTGTAGATCAAGCTTGGACTTGGCGCATCAGCAATTGAAGATTTTATTTGTTCCCATAAATTCATTAGATAGTCTAAATCCCATTTTAATTCATCAGTTGATCTTCCTAATCCAGCTGTTCTAACGATAACGCTCATGCCCTCTGGAATTTGCAAAGCATTTAAAGCATTTTTAATTTCATCTCTTTCTTCGCCTGAAATTCTTCTAGAAACGCCGCCAGATTTTTCAGAATTTGGAATTAAAACTATAAATCTTCCTGCAAGAGATATCTGATTCGAAAGAGCTGCGCCTTTAGTGCCCCTTTCTTCCTTTAGGACTTGTATGAGAATTTCGTCACCTTCTTTGAGAGTACACTTTTTTTTACCTTCTGAATCCTTCGTAAAATATTCATTTGATAATTCCTTCAAAGGAAGGAATCCATGCCTTTCACTGCCGAAATTAACAAAAGCAGCATCCAAACTTGTTTCAACTCTTGAAACTGTAGCTTTAAATATACTACCTTTAAAAAGTGATTGATTATTGAATTCATTATCAAGGTCAAAGAGTTTTGCCCCATCAACTAATGCAACACGAAGTTCATCTGAATATGAGCAATTTATTAGAATTCTTTTCATTTTTTTTCTCCGATACAGAGAAAGCGAATAGCACGAGTGCTTTTTGAGTTATTAGAGTCTTATCCCGCGGAGCTCTTTTAACTGACTTCACTTATAATTGTGAAGATTTTAAAACTTGTCTTATTCTAATAGCACCCTTGTGCTGTAGTAGCTTTCTCATTACTGCCATGCAGCTTTATTAATCAATATTTATTGATTCCTATCAATAAATTTTTACTAGTAGCTTTTTGTATATAAACTATTAATTTTCGATATTCTACATCAATGAGCGATAAAAACCTAAAAATTGATAACGATCATGCTGGAAGACGTATAGATAATTACCTTCTTAATATCTTTAAAGATCTTCCTAAATCAAAAATATATAGCATGCTAAGAAAAGGTGAAGTAAGAGTAAATTCTGGTCGAATTAAACCTGCATATAAACTAAAGATCAATGATGAAATAAGAATACCGCCATATTTAATTGATTTTAAATACAAAAAACCTAATTTAAAGATTCCACCCTCAAGAATTCAAGAATTTTTAACATCCATCATTTATGAAGATGATGACTATATTTTAGTAAATAAAGATCCTGAATTAAGTGTTCACTCTGGTACAAAAAATCAATTTGGCCTTATAGATATTGCTAGAGCTAATTTTCCGTTATTAGATCTTGATCTTTGTCATCGAATTGATAAATCTACTTCCGGGTGTGTGCTAATTGCAAAAAATAAATTATTTTTAAGACATTTTAATAAACAACTTAAATCTAATAAAGTTAAAAAAATATATGAAGCGATTTTGGTTGGTGTTCTTGATAAAGACATAAAGATAAAATCAAAAATTGATACATCGACAAAACAAAATCATCATAAAGTTACAGAATCAATTGATGGCAAAAAAGCGGTGTCAATGTTTAAAATTTTAAAAAAATTTAAATCATTTACTCATGTTGAGGTCCATATAAGTACTGGCAGAATGCATCAAATTAGAGTTCAAAGCTCAAATTTTAATCATCCAATAGTTAATGATAAAAAATACGGTCTATTTGACTTAAACAAATTTATCTATTCCAAGACATCGATCGGTCGTCTCGCTTTACATGCTAAATCCATATCTTTTAAAGATTTAAACAATCAAGTTGTTTTCTATGAAGCGCCAATAAATAGTGAATTTGATATACTGATGACCGAGCTAAGTGATTTAACTGTTAAATCTTAATTTAATCTGATAGTATGCTTTTTTTAAAATATTATGGCAGTACAAAAAAGTAAAAAAACAAGATCAAAACGTGGGATGATCCGTTCTCATGATCATCTTAAAGATCTTACCTTATCGACTGATCCTGTGTCTGGAGAAAGACATCTTCGCCATCAAATGACTGCAGATGGTTTTTATAAGGGCAGACTTATCAAAGATTTGAGGAAGCCAGTTAAAGAAGAAGAGGATAACTCAACACAAGACTAAGAATGTCTTTTTCAGCTTTTTTAGCGTTTCCAGGTCAAGGTTCGCAACATCTATCTATGTTATCCAGAGGTGGTATTTCTGAAATTGCTAATTCAAGTGAACATTCTCATGCTCTTGAGTGCTGTAGTGATTTAATAGCCCATGACGTTATTAAATTAATTGAAGAAGGGCCTGAAGAATTAATAAATAGAACTTCTATTACACAACCTATTTTAGTACTTTGTTCATATCTTCATTACCATAAGTTAGTTAATACAATTGATATTGCTCCTTTATATTTAGCCGGTCATTCTTTAGGAGAATATTCCGCTTTGGTTGCTGCTAATTCATTATCAATTACTGAAGCTTTAAAATTGGTGAGAAAGCGAGGAGAGTTGATGGAAGCGGCACCAAATGGTTCCATGTCAGCAATAATGGGTCTCGATTATAATATTATTGATGAGATATGCTTAATTGCATCTCAGGGTGAAAATTCCCATGTTCAATGTGCAAATTTAAACTCTCCGAATCAAACAGTCATTTCTGGTCATGATGATGCGGTGTTAAGAGCTCAAGATCTTTGTACTGCAAAAGGTGCAAAACGTGCTGTAAAACTTAATGTGAGCATCGCATCACATAGCAAGCTTATGTTATCGGTGACAGATGAATTTCAAAAGACTCTTGAAGCTGTAAAATTCAGCATACCGGACACTAATATTATCCATAATGTATCAGTCAATTCATCAACTTCATCCAGAGATATTCCATCTCTTCTTTTATCACAGTTGCACTCACCAGTTAGATGGGTAGAAACATGTAATTTTATTTCTACATTGAAATTGCCAATCATTGAATGCGGTCCAGGGAAAGTGTTGTCAGGCTTATTCAAGGGAAACAAACTTGAAAATTACTTTTCTGTAACCGATGAAGAATTTTATGAGAAGATTAGCAGTTATGAATAAAAAAATAGTCTTTATAACTGGAATTTCAAGAGGCATCGGATTAGAGATAGCTAAATGCTTTGTTAACGATGGTTACTATGTCATTGGAACATCCAGATCACCATTTAGTATTAACGAGGAATTAAATTCTGAAAATTGCATACATTTTCCAATTGATGTCACAGACAGAAACAAAATCTCATCATGTTTAGACGAGCTGAAAAAAATTAACAAGATTCCGAATGTTTTAATTAACAATGCTGGAATAACCAAAGATCAACTTTTCTTAAGAATGAAAGAGGATGACTGGGACGATGTCATTAATTCTAATCTTACAAGCGCGTTCAATATTACTAAATTATTTATTAAATCAATGGTTAAAGATCGTTATGGAAAAATAATAAATATATCTAGTGTTGCTGGACTTATGGGTAATCCTGGGCAGGTTAATTATTCCGCGAGTAAGGCTGGTCTTGGAGGTTTTACAAGAGCTTTAGCAAAAGAGGTGGCTGCTAGAAATATAACAGTTAACTGCATAGCTCCTGGATTTATCGAAACCGATATGACAGATCATTTTAAAGACGAAGAATTAGAGAATATCTTAAATCAGATTCCTGCAAACAAAATGGGTAATTCACAACAAATAGCAGATTTAGCTTTATTCTTAGCCTCTTCTAAAGGTGATTACATTACTGGTCAAACTATTTCTGTGGATGGCGGCCTTTATATGAGTTAATGATTTTATATGTTTTTGTTAAAATTGTTGTAGAATAGATTTCATTTTATGGAGGATGCCTTGTGAGTATCGAAGAAAGAGTAAGAAAAATTGTTTGCGAGCAGCTTGGTGTCGGAGACGATGAAGTTAATAATGACTCTTCATTTGTTGATGATCTAGGAGCTGATTCATTAGATACAGTCGAGTTAGTTATGGCTCTTGAAGAAGAGTTTGAACTTGAAATAGCTGACGAAGAAGCAGAGAAAATTTCAACTGTTGAAGAAGCAGTTAATTACATAAACTCTAATAGTTAAAACTTCCTTCAATGAAGCAACTACACAGAAGAGTTGTAGTTACTGGTTTAGGTATATTATCCCCTATAGGTAATACTTTAGATGAGGCTTGGAATTCTTGCATAAATGGAATGTCAGGAATTACAAATATTGATATAGATTTAGAGAATAATCCTATAAAAGTTGGTGGACGTTTAAAAAACTTTAATCCTGAAGATTTCCTAGATTCCAAAGAAATTAGAAGAATTGATCCTTTTATTCAATATGGAATTATTGCTGCCAACCAATCTATCGAACATTCAGGAATTCTTAATTCTAAAACTGATTTATCAAGAATTGGTGTTAATTTTGGTGCCGGTATTGGTGGTATAGATACGATAGAAAAAAATAAATCCTTATTAGAAGAAAGAGGTTATAAAAAAGTTTCTCCGTTTTTTGTACCAGGATCAATTGTTAATATGATTTCAGGTTTAATTTCCATTAAACATGGTTTCATGGGCCCGAACACTTCTGTTGTTACAGCATGTTCAACTGGTAATCACTGTATTGGAACAGCTGCTAGATCTATTGCATATGGTGAAGCTGATGTAATGGTTGCAGGAGGTGCTGAAATGGCTTCGACTCCACTTTCAATAGCAGGTTTTATTTCCGCAAGAGCTCTATCTATGAATTCCGATCCTCAAACAGCTAGTCGACCATGGCATAAAGATAGAGATGGATTTGTTTTATCTGATGGAGCAGGTTCATTAGTTCTTGAAGATTTTGATCATGCAAAGGCCAGAGGAGCAACAATATATGCAGAGGTAATCGGTTTTGGTGCTAGCTCTGATGCGCATCATATGACAGCTCCGCCAGAAGATGGAAGGGGAGCTGTATTGTCAATGTTCAATGCAATAAATGACGCCGAAATTAACTTATCTGAAGTTGATTATATTAATGCTCATGGCACATCAACACCATTAGGAGATATAGCTGAAACTATCGCTCTTAAAAAAGTATTTGGAGAGTCAGTTCCGCAAATTAGTTCTACTAAATCAATGACTGGGCATACTTTAGGAGCAGCTGGTGCGATTGAATCTATATTTTGTATAAAGGCAATAAATGATGGAATCATTCCGCCAACAATTAATCTAGATAATCCAGATTCCCTATGCGATTTAAATTACACTCCCTTGGTATCAACTGAAAAAAAAGTTAATGTTGCTATGAATAACTCTTTTGGATTTGGAGGAACCAACTCTACCCTTGTCTTCAAAAAAATCTAAATTTTTAATATCTATATTCACACTATTAATTGTTGCGGTAGTTTTGGTTGGAACATCTGAATCATATTCTCACTCAAGAGCTAGTGACAAAATAGAATTTTTCAATGTAAATAAGGGCGACTCTTTTAACTCGATTCTGGATGATTTTGCATTGAATCCATTTGAAAAACTTCTTTTAAAAATTTACTTGAAAAAAAATGAGATTAAAGTGGCGCAAGCTGGACATTATTATCTTAAAAATAAATCTTGGAAAGAAGTCTTTTTTTCAGTTTCTAGTGGAGATGTATTCATATACAAGTTTAAAATTCCTTCTGGAAAAAATCTTTATGAAATTAATGAAATTATTTCAAAATCAAATTTCCTTGATGACTGTAATAATTTTGAATGTTTAGACGATCAACTAAATTATATTGAGGGTACATTAAAACCAGATACTTATTTCTATAAGCACTCATCCTCATTAGCAAAGATTTTAAAAAAATCTCAAAGTGATTTTTTTCAACTAGCCGCAAACTTGTGGGTAAATAAAAATCCACAACTACCAATTAAAAATTTATCTGATGCAATAATACTTGCCTCAATCGTTGAAAAGGAAGCTGGTAATGAAAATGAGAAGCCAATTATAGCTGGAGTATTTTTACATAGAATATCTATTGGTATGAAGTTGCAGGCAGACCCAACAATAATTTATGGGTTATTGCCAAATTTTAATGGTGATATTACAAAAGCAAATTTACTGGATAAAAATAATCCCTACAATACCTACCAAATTCCAGGATTACCTCCAACGCCTATATCTACTATTAGCAAATCCTCGTTAGAGGCAGTAATATTGGGTATGAAAAATGATTATTTATACTTTGTTGCAAAGGGTGATGGGACGCACAAATTTTCTAAAACCTACAAAGAGCATCTTGATGCTGTTTATAGATACCAACTCAATTAAATTATGAAATTGATTTCATTTGAAGGAATTGAAGGAGTAGGTAAGTCAACCCAAATAAATTTAATTCTTGAATGGCTAACAAGCAAAGGTTTAAGTTCAAAACTTATAAGAGAACCAGGGTCTACAGAATTTGGAGAAAAGATAAGAGAGCTACTTTTATCAAAAGATTACAATATTTCAGCACACACTGAATTATTGTTAATGTTTGCTGCAAGAGCAGAAATGATAAAGGAGCATTTGACCAAAGCAAACGAGGATATTGTACTTTGTGATAGATATTATCATGCTTCAATTGCATATCAGGGCTACGGAAGAAAGCTCCCTCTTGATTTAATAGACAGTCTTATTATAAACATCAACTGCCCAATTCCTGATTTAACAATAATATATGATCTTGATGTGAATCTTGGTTTTAAACGAAAAGCAAAAGATGATATTGACAGAATTGAATCATCAGGAATAAATTTCTTTGAAGATGTTAGAAAAGGCTATCAGCAAATAGCCAATGAAAGAGAGGAAGTCGTAATATTAGACGCATCAGAGTCCATAGAGATACTTAATCAGCAAACTAAAGCTCTAATTGAGCCCTTAATTTAAAATGAATTTAGAGAAATTCCCTTGGTTAACTGAAGTAGTATCAACTTATAAAAATATTAATTTTCCATCATCTATAATTATTGAGGGTGAATCAGGCCTTGCTAAAAATCACCTTGCTAATTTTTTTGCACAAAAATTATTATGTTCCGATGATTTTGCGCCTTGTAGTAATTGTAATTCTTGTAATTATTTCTTAGCTGGCTCTCATCCAGATTTTTGTTTTCTTTCTGCTGATTCATGCTCAAGCATATTGCACTCATATTCAAAAGCGAAAATAGACTCAATGAATTCAAAAAAAATTGAAGGAGTAAGAGCTTTGAATGAATTCATTGCTATGACACACTCAGTCTCAAGTCACAGATTAGCAATCATATTTGATGGTCATAACATGAATGTTAATTCACAAAATGCACTCCTAAAAACATTAGAGGAATTACCAGAGAACAAGCATATATTTTTAGTTTCAAATAAACGTAAATTTTTCTTACCCACGATATATAGTCGCTCAAACATTATTACAATAAATAATCCCACAGCAGATGCACTTGATAAATGGATAACAGACAAAGGATATATTGATTATTCGACCCTAGATTTTGCTCCAGACTCAACACCTTTAGAAATTGAGACGCAAATTAATAATGATATGGCTGGGCAATACAGAGAAATTACTCAAAATTTAAACTCTTATTGTTTGGGTGAAATAACCACTCCTGATTTAATAAAGTTTTATAAGGAAATTAATATTACATTTGATGAAAAAATTAATTCCATTATTTTATTCCTAAAGACTTGTTTAGGTATTGAAAAAGATTTTTATAAAACTCATCCAGCCATTACATCACTTGATAATGCAAAGATTGATCCAATGTTGATATCAGATTTAATTGAACAGTTAATTGAATATAAATATCAACTTTTAAAAGTGCCTTCTTTAAATGAGCAAATTGGGTTAAATAACTTTTTTCAAAAAATAAAAAATTTATTTTCTTAGGCTGTAGCGCCACCATCAACTATTATTGTTTGACCATTAATATATTTCCCTGCATCTGACGCTAGCATTATTGCAGCACCTGCAACTTCATCAGGTTCACCAATTCTTTTCATAGGATGTGTACTTGTGTAATGGTCATGAAGAGTCGGATTTTCCCATAATCCCCGAGCGAAGTCAGTCCTAATGAGACCCGGCGCAATACTATTAGCCCTGATATTATATTGACCGAATTCTACAGCTAAGTTTTTCACCATCTGTATATCAGCTGCTTTACTAATACTATAGGTACCAAGAAGGTTACTACCTTTAGTTCCACCAATACTGGAGATAATAATAATAACTCCATCTTTACGTTCAATCATTTGAGGAGTAACTAAATTTGCTAAAATGTGATTTGCTTTAATATTATTGTTCATAACTTTATCAAAAGCATCCGATGGGATGTCGGCCATAGAACCCATAAAAGGATTTGTTGCAGCATTACATATAAGCACATCAATTTTTCCTAATATCTTGTTTGATTCATTTACAAGGTTTTCAAGATCTGATTCAACAGCAATATTCCCAGCAATTGGAAATGCAGATTCTGAGCCAATATGCTTATTAATTTCATTAGCAACTTCTTTGCAAGCATCAATCTTTCTGCTTGAGATGATTACCTTAGCTCCATGCATTGCTGCATGAAAAGCAATTGATTTTCCGATTCCTTTTGATGATCCCGTAATTAAAAATGATTTATTTTTTAAATTAAATAATGACATTTAGCTTATAATCCTATGATGTTAAAAAATGTAGAAATATATTCTAAATCAAATTGTGTCTTTTGTGATAAAGCAAAGAATTACTTCAAACAAAACGATATTCCATATAAAGAATACAACGCAGAAATTCCCGAAGTCTTTGATATGTTAATGACAAGAAATCCTAACGCTAGGACAATGCCTCAAATATTTGTTGATGATGATCTAATTGGTGGTTATACCGACATGATTGAATGGTTAGAGAAATAAGGAACTAAAATGGTTGCATTTAATGAGTTTTTACTACTTTTAGATGGTTATTTGAGTGGATCTTGGTGGTTTCCAGCTTTTTTAATAGGAATAGGGATTTTTTTTACGGGCTATCTAGGATTTCCTCAATTTAGATTCTTTGCTCATGGGTGGAGAATAGTTACTGGTAAATACGAAAAAGAAGATACAAAAGGAGAAACCTCGCCATTCGAGGCTCTTACAACAGCCATGTCAGGTGCTGTTGGTACCGGCAATATTGGAGGAGTTGCACTTGCAATATGGATTGGAGGTCCAGCAGCTATTTTTTGGATGTGGATCACTGCTATTTTTGGAATGACTACAAAATTTGTTGAGGTTACATTAGCTCATAAGTACAGAACTACTTTATCTGATGGTTCTATATCAGGCGGACCAATGTATTACATAGAAAAAAGCTTCAATATGAGATCAGCAGGAGTTCTTTTTGCAGCTTTAATGATGATCTGTGCAATTGGTTCAGGAAATATGCCTCAAATCAATAACATAGCAGGTGTTCTTGATTCAGCGTTTAGTATTCCAAAGTTAGCTACTGGTTTAATTTTGGGAATTATGTTGTGGTTAATTATTTCAGGCGGCATTAAAAGAATAGCAAAAATTGCCAGTAGGTTAGTTCCAGTAATGGCAGTAATCTATTTTGGAGGAGCTTTAGTTGTTGTAATAGAGAATTATCATAATATTATCCCTTCATTTAATTCTATATTCTCGCAAGTCTTTTCAGGGTCAGCAGCAGTTGGCGGTTTCCTCGGTGCAAGTTTTGCTATGAGTTTAAAGCTGGGCGTTGCAAGAGGACTGTATTCAAATGAAGCTGGACAAGGCTCATCGCCCATTGCTCATGCTTCTGCTAAAACTGAGCACTCAATAGAGCAAGGAATGGTCTCAATTCTAGAACCATTTATAGACACTATTGTAGTCTGCAGCGTAACAGCTCTTGTTATCTTATCTAGCGGGGCTTGGACTCAAAAATATGAAAATACATTTGAAAGATCATCCATGGCAATTTTTGTTGGTGAATATAATGAGTCTAATGTTAATGACGTTGAAGAGCTTGGTAAATATATCCTTGATGCAAGAAAGTTTACTAATAATACTTCGGCCGTAGAAAACTTCTCTGGAGATTTAAACATCATCAGTGGTGAATTAGATCAAGATGGAATAACAATCTTTCATAACAATTCTATTGCCGAGGATGTTAGATTTTATAAACAAAATATTTTATATGATGGAACTATTGAGATAAATGATGGCGTAATTTCTGATAATTCAATTCAGGTTAAAGGAAAATCTCTTATTCATTCTGCAGAACTTACCTCTAAAGCCTTTGGCTCAGGTGTTTTGGGGCTATATGGAGAATATATAGTAGCTATTGGACTGCTTTTATTTGCATTTTCTACAGCCATTGCCTGGTCCTATTATGGTGATAGGTCAACAGCATATATTTTTGGTGAAACTGCTGTTCCATGGTATCGAATGCTTTATGTTCTTTGTTTTATAGCTGCAGCAATTATTGATACTACTGTTATATGGAATATAGCTTATGTGGTGGTTGCACTTGTTACAATTCCAAATCTATTTGCCATGTTTTTATTAAGAAAAGAAATGAGAGAGCAAGTAGATAATTACGTAGTTGAAAAGTAATATTATTTAGATCTCAGCTCAAGCTCGTCAAGCACATCACTATAGTTGAGGTTCTGAGCTCTCAGCATGACTAATAAGTGATACATTAAATCAGCAGATTCGCTGATAACTCTTCCATCTTTAGTAACAGCAGCAATTGATACTTCACCTGCTTCTTCGGTAACTTTTTTTGCTATTTCTTTAATTCCATCCTTAAACAGCTGATATGTGTAAGATGACATGTCAGCTTCTTCAATTCGATGATCTATGGTTTGCTCAAGATTTTTGATTACATTTATCGACGAGGGAGCATCAAGAAAACATGAATTTCTTCCGAGATGGCATGTTGGTCCTTTATTTTCGGCAAGAATTAAGAGCGTATCATTGTCACAGTCATGAACAATTTTCTTAATTGCTAATTTGTTCCCAGAGGTTTCTCCTTTTGTCCAAATGCATTGCCTTGTTCTACTAAAAAATGTTGCGAATCCTGTGGATTGACTAATTTTTAACGCTTCTTCATTCATATATCCAAGCATTAAAACCTGAAGCGATTGATGGTCTTGGATAATCGCAGGGATCAGACCGTTTACCTTTTTCCAGTCGAGTTTAATCATATTTAGATCCTTATATTAATTTTTTTTTCTACTAAAGAAGATTTGATTTGAGAAATTGAATATTTACCACTATGAAATATACTTGCTGCTAATGCACCATCTACATTTGTTTCCTTAAACACATTAATAAAATCTTCTTTGCAACCAGCGCCTCCTGATGCAATCATTGGTAAATTACAAACACTGCTAAGTTTTTTAAGTAGCTTAATGTCATATCCATTCCTCATACCGTCTTTATTCATTGAATTTATTACAACCTCTCCAGCGCCAAGATCTTGAACTTCCTTAATCCATTCCATTGCATTAATGCCTGTTGAATGCATGGTAGTTTCGTTGCCAGTCTTAGCAAAAAGATAGTCATTATTATTAACAGTTTTTATGTCCATACCTATAACAACACACTGGGATCCAAATTCCTTGCTAAGTTGATTTATCAATTTCGAATTTTCTAGGGCAGGGGTATTAATTGATATTTTGTCTGCACCTAAATTGAGAATTGATCTTGCATCATCGATTGATTTAATTCCTCCAGCTACACAAAAAGGAATATTTATAACATCAGCAATTTTAGCAACCCATTCTTTCTTAACTGTTGCTCCAACTGTGCTCGCACTAATATCATAAAATACTAGCTCGTCTGCACCCTCTGTAGAGTATTTTTCTGCTAAATCAACTATAGACCCAACGATTTTATGATTTTTGAATTGAACTCCTTTAACGACCTTGCCATCTCTAACATCTAAGCAAGGTATTATTCTTCTAGTAATCATTATTTAACTCAGACAAAGATATTTGTTTTTCATAGATTGCTTTACCAACTATAGATTCCTTTATTTTGATGCGTTTTAATTCAGATAAATCATTAATTGAAGTGATACCACCAGATGCAATTAAATTAATTGAAGGATTCTTTGCTAAAATTTTCTCATATGTTTTGAAGCTTGGGCCCTGCATAACTCCGTCAAGAGAAATATCAGTAGCAAGAAAGTTTTTAAAGTGAGAATTATCAGACATAAAGTCAAATAGATTGATATGGCTATTATCTTGCCATCCATGAGTATAAATATATGGAATTCCCTCAGTCTCCATGAAATCTATTGCTAAAATAATTTGTTCCGGATTAAATTTCTTTTTAATTTCCGTTAAAAAACCTTTTGCAAATATTGATGTTCCGATGATGATTCTTGAGACTCCCATATCTATTATTTTTAGAGCATCATCGATTGTTCTTATACCACCTCCTACTTGTATCTTAAGATTAGGAATTTTTACTAATTCTTTGATGACAGAAATATTTGACTGATTGCCTGTTTGAGCTCCATCAAGATCAATCACATGAAGATAATCAAAATTATTTTTTAAGAAAATTTTTGCTTGATCAATCGGATCTTTATTGTACTCAGTCAGACTATTGAAATCTCCCTTTAGTAGACGCACACAAGATCCGTTCTTTAAATCAATTGCTGGAAAAATCTTCATGATTTTTGAAAAAAATATTGCAAAAAATATTCACCAGCGTCTGATGATTTTTCAGGATGAAATTGACACCCTAAGAAATTATTTTTTTCTACAACTGAAGTAAATATATTTCCATACTCTGATGTTGCAGTTGTATGTTTTTGGATGTCGGAATAGTAACTATTTGCAAAGTAATAATAGTTATTAAATTTTTTTAGTTTTTGATCTGAAAACGTCACTTTATTCCATCCCATTTGAGGAACTTTTAAATCTGTTGATTCATCAAATTTTTGAATGTCTCCTTCAATCAATCCTAAACACTTTGTATTACCTTCTGCAGAATATTCAAATAAAATCTGCATTCCGATACATATACCTAATACTGGTTGCTTTAAATTATTTATAACATCAACGAGATTCTTTTTTTTGAGTTCACTCATAACATTTCTGGCAGATCCAACACCTGGAAGAATTACAAATGAAGCTTTCATTATTTCATCCGCAATATCAGTAATTACATACGATTTATTCAATCTATCAATTGCTTTGGCTACAGAGCGGAGATTCGAACCTCCACTATCGATAATTGCAACAGTCACATTAAGCCTTTAGTTGATACAATCTCATTTGACTCAACAACAATTGCAGATCTGAGACATCTAGCAAATGTTTTGAATGTTGCTTCAAGCAGGTGATGAGAGTTTTTGCCATCAGTTTCAATGTGACATGTAAAGGCAGCAGCATTTATAAGTGAGACAAAAAAATGTTCAAACATTTCGGTTGGAAAATCTCCAACCATCTCCCTTAATTCAGAGCACTTAAACTTAAGAAATCTTCTGGTGCATAAATCAATACTGACATTACATTTCACTTCATCCATAACCAGAGTTTCATTGGATGCATATCTAGAAATTCCATTTCTATCTTGAAGAGCTTTATTTATTGCTGATCCTAAAGTAATAGCAACGTCTTCAATTGAATGATGTTCATCTATTTCTAAATCTCCAAGACAAGTAATATTCAAATCTATAGAGCCATGTTTAGAAAATTGCTCTAGTAAATGATCGAGATAATCAATACCCGTATTAATATTATATTTTCCTGTCCCATCTAAATTTAGATTTATGTAGATAGATGTCTCATTTGTTTTTCTTATTTCTGTAGATATTCTTGAACGAGATTTTTCGTTTGCAAGATTCTCGCGAATTTTTACAGCTTTTGCATGGGCATCAAGATTTTCAGCATTTGCCATAGAAATTACGGTATCTTTAATATTTAAAAATCCTTCAGATGAAGCAGTTTGAACACTTATCTGTTTACCAAAGTCTCTAATACCTAAACCAGAAAAAACTTTTGCCATACCATTGGTTGGTAGAACGTGATTTGTTCCAGAAGAATAATCACCAAAAGATTCAGGGCTCAAGGAGCCGCAAAAAATAGATCCAGCATTATTAATTTTTGCTAATAGATGAGCATAATCATCATCCAACAAAATTAAATGTTCAGGAGCACATTCATTTATTAAATTTATACAGTCATTGAATGACTTATATTTAATAAGCTTTAAGTTGGATAAACTTTCTTTAAGAATATTTTGCCTAGAGAGAGAGGCAAGTTGCTTTTTAACTTCTTTTTTTAAACCATTTAATAAAGGTAAATTTTTTGAAAGAACAAAAGCCCTAGCTGCTGAATCATGTTCAAGTTGAGACAGAACGTCAGCTGCTATTAGATTAACCTTGGAAATATCATTTGATACAACCATGACCTCACTTGGCCCAGCAGGTAAATCAATAGCCACATCATCAGAACAGATTTTTTTTGCTGCGTTTACATAGGCATTTCCTGGCCCAAATATCTTATCTACTTTTGGAATAACTGTTGTTCCATATGCCATCGCAAATATAGCCTGAGAACCACCAACCTTGTAAATATTCGAAATGCCAAATATTTTTGCTATCCATAATATTTCTGGAGCTATCGATCCTGATGAAGAAGGGGGAGTGCAAACTATTATATTTTTACACCCAGCAATGGAAGCTGGAATTAGTTGCATTAAGAATGATGAAATTAATGGAGCTGTTCCTCCTGGAACATAAATTCCGACAGATTCAATTGGCCTAAATTCTTTCCAAATGGATATTCCTTTAGTAGTTTCTATGGAAGATGAAACTAAACTCTTTTTTTCATTTTCACAAATTATTTTGATGTTGTTGGCAGAATTTAATATTGCTTGTTTTAAATCATCTGAAATTGAATTCTCGGCACTATTAATTTCCGATGTTCGCACTTTAAATGATGAAACTTTAGGAAGATTTAATTCTTCATTTATATAATTAAAGGCTTTAGTTCCATTTTTTAAAACTAATTCTTTATATCTCAGAACTATATTTTCAACGTACTGTATATCATTAACACTTGATTGCCAGTTAATGGAAGAATTAGATTTTGATCGATTAATTAGCTTCATTTAATTGAGAATTTTTTCGACAGGCATAACTAAGATTGAAGATGCGCCATTAGATTTGAGTTTTTCCATCGTCTCCCAAAAAACAGGCTCACTACAAAGTGCATGAATTGCAACCTTATCTTGCTGTTGTAATGGAATAATAGTTGGTGAGTCTGCGCCTGGAAGTAATTTACATATTTTATCGATTGATTTTGTTTCCGCATTTAGCATTACATATTTGCTTTCTGCAGCATTAATTACACCCTCAAATCTTTTAATTAAATCAAGAATACTTTTATCTTTAATCTTTTTGTACGAGCTAGATGCGATAAGAACTGCTTCTGAATCCATTAGAGTTTTAAATTCAATTAAATTATTTGCTTCAAGTGTTGCCCCAGATGAAACAAGGTCGCAAATGCAATCAGCAATTCCTATATATGGAGTAAGTTCAACAGAACCATTAATTTTAATTACTTCAGCATTAATATTTTTAGCCTTCAAGAATTTCTTTACTAAACCAGGATAAGAGGTAGCAATGATTTTATTCTTTAATGATCTGATTCTAGAATTCATTGGTTTAGCAAACGCTAGTCTGCATTTAGAAAACCCTAGATTTAAAACTGATTTAGCTGTAATTTTTTTGTTTGAAGCGACTTGCTCAGCCAATACATTCTGACCAACAATCCCTAGATCAGCTACTCCTTTAGATACTAGAGAGGGTATGTCGTCATCCCTTACTAATAATATATCTATATTCATATTTGAGGATCGAGCCAATAATTTATCGCCGCTAGTAGAAAAATTTATTCCAGATTTAATTAATAAATTCTTACTGCTATCAAATAGCCTGCCTTTTCGCTGAATTGCAATGGTAATTTTTTTTGTCATTGATTAATCCTTCTTTAGTAGATTCAAATATCCTTTGTTAGATTCTTTAAATAAAAATCTAGCAACTCTGGTAACTGTGGCAGTGGAGGTATTAAGTTTTGATGCAATATCTCTATAAGTTGAATTACCCTTATATAAAAGCTGAGCGACTTCCCATCTTTCTTGCATGGCTTCGATTTCTGCAGGCGTACATAAATCTTTCAAGAAATTTTCTATATCTTTATCAGAATTTAACTTTTTTAATGCTGTTGATAATTTCATGAGTAGATTCTATATGTTTTAGCATGTTAAAACAACAAAACATTAAATTTATTTTTATTTTATGAAATAAGATAAAATAATTAAATAATGTCTACATCAAAACCAAAATACTTATTTATTGGATTAGGTACTATGGGTTACTCGATGGCTGGGCATCTGTCAAAGCAGAAAGACATAGATTTATTTATTTTTAATAGATCGAAACATGCCTCAAAAAAATGGTTATCTAATTTTAAAGGGCAAGAATTTATAAAAGATAAGTTTTCGGAAATTAAATTCAATGGTCTTATTTTATGTCTGAAGGATGATGCAGCAATTCTTAATTTTTTGTTTAAGCAAAATTTTATTCAGTTGATTAAATCAGGCGGTTTCATCTTAGATCATTCCACTACATCGTTAGAGCTTATTAATGAGGTAGCACTCAATGATAAATTTACTTCAAAAAATCTCTCATTTTTTGATGCGCCAGTAAGTGGGGGAGAGATGGGAGCAATAAATGGCACTCTTTCAATAATGTATGGAGGCCCAAACAGCAAGAGCAAAGTATTAAAGAAAATAATGAATTCATATTCAAGCTCTATTACCAAGATTGGGCCTAGCGGTCATGGTCAACTAACTAAAATGGTCAATCAACTATGTATTGCAGGTTTACTTCAAGGTTTAGCTGAAGCTATAACTCTCGGCAAATCATCAAATCTAAACATGAACAAAGTTTTTGATGCAATCTCCGGTGGTGCTGCTCAGTCATGGCAAATGGATAATCGATTTAAAACCATGGTTAATGATAATTTTGATTTTGGTTTTGCTGTAGATCTAATGATTAAAGATCTTCGAATAGCACTAAAACAAGCAGATTTAAACGATCTCAATCTAAAGACCACAAAAGAAGTGCTAAAAAATTATCAGGAATTATCTCGCAATAATTTTGGAAATCTTGATACTTCAAGTTTGGTAAAGTTATTTAATATATAAAAAAGCCTGCATATAGCAGGCTTTTTTGATTACTGATGATTATCTTTTAATCCATGTAATTGCTAATTGAAAAAGAACTATCACAACATTCAATGCTGTGGATATTAATCCGCCCGGGATAAACCCAGACTCTACTCTTTCTATCAAGTCTGCTCCTCTTGATGATATTTCTGGTAAAGCAGCCATCATTTCAGCAGCGCCACTAATTATCGCTCCCCCAATCTGAGCAGTGTTATAGAACATTATTCCAACAATTAGATAAAACGCAGTTGAGAAGATTTTTGCCATGATTGGTGTCTCAGGATCAGCTGCAATTGCTGCTGCAAATCTAAAACCTAGCCATGAGAGCAGTACCATAGCAACCATAAACATGGCATTTGATATAAAACCTAAATACATTAAATTCCAAATTTCATATTCCGTGTTCATTTTTATTCTCCGAATGTATACCTCTTAATTAAGGTATGTATAAATATTATACTAATATTGAAACAATGAGAATGATTCTCAATAATGAAAATAAATGCAACAATGAGATCATTAAATTTATTTTTTAGAGGCTTGAAGAATGAATAACATTAAATATTTAGTATTAACATTTTCAGTGCTTTTTCTATCCGCTTGCAACAATAATTCTGATCAGATGTTGATAGAAAAAGCCGGCGCTCCATTATTGGAAGGATTGGGAGACCATACCCATAAAATTTCTTCAAATGTTGAAGGGGTTCAAAGATATTTTGATCAAGGAATGATCATGGCATTTGCATTTAACCATGCTGAATCAATAAGGAGTTTTAAAGCAGCACAGAAGTTAGATCCAAGTTGTGCAATGTGTTACTGGGGTGAAGCATTAGCATTAGGACCAAATATCAATGTAAATAGTGATGGAAAAGTTATTATGGCTCCTGAAAACAGAATTGCAGCCTTTAAGGCTATTAATATAGCTATTGCATTATCCGAAACAGTTTCTGAAAAAGAACAGGCTTACATATCAGCTTTATCATCCAGATATGATGGAAATATAGAATCTAATCGAGATCCTTTAGATATAGCATATGCAAATGCAATGGAAAAATTGTCAAAGACCTTTCCAGACGACAACGATGCAGCATCATTATTTGCTGAAGCTTTAATGAATACAATGCCATGGAATTACTGGGCTGAAGACGGTGATCCAAAACCAGATACTATTAAAGTCATTGATAGCCTTGAGAGTGTACTAGCAAAAAATCCAGATCATCCTCTTGCCATACATTTATATATTCATGCTGTGGAGGCTTCTTCAAATCCAGGTAGGGCTGAAGGTCCTGCTGATAGGCTAGGAAAAATTGTTCCTGGGGCAGGGCATCTTGTTCATATGCCTGCTCACATTTATTGGCGTATAGGAAGATATCATGATGCGTCACTTGTAAATATCGAAGCTGCAAAAGTTGATGAAGATTATATTGCTCAATGTAATGCTCAGGGTTTCTACCCTGCTTTGTATTACCCTCATAATGTTCATTTCTTGTGGGCTGCATCTACTATGGAAGGTCGAAGTGAGTTATCAATAGAATCTGCTTTGAAGGTTTCTAAATATGTTCGCATAGAGCAAATAAAACAAATTCCATTTTTAGAATTCTTTCATACTATCCCTCTACTTTCTTATGTAAGATTCGCTAAATGGGATGAAATTCTGGCATATGAGAAACCGATAGATGAATTCAAATTTTCTTTAGGTTTATATCACTATGCGCGAAGTATTGCCTTCGCATCGACAGGTAATATTGAGCAAGCCATTATAGAACAAGAAAAAATATTGCCATTAAAAGATGCTCCTGAGATTAAAGTTATTATAAAAGCTGGACAACCATCAGATAAGTTACTTGAAATTGCAAATCATCTTGCAAGGGGTCAAATTGAATTAGCTAACATGAATATAGATGCGTCAATAATGCATTTTCAGATGGCTGTAGAAGCGCAAGATGCTCTGCCATATAGAGAACCTGAATTTTGGTACTACCCAACAAGACAGTCATTAGGACATGCTTTATTGCTAAACAAAGATTTTGAAGAAGCAATAAATGTTTTTAATCAAGATTTAAAAGACTACCCGCGGAATGGTTGGTCATATTATGGGCTCTACAAAGCTTATAAAGCTCTTGGTAATAATGAATTGTCTAATGAAGCATTAACAAAACATCAAGAAATCTGGCAACTGTCAGATGTTGAACTTAAATCATCCATAATCTATTAATCATGTCTAAATTTTTCTTATTGATAATCTTTCTTTACTCAACAAGTCTATATTCATCAGACATATCATCGCAAAGAGGAATGACAAATATCTTAGGTCCTGAAACTTGGTCAAGATGCTCAGATTTAATATCTAACCCTAAATCAAATAGTTACGAACTATCATACTTAAGGACTAAATCTATGCCTTTATCGCCGTTTGCAGGTGAGTATGAGCCGAAATTCTTACCAGCATCAGCAATGCCCAACACTGTTCAAATTTTTACTATGGATGTATTGAATGAAGATGTTAATGATGGGAATCAAGGCACACAGATGGACGCTTTAGGGCATTTTGGTCATTTAGAAGAACCCTGGGATGGTGAAAGTGAATTAGATATATCAAAGGTAACATTTTTTGGTGGTTTAAAAGGTAATGAGGTTAAGCCATCAAATGAATCGCCATTATTAAAACTTGGCATGGAAACCGTTCCTCCTATTATTACTACTGCAATATTAATTAATGTAAAAAAATATGCCTATGATGGAGAGTCTATGTCAGCTGGTGAATATGTTTCTATTAATGATATTAAAAAATCAATTGAATCATCAACCTTAAAATCTAGGGGTATATTGCCGGGAGATGTTGTTTTGATTTATACGGGCTGGAGTGATAACTACCAGGATCCAGATGAGCTAAAACTATATTATTCAATGGCTCCGGGAATTTCATACTCATTGGCTGAATATCTTGCATCAAAAAAAGTTGTCGCTGTTGGTTTAGATACTCCTTTTGTAGATGCTTTATCTGATCCAAATAATCCAATCCCTGCTCCAGAAGGAACCCCGGAAAATATGGCATTTCCGGTACATCATTATTTTTTAACTCAGGCTGGCGTCCACACGCTTGAAAATTTTAATCTTAAAAAATTATCAGATGATGCCGTAGATTTGTCTTGTGTGATGATATTACCTTTAATGGTTAAAGGAAGCTCAGCGTCATCGATTAGACCGGTTGCTATTGGTCCTTCAACCTTATAACTTCATGAGGCAAATAAGTCTTTTCTTTGCATTGTTTTGTATAAATTTAAATGCATCTTATGAAGTAACAGTCTTAGCTACAAACATATCAAATTATGGCGGATTTGGAGAATGGAGTTTCTCAGCGCTATATGAAAGCGATAAAGAATCTGTGCTTTTTGATACAGGATTTCATGAAGATACTGTTTTACATAATGCTGAAATACTTGGAAAAGATTTATCAAAAGTTGAGAAAGTTATTTTAAGTCATTATCACAGTGATCATACAGGGGGCCTTCTTAAACTAAGAAAAACATATAAGGAAATCAATAACAAAGCTTTTACTAAAGTTTATGTTGCAAGAGGTTTTTTTAATCAAAGATTTGCTCCTGATGGATCTAAGGTTGGCCCTGGAAATTATGCAGATTCTATGAAATGGAAAAAAGATGCTGAAAATTTAGGCATTAATTTTGTAATTCTTGATAATCATTATGAAGTTTCGAAAAATATTTATGCGACCGGAACAGTTAAGAGAACTGTAGAAACATATAATGGTCCAGAAGGATTGGTGGTAAGAGATATTAAATCAAATGAATTTGTTCCAGATATAATAGTTGATGATCAGTCTGCAGGCATGTTAACTGATAATGGATGGATAATGATGTCAGGTTGTGGGCATTCTGGAATTATTAATACTGCAAAAAAACTCCAATCAATTCAAAATGTTCCTGTATATGGCGCCATAGGTGGATTTCATCTTTTTAAAGCAACAGATCAAGTGATAGATAAAACTGCTAATTGGCTTAAAGATAATGGAATGACAAAATTTATGGGTGGACACTGTACCGGTATTTATGCTGCCGAAAGAGTCGCTGATGTAATTGGTATATCAAGAGAAAATCTATCTCATACAGCTATTGGCAGCGTATTGACTAAAGATTTAAATATTATTCGAAGTTCAGTTGAATAGTTCTTTCCTATTAAGTGTAATAATTACAGACTTAAATTATCAATTTATATAAAGTAGATTTATGCAAAAAAATTACTGGCGATCTAACCTTAAAATTGTTTCTATCTTACTTATTATCTGGTTCCTTGTTTCATTTGGTTTTGGAATTATATGGTCTGATTTTTTAGATCAATTTCAAATAGGTGGTTTTAAGCTTGGATTTTGGTTTGCTCAACAAGGGAGCATTTATTTTTTTGTTTTGTTAATTTTTATATACATTTATCTGATGAATAAATTAGATAAAAAATATGAAGATAAGTCTGGTAAAGATAACTAACTCAAATGGATGCGCAACTACTTACATATATTTTTGTTGGTTTTTCTTTCGCTTTATATATTGGAATAGCTATATGGTCACGCGCATCTTCAACTAATGATTTTTACATAGCAGGGAAGGGTGTTCATCCCATTGCTAATGGTATGGCAACGGCTGCAGATTGGATGTCTGCAGCCTCTTTTATTTCGATGGCAGGCCTTATAGCCTTTCTAGGTAAAGATGGATCTGTATATCTGATGGGCTGGACTGGTGGATACGTTCTATTAGCGCTGTTGCTTGCACCATACTTAAGAAAATTTGGTCAGTACACAGTTCCTGATTTTATTGGCACAAGATACTACTCAAACTTAGCAAGATTAGTTGCTGTTTTATGCTTAATATTTATCTCATTTACCTATGTCGCTGGTCAAATGAGAGGAGTAGGCATTGTTTTTTCTAGATTCCTTGAGGTTGATATTAACTTAGGTGTAATTATTGGAATGTGTATAGTCTTTTTCTATGCAGTGCTTGGCGGCATGAAGGGCATTACTTATACACAAGTTGCACAGTATTGCGTTTTAATTTTTGCTTACTTAGTTCCAGCTATTTTTATTTCTATCTTGATGACTGGTAATCCAATCCCGCAGTTAGGCTTTGGCGACACTATTGTAAACAGTGATACATATTTATTAGATAAATTAGATAAGGTTACTGGTGAACTTGGATTTAATGCATACACAGAAAATACTAAAACTAAAATCGATATTTTTTGTATTACAGCTGCATTGATGTTTGGAACAGCAGGTCTTCCTCATGTCATCGTCAGATTCTTTACTGTGCCAAAAGTTAGTGATGCAAGAAAATCTGCTGGTTACGCACTAATTTTTATAGCTATTTTGTATTCAACAGCTCCAGCTGTTTCAGCTTTTGCAAGAATGAATTTTATTGATTCAGTTCAAGAGGTTAACTATCAAGAAGCTCCAGGTTGGTTTAAAAATTGGGAAAATATTGGTTTGATAGCTTGGAAAGATAAAAATGATGATGGCTTAATTCAATATTCTGCTGGTAATGCATTAAATGAAGTGAAGCCAAAATTTAATAATAATAGAGGTTCTTTTGGAGAGAGAGCTTTAGACAATGAACCAGACATGACTAATTCAAATGAGGTTTATATCGATAGAGATATTATGGTTTTAGCGAATCCTGAAATAGCTAAATTACCAGCCTGGGTTATAGCTTTGGTTGCTGCTGGAGCTTTAGCTGCAGCATTATCAACTGCAGCAGGGTTATTACTAGTTATTTCAGCTTCGGTTTCACATGATTTACTGAAAAAAACTTTTATGCCATCGATTACTGAAAAACAAGAACTATTTTATGCTCGATGTTCTGCTGCAGTTGCTATATTTATAGCTGGGCTTTTTGGTATATATCCGCCAGGTTTTGTTGCTCAAGTTGTGGCATTTGCTTTTGGTTTAGCTGCAGCAACAATTTTTCCTGCATTATTTATGGGTATATTTTATAAAAGGTTAAATAAAGAAGGAGCTATAGCTGGAATGCTTGCTGGATTGGTTGTCACATCAATTTATATTATTAATTTTAAATTTATTAATACTAATTTAAATTCTTCAGAAAATTGGTTTTTAGGAATCTCTCCAGAGGGATTTGGCTTTATAGGAATGATAATCAACTTTATTGTTGCGTTTAGTGTATGTTATTTCTTTAAAAAACCACCTGATAGTGTTAATCAAATGGTTGATAATTTAAGAAATCCATAACGATATTAAAAAATTAGGGATCTACTAAGGGATTTGTGCCTAGGCCTGAACCATATATTACAGCATTAAGCCAGATTCTATTTGTTCCTCTAGTCGAACCTCTGAAGTTTGGCTCACCAGAAAATAAAATTATTTGTCCTTTACCTACTTTCTCTCTAGTTACATAGGCTGAATTTGCTATTCTTTGTGCAGCTTCTGGCCAAACTAAACCACTCATTCTTACCTTTATATCTTTTTGAGGCGGAATGAGAGACCAATTTATTTGTTTTGGTTCAACTTCATTTACATTAGAAACAAGCGCACCTATTCTGACAGCAGCTTCCACGTTACTTCCCGTCATTAAGACAGGATAATTTGAGTACAGAACTGGTAATATCTCTGGACTACCAAAAGTTAACCAATGTTTTTGATCTGTTCTCCCAGCTACAAATGATCCAGATGGCATAAAAATTGATTGCCATTTATCCCTCATCTCAAATTGTTCCTGAGACATTTCTGTTTCACTTAATTCCCATGGGTAATCAATTAAATTGTCGAAATCATTACTATTAACTTTATCTTTATCAATCTGATCATCTAGCGCCATTAACTCTCTCAAAAGATCAAATTTATAGTCATTAATATTTTCTAACACATTTTGTATTTGTTTTGCATTGCCTAAACCATCATTTGAAGATAAAAATCTTGTCGATCTATTATGAGCAATTAGGGTACCGCCATTTCTTATCCATTCTGATAGGTTTTTTAATTCGTTAGTATTCATATCTGGATATCCGCTTGGAAGAATTAGCGTGTTATAACGTCTCAAGTCGGCATATCCAGCAAAAGAACCGTTTACAAGGCTATGCCTTATTCCAAGATGATGATCTAATGACCACCAACTAACTCCAACATCATAAGAGTTGTAATCACCATGCCCCAAAATGGCAATCTGGGGTTTTTTTAATAATCTAAAATGCCTGCCACCCCAGTCAGGCAATCCTTCTGGTCCAAAGCCAGATTCTATTGACTGAACAGGTATATTTAGATCAGCAGATATTTCTTTTATTTGAGTAATTAAATTTCCATTGCCTGGGTTATCCATAGCAATAACAGCAACACTTCCTCGAGATAACTTTTGACCTGAAAGTATCGATTCTTTATCAATGATTCGTACTTGAACATTTTCTTCAAGCAGTCTTGCTGCAAATGCAACTGATCTATCATCATCACCATCGACAGCCCATATTATTGCATTATCATTTATAGCAATATTTGTAGAGGAGGGCTCCCAATTAACAAGATTTTTATCAATATTTTCGAGAGCAGTTACAGCTGGCAGTCCATACATCATTGTGAAATTGAATGCAGTTGTGTCATACATTATAGAAGAACCGTCTCTAAGATTTTCTTGTCGTTCTTCTATAAGAACTGATTCATCAATTTCTGCATCAAATTCTAATATTGCCTTTATAAGGGGTGCCTCTGGCTGCCTATTTGGAATAATTAAACTTCCTTCAGGTATTTCATAATTAGCTTCAATATCACCCAATTGATTTACTATTTTATCTACCAGCAAAGTTTTAGTATTTTTAAATACCTCTATATCTTGGGCTTTTAATTTATCTACTAATGCGTTTAAGCGTCCATGATTTCTAGATGGTAAGACAACAAAAGTTTGATTAGCATATTTGCTATCTTTAGAAATATTGTATTTACGACCATCCCAATAATCTTTATACATAGCCTTTGTATTAACTTTTAAGGTATTAAGGTTTTCGATAGTGCTTACAAATTGATGATGGACTGATTCTCTATAAGATTGAATTGTTCCCTCTGGTCTTCTCACGCCATCCTCTGACATTCTTGATTGTTCATAGAGTATCCCGAGACTGCCACGGAATTGAACATAAAAAGAATATCCTGGGTAAAGATCCTCATGCCATTCTCCAGTATAAAAACGCCAATTTTTTTTATCGAATGCTTCAGCTTGATCTTTTGCAAATACATTTCCCCATTTAATGAGATCTTCATCTATGTTTTTATTAATAGGCTCTCTTGGAGGCCCTGTCATAAAAGTGTCTTGTGCGCCCATCTCATGCCCATCAACAAGAATCTGAGGTCTCCATTTATTAATTAACTTTACTCTTCCTTGTGTTTCAGGTTGAGTTAAGTAGAACCAGTCTCTATTTAAATCAAAGTAATAATGATTTGTTCTTCCGTATGGCCAATCTCCAGTATGTAATAGCGATTGATCATCATAATTTGGAGCGGTGCCTCTGTATTGTTCCAACGATTTTGCAAATCTATCTCTTCCATCAGGATTCATCATAGGATCAATAATAATCACCATATTGTTAAGTAAATCCTCAACAGAAGGATCATTGCTTGCAATAAGATGATAAATGACTCCTAAAGCAGCATCTGCCCCAGATGTTTCATTTCCATGAATAGAATATGCCATCCATGCTATTGCAGGTAATGAGTCTATAATTGAAATTGCTTCACGATCATTTATTTTTCTTGCGTCAGATAGTTGTGAAATATTTTCTTTAATTTGATCAAGATTATTAATATTTTTGGGTGATGAAATAAAAAGAGCATAAAGAGGCCGGTTTTCATGAGATTTTGCATACTCAACAACCTTAATTTTATTTGACTGTTCAGACCATTTTAAAACTGCATTAGAAATTTGCGATGGATTAGCTACTCTATCTCCATAATTAAAATCTAAAAATTCATTAGGATGATCGATTGAATCAATATATGTGCCTGATAGAATTTTTTCAGCATATAAATCTTTGGAGTATGAAGTAGGCTCACTTAAGGTTTCACTATTTAAAACAGTAGAAAAAACTATTGCAAACGTAAGTAAATTTTTGATATTCATATAAATATTTTAATTATTATTTATTAAGATGATAATACATATCGCTTAAAATATCGTAGACTAAATTAGATTAAATCTTTTATGAAAAAGCTTATATCAATAATATTTATAATAGCAGTATTTGCAGCTGGAATATTTCTATACCTAAGAAATGCAGATGTTGATGTTAATTACGAAAGATTTAATATGGTTGCACCAGGGATTCTTAGAACTCCGGTTGAACGTTTTAACAATATTGTAGATTATCCATTTAAAGAAAATTACTTAATTATTGGTGATACTCGCATTCATTATTTGGATGAAGGTCCAAAAGACGGTGAAATTATCTATTTGCTTCACGGTGAACCAGCTTGGAGCTATTTGTTTAGAAAAATGATTCCTATACTTACTAGAGCTGGATACAGAGTAATAGCACCTGATATGGTTGGATTTGGGAAATCTGATAAATATGTGTCGATTAAAGATTATTCTCATCAAATGCATGTAGATAAAATGACTCAATTAATAGTAGAGCTAGATCTAAATAATGTTACTGCTCATGTTCACGATTGGGGTGGTTTGGTTGGTCTCAGAGTCATAGCAGAAGAACCTGAAAGATTTTCAAGAGTCATTGCATCTAATACAAGCTTAATAGCACCAGGGAGAGGTTTTTTTAGAGAGATAATGTCCTTTATTAGTTATCCATTATTTAAATTATCTATTTGGTTTCAAGGGCCAGCTACGTGGGAAGAATTTATAGGTGGTGATGGTTTTACAGGGTGGATAAGATATTCAAGATACACTGATAATATTGATGTTGGTGGGATTATGCAGACCTTAGGTAATGTGAATAATGCTGAGAGAGAAGGCTATGAGGCACCTTATCCAAATGCTACCTATAAAGCTGGAGCACAAATTTTTCCATATTTAATTCCTAGCGAATTAAGAAAAAATGAAAAAGCCTATAGAGAAGTTTTTGAGAAATGGAATAAGCCATTTTTAATTGCAAATAGTGATAATGATCCTGTTACAAGAAATAATCCAAGAATGGTTGAAATGTTAAAGAGAATTCCATCAGCTCAAGAAATTTCTATTCAAGGACCAGGACATTTTATACAGGAAGAGGCTGGTCCAGAATATGCTCAACTAATAATTGATTTTATTAATGGTAATCCGCAGTCTTTCAAAATAGATAAAAAGGCTTTAGAAAAATAAGGATACTTTAGTTAATAATTAAATCTTTTTTGAACATGCTCCCTTCTTTTTTGTATTTGAATCTCTCTTTCGCCTTCTATTATCTTTTTTTCATCACTTGGAAGGTGCTTGTTAAGATCATTAATTTTTATTAATTGAGCAGAAGGGTAGAGACTTTTATCAAGAGATGCATTTTTCAATCCATCATATCTCATCAATATTACACCTCTATTAAAATCTTCTATATCTAACCAGTTGTGATAACCAGGATCTTTCTTTGAAAGAAGATAATAAATAGCCCCATCAGAGCTTACTTTTGATTGATCTAAAGTTAAACTTGATATCCTGTTAGCATAATCCAAAGATTGCCACCATGGATTACCTAGCTGTATTCCTTGATAAGATGATTCCGTTGGCCAAGCTTTTATAATTAAAACTTCATCATTTTTTAAATTAAAGTGACCAACAGACATTAACCTACCTGAGAGCCCGCCTGTTTGACCAACCTGCCTTGGCTTAGATATAGAGTTTAATGGCATTATTTGCTCAACTCTTTTTAAATGATAATCAGGCCATCGAGTTATATTAGAAAGAAGTTCATTAGCTAAATTTATGAGATCCTCTGCAACACTATCAGTATTAATTTTTGGATATGAACCTTTTTCTTTATCAATTCTGTCAATGTGAATTGTTCCAGGAACTTCGCTATTCCAATCAGAAAGAGTTTGTCTAACTAGAAGTCTTGTAGAGGTATTTTCAAGAGGCATCCAATTATCAAAATCCATATTTTTACCGCCTACTATTATCTCAAAAGATCCGTCTTGATTATATTTAAGATCATCAAGCACATATAGAGATTTCGAGAGGGTATCAGGTAGATATGTAGTAAACGATATTGTTTTAGAGCTTCCACGTGTACCCCAAACTCTATAAGTACCAGAACCATCCAAAAAAGTTTGATGATATGTTTGATCAGCATTATCCATACCAGTTTTTGTAAAAGTGCTTAAATTATTAAAGTAGGGGAAGTCATGATCATTAATAACCTCTTGTTTTATAGTGCTTATTAGACTGCTTAGTATATGAATATAAGCTTGGGCCTTTTCTCTATCTGAAGAATAATATTTATGTGATTGAACAAATTCTCCTGATTGAACTAGTGATTCTATGAAAGCATCATATGAAGACTCAATAGTTCCATCATGAATGATTTTTTTTGGTTCATATAGTCTAAATTGCCATAAATAACTTAAAACAAATCCTATGAATAAACCAATTGTTAAATATAGAATTTTTTTCATTTGTATTTTGTTATCAATGGGTTAGGGTGCAAATTTATTCCTGTAATATTATATAACTTCGCATAATATATATTATGTTAAATTATACATGATAAGATATAGCTATATTTCCGATATAAACTCCTTAATGAAAGCTGTTATCTCTTCTGGAGAGTCTTCTTGAATAAAATGATTTCCTTTTACTACAACTTCTTTAAGGTTTCTCCACGATCTTACTTCATCCCTTTGAGTACCAACCAACAAAAATCCTGGGTCAGCATTAATAAATAATTTTGGAATATTAGAAGTTTTATGAAATTCTGCATTTTTCTTTATCTCATTGTGAGTATCAAATGGTTCTTCATTAAAAGGTATGTTTCTTGGAAATGTTAATGTTGGTCGTCTATCTTCACCTTGTTGCTTAAATGGTCTTAAATATTCTTTTTTTGTTTCTTCAGACATTGGATTGATTGGGTCATTAAATAAGATTCTTTCTACAAAGAAATTTTTATCTAAAATTAATTCTTCACCTGCATCTGATCTAAACAGCTTAAAAATTTTTGTACCAGCTTCAGGCCATTGATCCCAAGTTAACGGAACAGTAACTCCTTCCATAAAAGTTATAGAAGAAATATTATCTGAATGTAATCTTGCATACTTTAATCCAAGGCCACAACCCCAATCATGTATAACAAGATGTATTTTGTTTCTAAGATCTAATTGTTTTAAAAATTCTTCTAAATACCCATATTGACCATTAAAGCTGTATCCTGGATTAGCAATACCTTCAAGCTTTTCTGAGTCTCCCATTCCCATTAAATCTGGAGCGATTACTCTAAATGACTTATTAAAATTAGGTGCTATATTTCTCCATAAGTATGAAGATGTTGGATTTCCATGAATAAAAATAATCGCATCTCCAATTCCTTCATCAATGTAGGCAATTTTTTTACCATTTACACTAACAAATTTTTTCACTTTATTCCCTTGGTGGTAATCCTTTAACACGTTGAAGTGTAATTTCTGTTGCTGCCCTTCTATGTTTGCTTAACTCTTGGTATCCCTCATCTGCCCACCAGTTATCAGCATCTTCTTCTGTTGGAAAGGAAAATATAATTGTTCTTCCTGGAAGTGGCTCTACTCCCTCAAGAATCTGACGATTATCGTCATATGTTATGAAGGTACCATTATGTTTTTTTAGAAATGAAAAAAAGCCCTTTTCATATATACGATATTCATCTTTATCATGTATCGTTAAATTCACTACCATATATACGCTAATATTGTCTGACATATTTTTCTCCTTTTAATCAATTATTTTAGTGTAAAATAGATATATGGCAAAAGAAGACAATTTAGAATTTGAAGGAGAAGTTATCGAGACTCTTCCTAATACTACTTTTAAAGTTAAATTAGAGAATGATCATATTATCGAAGCTCATATATCTGGGAAAATGCGAAAACATTACATCAGGATCTTGACTGGAGATAAAGTTAAAGTAGAGATGACGCCTTACGATCTTACAAAAGGCAGGATTACATTTAGAGGGCGTTAAGCCTTTGATTTTGCAGTTTTCTTTTTAGCGCTAAACTTCACTTTGTTTGATACCAAATCAACTTTGATTTGACCGCCCTTACTAAGTTCTCCAAATAATACCTTATCAACCAAGGGTTTCTTTATTTTATTTGTAATAAACCTTTCCATGGGTCTTGCTCCCATTTCTTTGTTATATCCATTTTCAGCAATCCAGTTTAAGACTTTTTTGGAATAGATTAATTCAACATTTCTTGCATCAAGCTGCGCTTGAAGCTTAGTAAGAAATTTATCAACAATTGACAAGATTACCTTCATAGGCAGATAGTTAAATTGAATAATCTCATCCAATCTATTTCTAAATTCGGGAGAAAATAATTTCTTAAGTGACAATAATGCATCAGATTCATTTGATTGATCACTAAAACCAATACTCTTCTTTTCGAGTAAATCAGCACCGGCATTTGTTGTCATTACAACAATAACATTTCTAAAATCTGCTTTACGACCGTTGTTGTCAGTTAAAACTCCCGAATCCATAATCTGAAGTAGTAGATTAAATATATCTGGATGAGCCTTTTCAATTTCATCTAGCAAAAGTACGCAATGAGGATTTTGAACAACTGCTTCAGTTAAAAGGCCGCCTTGATCAAACCCAACATATCCTGGAGGTGCACCAATTAATCTTGATACGGTGTGTCTTTCCATATACTCAGACATGTCAAATCTTACAAGTTCAATACCCATCATATTAGCTAGTTGAGTGGTGATTTCAGTTTTACCGACTCCAGTTGGGCCGGCAAACAAGAAAGAACCTATGGTTTTATTGTCATCTCTGAGCCCTGCTCTTGATAATTTAATCGCATTAACTAAACTTTTAATGGCTTGATCTTGGCCAAAAATAACGGTTTTCAAGTCTGATTCTAATTTCTGCAGATTTATCGATTCCTGATTGGAGATAGTCTGTTCAGGAATCTTAGAAATCTTAGATATAGTTTTTTCAATATGTACCTGTTTTACAGTAATTTTTCTAGAATTAGACCTAGATATATTTAATAAAGCGCCTGTTTCATCTATTAAATCAATAGCTTTATCAGGTAAAAATCTGTCATTTAGAAATCGCTTAGATAATGTAACAGCTGAATTAATTGATTCATTTGAGTATTTAACATTGTGATGAGACTCATAGTTACTTTTTAAACCATCTAGGATCTTTATACACTCATCTACAGATGGCTCTAATACGTCGATTTTTTGAAATCTTCTAGATAAGGCCTGATTCTGATTAAAAACACCTCTATATTCTTGAAAAGTTGTTGAACCAATGCATCTAAGTTTTCCTTTGCCTAATGCAGGCTTCAAAAGATTTGAGACATCCAAGCTTCCTCCAGATGCTGACCCAGCACCAATAATAGTGTGAATTTCATCAATAAATAAAATTGGATTGTTTTGTTTATCTAAGAATTTTAGTACTGATTTAAGTCTTTTTTCAAAATCGCCTCTATATTTAGTTCCAGCAATTAACGCTCCTATGTCTAAAGAATATAATCTAGATTCATGCAAAAATTCGGGTGTATCTTTTGCATTGATTAAATGGGCCAAGCCCTCAGCTATTGCAGTTTTACCAACACCAGATTCCCCAACTAGTAATGGATTATTTTTAGTTCGTCTAGCTAAAATTTGTATTATCCGCTCTACTTCATCTGTTCGCCCTACTAACTGATCAACTTTATTAGTTTCGGCTAAATTATTTAAATCAATCAAAAAATCTAATTCGTTGCTTTCTGGAGAGGACTGCTGCTCCTTAACCTCCTCTAATGGAGCTGACTCAGATTCAGAGGATGATTCCTCAGGTTTTCCATGAGAGATATACGAAACAATATCTAATCTTCCAATTCCTTGTTTTGAAAGAAGAAATACCGAATGAGATTCCTTTTCAGAAAAAATTGCAACTAATAAATTAATTGGTTTTACAACTCCCTTACCAGAAGACTGAACATGAAAAACAGCTCTTTGAAGAACCCTTTGAAAACCTAATGTTGGTTGAACAGGCTTTTTTGCATCAGATTTAACAGGAGTATTGTCTCTTACATGCTCTTCAAGATTTTCTCTTAAAGTTGCTAAATTTACATCATTTGACTCAAGGGCTTGCCGGACTTCAAAATCAGAGATAAGCATTAAGAGAAGATGTTCAATCGTAAGGTACTCAAGATTTTGATCTTGAGCCTGATCGAATAAATTTGCTATTGATTGTTCTAATTCTTTACTAAACATTAATCTGTTAAAGGCTCTATTTCACTTATGAGAGGATGCTCATGAGCTTTTGCCATTTCGTTAATTTCATGAGATTTCATTTCGGCAATCTCTTTAGGAAATATACCACATACTCCCTTTCCTTTTGTATGAACTGCAAGCATTATTTGAGTTGATCTTTCGTGATCATAACCAAAAATTGATTGGAGAATATATACAACAAATTCCATGGGAGTAAAATCATCATTCAGAAGAACAACTTGATACAACGGAGGTTCCTTTAATTCTGGTCTGCCCTCTAAAACAAGCGTTCCTAAATCACCTGCACCATTGGAACCGTTAGAAGATTCTGAAGACATATAAATCCTCACATTCTTTTGATCATTTCCTTTGCAAAGCCTGAACAAGAAACCAAATTTGCGCCATCCATTAGTCTCTCAAAATCGTAAGTAACCATTTTATCTGTAATTGCAGCTTCCATTGATGAAATAATAAGGTCAGCTGCTTCAGTCCAACCCATATGTCTTAGCATCATTTCAGCTGACAAAATTAAGGAACCTGGATTAACTTTATCCTGACCAGCATATTTTGGCGCAGTACCATGCGTTGCCTCAAATAATGCAGAATCATCTCCAATATTTGCTCCAGGGGCAATGCCAATACCCCCAACACAGGCAGCGAGTGCATCCGAGACATAATCACCATTCAAGTTCATTGTTGCTATAACATCATACTCTTTTGGCCGAGTAAGTATTTGTTGAAGAAAAGCGTCACAAATTACATCTTTGACTATAATATTTTTATTAGTATTCGGATTCTTAACTGTAACCCATGGACCACCATCTAAGAGTTCTCCATTATATGAATTCATACTTAACTCATATCCCCAATCTCTAAATGCTCCTTCAGTAAACTTCATAATATTTCCTTTATGAACAAGTGTTACAGACGACCTATCATTTTTAATGGCATAATCAAGGGCTTGTTTTACAAGTCTTTCAGTCCCCTGCTTAGATATAGGTTTTACACCAAGCCCAACCTCAGAAGGAAAACGAATTTGAGTAACATTAAATTGTTCTTGGAGAACTTTTACCATTGCATCTGACTCTTTAGAGCCAGCTTCAAACTCTACACCAGCATATATATCTTCAGAATTTTCCCTAAAAATTACCATGTCAACATGAGAGGGATTTTTTACTGGGCTTGGAACTCCTGCAAAATATCTAATTGGTCTTAAACATACATAAAGATCGAGAATCTGACGCAAAGAGACATTTAATGATCTGATTCCACCTCCAACAGGAGTTGTTAATGGCCCTTTGATGCTGACGATATACTCTTTTAACGCTTCTATGGTTTCATCAGGTAACCATGTATCTGCATCATATATCTGAGTTGATTTTTCGCCACAAAAAACCTCCATCCATGCTATTTTCTTATCCCCTTTATATGCTGTCTCAACTGCATTATCTACAACATCAATCATAGCTGGCGTAATATCAATTCCAATTCCATCACCTTCTATAAAAGGAATAATTGGATTATCAGGGACTTGAAGCGATCCATCTTTTAATGTAATTTTTGAGCCTTCTTTTGGGATCTTAATATGTTTGTAAGCCATGTTATCCTCTTTAAAACGATTTTATATTGTAAAATTTGGATGAATTATACTCTAAAAAAACCTCTTAAATTAAGGTTTATAAATAAAATATGACAAATATAAATAAAACAGTTGTTGTTGGTATGTCAGGCGGAGTTGACTCGTCTGTTGCAGCTTATTTATTACAAAAAGAAGGTTATAACGTTCAGGGTTTATTTATGCAAAATTGGCAAAATGAACCGGGAGAAGTTTGTACATCAGAGCTAGATTTTAAAGATGCATCTAAAGTTTGTGATCAATTAAATATTCCATTGCATAAAGCAAATTTTAGTGATGAATATTGGGATAGAGTATTTAAAGAATTTCTTTCAGAACATGAAAAAGGAAGAACACCAAATCCTGATATTTTGTGTAATAGAGAAATAAAGTTCAAATCATTTTTAGATTATGCGATTAAAATCGGAGCTGATCATATAGCAACTGGCCACTATGCAAGACTTGAACGCAAAGATAATCAAACTCTTTTAATGAGATCAAAAGATTTAAATAAAGATCAAACATATTTTCTTCATGAAGTTAGTGGTAATGATTTTGCTAAATGTTTATTTCCACTAGAAGGATTGACTAAGAGTGAAGTAAGAAAAATCGCTGAAATTAATAATTTTATAAATCATGATAAAAAAGATTCTGTTGGCATTTGTTTTGTTGGAGAAAGAAATCTAAAAGATTTTCTTAAAAGATTTATCAAGTTTGAAAAAGGAGATATAAAAGATTCTGAAGGAAACATTATTGGCAAACACCCAGGAGCAATTCTTTATACTCAAGGCCAAAGACAAGGCTTAAATGTTGGTGGCGTCAGAAATAAACCTGAGTTGCCATGGTACGTTTACGATAAAAATATTGAACTAAATGAAATTTATGTATGCCAGGGAGAATTTAATAATCTATTAATGAGTGGCGGATTAATTATGGAAGAAATGAAGTGGATTAATCCAACAAAAAATCCAAAAAAACTTAGTTGTCAGGTACAAGTGCGTCATAGAGGAAAGCCAATAGAATGTATAGCACACTTTTTAGATGATGGAGTGAAAGTATCATTTTCAGAAAAAATTAGAGCAATAGCTCCGGGACAATCAGCTGTGCTGTATAAAAATAATGAATGTTTAGGTGGGGGCATAATAGCAAAAGCCTTAAAAGACTAGCTATAATTTACACAATGAAAAGTTATGAACTAATCTCGCCACTAGACAATCGTTACAATCAAAAAATTGTTAAATTGGCAAATAATTTTTCGGAATCCAATTTAAATAAAACTCGATTTGAAATTGAGATTGATTGGATTATTTTTTTAACCACTCAATGCGGTAAAAATTTTCAACCGCTATCTAGAGCTGCAAAAAAAAATCTTTTATCTATCAAAAATAATTTTACTGATAGATCTGCAAAAAGAATCAAAAAAATTGAATCTAAGACTAATCATGATGTTAAAGCTGTTGAATATTTTATTAGGGAGGAAATTAAGAAATATTCTAATTTAAAAAAATACGAACATTTAGTTCATTTCGCATTAACTAGCGAAGATATTAATTCATTAACATATGCAGTGTTACTTAGAGATGCTAAAGATATATATATTAAAAAATTAGACTCCCTCATTAAAATATTAAATTCAAAATCTAATTCATGGTCATCAATACCTATGCTCGCCAGAACACATGGACAAGCCGCATCACCATCAACTCTTGGAAAAGAAATAAAAGTATTTCATCAAAGATTAATTCGACAAAAAGAAACACTGAAAAAGATAAAACCTTTAGCCAAGTTTAGCGGAGCCACAGGAAACTACCATACTTTACATTTAGCTGATTCGAATATTAATTGGCCATCTAAGACTAAAAAGTTTATTTCACTATATAAAGTCCAGCAAAATCCAATTACTACTCAAATTGAACCACATGATGGAATAGCTGAGGTTTGTCACTGCATTCAAAGAATTAATAATATTTTAATTGATATGAATCAAGATCTTTGGGCTTACATATCTAATGATATTTTTAAATTAAAACTTAAGGATGGTGAGGTTGGATCTTCTACTATGCCGCATAAAGTGAACCCAATTGATTTTGAAAATTCAGAAGGAAATATGGGAATCTCAAATTCTTTAATGGGCTTCTTTGCAGAAAAATTATCAAAATCTAGATTACAAAGAGATTTATCTGACTCAACTGTTTTAAGAAATCTTGGGATGGGTTTTGGTTATGGTTATCTTGGAATTGTTTCCTGCATACAAGGTTTAGATAAAATTCAACCTAATAAAATTAAGATTTTTTCAGAACTTTCAAATAATTGGCAGATTCTTGCTGAGGCACTTCAGATAGTTATGAAATTAGAAGGTTATGAAAATGCATACGAAGAAATCAAAAGAATAACTCGTGGTCAAAATCTCAACGAAGATTCCTATTTAGATATAGTTAATTCCTTAAAAATCTCTAAAGAATCAAAAAGTAAATTAAAAAAACTTACTCCTCATACTTACTCTGGTATAGCTTCAAAATTGGCAAAAAATTAATTTTTAGTAGTATTACTACAAAATTTTAATTGTTCAAACACTGTTTTGAAGGTATTTATTTTGATTATTGACAATTATTGATTAATAAATTTTAATTCACTACATCTTTGGGGGAGATTAAAAATGTCAAAAACAAACTTTACATCCGAATTAGAAAAGTTAAATAAGATTCCAAAATTTTCCGAATCTAACTGGGATCCTATAAATCCAGAGTACGCAGCAAGGATGAGACTGCAAAATCAGTTTAAATCAGGAATTGACATTGCTAAATATACAGCATCATTGATGAGAAAGGATATGGATGAATACGATAAAGATCCATCAGCTTACACTCAATCATTAGGATGCTGGCATGGTTTTATTGGCCAACAAAAATTAATTTCGATTAAAAAACATTTTGGTACGACTGATAAGAAATATCTATATCTTTCAGGTTGGATGGTTGCTGCATTACGATCTGAATTTGGGCCCCTTCCAGATCAATCTATGCATGAAAAAACCTCAGTTGCAGCTCTTATAAAAGAGCTTTATACATTCTTAAGACAAGCTGATGCAAGGGAGCTTGGAGGGTTATTTAGACAACTAGATGAGGCTAGTAATAAGGAAAAACCATTAATTCAAAAGAAAATAGATGATTTTGAAACACATATTGTTCCAATTATTGCTGATATTGATGCGGGATTCGGTAACGAAGAAGCAACATATTTAATGGCAAAGCAAATGATTGAGGCAGGAGCATGTTGCATTCAAATTGAAAATCAAGTTTCAGACGAAAAGCAGTGTGGTCACCAAGATGGAAAAGTAACTGTCCCACATGCAGACTTTCTCGCAAAAATTAATGCAGTAAGATACGCTTTTTTAGAGCTTGGTGTAGATGACGGAGTTATAGTAGCAAGAACTGATTCATTAGGCGCTGGATTGACTAAACAAATAGCTATAACACATGAAGTCGGTGATTTAGGAGATCAATATAATTCATTTTTAGATGTTGAAGAGCTTGAACCCTCTCAGTTAAATCATGGAGATGTTTTAATTAATCAAAATGGAAAGGTTGTTCGACCGAAACGACTTCCAAGTAACTTATATCGTTTTAAAGAAGGAACAGGCGAAGCACGCTGTATACTCGATTCCATTACTAGTTTACAAAACGGTGCAGATTTAATTTGGATTGAAACTGAAAAGCCTCATATTGGTCAAATTGGAGCTATGATGGATGAAATTAAAAAAGTAATTCCAAATGCAAAACTCGTTTACAACAACAGCCCTTCATTCAATTGGACGCTTAACTTTAGACAACAAGTATTTGATGCCATGTCCAAAGATGGTGAAGATGTATCTGAATATACTAGAGAAAATTTGATGAACGAAGAATATGACGACACTGAACTTGCTATGCGAGCTGATGAAAAAATAAGAACTTTTCAAGCCGATGCGGCTAGAGAAGCTGGAATTTTCCATCATTTAATTACGCTGCCAACATACCATACTGCAGCTTTATCAACAGACAATCTTGCTAAAAAATATTTTGGTGAAATGGGTATGCTTGGGTACGTTAAAGGCGTCCAAAGAAAAGAAATCCGTCAAGGAATTGCATGCGTGAAACATCAAAATATGGCCGGTTCAGATATGGGTGACGATCATAAAGAATACTTTGCTGGTGAGGCTGCGCTTAAAGCATCTGGAAAAGATAATACGATGAATCAATTCTAATTAGTTCTCACATCCCCCTGTGTTGGTGCGTCCGCATATTTGACAGGACGCACCATCCTCCAAATTTGCCATTCCGCCACAACTACCCTGAATTGGTTTATTTTTTAAAATGACTCCAACTGAAATAGCAGCAAATGATATAGCTATAAGCAGAAACACTGATAAAAATTCAATCATTATAATTCCAATAATTTGATTTAATCATCATATTATTTTTTTGCATTATATACATAACTGGAATGTTATGCTCATTTGCAACTTTAATACCTTTAATAGGCCCAAGAGCATTAAGTGCTGTAGCCCATGCATCAGCAGACATTGATGATTTTTCTGATACAACTGTAACAGAGTAGGATTTATCGATTAGTGATTTTTGAATTTCTGGAATAAATGTGTGGCTAGTAACAATACCATTATCATTTAATTTAAAGTTTCTGTACTCTCCTGAGGTAGCTATTGCTAAAAATTTGTTACTTCGAATTTGCGTATCTGATTGATTATTCATAGTAGATGGACTTTGGATACCTACAGTCCATGGTTCACCGTATTTTGATCCATTTACTATTATTTCTCCGCCAATATCAATTAAGTAATTATTTCTATTTGCTTTCATCAGAAGATTCGAAATTGAATCCAATGCGTAGCCTTTAGCAATTGATGATAAATCAAACTGAAAATTATCATTTTTAGAAATGGAATTATTGTTTAAAAAATTAAATCTTTTTTTTGAAACTGGGAGAGCGTTGTCTACCATTGAAGATTCAGGTCCAAATCCCTCTTTAATAATTAATGATCCAATAGTCACATCGTAATATCCATTTGATAATTGATGAAGATCCTCGGCAAATTTTAAAATAGTATACATATCTGAAGAAATAAATATTTCTGTATTTATAGGTGCTGCATTAATAATTGATAGCTCTGAGGATGGTTTATAGTTTGAAGCAACAAAATCAATTCTATTAAGCTCTTGTTTAATTGATTGAATGAGAGGATCAGGTATATATTCCGTTGAAACTAATTTCCAATAAGTTCCATATATGGAACCAGATGTTTCATAGAGAGCACTCTTGTTATATTTGAAGGCAAAAAATACGCAAGCTATACCTACAGCTAGGGCTAATAATTTAGATAAAACTAGCCTATTCAACTGATATTCTAACCACCAAAGTCATCAAGCATTATATTTTCTGGCTCAACGCCAAGATTAATAAGCATATCAATACAAGCCTTATTCATCATTGGTGGACCACACATATAGAATTCACAATCTTCAGGAGCTTTATGAGATTTTAAATAATTATCATAAATAACTTGATGTATAAATCCCGTTAGGCCATCCCAATTATCCTCTGGTTGTGGATCAGAAAGAGCAACGTGCCAATCAAAGTTATCATTCTCTTCTGCTAGTTTATTGAAATCATTAACATAAAACATTTCTTTTAGACTTCTAGCACCATACCAAAAAGAAATTTTCCTTTCGCTATTAATTCTTAAAAGTTGATCAAATATATGGGCTCGCATTGGAGCCATGCCTGCACCACCACCAATAAATACCATTTCAGCCTCAGTTTTTTTGGCAAAAAATTCTCCAAAAGGACCAAAAACTCTCACTTTATCACCTTGCTTTAAATTAAATACCCAAGATGACATTAACCCAGGGGGAATATCTGAAGAGCCAGGTGGCGGACTTGCAACCCTAATATTAAACTTCAATACACCCTTCTCATCTGGATAATTAGCCATTGAATAGGCTCTTATGATTGGTTCAGAATTATTTGCTACGTTATCCCAAATTTTAAATTTATCCCAATCTTCCCTGTATTCATCAGCAACATCAAAGGATTTATAATCAAGATTATTATATGCGGGAGCTTCGAGTTGGACGTATCCACCTGCCTTGAAATTAACTTCTTCACCTTCTGGAAGTTTAAGTACCAGCTCCTTTATAAATGTAGCAACATTTTCATTTGAAATTACTTCACACTCCCATTCTTTAACGCCAAAAACTTCTTCAGGAATGGTAATTTTTAAATCATTTTTCACTGCTACTTGGCAAGATAACCTCCAACCATCCTTTTTTTCTTTTGAATTAAAGTGAGATTCTTCAGTTGGGAGTATGGACCCGCCACCTTCAGAAATTTGACATTTACATTGACTGCATGTGCCGCCTCCACCGCATGCTGAGGATAAAAAAATCTTATTTTCAGCAAGTGTTTGTAATAATTTGTTACCCGATGGAACAACGATCGGATTCGATGAATCTCCATTAATTTCAATCGAGACATCACCAGAGCTAACTAATTGACTGCGTGCAGCAATTATAATTCCAACTAAGAGGAGAACCACGCCTGTAAAAGAAAGAACACCTAAAAATAAATCAATTTGCATATCTTATATATTGTTACTTATCTAAATTTTTAAAGTGAAATACCACCAAAAGACATAAAACCAAAACTCATTAAACCAACGATTAAAAATGTAACTCCTAAACCCTGAAGGCCGTCAGGAATATCTGAATATTTTAATTTCTCCCTTATACCAGCTAAGACCACTATAGCCATTGCCCAGCCAACACCAGCACCCAATCCATAGACAACACTCTCACCAAACTTAAGATCTTTTTCTATCATGAATAATGATGCTCCTAAAATTGCACAATTTACAGTGATTAAGGGCAAGAAGACTCCCAACGCATTATATAAAGCAGGTACAAATTTATCTAAAAACATTTCTAATATCTGAACAGCTGCAGCAATTACTCCTATATAACTAATTAAGCCAACAAATTCTAAATTTGCTTCTGGTAATCCAGCCCAAGCAAGGGCACCTTCTTTAAGTATTGAATTATAAATTAAGTTATTAAGAGGAACTGTAATTAGACATACAACAATAACAGCAATTCCGAGGCCAAATGCAGCATCAATTTTCTTTGATATTGCTATAAATGTACACATTCCTAGAAAAACAGACAAAGCAATATTCTCTATAAAAACAGTGGTTATAAAAATGCTTAGATAGTGTTCAAACATTTAATTCTCTTTTAGTTAAATCTGGTGCTGTCGCATGTGAAGATAGTTTGTACTCATTTGGTTCAATTTGATCTTTTTTATAAGCTCTTATTCCCCATATCATTAATCCAATCAAAATGAATGAACTAGGTGGAAGTAATAAAAGATTATTTGCTGGGTACCAACCACCATTCGAAACTAAAGGTAAAATCTCATATCCCATCAAAGTTCCAGCACCAAATAGCTCTCTGACAACAGCTACAGCAATTAAAATTATGCTATAGCCCAAACCATTACCCAGACCATCAAGAAAACTCACAAAAGGTTTTTCTTTCATTGCAAAAGCTTCTGCCCTACCCATTACAATACAATTTGTAATTATTAAACCAACAAAAACTGAGAGTTTTTTACTTGTCTCATAATCATATGCTTTTAGAAGCTCGTCTACGACAATCACTAAGGACGCAATAATCGTCATTTGGACAATAATTCTTACGCTGCTGGGAATATAGTTACGAATAATAGAAATAAAAAGATTAGAAAATGAGACAACGCTAGTAAGAGCAACGCACATAACCAAAGTTACTGAGAGGTTACTAGTAACTGCGAGTGCAGAACATATTCCAAGAATTTGAAGTGTAATTGGATTTTCTTCAAGTAAGGGTTTTGAAAGAATTTGTTTGTATTGCTTAACTGTCATAATTTATATTCTTTAGCGTCTCTTTATAACCGCTTTTGCCGAACCAAAATAACAACATATTGGTGACACCTCTGCTTGTTAATGTCGCACCGGATAAGCCATCGACTTGATAGGATGCCATCTGATTGGATGGGTCAACTTTTCCTTTTATAACTTCAATCTCAACCTCACCATCTTTATATATTGATTTTCCATCCCACAAGGATTTCCATTTAGGATTATCAACTTCTGCACCTAATCCAGGAGTTTCTTTATGAGCATAAAATTCGAGTCCTCTGATGGTATTAAGATCTTTATCTATTGCAATATATCCAAATAATGTACCCCATAATCCATAGCCTCTTATGGGTAATATGACCTTTTCAAGATTTTGTGATGAATCAATAAGTAGATAAATCTTTCCAATATTTTCTTTGTTTTTTACTATCGCTATGTCTTCAGATGCAGGGATTGGAGAAGAATGTTCAGGTTGTTTTGAAAAATAAACTGGATCATATGTATTAATATCATAATCTCCATATTCATCTAACAAATCGCCAGTACTAAAGTTAACAAATTTAGGAGTAAGCCTTGCAAACTGTGACTCAATTGATTCATCTGGACTATAAATTGCAGCAGTCTTGAGAATCTTTATTCTTTGATCATTTAATTTATTTAAATTTTGCATATCTCTTAAACTGACAGCTGCATATGAAACTACTAATGAGCAAAAAAGACATACAAGAAATGAGACGGCGAGAGTTTTTATCACAGAATCATTCATATGAAAGAGCCCTCTTACGCTTAGCAATGTTATTTGATACAACCATATGATCTATTACAGGAGCAAAAAGATTTGCAAACAATATAGCTAACATCATTCCTTCAGGAAAAGCTGGATTAATAACTCTAATCAAAACAACTGTAACCCCAATTAATGCACCGTAGATCCATCTTCCTGTATTCGTTCCAGAGCCAGAAACAGGTTCTGTGGCCATAAAAACAAGACCAAAGGCAAAACTACCAATTACAAAATGCCAATACCATGGAACTTGGAACATTGGATTAGTATCTGACCCAACAATATTTAGAATAGATGACATAACAAGCATACCTATAATTGTTCCTAAAATAATTCGATAGGAAGCCACGCCAGTTGCCAGCAAAATTATCGCAGCAATAGCAATAGCTATGACAGATGTTTCACCAACTGAGCCAGGTATGTTGCCCATAAAAGCATCAAACCATGAAAAATTTTCACTTAACCCCTGGAGACCGCCTTCAGCTGCATATCCAAGAGGAGTAGCGCCACTAAAACCTTCAGGAGTTATTCCTGTATCAGAAAGACCAGCTATCCATACTTTATCGCCAGATAACTGAGATGGATAAGCAAAATATAGGAAAGCTCTACCTGTAAGAGCAGGATTTAGAAAATTTTTTCCAGTTCCACCAAAGACTTCTTTCCCTATCACAATACCGAATGTAATTCCCATAGCGGCTTGCCATAAGGGTAAATCAGGGGGACAACTTAAAGCAAATAAAATAGATGATACAAATAGTCCTTCATTAATCTCATGTTTACGAACAACAGCAAAAAGAATTTCCCAAAGAATTCCTACAGCAAAAGTAACTGCATATATTGGAATGAAATAAACTGCACCTATCCACATTTTGGTCATAAAACTGTTATTTGTGTATCCAATAAAGTTTATGAAAATATGATGCCAATCATTTGTATTTTCTATACCTACCAAATTTAAGTAATCAAGAGTTTGATTGCCAATGTTATACATACCAAAAAACATTGCAGGGAATGCAGAAAGCCAGACAATAACCATTATTCTTTGAATATCTATTGAGTCTCTTACGTGAATTGGATTTGTTGTTTTATGAGTAGATGAAAAAATAAAATTTTCAATGGCATCGTATATTGGAAACCATTTAGCTTGAGCTCCACCTGGCATAAAACTAGGCTTTATATTTTCATTAACAGATCTAAGCCAAGATTTCATTGAAATTCCTCATACATTTTTTCTAAATTAGAATTTAATATTGACTGATAATCATATTTACTTGGGCATACATAGCTTGCCAAGGCTAGATCCTCCGGTGCAAGCTCTAAAACACCAAGTTTTTCACCAAGCTCTATATCAAAAGTAACTAAACATTTCAGCAATTGTGTAGTTAGTATGTTTAATGGCATTATTTCTTGATAAGAAGAAATAGGAACAATTGCCCTATTACCTCCATTCATTGATACATTAAAATTAAATTCTTTTGGTTTAATCCAGCTTGATATAAAAGCTGGTAACATCGAGTGTAACTTTGATCCAGGCATAGCCCAATTAAATAAAATATCGTTAGATTCGTCAGGTAAAACAGAAACCTGATTATCAAATGCACTTAAATAATTCATTACATTTTCAGCAGTATGCCCATTTAGAATAGATCCTGAAATAATTCGGGAATTATTTAAAACTTTACCAGCTGAGACTTCAGATAAATTTGAGCCATATTTCAATTTAAGAATTTTTGGATCATGTACATTAGGCCCACCAAAGGAAATCAATTTTTCAGAACGTAAAATTTTATTTTTAAGAAGATATCCAATCGAAATTACCTCTTGCCAGGAAATATTCCAAACAGATCGATTTTGACCAACAGGATGTAAAAAATGTATGTGAGATCCGACTAATCCAGCTGGATGAGGGCCTTTAAATTGTTTGTAAGTTACATCTGAGACTGATTGATCAAAGTTTTCATTTTGATAAGAGCAAAAAACTTTAATGTTGTTATCAATTGAGGCTATGAATTTTAATCCATCATTAAAAAGCTCTTGATCATCATTAATTTTTATTAATTCAAATGGATCAACTGATAAAGGATTTGTATCACAAGCATTTATGAATATAGCAGATGGTAATGTGTTTGGATCAGGCATTCTATTATACGGACGGGTTCTAAAGTATCCTAAAGCCCCGGTATCAACTAAGAAATCAATTTGGTTGTTGTAGTCATCAAAATTAAAATTAATAGGATCAATTGAAGAATCTTCATCAATGACAAGTGAAATAAACCTTCTTTTTTCACCTCTATTAATTGAAGTTACAACTCCCGATAAATGAGATGTAACAAATGTTCCAGGATTTTTCTTATTTTCAAATAATTTTTGTCCAGATTGAACAATATCACCTTCATCGACCATCATTGTAGGCTTGAGGCCAACATAATCTGCACCCAGAATTGCGACTGAATTTATTGCAGTCGACGAGTCTAAATCCATAGATGGATTTCCAGAGATTGGTAAATCTAAGCCTTTGTTGGTTTTTATCACAGTACCCTTCAGTAAAATCTGTGTTAATTATAATTAATTATTACTATTGTTTATATAAAAAATTAAAAAATTAGTAACATAATATTACTTACTCAATTGGCTTTGGAAATCTCATTAAATCAATTGAAGCAACTTTTTTCATAAGGTTAAGAACTTGTTTTGTATAGCCATATTCATTGTCATACCAGCAATATAGAGTAATCTGATTACCATCAGCAATAGTAGCTTGAGAATCAATGGTTGTAGCATATGGGCTTGAATAAAAATCAGTTGATACAGCTTCTGGAGAATTTGTATAGCCAATAATTTCTCTGTACTTACTAGCAAAAGCAGAGGTTTTAAGAAAATTGTTTAATTCATCTCTTGTAACGGATTTATTAATATTTAAAACTAAGACTGCCAAACTTACATTTGGTGTTGGCACTCTAATAGCATTACCAGTCAGTTTATCTTTTAGTTCAGGAATGGCCTTTGCAACCGCTTTAACTGCCCCAGTGGAAGTTATGACCATATTTAATGGAGCACTTCTCCCTCTTCTATCACCTTTATGAAAATTATCAATTAAATTTTGATCATTCGTGTATGAATGGACTGTTTCAATATGACCGCTATTGATCCCGTAATTATCACTAATAATTTTTAAAACAGGGACTATGGCATTAGTTGTACATGACGCAGCAGAGATAATTTTATCAGAATCTTTTAATGCGCTATCATTAACTCCAAATACAATATTTCTTATATCACCTTTTGCCGGAGCAGTTAAAATAACTTTTGACGCGCCACTATCTAAATGCTGTGATAAATCTTCTTCATTTCTCCATATGCCAGTGTTATCAATTACGATTGGAGCATTTATACCTAGCTTAGAATAGTCAACCTCTTTTGGAGAATTAGCATAAATAAATTTTACTGGATTACCATTTATAACTAATAATTCATTTTCTAGATCTACTCTGATAGTTCCTTCGAATCGACCATGGACAGAGTCTCTTCTCAGAAGACTTGCTCTTTTTACAAGATCATTATCTCCTGTTTTTCTGACAACAACCCCCTTAAGTCTAAAATAATTTCCTGGTCCAGTAGTTTGAGCTAACATTCTGGCCATCAATCTACCGATTCTTCCGAAACCATAAAGTACTATGTTTTGAGGATTTTCTGGCCTATTGATGGTTAAATCATTGACTGAGATTTGCTCATTTAAAAAATCATCTATTGAATCAGGATTTGATGGAAGATCTTTGAAAAATGAACATCTCATTGCAAGTTCACCTAAATCAATCTCGCAGTCAGGCAAGTCCATCTTACTTAACCTTTCAAGCAGCGGATATGTTTCAAGTTCGCTTAACTCATTTGCTTCTATCTGCCTAACAAACCTGTGAGCATGCATAATATCGATAGGAGATTTATTAACAAGGGACTGACCATAAATCATGACATGAACTCCATGCCTATATAACCTTCCCACGATCGGGACCATAAGTTCAGCTAAGCCTTCTCTCCATTTCCAATCTCCGAAGTAATCATCAATTTTTTCTCGAGACCGTAAATCGGGATTCTTAGTAAGATCAGTCATACATTCTATTTTGTTTGATATTTATTTATATGGTGTTGAGTGTTACCAAACATTGAGTCAATTGCTGTAAATCTTTTTAAGTAATGCCCAATTGACATTTCATTACTTACACCCATTCCGCCGTGAAGTTGTACAGCATGTTGGCCTACTAATCTACCAGCTTTTCCAACTTGAACTTTCAATGCAGAAATTGTACTTGCTGCTTCAGGGTCATTTGAATCAAGTTGCAAAGTGGCTTTAATTAGTAATGATTTTGTAAGTTCAGTTTCTATAAACATATCCACCATTCTGTGTTGAAGTACTTGAAAGTTACTTATTGGCTGAGAAAATTGTTCACGTTCTTTGGTGTACTGGACAGTTTTCATATAAGAGGCATTCATTGCTCCTACAGCCTCTGCGCTAATACATAAAATAGACATATTTATCATTTTATTAAATATAGCTTCTGCTTCATCACCAGAGGCGAGTATTGACTCAGAATCAATAGAAATATTCTCAAATGATAATTCAGCACATGTTTGACCATCGATAGTTTTAAAACTTTGTACTGATAAACCATCTACATCAGAATCAACCAATAAAAGAACTGATGAGCCTTCTTGATTAGCAAGGACAATAAATTGATCGGCATTACCTCCATTCAAAACTAGAGATTTAGTTCCATTCAATGATAGATTATCTTCACTAGTAGAGAGTGAAGTTATACAATCAAAAAAATTATATCCAATATTAGGTTCTGCATATGCAACTGATACTTGATGCTCACCAGCAATAATTTTTTCAATAATAGAAGATTTATTTGAATGATTTGAGCTCTCCAGAATTGTTCCACTCATAACAACAGAACTCAGATATGGCTCAA
>CACOHS010000001.1 GCA_902627055.1 uncultured SAR86 cluster bacterium | reverse complement strand
TGACGATAGAACAGCATTAGGGTGGATAATATTTAAGATTTCTTTATACGCTTGCTTCACCATGATTAAAACTCGCCAGGTTTTTATACCTCCACCAACTGACTGTGAGCAGGCTCCCATAAAAGCGCCAACCAATAAAAGATAGGGTAAAAAACTAGGCCAAACAGAGAAGTTTTCTGTTGTGAAACCCGAAGTCGTTACTATTGAAACTGCATGGAAAATTGATGTCCTTAAAGCTAATAAAAATTCCGCATATGAGTCATTTACAGTATGAAATATCAAAATTACTATAGCTATTAATATGACTACTGATAAGAAGAACCTAAATTCTGAATCATAAAGGTATTTCAGAGGTTTGCCCCCAAATATTGCTGCATAATGAACAGCGAATGAAGCAGCAGAAAGCAACATAAAAATAATACAGACAGTTTCTATTAGACCACTATCAAAAAAACCAATACTATCATCATGAGTCGAAAAGCCACCTCCAGCCACAGTACTTAAACTATGAGCAATTGCATCAAATAAGTTCATACCTGAAAGCAAATAAAGCAGAGCACAGATTATTGTTAGGCCAAAATAGATTTTCCATAGAGCTTTTGCACTATCTGTTATCTTTGGAGTCAGCTTCTGATTTCCATGACTACCCGGAAGCTCCATTTTATATAATTGACCTCCCCCAATTCCAAGAGTTGGCATAACTGCAACAGCCAAAATTATTAATCCCATTCCACCAATCCATTGAAGAAGTTGTCTATACAAGAGCAGAGATTTTGGTAGTTCATCAAGCCCAACGATAACAGTTGCTCCTGTGGTAGTAATTCCAGATACTGATTCAAAAATAGCATCACTCGCGTTTAAACCAAAAAAATAAAATGGAATTGAACCAGCGAAAGCCAAAACAACCCAGAACATTGTTGTAATAATAAAACCATCTGAAATGTTTAGCGGGAGATCTTTTTGGCGACTACTAAACCACATAAGACATCCCAAAGTAATTAAAAATAAAAAAGAATATAAAAATATTCCACTAAGTGGCTCAGCATAAAAAACAGACAACATTAATGGTGGAACAAATGAAAGACTAAAGATTACAAGTAGAATTCCTAAAAGATTTAATATAGATTTATAGTTCATCAGTCTTTAGGAATAAAGATTTCCAACCCTTGATTTACCTGATTGCAAAAAATAAAAAAACAATCTTTTCATCATTTTTTTTTAAAAAAACTTGGCTCTAATTTAAATTTCATTAGTCTTTAAGAAAAAGATTTTCAATTTGCTCTTTATCTGTTTTACCAAGAATAAAAACAATAACTTTATCGTCTGGTTTTAGAAGCAACTTTTTAGAATGCATAAAAATTTTATCTTGTCTAATCACTGCTGCAATTATGCAATTATCTGGAAGAGGAATTTCTGAAATAGGTTGATCAAAGAAATTTTTTGTAAATTTATTTTTATGAATAATTCCTTCGATTGCCTCTGCGCCACTTTGCATCTTTAACAATACTTCTTGTGGAACATCTCCCTTAGCAAGATGCTGAAGAACCATAGATACAGTTAATCTCTGAGGAGAAAGAGCTATGTCAACAAAATTCTTGGGAAGAATATTTATGTATGTATAGTTATTGACAATAATAATAGTCTTTTTAGCACCTAATTTTTTTGCTAAGAATGCGGACATAATGTTTGTCTCATCATCATTTGTTAAAGCGCAAAAAATATCAATATTTTCAATATTTTCACTTTTAAGTAATTCTTCGTCAGATCCTTCTCCTTTTAGAACAATTGTTCTGTTTAACTGATTTGAAATTACTTCACACCTGTCATCACTTGGGTCAATGATTTTAATCTTGTAATCTTCTTCCAAGGTTTTTGCCAGTGCAAAGCCTATTTTCCCTCCACCCACTATCATCATCCTCGAGGATGAACTGTCTTGCAATCTCATTTCTTGAACAACGCTGTCAATGTCACTTTCTGCAGCCAAGAAGTATATTTCATCATTTTCTTTGATGATTGTTTTACCGTCAGGTATGAGAGGTTTTCCCTTTCTATAGATAGCAGGAACGAAGGTATTTGTATCCGGCATATCACTTTTTATACTCTTAAGCTCTCTATTAACTAGCATTCCATCTTTTTTAGCTTTAACAGATACAACTTTTATAGATCCATTTGCAAAAGACTCAATTTGCTCTGCCCCAGGATGTTTAATCAAATCTACTAGGTGCTCAGTTACCTCATTTTCAGGACTTATTGCAATATCAATATTATTTTCACCAAACGCATCTAAGGAGTCTAAATATGAAGCATTTGATAATCTGCATATTGTTTTTTTAACATTAAACTTTGATTTGGCTATTTGGCATGAAGTAATATTGCATTCGTCACTATTTGTAACTGCTAATAAAATAGTTTCCTCATCAGCACCGGCCTTTTTCAATGTGCTTGGATAAGAGCCATGGCCAACCTCAGTTGCAAGATCAAAATCTTCTTGAAGCCTTTGAAGCTTTTCTTTGCTTAAATCAATAACACTAACTTCATATTGTTGCTTTGATAAAGTTGATGCAAGACTGCTTCCAACTCTTCCAGCGCCAAGTATTAGAATTTTCATTGTTATAAATTAAACCTCTTTTTATATAATTGAAAGAAATGCTTTAATTAAATTAATCTATGAAAAAATCAGCATAGGAGTTTGCTGCATCATTTGAGGATATAATTCTTTTGCCTGGAAATTGTAAGTGAGTGATCACTATACTGCCATCTATTGTTTTTGCATACAATAAATTATTATGGAAGTAAAATTTATTTTTCACAAAGTTTATATTTTTTTTAACTTTTAAGTCAATACCATGAATCTTGATCTTTAAGTTTTTAAATTCAAAATACAGACCCGGCCAACCATAATAGGCTTTATATTTCCTAAACACACTATCACTTTCTTCCTGATCTAAAGTAATCTTGCCTGAAAGCTTATCTATTTTTTTGCAATAACTTATGTTTTTTGAGCCTTGTTTAATTGGGGCTAGTTTATCGAGATATATATCAGAAAGATCTTTATCAATATTTTTTATAGCCAAAGATGTAAGCTTATCTTCAAGAGTATTTCTATTATCTTTATGTAATATTTTTTGTTTATGGAAAAAATACACTGGCCCTTCATCTAATTCATTAGTCATTTTCATTACTGAAATCCCAGTTACTTTCTCATCGTTCAAAAGAGCGGATTGAATTGGTGATGCTCCTCTATATTTTGGTAATAAGGAATAGTGGATATTTACCGATTCTTTTTTAGGACTTTCCAAAAACCATGCAGGCAATATTTTTCCATAAGCCACAACTAATAAAATATCAAAGTTAAGTTTTAATATTGTATGTTTAAAATTTTCATCTAAGGTTTGGGGTTTATAAACAGTTATATTATTTTTTTCTGCTGCAGATGAAACATAAGATGGTTCAATGATAGCTCCTCTTTTTGACCTTTTGTCAGGTTGACTTATGACTCCAATTACTTCGTTGGAACCAGCAATCAATGATTCAAGAATTAATGAGGATGATTGAGATGAGCCCGCATATAAAATCTTCATATATAAATCTGCTAAAATCTGCTAAAATCTGCTAAAATCTTCTTAAATCTGCTAAAAGTTACAAAAAAATTATTTAAAATGATAATTTTAGTTGAATGTATATTAATTCACTGATTTAAGTGCTTTTTTTCTAATCCTGTCTCGTTTTAGTGGAGAAATGTAATCTACTAAAAGCTTACCCTCTAAATGATCTATTTCATGTTGAAAACATACTGCAAGAAGGCCTTGTGGTTGGTCTTCGTATTTTTTTCCTTCAGTGTCTTGCCAATAAGCTTTAATTTTATCTGGTCTTGTAATTTCCTCTCTTACCCCCGGGATTGATAAACATCCTTCTTCGCATGAAAATAGACTTTTGTCGTCTAATATTTTAAATTCAGGATTAATGAATATTCTTGGATCGTTTTTTTCTTCAGATAGGTCCATAACAACAATTCTTTCATGAATATCCACTTGAGTTGCAGCAAGACCAATACCACCCTCTTCATACATTGTTTCAAGCATATTTTCAGTAATATTTATTAGACTTTTGTTGAATTCTTTTACAGGCGAAGCGACTTTTCTTAATCTTGGATCGGGAAATGTTAAAATTTTTAATCTAGCCATATACACATTATATGTTGATTCTTTATAATCAACACCACTAATTTATATAAATAGGAGCCATTTTATGTCCGATAACATTTTAGTTTCAATATTTATGGGATCAAAATCAGATTTACCTGTTGTTCAAGCAGCATCAGACACACTAAAAGATTTTGGAATTTCTCATAAAATGTTTATTTTGTCTGCTCATAGAACCCCTGAAGAGGTTGTAAAAAGAGTAAAAGAATCTGAAGCTAATGGAGTAAAAGTATTTATAGCTGCTGCAGGTATGGCGGCACATCTAGCTGGTGCTATAGCTGCCCAAACAAAAAAGCCTGTATTAGGCATTCCATTGGGCGGCGGTGATCTTGATGGAATGGATTCTTTGCTCGCTACAGTTCAAATGCCCAAAGGAGTTCCTGTAGCAACATTTGCTATTGGAAAATCTGGAGCTATCAATGCAGCAATTTGTGCAGCACAAATTATAGGAACAAGTGACGATGCGATGGCAAAAAAATTAGACGGATATAAGTTAAAAATGCACGCGGATGTTCTAGAAGCAAACGAATCTATTCAATAAAAATTTGAATAAAATTTTTAATCCACAGGATGCTGCCGAATGGTTAAATCAAGGAAAAATTCTAATACATCCAACAGAGGGAGTGTGGGGAATTGGATGCGATGCTTTTAACCAATCAGCAGTAGAAAAGGTAAATATTCTTAAGCAAAGAGATCCATCTAAAAGTTTTATTTTGTTGGCCCCCTCTATCAAAAAAGCGTTGCAATATTTCCAACCTCTTACTGAGCAACAAAATGAATTTGTGAGTAATAATTGGCCAGGCCACACAACTATAATTTATGGATCAACTGACAAGGTACCAAATTATTTAAAAGCTGTAGATAAAACCATTGCAATGAGAGTAAGTAGTCACAAACCAATTATTAATTTACTATCTTTTTTTAATAATCTGATGGTTTCTACATCTGCAAACATAAGCAATCTACCCACTCCTAAAAACTTGGAAGATATTGCTGAAATCTTTTCAGATTCAGATGTTGCTTTTTATTATTTTGAGAATGGAAAATCAAAAAAACCATCCTCTATAATTGATCTAAATACAATGGAATACATTCGTGAATAAGCTCACAAGTAAAGAATTGAAAAAAATAGAATCTGTTTTCACGAAGATTCAAAGGAACATTGAAAGCGGCCTCAATACCCTCTTTATAACTAATCCAATAAGAGTTGCCAAGGTTTGGAAAAGGGATCAAGGGGGCGGAGGAAAATCTATTTCAATTACTGGCGATACAATTGAAAAAGCTGCGGTTAATTTTTCATCTATCTCTGGTAAACAACTACCTCAATCATCTATTGCTGAGGAACTAAAAACTAAGTCTAATAAATTTCATGCCATGGGAGTTTCTGTAATTGCTCACCCCATGAATCCATTTTGTGCAACGAGTCACATGAACGTAAGGATTTTCTTGGAGCTGAGCAAAAATAATTTAATAGAAAACTGGTGGATTGGTGGAGGCTTTGATCTGACTCCTTTCTTTCCAACAAAAGATGAGTCATCAAATTGGCATTCAAAAGCAAAAATTTGCTTGGATAATTTTGATCTTAAGTATCACAAGAATTTTGCTAAAAATTGCGATGATTATTTTTATTTGCCCCACAGGAAGGAAAAAAGAGGCATTGGAGGCATATTTTTTGATCAGCTTAAGCATAAAACTATAGAAGATAGTCTAAATTTATTAAATGCAGTTGCTAATTGTTACATTGAAAGTTATCTGGATATAGTAAACATGAATAAGGATAAAAAATTTACAGCTGAAGATAGAGAGTTTCAACTATATAGAAGAGGAAGATATGTTGAGTTTAATTTGTTATTTGACAGAGGTACAAAATTTGGAATAGAGTCAAATGGGAGAACTGATTCAATACTCGCATCAATGCCTCCCGCTGTAAATTGGCCATTCCGACTGTCTAAAAATATTATTAGAAATGAAAAGAAACTTTTAAGATTTATTAATAAAAGTTGGAACCAACATATATAGACTATGCAATATAAGCTAGGAGTTATTGGCGATCCGATTAGGCATTCACTGTCTCCTAAAATACATAACATTTTTTCAAAACAGACAAATATAGATATTGACTATCAGGCTTATCATGTCTTGGAAAATAATCTTGATAAATTTTTAAAAGATTTCTTTAGCGAGGGAGGAGATGGACTTAATATCACCTTGCCACATAAGGTAAATTGTTTGCGTTCAGTTAATAGCAATTCATCGCTTGTTAATTTAATTGGAGCGGCTAATACCCTTCATATAGACAGCTCAGGACTTATTTTGGCTGAATCAACAGATGGCATTGGTTTGATGAAAGATTTAAAAAATAAGTGCTCAATCTCTTCAAAAAATATATTAATTTTAGGTGCTGGGGGCTCTGCTTTAAGCATTATTCCATCTATTGACGCATGCAAACCAAGAAACATAATTTTAGACAATAGATCTAAAGATAAACTTGAAAAGGTAATAGGAAGGTTTTTTAACTCTAAAGAAATTTACTCAAATATATTAAATTTAGAAAATTTTAACGAACATATAGATTTAGTTGTTAACGCAACGTCGATTGGATTTTCAGGCTCATTTTCCTGGAGCAAAGACTTAAAAATAAACAATGAAACTATTCTTTATGATCTTAGTTATAGCAAAAATAATAGTCATACACCTTTTCTAGAATGGGGTAATCAATATACTGATAAATGCTTTGATGGTTTTGGAATGTTAATACAACAGGCAGCAGCTTCTTTTGAGTTGTGGACTGGCGTAGCCCCAGAAACAAAAATAACAAAACTGGATTTGTTGAATGACTAAAGGATTTATTCGTTTCATTGCTGGAGCAGTTTGTCCTTCATGCAAGGCTCAAGACAAAATCGCCATAACTCCCGACGATAAAACTATATATTGTTTGAACTGTGACTTTAAAGAAAAAAAACCTGAAGATATTGAAAATAAACCTTTAAATTTTAACGAGCCAAAAGTTTTTAATATTGATGATTTTAGGCCTAAAAAATCCTAGAATTTGAACCTATTTAAGGCTATCATAGCGCCACAAAAAGTAAGTTCAAAATAGCAAAAAAAAGCTTAAAAAACTTCTATTGAACATAATTTTTAATTATAATACTTTATATCAATTTTTTATTTTTGAAACATTCTTAGCTAGGGATAATATTTAATGTTTAAAAGAGCTACCACAAGTATTTCAAACAAATTATTTGCGTTATTAATATTGCTTATCTCAAGCAATCTTTTCGCCGCATGGGACGACTTTAATATGACTGAGGGCGTCACAGCCATTAGTAAAGAAGTCTTTGATCTGCATATGTTAATTTTTTGGATATGCGTTGTCATTGGACTGGTTGTATTCAGTGTCATGTTTTATTCAATGTTTGCACACACAAAGAAAAGAAATCCTAGTCCCTCAACATTTCATGAAAATACTAAACTTGAACTTGCCTGGACCGTCGTTCCTTTTTTGATCTTAGTATTTATGGCCATACCTGCCTCAAACACACTTGTAAAAATATATGACGATACTGAAGGCGATATCAACATTCAAGTGGTCGGATATCAGTGGAAATGGCAATATAAATACCTTGAAGATGATATTGATTTCTTTCAAAACCTCACTACAGACTGGGACGAAATATATAACAAAACACCTAAGGGCGAGTTCTACCTTCAAGAGGTTGACGAGGCCGTGGTCATACCCGCAGGCAAGAAAGTTAGATTTTTAATTACTGCTAATGATGTGATCCATTCTTGGTGGATGCCAGATTTTGCTATCAAGCAAGATGCAATTCCTGGTTTCATAAATACTGCTTGGACTGTCGTAGATAAACCTGGAACATATCGAGGTAAATGTACTGAACTATGTGGAAAAAACCATGGATTTATGCCTGTAGTGGTTAAGGTTGTTCCTGAGGACGAATATCATACTTGGGTGAAAGAAAAAAAAGATGCTGCTTTGAGAATGGCTGAATTAACGACCAAAGATTGGTCCGCAAATGAGCTCGTTGAAAGAGGAGAGGCTATATACGCTAAGAACTGTGTTGCTTGTCATCAAAGTAACGGTCAAGGAATTGCTGGAATATTTCCTGCTTTAGCTGGAAGTGATATAGCTCTCAATGATAAACCGAAACATATAGAAATTTTGATGGAAGGTGTTCAGGGCGCAGCCATGGCATCTTATGCAAATCAATTATCAGAAGTTGATTTGGCTGCTGTGATTACCTACACAAGAAGAGCATGGGGTAATGCAGAAAGTGGAGATGGACAGATTGTTGTCCCTAAAGATATTGTGGATTATAAATTATAATAAGGATATAGAGGAGAGACATGAGTGCAGTAATTGAATCCCATGGTCATGATGATCATCATCATGGTCCAGCAAAAGGTCTAACTAGGTGGCTATATACTACCAATCATAAAGATATTGGAAGTCTTTATCTTTGGTTTAGTTTTGCAATGTTCTTGATTGGGGGCGTGATGGCTCTGGTCATAAGAGCAGAACTATTTCAACCTGGTATGCAAATAGTAGAGCCTGAATTTTATAATCAGATGCTTACTCTTCATGGACTGATAATGGTCTTTGGAGCAGTCATGCCTGCATTCGTTGGCCTAGCAAATTGGTTAATACCTATGATGGTTGGTGCCCCAGATATGGCTCTTCCTAGAATGAATAACCTTAGTTTTTGGATATTACCCTTTGCCTTTTTCATATTACTTTCATCATTATTTATGGAAGGCGGAGCACCTAACTTTGGTTGGACTTTTTATGCGCCATTGTCTACAACTTATGCGCCACCAAGCGTTACTTTTTTTATATTTTCTGTTCATATTATGGGCGCTTCCTCAATTATGGGATCCATTAATGTGATAGTTACCATAATGAACATGAGAGCACCAGGAATGACATTAATGAAAATGCCACTTTTTGTTTGGTCCTGGCTTATCACTGCTTACTTGTTAATTGCAGTTATGCCGGTTCTTGCGGGAGCAGTCACAATGATGCTAATGGATATTCATTTTGGGACAAGTTTCTTTAACGCAGCCGGGGGAGGCGATCCCGTTTTATTCCAGCATATTTTTTGGTTCTTTGGTCATCCGGAGGTTTACATTATGATATTACCTGCTTTCGGAATTGCATCCCATATTATTGAAACCTTTTCCAGGAAGCAGCTATTCGGATATTCCTCAATGGTTTGGGCAATGGCCTCAATTGCAATTCTATCTTTTGTTGTCTGGGCGCATCATATGTTTACTGTTGGACTTCCTTTAGCCGCCGAGTTATTTTTTATGTGGGCAACTATGCTTATTGCTGTCCCTACAGGAGTGAAGGTTTTTAACTGGGTTACAACTATGTTTAAAGGGTCAATTACATATGAAACACCAATGCTTTTTGCGATAGCGTTTGTGGTTTTGTTTACTATCGGAGGCTTTTCAGGTTTGATGCTTGCGATTACTCCAGCAGACTTTCAATATCATGATACCTATTTTGTTGTTGCTCATTTTCATTATGTTCTAGTTCCAGGCTCTGTTTTTTCAATTATGGCAGCAGTTTATTATTGGATTCCAAAATGGACTGGGAACATGTATGACGAAAGACTCGGAAAATTACACTTTTGGCTTTCGTTCACTGGAGTTAATATTACATTCTTTCCACAGCATTTTATCGGTTTAGCAGGTATGCCAAGAAGATATCCAGATTATGCACTCCAATTCGCTGACTGGAATGCTATTTCATCTGTTGGAGCATTTCTATTTGGAGCATCACAAATCTTATTTTTATTCATAGTTCTAAAAACTGTTATGGGTGGTAAAAAAGCAACGCCTCAAGTCTGGGAAGGCTCAAGAGGGCTTGAATGGACTGTGGATTCACCAGCTCCATATCACACGTTTACAACACCACCAAAGGTGAGTTTATAAATGAACGAAGGGTCAAAGAAAACGATAAAGACCTTGTGTTTTGCAGTCTTGGGAATGTTCACTTTTTCATTCGCTTTGGTCCCGCTATACGATGTATTCTGTGAAGTTACAGGCCTTAATGGAAAAATAGAATTAAAAGCCACCAATAATACTAATATAGAAATTGAAAATGGGAGAGACCTCTCAGTTCAATTTGTTTCCCATAACAATGAACAAATGCCTTGGGCTTTTAAGCCATCAGAGGACAGCATTAAGATAAAGACTGGAAAGTATCACACAACCTCTTTTTATGTAAAAAATACCACAAACAAAATGATGACCGCGCAAGCTATACCTAGTGTTGCCCCTTCAAATGCCGCAGCCCATCTTAAAAAGCTCGAATGTTTTTGTTTTGAGCAACAAGAACTTGCTCCAGGGGAGGAGGCATTATTACCAGTAAGACTTATATTTGATGATGCGCTGCCTAAATCTATAAATAGTGTTGTGCTCTCTTATACAATTTTTGACGTAACTGATTACGATAAGGTCCAACTAAGCAAAGATCTTCAAACAAATCATGGCAATGATCATAAAATGGAGCCATCGGCATGAGCTACCAAAAGTATTATGTTCCAGAACAAAGCAAGTATCCAATTTATTTAGCAATAGCTCTTTTCCTTCTAGTTATGGGCGCCGCAGGAACCATTAATGACTTAGGTAAAACAGAAAGTAATTCAGCATATATACTTTATTCAGGTCTAGCCGCCTTTGGGGCTACTCTATATTTTTGGTTTAGGGCTGTCATCAGAGAGCATATTGCTGGCCTTGATAGTGCTCAACTTCAGCAATCTTTTGTTTTTGGAATGGCTTGGTTTATTTTTTCAGAAGTAATGTTTTTCGCAGCGTTTTTTGGGGCGCTCTTCTATGTAAGAAATTTTTCAGTACCATGGCTTGGCGGAGAGGGTGAAAAAGGTCTTGCAAACATGCTATGGCAAGGTTTTGAGTCATCCTGGCCCGTCATGTCTACTCCCGATGCTGGTTCAGCTTATGTACTTGCTGATAAAAATATGAGTTGGCCCGGTTGGGGAAAAGCGTTAATGTGGCTTCCGCTTTGGAATACAATCGTACTTTTAAGCTCTAGTGTAACTGTTCATTTCGCGCATTTGGCGCTAAAAAATGATAATAAGAAAAGCTTCAATAGATGGCTTGGGGTTACAGTTGCTCTCGCACTATTCTTTGTAGGTCTCCAGGCGTTGGAATATTATGAGGCATATGCTCATTACGGATTGACATTAAACTCAGGTATTTATGGATCAACTTTTTTTATGCTTACAGGCTTTCACGGCTTTCATGTAATGATGGGTGGGCTGATGCTTGCAATAATGCTGTCTAGATCAGTTTTATATAATCATTTTGACCCACACAACCATTTTGGTTTTGAAGCGGCTTCATGGTATTGGCATTTCGTGGATGTTGTTTGGGTAATGCTATTTCTTTTTGTTTATATTCTCTAAATCAAGAGCCCCAAGGCACATTATTCCCCAGCTCACCAGTATATAGACCATATGATACCAAGATTAAAAGTAATGCAGCCATAGTAACCCTAAATCCAAGGCTGTATACGGAACGTTTACCTTGTCCTTGGTCCTTGAAAAGGAAGAATAAACTACTAAATAAGCTTATAAATATTAAGATGATTACAATTGCTATAAGTGATTTGAGCATATTAGGATTATAACATTTTAAAACATGAAATTTTTAACAATTAAACTTGTCAAAAACAATAAAGCCTTAAGTTTATTTTCTATTTTTTTTACTTTGTTATTTATCTCTTTAGGTTTTTGGCAAATCGAAAGAGCTGAATCAAAGGCATTAAAGATGAAAGCTTTCAACGAAATGCAAGAAAGTCCTCCTATTGCCCTTAAAAATTTATCTGTTCCTTGGAGCCGTGTTTTTGTCGAGGGATTTTATGATTCATCTCGCCAAGTCCTGATTGACAATCAAATTAATGATGGGCAGGTTGGATACAAAATTTATACCCCATTTTATTTTGACGAAAAAGCAATTTTTGTTGATAGAGGATGGATTCCTCGAGGCAAGACAAGAAGCGAACTTCCTGATATTGACTTTAAGTCAGATAGATTAAGAATAGTTGGAAGTCTTTTAAAGCCAGAAAAAGAAGTATTAGCAGGCGATGATATTTTTACAAAAAATTGGCCAATCGTCTCACAGACAAAACTACCCGACATAATTGAAACTAAATTCAATAAAGATTTCTCCGACTCTGTTATTGTATTAGAGCCCGGCTCTAATTTCCTTAAAGAGTACATACCTATTCAGCCTTTTGTAATTTCACCAACCAAACATTATGGCTATGCACTTCAATGGTTTACCATGAGCATTGTTTTATTCAGTATGTTCATATATGCGATCAACAAAGAGTAATGAAAAGTAAGTTATTTTTAGCAGTCCTTCTACTAACACCTCTACTGGTATTATTTGGTTCCACATTATTTTTTCAATCAGGGCTATCTCCAAAAAATACAAAAAACAATGGCGTATTTTTTTATGAATACTTTGATGTTACCAGTCTGGGTTTGCGCATTGGCACTGAGAGCCTTAAATTTGAGGATGGAAAATGGCTTTTTGCCACTTATGCTTTAGAAGATTCTGATCTTGAAAAAGCTCTTTATTTAATGCGTCAACTTAATGTTGCACTAAATAGAGACATTAACAAACTTAAAAGGGCCGTATTTACAAATTATGAAAACAGCATTTCAGATCAATTAAAAGACTATCCTAGGACTAATTTAATTATTGATTCCAGAGATCAACTTTATAATAAGTTGATAATTGAAGACCCAGAATTCTTTGATGGACAAAAAATATTTATAGTTGATCCCTATGGAAGGGCGGTTATGTATTTTCCAGTGTCAATGAATCCAAAATTAATTTTAAAAGACTTGAAGGTTTTGATATGATCACAATGAAAAATCTATCATTGTTTGGCATTTGTTTCGCATTCGTTGTTATAGCTCTGGGTGCTTGGACACGCCTAGTCGATGCTGGGCTTGGATGTCCTGATTGGCCCGGATGTTATGGTTTTGTAGTTTTTCCAACTACTGAAGCGGAAATTGCGCTAGCAGAATCAAGATATCCTCAATTCCCCTATGAAATTGACAAAGCTATCCCTGAAGTAGTCCACAGATATTTTGCAGCTGCACTTGGCTTTCTTGCAATATTGCTTGTTTATTTTGCCTTCAAATATCAACTACCTAAAAAAATTAAAGCTATAACATCTTTCCTATTATTTTTTATTTGTTGTCAGGGTTTATTTGGTTACTTAACTGTAAGTTTAAAACTATTGCCTATCATTGTTACAGGACATCTATTTGGTGGATTTATAACACTAAGTATATTTTTTTATTTATTTTTACAAACCACTGACGGGATTAAAAACTATAATATCGGTCATTTGAAAGTTCTTGGAGGACTTGCATTATTTGTTTTAATTATCCAAATATTTCTTGGCGTATGGACTAGTACGAATTATGCCTCTCTAGCATGCGCAGATTTCCCAACATGCCAAGGAAAATTCCTACCAGATATGGATTTTTATGATGGATTTAATTTAGCTCAAGAAGTTGGCCCAAATTATTTATATGGATTATTGGATAACGAGGCAAGAGTGGCAATACATTACTCACACAGAATAAGCGCATTAATTTTAACCGTAGTTTTTTTAGTATTAATATCAAGGCTCTGGTTTTCCAACGCAGCTCCTATGGCATCTACTTTGGGAGTAATATTAGTCACTCAAATTTCATTAGGAATTATGAACGTTGTATACGTTCTTCCTTTGTATATAGCTATCGCGCATAATTTGGTTGCAGCATTATTACTATTAGCAACTTTAATGGTTAATCTTGTAATTTGGAAAGATGAATAGCACGATTAAGAACTACTACGAATTATGTAAACCTAACGTAGTTCTAATGATGTTAATTTGTGCTTTTGTTGGCTCATTACTAGCAAGTAAAACAGTAGCTCCTTTTTCATTAATAGGTATGGCAATGCTAGGCATTGGTCTTTGTGCCTCCTCAGCTGCAGCCATCAACCACATTATTGATAGAAATGTAGATGCGAATATGAGGAGGACAGAGAACAGGCCAATTCCACAAGGAGAAATAACACCAGTAAAGGCATCAATTTTTGCTCTTTGTTTGGGTTTTTTAGGCGCAGCTATTTTAATTTTATACGTGAATACACTCACTGCTATTCTCACATTGGGCTCTTTAATAGGATATGCATTTGTTTATACCATTTACCTAAAAAGAGCCACCCCTCAGAATATTGTCATCGGAGGTCTTGCGGGAGCTGCGCCTCCAATGCTGGGATGGACTGCAGTGACTAACTCAGTTGATCCAAACTCATTACTTTTGGTTTTAATCATTTTTGCATGGACTCCTCCCCATTTTTGGGCTTTAGCCATTCATAGAAAAGATGATTACGCAAAAGAAAATATTCCCATGCTGCCAGTCACCCATGGTGTTCAGTTTACAAAACTTCAAATCATTTTATATACAATTATTATGGTCTTAGTGAGCATATTTCCATTTGTTGTAATGATGTCCGGAGTTTTTTATCTTATTTCAGCATTAGTATTGGGTTCTATATTTTTATATTACGCCGTTGCATTGTATTTTGATGAAAACAATAAACATGCTTTTCCAACATTTATTTATTCCATTTATTATATTTTTCTTATATTTGCTGCGTTGCTGATTGATCATTATTTAATTTAGAAATGAGCAAGAATATAAAAATTTCCTTAACCTTAATAGTTTTGTTTATTGTTGCGGTTCTATCTTTGTTTATTAATAAACTAACCACTCCAAGATATTTGTCTCCAAACGAATTATTGGTAAATGGATATTATCAATTTCCAAACCCTAAGGAATTTTCTAATTTTCAATTATCTTCTTCAAATGGCCTACTTTTGAATAAAAATGTTTTTAGTAAAAAATGGACTTTAGTTTATTTTGGTTTTACCAGGTGCCCTGCAGAGTGCCCAGTTGCAATGTCTTTAATGAAAAACTTATATTCTACCTTAGCATCTAAGGGCTTTGACTTAAGCGACAAACAGTTCATTCTTATCACCATTGATCCCGAGAATGATTCGGCAAATGATGTAGATAAATATGCAAAAGCTTTTAACAATTCATTTCTTGGCATTCGAGGAGAGAGGCCAATGCTTTTAAGCCTTGCTACTCAATTAAACGTTATGGTAATTGAGCCACCCAAAAATACGTACTCTAATCACATATCTCATCTAGAGAATCATTCGAATAATATTTTGCTAATTAATCCTGAGGGAAAATATGCTGGTTTTTTTAGACCACCTTTTGATGAAGAGAAGTTTTTTCTGACTTATCAGTCGGTTGTAACACCCCGTTAACTTTCCAGAAATTTATTTCGTAGAATTTGAATTTCTTCATCAGAGATATTTAAACCTTCTCTAATAAAATTCTCTAAACTCCCATACTTTTCTTCAGCTGTCTGGAAAGCTGTTTCAATATATTCACGTTCCACCCCAAGCAAAGGACGTAAAATTTCTGCATCTGTTTGATATAAGGTCATGAGCTTTATTTGCCCAATGATTTCTTCAATTCTGTCTTTGGTGAATTGATTGGTTTTCATGTAGTCATTAATTACATCTTCTTTTGAGACTCCTAAAGCAATCAATGTAATTGCTGCAGCAAATCCAGCTCTATCTTTTCCAGCAGTACAATGAAACAGAGCAGGACCATCATCATCAATAAGATTTCTTAAAAATTCCTCATATACATCAGTATAATTTGAGACAAATTCTTTGTTTGCATCAATGAGAAAACTTTTTACATCTTTATTAGTTTCGCCTTTTAAGACAGCTTCTATTTTAGATCGCATGGCGCCATCTACGCTTATTGGCATTTCAATATAATCTATACCTTTGGGAATAATGTCTGGATCTTCTTCTTTTTCTTCCTTGGATCTAAAATCAATGATTTTTTTTATACCAAGATTTTGTAAATACACTTGATCAGTATCAGAGATATCACTTAATTTATCTGATCGGTAAAGCATGCCCCATTTAACAGACTTGCCATCAGTAGTTTTATAGCCCCCCAGTTCTCTTGCATTATGAGCTCCATCCATAGGCAGCAGCCTATAATCCTCATTTTGGAAAGTACTATCAGTTTCATGTATTGGTCTATCCATCAAATCTATTGTTTCTGAGCATTGTGTCAAAGCAAAGCAAAAAAATAAAATCCCTGCTTTTTTATACATCTATTATTACCTTTCCTTTAGCCTTTCTGTCTTTTAAGTGAGCAATAGCCGCTGCAGATTTATCTAGGGTGAATCTATCTGAAATTTCAGGATTAATTTTTCCTGCAGCATAAAGATCAAAAAGCTCTTTAAAATTTTTTTCATTTTCATCTTGAAACATCATTGTCCATGCACCCCAAAAAACTCCAACTATTTGACAGCCTTTTAAAAGAGCTAGATTAAGAGGTAATTTTGGTATTTCTCCGGCTGCAAATCCAATTACAAGAAATCTACCTTCCCATGCTATTGATCTTAAAGCAGGCTCACTAAAAGCTCCTCCAACTGGATCATAAACAACATTAGCTCCTTGTCCTCCAGTGAGCTCTTTAATTTTATTTGAAAGTTCTTTTTGTTGCTCTTTATCTAAGTTACCTGACGGATATACAAAAGCCTCGTCTGCACCATGCTCTAAGCAAATCTTAATTTTTTCTTCAGAAGAAGCTGCAGCAATGACCTTTGCTCCCATTGCTTTACCAATTTCTACTGCACTTAGCCCCACTCCTCCTGCAGCACCAAGCACCAATAGGGTCTCTTCAGCTTTAAGTTCCGCTCTTTGTTTTAAGGCATAAAGCGAAGTACCGTAAGTCATGGGTAGAGCGGCTGCAACTGGAAAATCCATTTCTTCGGGTATTAAGACTACTCTTGCAGCTTCAACAACAATCTTCTCAGCAAAACAACCATTTCCTGCCATTACAAAAACATGATCACCAATGTTGCAAGATTCAACACCTTCGCCTATTTCTGATATAACACCTGCACATTCTGCTCCAGGAATAAATGGCATTGGCGGTTGAACTTGATATAAGCCTTGGATCATCAAGACATCAGGAAAATTAACACTAGCAGCTTTAATTTCAATCAAAACCTCACCATTGCCTGGCTTTGGATCATCCAGATCAGATAATACAAGTTTCTCAGGACCACCTAATTCTATACACTGCAAAGCTTTCATTAATATTCCTAAATCTTTGAATTATATAATTCTACATATTTATTAATGTCCATGCTTGAACTTTCTTCAAGATTTCTTAATTTTTGTATTGATGTTTGCACAGAGTTTTTTAAAGTAGAAAAATTTTTGACATCAAGGGGGCTAAACTTCTTAGCAATTTTTTTACTATGATTTAACGCATAATCTTGAAATTCAAGATCCTCAGCATCCATATCAGCTAATATTTTTTCACTTAGCAGTGTTTTATTGCGTGTCTCGATATGGAAAGCTTTTAAATAACCCTCAGAATATTCATCTAAGGCTTCCGCAGTTTTCTCTAATTCAGTTAAAAAATTTTTTCTTAGTTCTTCTAAAGAAACCAAGTTGCCATTTTTTCTTAACATTACATTTTTTAATCTACCTTGGCTAACCATGATTTTTTGGTTGGCTCTAATTTCATTAATTTCTTCATCTAACATAAGAGGACTCTCAGAGATTAACGAGTGAGTGATATATATATCAAGCAGCTTTATTTTGTTTACATCAATGCCTTCAGGCATGAAGGGATTAATATCAATTCCTCTTAATTCTAGATATTCTATGCCATCTTTTTTCAGCAATGTTGCTGGCCTTGATCCACTTGGGCCAGATCTTTTGGGCCTAACAATGTCATATAACTCATTTTCAATTTGCAATATTCCTGTGGAGATTTGTTGAGCAATACCGGCATCATCAAACATCCCTATATCATTAAATTTTTTGACAGGAGTTTTTATTCCTTTTATTAAGGAATTTATAAAATCATCTAGCCTGTTATAACTAATTTTGAGAGAATCTTGAATTTTGCTTTGGTAGCCCACATCGCTCATCCTTAAAGAGGTTGCATAGGGAAGAAATAAATCACTCGTATTATATTTTTCTAGGGAATGTTCTCTATCAAATAAATAAGATTTATGGGTTACAGGAGACGCTCCAAATTGTTCTAAGATGAACCAAAAATTTCTTTTTATATTTCTAATCATGCCAAGATATTTTTCATTCACATAATCTTGATCTGAGGATTTGTCTAAAGTTTTCCAGGAATTTTTTGTAAACGAAAAATTATAGTGGATGCCTGAAACACATTGCATTATCGACCCATATCTTAATCTAAGTCCTTTTCTATAAACATGCTTTAGCATTCCATTATTGGAATTACCATATTCGGCTATTCGAATTTCTTTTTCATTTGTAAATGCACATGGCATTGAAAAGTTCCATAACATCTCATCATCTAATTCGCTATACACAAACCTATGGAGCAGATTCAAGTTATCAAAAAGCTCTTCTGGCGATTCAAATGGAGGAGTTACAATCTCTACGAGGGCTTCAGCAAAGTCAGTGGTTATATTTTTGTTAGTAAGAGGAGACCCTAGATTTTTAGGATGATTTTTTTGCGATATTCTACCGTTCTTATCTACTCTCAGGGACTCTCTTTCAATGCCTCTAAGAATTTTAAGCTCCTTAAAAAAACCTTTCTCTTTATAGGCTCTTAAAGAGCTATTAAACGCATCAGAAGTCATAGATTTTTATTTTATTTAGGCTGGACCAGCAGCAACTATCTCTTCACTTACTGAGAATTTTTTAAAATTATCTTTAAATTGTTTAATAAGATTTTGTAAATATTGATCATACTGATTATGATCTGACCAAGTATTTTTTGGAATTAAAACTTTAGGATCTACTCCACTAATTTCTACAGGCACTTCTAAGTTAAGACCTTCAATATGAGTGGTTTGAACATTGTTCAACTCACCATTTTGGATTGCATTTATTATTCTTCTTGTTGTGGGTATATCAAACCTTGATCCAACACCATGAGGCCCTCCTGTCCAGCCAGTATTTACAAGAAATACTCTTGAATTGAAAGACTCTATCCTCTTCATTAAAAGGTCAGCATATACTCCTGCTGGCCTTGGAAAGAATGGGGCTCCAAAACATGTAGAAAACGTTGTGCCTATTGACTCTGTTGAGCCAACTTCTGTAGATCCAACTTTTGCAGTATAGCCGCTTAAAAAATGATAAGCCGCAGCCTCCTTTGACAATATAGAAACTGGAGGAATAACCCCAGTAAGATCACAGGTGAGGAATATTACTGTTTCGGGTTCACCCGCAGCATTTGATTCAACGGCACCATCGATGTGTGCACGAGGATAACAGCAGCGCCCATTTTCAGATAATGATGTATTTGAATAATCAGGAGTTCCCCCTTCATCCAAGAAAACATTTTCAATAATGCTACCATGTTTGATAGCTTTCCAAATAACAGGCTCGTTTTTCTCTGAAAGATCTATTGTTTTAGCGTAGCAACCTCCCTCAAAATTAAACACTGTTCCATCACCCCATCCATGCTCATCATCTCCAATTAGTGAACATGTTGGATCAGCTGACAGAGTAGTTTTTCCGGTTCCAGATAGGCCAAAAAATAATGATACTTTACCATCTTTATTAACATTGGAAGAACAATGCATAGGTAAAACGTTCTTCTCAGGCATTAAAAAATTTTGAGCAGAAAACATAGATTTCTTCATTTCACCCGCATATTTCATTCCTGCAAGAAGAACTTTTCTAGCAGCGAAATTTATAATTACGCAACCATCTGAGTTAGTACCATCTTCCTCAGGAGAACATTCATAATTAAGTGCACTCATTATTCGCCATTCTTTTTTAGCTTGTGGATTAAATTCAATGGGATCAATAAATATTAATTTTGAAAACATACTATGAGCTGCGCTCTCGGTTACAACATTGACTGGTATGTAGTGATCACTGTGTGCACCGACATGCACCTTTGAAAGATAACGATTTTTCTCAGCTAAATATGCTTCAACTTTATCCCAAAGAAGATTGAACTTTTCTGCATCAAAAGGTTTATTAATTTCTCCCCAGTCAATCAGGCTTGACGTGCTATCTTCATCAACAATGAATCTATCATTTGGACTTCTGCCTGTTCTCTGGCCGGTTTCCACGGAAAGGGCTCCATTGCTTGCAATAACACCTTCCTTATTTTCAATAGCTGCCTTTATAAGCTCTTCTGTGCTTAATTCAAATATTTTTTTTAACTCGTTGGTTTCCATAAATTCTTTATTTGATCGATTCTACAACATTCTTCATATGAAAAAACAGTATACCCATGTTCGATATTGTAGTGAATTTGAAAATATTTGATAAAAATTGTCAATCAAACAAGAATTACTTATTTTAAGGTATTTTTTGACATTTTGTATTGTAGCAATACTACAGAATAATAATTTTCAAGACTTTTTTAATAAAAAGAAGATGTTGTAAATCAGTAACAAAATAAAGAATACCAAAGCCCATTCAGCAAAATTTAGAATAAGCCTCCACTCATACTCAGCGCAATTCCCATCACCAAGAAGAATAGTTTGTATTACCTCAAAGAATGGAAGAGTATCCATTAAAAAATCCATTGGAGGAGCACAAGTTGGAATTTGATCAGGCGGAAGATTTTGTAGATAAATTTGTCTGCCAGCAATTATGCTGCCACAAAAGGCAAACAAGCTCGCAAAAACTAGCAAGCCTTTTTTTAAAAATACATGTAAGCGAGGAATTGCCATCATTGCTCCACATACAGCAATCAATGCAAAAGACCATCTTTGAAGTATACAAAGTGGACATGGATCGTAATACCCAAAAATTTCAAAAATATAAGCGCCTACTATTAATCCTACTCCAAGACCAAAGTTAATCAGCGGAGGCAGACATAATATTTTTTTTACAACATTCATTTTTAAAAGTATCTTTAAATTTATGATGATCTTATATTATGCATGGCTTATATAAAAACCTAATGACATAATAAATTTTTATGAATACGCAAGCAAAAAAAATTTTTTTGATCGATGGTTCCTCATATCTATATCGAGCCTTTCATGCGATGCCTCCACTGTCAACCTCAAGTGGACTGCCAACAGGAGCCGTTAAGGGAGTTGTAAATATGTTGCGTAACTTGCAAAAAGAAAATCCTAACGCACATTACCTTTCAATTTTCGACGCTAAAGGAAAAAATTTTCGACATGATATTTACAAAGACTATAAAGCTAACCGTCCACCGATGCCTGAAGATTTAAGAGAGCAGCTTTCTCCATTGAAAGAAATTTGTAATGCCATGGGCATGCCTGTTATTGAGATCCCAAAAGTAGAGGCAGATGATGTTATAGCCTCTTTAGCAAATCTTGGCTCTAAGCAAGGCATGCCAATAATTATTTCTTCTTTGGATAAAGATCTCATGCAGCTGGTTGATGATCCTTTAATCAAAATGATGAATACAATGAACAATCAAATTTACGATGTAACTGGAGTCCAAGAAAAGTTTGGAGTCCATCCAAATCAAATAGTTGATTATTTAGCTATTGTAGGAGATTCTTCTGACAATATTCCAGGTGTTCCAAAAGTGGGCCCTAAGACAGCAGTTAAGTGGCTTGGCGAATTTAAAAATCTTGAAGGCATTATAAAAAATGCAGATTCATTAACCGGTGTAGTAGGGCAAAATTTCCGAGACTCTATTCCGGATTTAGACAGAAATATTGAGCTTGTGACTTTGAGGAAGGACGTTGATATCGGAGTGTCTTTAGAAAGTTTGCTAGAAGCTAAAGAGAATCAAGAAGAGTTGAATAGATTATTTACATATCTTGAGTTTAAAACTTGGATAAAGCCCTCCTCAGATTCAAGTGATGAAAAGCCCAAAGTTAGTAATATTAAAAAAGATTATCAATCAGTATTAAAAGAAAAGGAGTTAAAAGCGTGGGCTAAGAAAATTGAAAAATGCAATGTTTTTGCTATTGATACCGAAACTTCTTCCTTAGATACAATGACCGCAGATCTCATAGGTATATCTATTGCATGTGAAGAAGGATCAGGGTGTTACATACCTATAAATCACTCATATGATGGGATGCCCGGCCAATTGTCACTTAATTTAATTCAAAAAATTTTGGGAAGTGTCATCACAAAAAATCAAAAAAAATTAATTGGTCAAAATCTTAAATTTGATTTGCCAATGCTCAACAGGCATGGAATAAATGTTACTGATTTTCTCGGAGATACAATGCTAATGTCATATGTATTAAACAGCACCGGCACGAGGCATGGTCTTGATAGAATGGCTAAGCATTATTTAAATTATGAGCCAATGAAGTACGAAGAGGTTGTTGGTTCAGCCTCAAAACAAATTAACTTTGCGCAAGTTGAAATCCAAGCTGCTACATTTTATGCAGCTGAAGATGCTGACATAACCCTTAGGCTTTTTAATCACTTAAACATTATGCTTAAAGATCAACCAAAGTTGATAAAACTTCTTGAGTCTATTGAATATCCAATGCTTCATTCTCTTATAAGAGTTGAAAGAAATGGAGCAAAAATTGATGCAAAAATGTTATCAGAATACTCAGACGAGCTATCAATTAAAATCCAAGAGTTATCAAAAACCGCTTTTAAGGTTGCTGGTGAAGAATTCAATATGGATTCACCTAAACAACTGGTTGAGATTCTTTATAATAAGCTTGATTTGCCAGTTCTCAAGAAAACTCCTAAAGGCCAACCCTCTACTAATGAGGACACACTTCAAAGACTGGCTGAAGAATACGAGCTTCCAAAAACTATTATTGAATATCGTGGCTTGGCAAAACTAAAGTCTACCTACACAGACAGCCTGATTAATATTCAACACCCAATAACTAAAAGAATTCATACCTCTTATCAACAGGCAGTTACCTCAACTGGAAGATTATCTTCAACAGAACCAAATCTTCAGAATATTCCTATTAAAACTGCTGAGGGCAGAAAGATCAGAGAAGCTTTTATAGCGGAAAAGGGTAATGTATTAATCTCAGCAGACTATTCTCAAATAGAGTTAAGAATAATGGCTCATTTATCCGGAGATAAAAATTTAACTCATGCATTTAACAATAACATTGATGTTCATTCAGCTACGGCCTCAGAAATTTTTAATGTTTCACTTGAGGATGTAACCTCAGATCATCGAAGAAATGCAAAAGCAATAAATTTTGGATTGATTTATGGGATGTCTGCTTTTGGACTGACAAGGCAATTAGGGATTGCAAGAAATGAAGCCCAAGCTTATTTAGATACTTACTTTCAAAGATATACGGGGGTTAAAGATTATATGGACTCGACTAAAGAGCTAGCCAAGAAAAATCTCTTTGTTGAAACTATTCTTGGAAGAAAACTGCATGTTGCGGCTATCAATGATTCCAATGGTTTAAGACGACAAGCTGCAGAAAGAGCTGCCATTAATGCGCCATTACAAGGTTCCGCAGCAGACATTATTAAAAAAGCAATGATTGATGTTGACAAATGGATAGGATGTGAAAACCCAGATATTAGAATGATCATGCAGGTTCACGATGAGCTAATTTTTGAAGTAAAAAAAGAATTTGCAGACGAAGCAATCAGTGAGATTGTTAATTTAATGGAAAGTTCGGTGGAACTGAAAATACCTTTAATAGTTGATGCAAATATAGGGACTAACTGGAACGAAGCCCATTAATTTTTTAATGTGCCTGACCAAATTAAAGGTTTAACTTTTATCTCATCTGCACTGAGTATTTTTATTCCAAACTCTTCTCTCAAGTCACAAATTCGTTGATCCATTAAATAGTCTGGAGAAGCAAATGGCCATTTTTTCTTCATTTGCTTGGCTCGTTTTCTTATCTTTAATTTAATTGGGATAAGTTTAATCGTAAGCAAAACTAGCTTTAAATATCCTGGATCATGCCAAAATGTTTTATACAATTCTTTGATCTCTGGTAGTTTGTTATAAGCTAATAATTCTTTAAGCTTCCAGCTAGTGCCTGAAAATACCCATGAATCTAACATAGACTCTTGTTCTAAAGAGGTATCAAGACCAAAAATAACATGAGTTGCATCATGATCTCTAATAACAGTTGAGTCAGGCGAATCAATTAGCTGCTTTTTTCCATTTGCTTGCAAGTAAGATCTGTATTCTTCGAGGCCCTCATTAAGCGTTAGCTTGCAGTCTTGAGATTGAAAAGACAAATCATTCATCTTTAAATCCTATCAGAACTTTCCTAAGCTTATCAAATCCTTTTTTCTTTAGAGATGAGATTGCTAAAATTTCAATGGCATTTGTTTTGTTAGAAACTTGTTGAATTGTTTTCACTTCAATATTTTTTGAAACCTTGTCAGATTTAGTTAATACAGCTACATAATTTATATCAAAACTTTCACACAATTTGATCATCTCCAGATCAATTGGTTTAAGTGGATGCCTTATGTCCATAAATATTAAAACACCTTTGAGGGCCTCTCTATTTGCAAAATATTCACCTAATAATGACCCCCAATCTTTTATCCTTGATTGTCCTGATTTTGCGAAACCATATCCAGGCAGATCTAAAAGCTTATATCCTTCCTCAACCTCAAAAAAATTAATTTCTGTAGTTCTGCCAGGCGTCTTGCTAATTCTAGCCAGCTTTTTATTATCAGCTAAACAATTTAAAGCGCTTGATTTTCCTGCATTTGATCTACCGGATAATAAAACTTCCAATCCACTATCTTTCGGCAGATTTTTTGCTTTGGTAATGCCGAATAAAAAGGCAGTATTTTTGAAAGGATTTTTCATAAGATCATTTATCTCAGAGCACGCACGACATATAATATGCGTTCTTAACCACAACGTAAAACTTATGTTAAAAACTTGTTTGATTATTAGTTTGAGCATTGCTTCAACAGTAATGTTTGCTGCTGATATAAAGATGCCAGATTTGCTTTCCACTGGGGATGCAAATGCTGGATCAAAGCTAGTTTCAACATGTGCATCATGCCACGGTGCTGATGGAAAAAGCATAAGCTCTGATTGGCCAAATCTTGCTGGTCAAAATCAAAGGTATTTGTCTGAACAACTCAAATATTTTCAACAAGGTGAAAGAGAAAACGTTTTAATGATGGCTGTCATTCCATATTTAAAATCACTTTCTGATTCTCAGTTGTTAGATATTGCTGCATTTTACAGCGCTCAACAACCTGCAGTTGGACAAGCAAAAAATGATGAAGAACTTTTGGCTTTAGGTGAAAGTTTATATAGAGCAGGTGATCTTAATCGAGGAATTCCAGCATGCACAGCATGTCATTCAGTCAATGGAGCGGGCAATGCTCAGGCTGGTTTCCCAAAAGTTTCTGGGCAACAAAAAAACTACTTAATTTCTACCCTTAAGGAATATCGCTCTCTTCAAAGAAATGCTGGTGATTATTCACTGGTGATGCAAACTGCATCTCAAAATTTGAATGATTATGATATTGAAGCTCTCGCAAACTACATGCACGGACTATATGAAAAATGAAAAATAAAAAAATCTTACTTATATGTATTTTTGGATATGCATTTCTTGCATTTAGCTCAAACATACAAGCAAATTACAAATTGGGGAAAGATTTCGGTTCTTTATCAAGGCCATTGCCAGTGAAAGAAGACGGAGTGGTTGATGTAATTGAGGTCTTTTGGTATGGATGTGGACATTGTTTTAATCTAGCTCCAGTTGTATCAAGATGGGCAAAGCAAAAAGATTCAACCGTAAATTTTCAAAAGATGCCAGTTACTTGGGGCCCAGTTCATCAGCTTCATGCAAAACTTTTTTATACTATCGAGGCCCTAGGGATTGGAGAAGCAGGACATACAGCAGTTTTTCAAGCTATACATAAGGAAGGTAATTTTTTATCAAGTGAAAACGCTATTATAGATTTCTTAGAAAAACTTGGTATGGAGAAGAGTGAAATCATTAAATACATGAATTCGTTTTCAGTTAAACAAAAGGTTAAACGCGCAATTGAAATCTCAAAGCGTTTCAAAGTAACAGCTACCCCGATGTTTTTTGTAGATGGCAAATACAGGGTGGAAGCAAAAGGTGGAAGCATGAGAATGTTAAAAGTTGTTGATCATGTCATTGAGCTTCAAAAACCAATCTCTTAAAAGCTTTATTAATTATAATTTTTAATTATAATACAATATATAAATATTTTATTATTAACTAAATATTAGTACTACAAATTATTCAATTAACTTTACAATGAAAATAAAAAATTTTTTACCTTTTTTTACAATTTTACTTACTTTCATAATACTTTTTAATGGAAAAAAATATGATGAGTTAGTCACACAAAGGCTTGCTTCTAACGTTGCAATTTGCCTTGAGGGTGAACCATGTGGAGCTGCGACCTCTGCATCTTCTTCACCAAGTGCAGCAGCAAATTCAGCTGCAAAGGTTCAGTTGTCAGAAGGATCTGAACATACTGTAAAAATGCTTAACAGTGGCGCAGGCGGACAGATGATATTTGAACCAGCAGTTTTGAAAGTTTCTTTGGGAGATACCATTCATTTTAAAGCTACAGATGCTGCGCATAATTCAGCTTCAATAGATGGCATGGTTCCTGATGGAGCTAATTCATGGGCTGGTGCACTTAGCCAAGATATTAGCGTTGTCATGGATACAGAGGGTGTATACGTCTATCAATGTGATCCCCATGTAATGATGGCTATGGTTGGGGTAATTCAGGTTGGCGAGGCAATCAATTTGGATGATATAAAGGCTTCTGCAGCAGACAAAAAGGCTTCATTTATGCTTAATTCTGATAGATTAGATGAGTATTTGGCTCAGCTTTAAAAAATAAAAATAATTTTTTACATCTTTGTTAACTCTTCTAGCCTCGCTATTCTCTCCTCCAGCCTAGCTGCTAAAATCTTAAGAGCCTCGTATTCTTCGCCGGAGACATATCCTTGAGATTTAGCTAGATCATCAAATTTAGCTCTCAGTTCATCCTGGAAAACTTGTATGTGTGATTGATCAGCATGCTCGGAAAACTCACCTATTTTGTCCCTGATAATGCTTAAAAAGGCATCAAAAGAATCTTTAGTTGCCATAATTTTCCTCCAGTAAGTTTACGAATTCACTCCACTTTTTAAATTGAATTGGAGGATTCTCATCAATATCCCAAACTAAATTATTTAGATTAAACCACATAACATTTATTCCCAGCTTTCTAGCTCCACTAATATCATTTACTGGATGGTCTCCAACATGAAGAGTATTATGAAAATTAATTTTTGAGAGCTCTTTAGCTTTTACGAAGTGACCCTGGTCCGGTTTATTACTCTTTACATCCGCCGAAGATACTGAAAAATCAAACATGTGATCGATCCCTAATTTTTTTATATCGGCATTACCATTCGTTAGAACACCAAGCTTATAATTTGAGGATAATTTTTCTAAAACTGGAATTACACCATCGAAGAACTCTACTTTGTGCCTCTCTTCTAAAAAAAATATATAGGCTTCTTCAATAAATTCGTCTAGGTCTTTTTGATTCTTAAAATATTTTTGTGTGTGATAAGAAATCATCTTTTTCCTTAATAATCCAAGATCATAATCCAAGGACGGATTTTCTTTAATCAGCTCATTTCTAATTTCTAAAAAATCGTCAAAAGTTCCCCACTCTATTTTTTTTTTAATTCTATCCTCAATCCATTTTCTAGAATTTATTTCTGCACTTATAATAGTGTTTTTAATATCCCAAAAAGTGTCGTCTAGATCAAAGGTAATAAGTTTTATTTCAGACATTTTTCTTATGAGCCCTAGGATGTGAATTTTCATACACTTTTATTAGGTGTTGATAATCAAGCCTTGTATAAATTTGTGTAGTTGACAAAGAGCTATGACCGAGTAATTCTTGAATACTTCGAAGATCTCCGCTGGATTCAAGTAAATGGGTAGCAAAACTATGTCTGAGCATATGTGGATTTACAGGAGGCAATCCTTGCATCAAAGCAATGCTCTTTAATCTCTCTTGAATACTTCTTGCAGAAATTCTTCCGCCTCTGAGATTTACAAATAAGGCATCATCAATTGTTAAAATCTTCTCTCTTTCCTTGATCCAAATCTTAATTGCATTTTGTGCAAATCGACCAACTGGAACCAGTCTAGTCTTTGAGCCCTTGCCAATTACTCTTAAAAAATTATTATTGTCTTCGAAATCAGATAAATTTGAATTTACAGCTTCGGATACCCTTAGGCCGCTGGAATAAATCAGCTCAATAATTGCTAGATCTCTTTTATCTTGAATATTTTTAGGCTTGAAATTTAGCAACTGAGATACCTCTTCAGGCGACAAAACATTTGGAAGACGGCTTGGAGATTTAGGCGAGTTAATTAATTCAAATGGAGAGGTTTGAACTAAACCGATTTTTTTTATGTAACCAAAGAAACCTTTTGCTGAGGATATGTGCCTTTGAATGCTCCTTGCGCTAACGTTATTTTGAAAAAGATCTGCAACCCAAGCTGAGCAAATTTCTTCTGTAATATGTTCCAAGTAATCTATTGCAAGGGCCTCTAAAAATTTTGAAAATTTACTTAAATCTCTTTGATATGCTTTTGCAGTATTTTCACTCAGACCTTTTATATTCTTTAAAAAATCTAAGTAATCAAAAATTAAGGCATTAAAAAAATATTGTTTTGCGCTCATGCCTCTTTTGATTCAATAACCTTAACAATAATATCTCGAATATACTCTATAAAAGTTGTATCTCCATCACCAAGATACTTGGTTGGATCATTTGATCCAATCTTTAGGAGGCCAAAGTTATCTTCAAGCTTCATGACGCTGATTACTGCAGATTGAATTTTATTAGTCTTAAAAAAAGCGGCCATTTTTTCTTTTGATAAAGGTCCCATATGAATAGCATTTTTGCTCATATCCATGTTTGTTTCATCTTCAAGAATTTGCAATTGATCATCGGAAAGTATTTCCAGGATGCAGGAGTCAACCTTAAAGTTGTTCATGAAAAATTTTTCAACTATTTTTTTTACAGCAGTAAAATCCCGAGCAGTTATAAGCGACAATGTAAGATCTTTAGATTTAAAGAAAAGTTTTTCATTCTCTTTTCCAGTAGAAACAAAACCTGAAAGCATTTCTATTAGTCTAGATTGTTCATCTCTTAGTTTTCGAATTTGCATTTCTAACAATGATGTAGCACCTTCACTATCATGTTTAAAGCTTAATTCGCTCACAAGAGACTCTCTTGTAAGAAAGAAATCAGTATTTTCCAAAAGATAGAGCTCAATTTCTTTGACATCTATTTTTTTAGCCATACACCCTCACAAATAAATTCAGCTGGTCCGACCATTTCAAGCTTACCATTTATTTTTCTAATGCTCAGCTCGCCTCCAGCAGAGATAATTTTTAAAACAGACTTATCTTTAATATTGAAGCTCGCACTTGCAGCAGAAGCTGAACCACAAGACAGGGTTTCGCCGGCACCAGCTTCATTGGTTCTCAAAATCAGCCCTTTTAAGGTTTGTTTATACAGAGAAATGTTTACATTTTTAAAAAAGGTACGCTTTCTTAACTTTGATGAAAGCTCATCTAAGTCAAAAGAAAATACTTTATTAGTCTTTATTATTAGATGAAGATTCCCAGCATTTATAAAGTCATATTTTTTTAAACCACATTTATTTAAAAATTCAGTTTCTGATTTTGGAATGATTTCTTGTGTGGGACAATCAAAGATAACTTTTACCTTTTTAGTATTTGTTGGTTTGATTAAAATTGGCTTTGATTTAGTACCTAATAAAAGAGGTTTTCTTGGAGCAAGTTTAGCAGTCCAAAGAAAAGTTCCAACAGATCTTACACCATTCATACACATATCTGCCTCAGATCCATCTGAGTTAAAAAACTTTACATAAAAATCATGATTCGATTTCTTTGGTGGGTTAATGGTAATAAGTTGATCAAACCCCAGACCCTTTTTTCTATCTCCAATTTTTACTATTTGGGATTTTGATAATAAATTGGCCTTAGTTAAATTCTCAATGACGATAAAGTCATTCCCATTCCCATGCATTTTTTTAAATCTGATCATCTAATCCCTCTTCAAGAGAAGTTAGACTCGAGTTATCCTCTCTTTTTCTTATTAGATAAAAATTCTTTTTATCAACCAGAACTTCAGCAGCTCTTGGTCTAGAATTATAGTTTGAGCTCATAACAGAACCATATGCACCAACCGTTCTAACTGCTAATAGATCGTTTTCAGAAGCGTGAATGTTAATATCTTTTGCAAGAAAATCACCAGTTTCACAAATTGGACCTACCACATTAACATGAGATGCTGGATTATCATTTTTGAAGACAGGCCAAATATCATGATGTGCATCATAAAGAGCAGGACGAAGTAGGTCATTCATTGCAGCATTTGTAATAATGAAATTATCCTTTTTGTATTCAACTTTAGCCAGCATGATGCCAGCATTAGCTGAGATTGATCGACCAGGCTCTAGTATTAATGTTTCATTTCTGCCTTTAAAAATACTCTCATAGCTTTGAATTAGCTCTAATGGCTGAGGAGTCTTTTCCCCTATATAGTTAACTCCTAAGCCTCCGCCCATATCTATAAAATCTATTTTTATATTTAGCTTATCTAGTTCAATTAATAGGTCTAAAGCTTGCTTTGCGGCTTTTTCAAAACTATCTAACTCAGTTATTTGTGATCCAATGTGGCATGTTAAGCCTACAAGGTTAAGTCTAGACGAATCATTGCATTTTTTTATAAGAGTTTTCGCAGCCTTGATGCTGACGCCAAATTTATCTGATTTTCTACCTGTTTTAGTAAATTCATGTACTCCAGCATCCACATTTGGATTAAATCTAATAGCAACTGGCGCAATTTTATTCATTTCACTAGCAACGCTGCTAAGCCGATCAAGTTCTGGTTCAGATTCTATATTGAACGAAAGAATATTATGATTGATCCCAGCTTCCATTTCAGCTTTTGATTTTCCAACACCTGAGAAAATAATCTTTTTTGGATCTGCTCCAGCTAAAATTACTCGATGTAGCTCTCCACCTGAAACAATATCAAATCCACATCCTGCTTTTTTTAGTATTTTTAAAATGGAAATGTTTGATAAAGCTTTGACTGAAAAACAAATAAGACCATTCATTGATTGAAACGAATCTATATATGCTTTTGCATGGCTTTCAAGCGTGGCTTTGCTATATATATAAGAAGGCGTACCAAATTTATTTGCAATTTCCTCTACAGAGACTTCTTCTGCAAAAAGCTTACCTTTTTTGTAATCAAAATGGTCCATGAAGGAATTTAAGTTAAAAAAATTATCTCTGAGGGGATAGGCGCTTTCATCCCGCATCCCGCAATCATAAAAGAAACAAGCATTAAAAAAAGTAACAGGCGTATTTGCATACACCTATTATGATTAATTTATTTCAAAAAAACTAATTGGATCAGTATTTATACTCTTCTTCTTTAAATGGGCCATCAACAGGAACATTAATATAATCAGCTTGCTCACCAGTTAGTTTGGTTATTGTTCCACCAAAGCCTTGAACCATAAGCTCTGCAACTTCCTCATCCAATTTTTTTGGAAGAACTTCAACAGTTATCATTTCATTTTGCTTATCAGCATCATTGACGTTTGCAAAACCTTGTTTATACAAGTGCATCTGAGCTAAAACTTGATTAGCAAATGATCCATCCATTATTCTGCTGGGATGGCCTGTTGCATTTCCTAGATTGACTAGCCTGCCTTCAGCTAAAAGAATGATGTAATTCTTACTTTGTAAGTCTGGCGTGTCCGATGGAGAAGTATCTCTAAACACTCTATGCACTTGAGGCTTAATCTCTTCCCAGTACCACTTGTCTCGCATGAATTGAGTATCAATTTCATTATCGAAGTGACCAATATTACATATGACAGCGGTATTTTTTACTGAGCGCAACATTGCCTCATCACAAACATTCACATTTCCAGTGGTTGTAACTATTAGGTCAGTATCTTCAAGAACTGCCATATTTATATCTTTCACGTCTCTAGTTACGACTCCGTTATTGTATGTAGACACCACTTCAAAACCGTCCATGCAGGCTTGCATAGCACATATGGGATCAGATTCGACGACTCTTACAATCATTCCTTCTTGTGCGAGACTTAAAGCGGAACCTTTTCCAACGTCTCCATATCCAATTACTAATGCTTTCTTGGATGAAAGAAACATATCTGTACCTCTTTTAATTGCATCATTTAGACTATGTCTGCATCCATATTTATTATCATTTTTTGATTTAGTAACTGAGTCATTCACATTTATTGCTGGCACTTTAAGCTCATTTTTTTCAAGCATTGCCTTTAATCTGTGAACACCAGTAGTAGTTTCCTCAGAAATTCCATGAATGCTTTCAAGCATTTCAGGAAATTTAGAATGAACCATATGAGTTAGATCGCCACCATCATCTAAAATCATGTTTGCATCCCAAGGACTTCCATCTTTAACTATTGTTTGTTCAATACACCAGTCAAACTCTTCGTCTGTTTGACCTTTCCAAGCAAAAACAGGAATACCTGCGGCTGCAATAGCTGCAGCAGCATGATCTTGAGTGGAGAAGATATTGCAACCAGACCAACGCACTTCCGCACCAAGATCTACCAACGTCTCGATAAGTACAGCTGTTTGAATAGTCATATGAATGCAACCCATAACTTTTGCACCTGCAAGAGGCTGAGCATCTTTATATTTTGTTCTTAAGGCCATTAATGCAGGCATTTCATTTTCAGCAAGAGAAATCTCTCGTCTACCGAATTCAGCAAGACTCATATCTGCGACTTTATAATCGTTTTCCATTATTTACTCCAATAAATTTAAGTGGGCATTCTACATAAAATAAAGATGCAAGTGCACCCTTTAAGCAGCTATATCTATCATTATTATGAAATATCAGCTGCTTTATCTGTTTTTTCCCAAGAAAGCTCTATATCTGATCTTCCAAAGTGACCATACGCTGCAGTTGGAAGATATATAGGTCTTTTTAAGTCCAGCATATTAATTAGACTTTTTGGCCTGAGATCAAATTCATCCTCAACAATTTTAACAATCGCTTTTTTAGAAATTTTTTCACTATTAAAGGTTTCTACATGTATTGATGTAGGCTTGGCTACACCAATTGCATATGAAACTTGAATTTCGCAGTAGTCTGCAAGTCCAGCTGCAACTATATTTTTAGCAACATATCTTGATGCATATGCTGCAGATCTGTCTACTTTGGATGGATCTTTTCCAGAAAAAGCTCCGCCCCCGTGTCTGGCCATGCCTCCATAGGTATCTACAATAATTTTTCTTCCAGTGAGACCACAATCACCAACAGGTCCACCAATAACAAATTTTCCAGTTGGATTAATAAATATATTTGTAGAATCAAGCAACCATTCCTCTGGAACTATTGGCTTGATAATTTTGTCCATTACCTCACTTTTTATTTCTTCCTGGCTAACGTCTTCATCGTGTTGTGTTGAGAGGACGACCGCAGACAAGCCTTCAATTGTTTTTCCATCATCGGAGTAAATTACACTGACTTGACTCTTAGCATCAGGTCGTAACCATTTTATTTCTCCACTCTTCATTACATCTGCTTGTTTTTTTACCAATCTGTGAGAAAGATCTATTGGAAGTGGCATTAATGATTCTGTCTCTTTGCATGCATATCCAAACATCAGTCCCTGATCTCCAGCTCCTTGTTCAAGGTTTTCTCCTTCACCCTCGGTAACACCTTGAGAGATGTCAGGTGATTGTTCAAAAACTAGATTTGTGAATTCACACGTATCTCCATTAAATCCATATTCATCCGAGTTGTAGCCAATATCATTAATTGTTTTTCTTACAACAGGTTCTAGATCAGGACTTCCTAGGGAAGTTATTTCGCCTGCTATATACACCATGTTATTTTTTATCATAGTCTCGCAAGCCACTCTGCTATTTGGATCTTCCGATAAGTAAGCATCCAAAACAGCATCGGATATTTGATCACACACTTTATCAGGATGTCCTCCTGAAACAGATTCGGATGTAAATATATAACTCATAATTTTCCTCTACAGTTAATAATTTAGTTTTATGGAGGAAAATTTATATTTTGTTTATTTTTCCACCTCAGTAAGGCGTCCTATTTAGCAGTTTGAGTATGCAAGCAGGAACAAATCACTTTTGTATGTAAAAATTTTATTAGTTTTGTTAAATAAACACAAATTTATCTATAAAAAATCCAAGCCACATATTATGATTAATATGTTCTAAATTATTTGCAAAAAAGATGCACAAAGAGCTTGCTAACGCTATAAGGTTTTTATCAATCGATGCCGTTGAAACAGCCAAATCCGGTCATCCAGGAATGCCAATGGGCATGGCCGACATCGCAGTGGCTTTATGGAAATATAACTTAAAACATAATCCTCAAAATCCAACTTGGTTCAATCGAGATAGGTTTGTACTTTCAAACGGTCATGGATCAATGCTCTTGTACAGTTTGCTTTACCTAACTGGCTATGATCTTTCTATAGAAGACTTAAAAAAATTTAGACAACTAGGCTCCAAAACACCTGGTCACCCAGAGCTTGATATGTCGATTGGTGTAGAAACAACTACTGGCCCATTGGGACAGGGAATTGCAAATGCAGTTGGAATGGCGCTAGCTGAAAAAATGTTGTCAAGCAGGTTCAACAAAGATGACGAGTTAAAACCAATCGATCATTTTACCTACACATTTTTAGGTGACGGTTGCTTGATGGAGGGAGTTTCGCATGAAGCTTGTTCATTTGCAGGAACTCACCGCTTAGGAAAATTAATTTGTTTTTATGATCAAAATGGAATATCGATTGATGGAGAAATAACCAATTGGTTTACTGATGACACTCGGCAAAGATTTGAAAGTTACAACTGGCAAGTATTGGAGGTAGATGGACATAATGTTGAGAAAGTCTTAGAGGCAATTCATACAGCGAAGAAAGATGTTGAGCGTCCCACTTTGATTTGCTGCAAAACAATTATTGGTTTCGGCTCGCCCAATAAATCAGGAACATCTGGCGTCCATGGCGCTGCTTTAGGTGAAGATGAGGTCAAAAAGACTCGAGTTGAGCTTGGATGGGATCACGAACCATTTCATATATCTGATGAAATTAAATCTGAGTGGGATGGTAAAGTCGCAGGCGCTGAACTAAATGCATCCTGGGACAAGCTGATGAAAGATTATTCTGAAAAGCATCCTGAGTCTTTTAAGGAACTGAAAAGAGTAATCAACAATGAACTACCAATAAACTTTGAAGATACTTATAAAGATTTTATATATAAATTATCTGAAGGTGATAAAAAAGACATAGCTACTCGAAAGGCATCTGAACTATGTTTAAACTATTTTTGTGAAAAACTTCCAGAACTTGTTGGAGGATCTGCAGATTTAACTGGCTCTAATAATACATTTTCTTCTGTCAGCACTGAAATGCTTCCTGAGAGCCCACAGGGAAATCACATATTTTACGGAGTTAGGGAGTTTGGCATGACTGCAATGACAAATGGAATGGTCCTGCATGGTGGAATAAAACCATACAGCGGAACGTTTTTAGTTTTCATGGATTACGCTAGAAATGCTGTTAGATTAGCAGCACTTATGAAGATACCAAATATCTTTGTATATACTCATGACTCCATTGGTCTAGGAGAAGATGGCCCAACCCACCAACCTATAGAGCATCTTGTTACATTAAGAGCAACTCCAAATTTAAACAATTGGAGACCTGCAGACATTATAGAAACTGCCGTAAGTTGGAAAGAAGCAATTAGCTCTAAAAGAACCCCTCATAGTTTAATATTGTCTAGACAAAACCTTCCTTTTATTGAGAGATCAAAAGAACAAATAGAGTTGATTGAGAAAGGAGGTTATTTGTTATCTTTTGATGATAAAGCTGATATTACATTGATTAGTTCAGGAAGTGAGGTTAAGTTAATTATCGAGGCAGCTAAAACAATTGCAAAAGAAGGCTTAAAAGCCAATGTTGTCTCTATGCCCTGCCTTGATAAATTTGTCTCACAAGATAAAGCCTATAGAGACAGTATTATCGACCCTGAAATACCAAAACTCGTAGTTGAGGCTCTACATCCTAATTCTTGGTATTGTCTATTAAATCTAAATGATATTGTAATTGGCATGGAAACATTTGGAGAAAGTGCTCCAGGAAATGAGTTAATGAATGAGTTTGGCTTCACAGTCGACAATATTGTCAGTCAAGTCAAGAAGCTAACTGCAAAATGAGAAAATTGTCTGAGACAAATGTCTTGAATAAGACAATTACTCTCCGAGTTGATCTAAATGTTCCTGTTGAAAATGATAAAGTCCTTGATGATACAAGGATTATTGCAATTATTCCTACTTTGGAATATTTATTAGCTCAAAATACAAAAATAATTCTAATTTCTCATTTTGGAAGGCCAAAATCAGGAGTATTCGATTCCAAATTTTCTCTTTTACCAGTAGCTAAAAGACTGGAAGAGATTTTAAATAAGCAGGTTAAATTATTCTCATCAATAGAGGATGTTAACTTCTCATCAGATATTTCATTAATTGAAAATATAAGATTTTTGCCAGGAGAGCTTGAGAATGACGCAGAGCTTGGAAAAAAACTGTCAAACATATCAGATGTTTATGTATTTGATGCTTTTGGGACGTCTCATCGCGCTCATGCATCAACTTATGGAGCCATCAAAGCCTCTGAAGTATCATGCGCCGGATTGCTCTTAGAAAATGAGACAAATGCACTTCAACAAGCCATTAGTTCAAAAAGTTCACCCATGCTTTCAATCGTTGGAGGATCAAAAGTATCTTCTAAATTAGAAGTAATTAAAAATTTGTCAAAAATTTCTGATGACGTCATGACAGGAGGCGGTATCACCAACACCATTTTGAAAGCTCAAGGGCATAATATTGGACTTTCTCTTTATGAGGAATCAATGTTGAATGAAGCAAAAGAATTACTTGAGAGTGGCAAAATTTTATTGCCTGATGAAGTGATTGTAAGCAAAGATATTGAATCAAATATTACAAGAATAGCTAAAGTTAATTCAGTGCAACATGATGAGATGATTCTTGATCAAATTCTTAGCCCTGGTGTGTTAAAAAAAATAACTCAAGCAAAAAAAATTATTTGGAACGGTCCTATTGGTGTATTCGAACGCCAACCTTTTTCATTGGGGACTAAAGATCTGGCTGAGGCAATTGCATCATCAAACGCATTTAGTCTTGCTGGCGGTGGAGAAACTCTTTTAGCCATAAAGATGTTCATTGAAAAAAATAATATTTCCTATTGCTCAACTGGAGGGGGAGCTTTTCTTGAATTTATGGAAGGAAAAGAGCTACCATCTTTATCTGCTTTAGGCTTTAAATTTTAAAAGGGAGTGAATTATGTCATTTAATACATTAGAAGAAATAGCTGAATATATCGTTTCAGATGGAAAAGGAATTTTGGCAGCAGACGAGAGTAATCCAACCTGCGGGAAGCGATTTGATTCTATTGGAGTCGAGTCAACTGAGTCTAATAGGCGTGATTATAGAGAGATGCTATTTAGATCGAGTGGGATGAAAGACAATATCGGGGGCGTAATTTTATTTGATGAAACGATAAGACAGAGTGCTAAAGATGGAACCCCCCTTATTGAATTGATTGAGAATCAAGGAGCTTTGCCAGGCATAAAAGTCGATAAAGGCCTTGCACCTTTAGACTCATCGCCAGAAGAAACTTTAACACAAGGGCTTGATGGACTAGACGAGAGATGCAAAGAATATTTCATGCTTGGCGCAAAATTTACTAAATGGAGAGCGGTCATTAAAATATCTGATGACATTCCAACAGATGCATGTATTCAAGCCAACATGGAAGCTCTAGCTAGATACGCAAAAATTGTTCAAGATAATAATATGGTGCCCATGGTTGAGCCCGAAGTTTTGATGGATGGTAATCACACAATTGAGAGGTGTTATGAGGTAACCAGTAAATCATTGAGTGCACTTTTTAAATGTTTAAAAGATCAAGGAGTAAATATTGCAGGCACAATTCTTAAACCAAACATGGTAACTTCTGGATCAATTGCTGAACCTCAGGCATCAATTCAAGAGGTGGCAGAAATGACCGTTCAATGCCTTAAGGAAAATGTTCCATCAGATCTTCCCGGGATTACTTTTCTTTCAGGGGGACAATCTGACGTAAATGCTACAGCTCATTTAGATGCCATGAATAAAATTGGTGGATTTTCCTGGAAACTAAGCTTTTCTTATGGAAGAGCTCTTCAGCAACCTTCTCTAAAAGCATGGCTTGGAAAAGAGGAAAATGTACCTCAAGCTCAAGAAGCCCTTTCTCATAGAGCTTTGATGAATAAGCTTGCTGCAAATGGAGCTTGGAACTTAGATTTAGAATAATTTGATTAAATAGTTGAAAGTAATAGCTCAGAGAGTTTCATCTGCAAAAGTTATTATTAATAATGAAACTCATGCTTCAATAAAAAAAGGCATTTTAGCTTACGTCTGCTTTGAAATAGACGATAAAGATGAGGTTATCGATAAATTTATTCATAAGATTGGAAGCTTTTCAATTTTTCGTGGAGAAAATGATGAGATGTCGTTAAATCTAAAAAATGTTGAGGGCGAGTTGTTAATAATTAGTCAATTTACATTGGCGGCAGTTACAGAAAAAGGCAATAAAGCTAGTTTTCATAGAGCATTGGATTCCAAGAATGCTAATTCCCTTTATAATTTATTATTAAAACGGCTTTCAGATTCTCCTATACGTTTTCAATCAGGAGTTTTTGGAGCAGATATGGATATTCAGTCTATTAATGAGGGTCCAGTTACATTCTTGTTTGAAATATAAAACTATGGAAAAAAAATTAACTAGCTTTACAAAAGAAGTCGATGCATGGATAAAAGATAATTGTCCTCAGTCTATGAGAACTCCAATGCCTGTAAGCGAGCAAGTGTGGGCTTCCTCAAGTATTGAATTTCCTTCTCATGATTCTAGGGTATGGTTTGATGCAATGGTGTCAAAAGGATGGTGTACTCCTGAATGGCCAGTGGAATATGGCGGTGGAGGGTTATCATTTGAAGAATCAAAAATTTTAAAAAGTCGCCTCAAATTTTTCGGCTGCCGTCCAGCACAAATTAACTTTGGCATCTCAATGCTTGGACCAGTGATCTTAGAGTTTGGAACCGAAGATCAAAAAAAAGAGTTTTTGCCTAAAATTTCAAGAGGAGAAATTTGGTGGTGCCAAGGCTTTTCTGAGCCTGGCGCTGGTTCAGATTTAGCTAATCTTTCAACTACCGCAAAATTAATAGATGGTGAATATATTATTAACGGATCTAAAATCTGGACATCAGAGGCGAATAAGGCAGATTGGATGTATTGTTTGGTAAGAACCGCAAAAACAGAAAAGAAACAAGCCGGCATATCTTTTATTTTAATAAATTTAAAACAACCCAAGATTGACATTAAGCCAATCAAATTACTAAGTGGACAATCACCCTTTTGTCAGGTTTTTTTTGATGATGTAAAAGCTAGCGAGTCCCACAGAATCGCTGATGAAAATGATGGATGGAAAGTTGCAAAAAGATTGCTTGAATTTGAGAGAACCATGATGGCAGATATGGGTAGCGAAGGGGCAGTCGATATCGAGCCCATTGAAACCTTTAAAACTAGCGATGCTTTAAATGCTCCAGGACAACTTAATTTGCTTAAAAAAATAAAAAAACACGAGATGCGCAATCATTTAATTGATTTAACTATGGCAAGAACTCAGATTGAATCAAAGAATGGTTTTTCACCTGCTGCGCTCTCATTGAAGTACATTAGTACAGAGGAGACTCAAGCAAGATGGGAGCTAAATGTAGCAAGTCTTGGCGCCGGAGGGTTAGAAGCTGTTGAAAACAGTAGCGGCATAAAAAAAGAAATAGCTAAATCTTTTTTTTATTCAAAGGCCTACACTATTGCCGGAGGAAGTTCTGAGGTTCAGCTCAATATAATTTCTAAACACATTCTAGGCTTACCTTCATGACAATCAAAAAAATATCTGTTTTCTGTGGCGCACATGTCGGCAAATCCCCTAATTACAAAACTGCTGCAGAGCAAATCGGTATGTTGATTGCTGAAAAAGGTCTTGAAGTAATCTTTGGTGGCGGTAATGTTGGTTTAATGAAGATCGTTGCTGATACAGCAATTAAGCATGGCGGAACTGCTACAGGAATCACTCTAAAGTCACTGCATGAATTTGAATTAACAAACCCTAACATAAATGAAATTATCATTACTCATTCGCTATTTGAAAGAAAAGAAAAATTTTTAGAGATGAGCGATGCATTTATTGTGTTACCCGGAGGAGTGGGCTCAATGGATGAGCTGCTTGAAGTTATGGTAAGCAATCAATTAGGAGGAATTAATAAACCAGTTGGTTTATTGAATACCAATGGTTACTACAATGGTTTTTTAGATTGGTTCCAACGTTCAGTGGATGATGAGTTTGTATCTCAAGAAAATCAAAGACAAATCCATGTTAGTAAAAATCCTAAAGATCTCTTAGAAATGATCTTGTCAGCTAAAATGCCCTCATCGGACACCTGGATAGAAAGACTAAACGTTGATTTTCCAAAAGATTAATTTGTTGGATCCCTAGATATTAGTAACCCTAACTCAAAAAGAAGCCACATTGGTATGGCTAGAAATAACTGAGAAAAGATATCTGGAGGAGTTAGAAACATTCCCACAACAAAAAAACTAATAATTAAATATGGCCTCAATTTTTTTATTCGATCTTTAGAAATTAACCCTGTATTGATAACAAGAAATGTGGCTATTGGAATTTCAAAAGCAATACCAAAAGCAAAGAATAATTTCAAAATAAAATCTAAGTATTTATTAATATCTGTCATCACCTGAATAGAATCTGGGGCTGCTGAAATAAAGAAACTTAAAATAATTGGATTAACAACCAAGTATGCAAATACGATCCCAGTATAAAAAAGAATGATCGAAGAGATGATAAGAGGTATAACAAAAGCTTTTTCTTTTTTATACAATCCTGGAGAGATAAAACCCCATAGCTCAATAAAAAAATAAGGAACAGATATTAATAACGCAGTATAAACAGTTATTCTCAGTGGAGCGATGAAGGGTGAGGCTACCTCAGTAGCAATCATAGAGCTTCCGGAAGGCAGAAGGTCAATCATTGGCGAAGAAACGAACAGATAAATAATATTAGTAAAGGGAAGGCAACATAAAAGGATCAAGCCAGAGAAAAAAAACATTCTGATTATTCTCGAGCGTAATTCTTTTAAATGCTCAATATAGGACATCTCATTTGGATCGCTCATCTTCTTCCTTCTTAAATTCTTCCATTTTAAGCTCATTAAAAATATCTTGCTTAAGTTCTTCAGCGCCAATATCTCTTTCTATAGAGGATCTAAATTCAAATAATTTGTTTTGAAATCTAGTAAGGGCTTTCATTAAAGATTTTACGAAGCCAGGCAGTTGTTCTGGACCAATTAGGACTATCCCAACAAGCAGGATAATCAATATCTCAAGGAATCCTATTTGTAACAATTTTTATTGATCGTCTTTTTTAGATTCAGATTCTTTATCTGCATCTTCATCTTTTATGGCCTTCTTAAATCCCTTTAGTCCCTCACCTAAATCAGATCCCATAGTTCTAATTTTCTTCCCACCAAATAGAACGAGTATCACAACTAATATAATTAGTATTTGCCAAAAACTTATTCCGCCTATTCCCATAATTTTCTCCCATCCTTCATGACAACATTGTTCCAAGAAGATACATAATAATGCCTATTAAAATAAGTATAGTTAGATTTTGCCATTTTCGCTGATTTTGAAGTCCAGTTTCAAGAATTTTTACTAATTCAGCATTTTTTTTGCCATCATTAGCTAAGAATTTAATGTTATCAAGAAGATCAAAAATTTCTCCTGGAAATGAGGATGCTTTTTCTAGAATTTCATATTGGTTATTTTCTATAAATTCTTTTAACTTGATTGGGCTAAATTGTTTATTGATCCATTGATCCAAATAAGGTTCTGCTAAACCCCAAAAATCAAGGTCCTTATATATTTCTCTTCCCATACCCTCAATGTGAATAAGTGTTTTTTGCAGAAGAATCAAGGATGGCTGGACTGACAAGCCAAACTGTCGAGTTGAATCAAATAAATAGAGCAATAGACTTCCAAATTCTATTTCGGAAAGGGGCTTTTCAAAAATTGGCTCACATGTAGCTCTTAATGCTTGCTCTAATTCTGCCTTATTTGTTTGACTAGACACCCACCCTGCTCCTATAAAAAGTTCGGAAAGCTTTTCGTAGTCTTGTTTCAAAGTTGCTTGGAGCATCCTTGCTAGGTTGTATTGATCCTCTCTACTAAGCGAGCCTACTATTGCACAATCAATAGCTATATAACTTGGCTGCTCAATATTTTTCTTACTGACAAATATATTTCCAGGATGCATGTCTGCATGAAAAAAATTATCCCTAAAAACTTGATCCAGAAAAATTTTTACTCCATTTTCTGCTAGAACTTTTCTATCTATGCCAAGCTCATCCATTGAATCGATATCTGTGCAAGCTATGCCATCAATTTCCTCAAGTGTTAAAACATTTACTCTTGTATAGTCCCAAAAAACTTTTGGAATAAAAAGCAAATCAGAATCAGTAAAGTTTTTCTTGGTAACTGTTGTATTTGCTGCTTCAACTTTTAAGTCTAATTCTCTAAAAATTGTTTTTTCATAATCATCAATTACATTATTTAGTTTTAATCTACTGCTGTCTTGATAGAAAAAGTTCACTAAAAAACCTGCAGTTCTCATCACCCTAACATTTCTTTTAACTTTCTTATGAATTCCAGGCCTTAAAACTTTTATTACTACTTTTTCATTTGTTGTTTTGAGCTTTGCTTTGTGGACTTGAGCTAGAGAGGCTGCAGCCAATGGAATTTCTTCAAAATCTTCAAATATTTCGTCAATTTTTATGTTTAAACTTTTTTCAATAATTTCTTTTGCTTCGGTCGTTGAAAAGGGCTTACATTGATCTGTGAGTTCTTTTAAATGTGAGGTTATATTTAAAGGAACAACGTCAGTTCTTGTTGATAACAATTGACCGAATTTTATAAACATGGGACCAAGGCTTTCTAAAAAATTTTTTATCCTAAGTCCTTGTGGAATATTGCGATTAAAAATAAAAAAAGGATTTAAAAATCCAAGAATTCGAATGAGTAAAGAGTTGCTGTTTTCAATTGGAATATTGATAACGCTAAATCTTAGAGATTGGATAACAATTTTTAGGCAGTCTAATATTGAAAGAATAATATTCATTGATTAGAAAATTCTTGTTCGATTCTGTCAAGCCTTATCGAGATATCTCTTAAGGACTTAAGAAGCTTATTTATTTGATCATTATCTTCTATGGACTCTTTTTTTGAGGATTTAACAAACATTTTTTTTAACAGTATAGTAGGAATATCTCCAAAATATTTATAAACAAGAAACTCAATATCAATGTCGGAATTTGCAATTGCTCCAAAAAATACAATAGCAGTTTCAATGTCACCTGAAATACATTTTGTTGGGACCTGTTTGTTTTTCAAGGCATTTAGTGCTTCAAAAATATCTAATCTCAGCGAAAATTGTGGATCTTGATGTTTAAAAAAATTAAGTTTTTGATCATCGCTACTCAAGGTCAAAGAAACATCTGGCAAAGCAGAAATCTCAATATTAAATTTCAAAGGATATAAGCCCTCAACCTTTTTCAAGAGGCCTGGAGATACAGAGCTTATCTCCATGAAAAGTTTATTCAGCGATATGCTCATTTATTTTGCTTGATGAATTGCTACGATCCCATTTTGTAGATTGTAAAATTTACATTTCTCAAATCCTGCATCTAAGATCATATTTCTCAATTCTTCTTGGTCTGGATGCATCCTGATTGATTCAGCAAGATATTGGTAACTCTCAGAGTCATTTGCAAAAAAACTTCCTAATTTAGGGATTATTTTAAATGAATACCAGTCATATATTTTAGAAAAAAAAGAATTCGTTGGTTTTGAAAATTCTAAAATTAATAAAGTACCATTTGGTCTCAAAACTCTTCTCATCTCTTTCAATCCATTTAGTTTATCGGTGAAATTTCTAATCCCAAATCCAACTGTCACTAAATCAAAAGAATTATCTTGATAAGGAAGCTCTTCACCTGATGCTAAAACAAAAGCACAATTATGAAAAAAATTCTCATTTAGAGATCTCTCCCTCCCCCTAACAAGCATTGATGCATTGATATCAGTTACATGGATTGATGCAGATTTAAATTCTTCACTGATAAGTTTGGGTATATCAGCAGTTCCACTTGCAATATCAAGCACTACAGAGTTTCCATTTAGCTCAGCAAGCTCAATAAGGATTTTCTTCCACAGCCTATGAAGACCAAATGACATCACATCATTCATCAAATCATACTCTTCAGCAACGGAATGAAAAACATCGCCAACATGCTCCGCTTTCTTGCTTATCTCAACCTCTTGGAAGCCAAAATGTGTTTTATCATTCATTTAATTTTTTTTTGACTTAAAACTATAAAATTATTGTATCTACTTTCTTCAATTTCGCCATTTCTTAATGCCTCCATTACTGCACATCCTTGATCATTTTTATGATTACAATTTGGAAATTCACACTTTTTTGAAAAATTAAATATTTCTGCAAAACCTCGAATAATTTTCTTTGGCTCTAAATGATCCAGGCTTACATCTCTTACTCCGGGAGAGTCAATAAGCTGCATATCATTAGTACTATATAGAGTTGAAACAGAGGTTGTGTGAACCCCTTGATTGTTAGACAAATCTCTAGATAGAATTTCTTTTCCAGTAATAGCTGAAGCAAGGGTTGATTTCCCAGAGCCAGAATTACCAACAAATATGGTAGTTTTTTTTGTAAGAAATTCTTCTAGGTAGTTTAAATGTGTTGAAAATTTTGCAGAAATTTCAAACGCTTTTATTCCTATATTTTCATAGATATTCTTCTCTTTCGAGAATGCATTTTCTTCTAGTGAATCTATTTTATTAAATACGATGAAAGGCTTAATCGATGCGTTAATGGAAATAGCTATCCATTTATCAATAAAGTCCAGGCCTGTCTTAGGACTTTTAGTTACTAAGATTCCAATATGAGAAATATTTGAAGCAATGGGTTTTTTTTTATTTTCTCTGGATTTGTAAAGAATTGATGACCTAGCTAGCCTCTTTTTTACTAATGCTTGAAAATTATCGGCTCCCATTAATGGTTCTATTTCAACAAAATCTCCGACAACAAGATTGATTCTACCTTGTATCTTGCATTTAAAATTTTTGCCATTTGCCAACACCAAACAAGAGTTTGAGTAGAACTCTACTATTTGACCGGTTTGAACTTTTAACATCTTGGGCTCAAAATACACTATAGTAAAAATTTAACAAGATTTATGTCTACTCAAAAATCAAACCAAAACCTAGTCTGGATCGATCTAGAGATGACAGGATTGGATCCTGAAAACGAAAGGATCATAGAAATTGCCACCATCATTACCGATAGTAATCTTACCATTGTCGCTGAAGGCCCTAATCTCGTTATCAATCAGCCAAAAGAACTTATGGATAACATGGATGAATGGAATACCAAGCAACATGGAAATTCTGGATTAATTAAATCTGTTTTGGAGAGCAGTATTACTGAGCAAGCAGCAGAGATAGAGACTTTGGAATTTATTTCGAAGTATGTGGGTAATAAGAAATCTCCAATGTGTGGAAATACTGTTTCACATGACAGAAGATTTTTAGCTAAGTACATGCCGGATTTAGAATCTTACTTTCATTATAGGCACGTGGATGTTTCCTCGGTTAAAGAACTTATTTCAAGATGGATGAATGATGCCCAAACATATGAAAAAAAAGGCTCTCATAGAGCAAAAGATGACATCAAAGAATCAATAAATGAACTAAAGCTTTATAAACAGATGCTTTTTGATTAGATTAATCAAGCTTCTATTTCGTAATTTTTTGCAATTTTAAATTCTCTATACTCCTTAATCGAAGAGTTTTTTTCATAGATAGTTTTTATAAAATTATATTTAGCAACTATTTCTTTTTTACTTATTTCTATAGAGGTAAATCCTCTATTTGAAGCATCCATCCAAAACAGCTCGTTATTTTTCTTCACAACAGAATCTTCAAAAACTCCAACATCAATGGGAATATAATCAGTAAGGCCGGGCGATGTTACTGAGGGAGTTCCAATTTCTATGCCAACTTTACTGCCTGTTTCGTCAAATAATTCTGAAAGCCACGCATTGTGAGTATCTCCGGCTAAACTGATAAATTTTTTATTTGATTTTTTCATAATTTTGTATAGCCTTTCTCTATCCTTTGGATATCCATCCCAAGCATCAAGGTTTGATGGGAGGCCTAACTTTATCAGTTGAATATAAGGCTTAAGTTCATCAGGTATATCTTTAAATGCATTCGAAATATCAGGAAACTTTAACTTGGTCATGAGAACCTGTTGACCAAATATGGTCCATTCTGCTTTTGTCTTTGCTACCGTATCCTCTATCCAGGAAATCTGACTGGGTCCTAATAAGTTTCGATTACTATCATTTAAATCATTATAAAATTTAGCCTGATTAAAGCCTGAATTAGTTAAGTATTCTAAAGGTTGAATTTGTTTATCTCGGCCATACTGACGTGTGTCAAGCATTAACAAATGCAATATATTACCTATTTTAAATTCTCTAAATATTTTTCTCTTACTTTCTTGTTCTCTGATTGGCATCCATTCAAAATAAGCTTTAATTGCTGCAGACCTTCTTGCGAAGAAATCTCCTTCAGAACCATCCATCGAATGATTTTCAGCGCCTCTTTTCCAAGTATCATTTGTAAATTCATGATCGTCCCACACTGCTATAAGTGGGGTATTTTTATGAAGCTCTTTAGAGCCAGTATCTAGTTTGTACTGGGCATGTCTTTGTCTATAATCAGCAAGTCTGATCATCTCATGGGGAGGGACGGGAGACCTTCCAAGTTTTTCGGCAATATTGGTTGCATATCCACCCATTGGATATTCATAAAGATAATCTCCAAGATGTAACCATAGATCAAGCTTATCTTTAGCTGCAGCAGCATAAGCATTAAAATATCCTGCAGGATAATTACTACAGCTAAAAATACCAATTTTTACTGATTCAGCATCGGCTGAAAATGTTCTTGATTTTCCTACTTCGGATAAAACATTTCCAGCTTTAAACCTATAAAAAAAACCTTGATGACTTTTGCAATACTTGCTAGCTTCAAAATCATATTTAATCGTATAGTCAATTAATGATGAGGTATGCAGCTCCTTTTTGAAAACTATCTCGGAAAAGTTTTCACTTTCAGATATTTCAATAACTACTCGAACCGTTCCTACTCTCTTAGGAGTTACTCTTGTCCAAAGAATAACTCTTTCATCTGTAGGATCCCCACTGGCTACACCATGATCAAATGAAAAAGCATTACTTGTACATCCAGTATTAATTGATGCACTGAACCCAATGGCACCAAGAGATGATATTTTTATAGCTTGCCTTCTCTTCATGAAAGGATTTTAGCAACTCTATGCAAAAATTGAGAAACAAAATGATGGAATATGAATGCTAGCGTTACTTATTTGCAGGATGGATGTTTATGGGAGTTGGAGCAACCTGACTTTTGGGTTGTTTGATTTTAGCCTCTCCAGACTCAACCACTTCATCTATTCTTATGACAGAATTAATCGGAATGTAAGATCTTTCAACCAACTTGAATTCTTTTTCTAATTTTTCAGATGTTGGATCAACTACTAGCTGTTTATTTTGTTTGAATATATACTCTTCAACCTCAATGAAGCCATACATGTCACTTTGATATATTTGTTTAGCAAAGATTTCATATATCTCACCGAGTTGCATGAAAATTATTTTGTATGTCTTCTTTTTGGCCATGATTAATTATATGGGAATAAAATTTGATAATTAAAGATTTTAATAAATAATTTAATAATGAAAAAAAAATTATATATAAAAACTCATGGTTGTCAGATGAATGAATATGATTCTGCAAAAATGGCTGATCTTCTTAAAGAAAAAGAGGGTTTTGAGTTAGCTAAAAATGAAGATGAAGCTGATTTATTAATATTAAATACATGTTCTATTAGGGAAAAAGCTCAAGAAAAAGTCTTTCATCAGATTGGAAGATGGAGAAAGATAAAGGAAGAAAAGCCTGATTTAAAAATTGCTATTGGTGGTTGTGTTGCTTCTCAAGAGGGAAAAGAAATAATTAATAGAGCACCAGCAGTAGATATAGTATTTGGCCCACAGACTTTGCATAAACTTCCCGAGTTATATAACAATAAGAAAAAAACAAATATTAACCAGATAGACATTTCCTTTCCGAAATTAGAAAAATTCAATCATTTGCCAGTTAAAGGCAAAGGAGAACCATCAGCTTTCGTTTCCATTGCAGAGGGTTGTAATAAGTATTGTTCATTTTGTGTAGTTCCAAAAACTAGAGGCCATGAAGTATCAAGAACCATTGAGGATATTTTAAATGAAGTGTCTATTTTGGCTGATAAAGGAACTAGAGAAATTAATTTTTTGGGACAAAATGTTAATAACTTTAAAGGAACTTTCAAAGGGGAAAAGTCATCTTTAGCTGTTTTAATCGAATTAGCATCAAAAATTGATAATATTGAAAGAATTCGTTTCACCACAAGTCACCCACATGAATTTAAAGATGACCTCGTTGAAGTCTATGACAGAGTGCCTGAGTTAGTTAGCCATGTTCATTTACCTGTTCAAAGCGGCTCGGATAAAATCTTAAAATTAATGAGACGACGATATAATGCAGAAAAGTACTTAGCACTTATAGAAAAAATCAGAATTATAAGACCAGATATGAGTTTTTCCTCTGATTTTATCGTAGGATTTCCAGGTGAAACCAATGAAGATTTCCAGCAAACAATTAATGTTATTAATGAAGTAAAATTTGATGAGTCATATAGTTTTATTTATAGTCCTAGGCCTAATACAACAGCATCTGAGATGCCAGATGATGTATCGCCCGAAGAAAAAAAGGAACGTTTAAATATATTGCAATCAAGGCTTAATCAATTATCCTTTGGTTATAGTCGTAAAAAAGTAGGCACCTCTCAAAGATGTTTAATTTATGGCCAATCTAGGAGAGATCCTGGACAACTTCAGGGAAGAACTATTTGTAATAGAATTGTAAATTTCCAATCAAATCAACTAGATTTGGTGGGTCACTTTGCAAATATTCAAATTCAAGAAGCTTTAACTAATAGTCTTAGAGGTAGTCTCGCACATTAATGTCAAAAGATCTTACTTCTGCTAGCCTAGAGCTTAATCCAAATGATGCCGATGTCTTAATCAGATTTGTTGGAAAACTAAATGAAAATCTTAGAATAGTTGAAAAAACTTTTAAGGTTAAAATATTTCAAAATGGCAATAGGATAAGTATTTCAGGAGATGAGGAAAATACTAAAAGAGCTTCGAATGCAATCAAAGATCTATATGCATCAACATCGAATGGAAGTGAGCTCTCAAAGGAGCAAATACAGATGGTGATTAATAAAAACATAGATCTAAATCCTGATGCAATATCTGAAGACCTGAAAGATCAAATCATTAAAACACCAAAAAAAATTATTAAACCAAGGGGAAATAACCAAAATCATTACATATCTAATATGGTTAAATATGAAGTCAACTTTGGGGTTGGCCCTGCGGGCACTGGAAAAACATACTTAGCAGTCGCAAAGGCAGTTGAGATGCTTGTTAATGAAGATGTTAAAAAAATTATACTCATCCGCCCTGCCGTTGAAGCTGGTGAAAAGCTTGGATTTTTACCCGGAGATCTTTCTCAAAAAGTAGATCCTTATTTAAGGCCTCTATATGACGCTTTATATGAAATGCTTGGTTTTGAGCAGGTTGTTAGACTGCTTGAAAAAGAGATTCTTGAGGTTGCTCCACTTGCATATCTTAGAGGTAGAACATTAAATAACGCATTCATAATTATGGATGAGAGCCAAAATACGTCTGTTGATCAGATGAAAATGTTTCTAACAAGAATGGGATTTGGATCCTATGCAGTAATTAATGGTGATATGACCCAGATTGATTTGCCAAAAAATATTGAGTCTGGGCTTTCTCACGTTTTAAAAGTTTTAGATGGATTAGACGATATCGGATTTACAACTTTTAATTCACAAGATGTTGTTAGACATCCATTAGTTAGAAAGATCGTCGATGCGTATCATAAATTTGACCAACAAAAAAATTGAGATTAAATATTTTTAATCCTGAATTTAATGACTTTTCTGCTGATTTTGAGAAAAAATTAAGTCTAATGGCTGAACATGTTTTATCTGATCAAAGAAAACATAATTTAGATATAAACCTAAAGTTTGTTTCTAGCTCTGAAATGATAAAACTTAATAAGAACTTCAGGAATAAAAGTCTGGATACAAATGTTTTATCCTTTCCAGCAAGTAAGGAAATACAGGAAATTTCTGGTGAGCTTGGAGATATTGCTATGAGTATTCCATATATAAAAACTGAGTCACAGAACTTGAATAGAGACCTAGAGGATCATATGATGCATCTATTAGCTCACGGAATTCTTCATTTATTAGGTTTTGATCATAACCAAAATAAAGAAGCCAATACTATGGAGGCTCAAGAAATTAAATATTTGGAAAATTTTGAAATTGCTAATCCATATAAATTATGACTAATCAAGATACTGAACAAGATCAACCTCCATCGAGTTTTTTAAATAAAATAAAGCGTTTCTTTACTATTAAGCCATCGAGTTTAGATGACGTTTCTGTTCTGCTTGAGGACGCTTTAAGCGCTAGGCTGATAGATAAAGAAGCTCAGTTTATTGCTGAAAGAGCTATCAGGCTTGGGGATACTACAGTCAAGGAAATAATGGTACCAAGAGTTGAAATGGTCATATTAGCTCCAGATGAAGAGCCTATGGATATGATTTCTCGAATTATTGACTCTGGTCATTCAAGATATCCTGTTTTAGGACCTGCAAAAAATGAAGTTCAAGGCATCTTGCTCGCAAAGGATTTACTTCCAATAATTAATAAAGATTTAAAAGACTTCAATATCCTCTCTTTGATTAGAGATATCAAGGTAGTGCCAGAGTCTAAAAAAGCTGACTCACTTCTTGAGGAGTTTAAAAAAGATAGATCTCACATGGCTATTGTCATAGATGAATATGGAACAATTTCTGGACTAGTAACAATTGAAGATATTTTAGAGGAACTTGTGGGTGAAATAGAAGATGAGCATGACTCAGAGGATGAAGATCTTATTCAAGTGAGCGAATATGAATACATTGCAAATGCAACTCTTGAGCTATCAGAGTTTGAACAAAAATTTAATAAGAGTTTTAATGGCATGGATGCAGAAACTTTAGCAGGGCTATTCATAAGCAAATTGGGATTCCTGCCAAAGGTTGGGGATAAAATTGAAATAGATAACATGATTTTAGCTGTGACGGCTGCTGATAAACGAAAGATAAAGAAAATTGGGATCACCATTAAATCAAGCGCATAAATATCCTTTTATAAATTATTTATTTCTAGCATTAATTGGGGCACTTTCCACTCTGTCTTTTAGTCCGTTTAATATAAAGCTGAGCATACTTTTAAGCCTCATAATTCTTATTCATTCAGTAGTAAATGCAACTAATTTTGTTGAAGCCTTCAAAAGATCATTTGCATGGGGTTTAGGTTATTGGATAAGTGGAACAGGTTGGTTAATAGTAAGTATTTACTTTTATGGAAAAACTCATTTAATAACATCTATAGTAATAATTCTGCTTATGGGAATATTACTTTCAATAGTATTCATCGCCCCTATTTCACTTATAAAATTAGTTAAACCTAATAAAGATATTTTCACATCTAGTATTTTGTTTGCAAGCTTTCTAACAATATTAGAATTGTCTAGATTCGTTCTCTTGGGCGGCTTTCCATGGCTCTTACCTGGTTTGATTACTCTAGATACTATTGGGCAATTTTTTATACCAATTATTGGCGTTTATGGCCTCTCATTCTTTATTTATTTTTTGTCTGCATTTATTGCTTTATCTTTTATTTACAAAAGAAGTATTTATCTTTTTTCAGCAATTTTATGCCTTTTAATTTTTTTGCCCCAAGGAAACATTCAGCAAGAATATTCCGGTGAAAGTTTAGAGATAGGAATTATTCAGCCCTCATTGGATCCCTTTGAAAAGTTTCAGAAAGAAGAAATGGCAAATATTGAACAAACTTTACTGGATTTATCAAAAGAACATATGAATGCAGAATTAATAATCTGGCCTGAGTCACCACTACCATATCTAAATTCAAGTCCAGAGATGAAATCATTATTAATAAAATTAAACAATGCGCCGATAATTTTTTCAGGAGCTTGGGAATACAAAAATAATGAATTGTTTAATTCATTAACAATATTAGGAACTAATCAAAGTTACTTCAAGCGGCATCTTGTGCCATTTGGAGAATATGTACCATTTGAGAGAATAATCAGGGGCTTGATTGATTTCTTTGACTTGCCAATGTCTTCGACTACTGCAGGCAGACCAAAGCAGGCGCTGTTTGAAATTGAAGGTTTTAAAGTTCTCGGAATGATTTGCTTTGATGTCGCCTTTCCCCTTAGCTATATAGAAGAGACCAAAAATGCGGATTTCATCATAAATGTAAGTAACGATACATGGTTTGGAAGTTCATATGGTCCGTTCCAGCATCTTCAGATAGTAAGGGCTAGAGCATTAGAAGCAAATAAATGGATATTAAGAGGTACTTCAGATGGTTTATCAACAATAGTTGATAATAAAGGAACAATTGTTGAAATATTAACTAAAGGAATTAGAGGGTCTTTGTCAGGTACAGTATACAAAATAAATGAACCATCATATTTTTATAAAATCGGCTATCTGATTATTCCTTTTTTATCAATATTTGTTTTTATAACAATAATTATATTAAGATCTAGATAATGAAGTATTTCGCATATATTTTTTTATCATTTCTCTCATTTTCTGTCTTAGCAAGTTATTCCATAGAAATAAGCATTTCTGAGCAAAGATTATATCTATTTGAAGAAAATAAACTAATAAGAAGTTATCCTGTTTCAAGTTCAGCTTATGGAGAGGGTCAGGTTGAAAACTCATTAAAAACTCCTCTAGGCATGCACATGATAAAATCTAAAATCGGGACTAATGTTGAAAAATATCATTTTTTCGTAAGTAGGGAACATATTCCTCAAAAGGCAAAAATTATCCATGAAAATGAAGATTCTGAGGATGATTTCATAACTTCAAGAATTATGTGGTTAGATGGCCTTAAGGAGGGATTCAATAAAGGAACAAATGTTGATTCTTTTAGCAGATATATTTACATTCATGGAACTCATGAAGAGGGTTTGATAGGGAAAAAAGCCTCTCATGGATGCATTAGAATGTTAAATCATGATGTATTAGAGCTTTATGATCTTATTCCAGAAGAAACAACTGTAAATATTTATCTCTGACTTTTCTTAATTTAAACTCCACCCATATTGGCTTGCTTAAAGCTCAAAAGCTCCGATCTCTCGTCAACTGGTGGAGCCTCTCCAAAACTAGCAGATTGATCAGAAAGTTTCTGAAGCAACGGCGCTGGTTTCCAGAATTCTTTATCTAGTTCAGAAAAGACAGCCATTTTCTTTATAACTTCTTCAAGACCTAGCTGATTGGCATAGAACATTGGGCCGCCTCTCCAGATTGGAAATCCATACCCATTGATATATACAATATCCATGTCTCCAGATCTTTGAGCCACACCCTCTTCTAATATTCGGGCCCCTTCATTTACTAATGCTAAGATACATCTATCAATAATTTCTTGATCAGATATCTCTCTCCTTTTTATATTATTTTTTTCAGATATTTCTTTATAAATTTCTTCATTTTCTGGTGCTGGATTTGGTGCTCTTGATCCTTCCGAATAATTATAAAATCCTTTGGAATTTTTTTGACCAAATCTATCTCTTTCACAAAGTTCATCAGATATTTTATTTGCGAGAGGCGTTTCTATATTTGCTAATTTCCTGGCTCTCCAACCTAAATCTAAACCAACTAAATCTAGCATTCTAAATGGACCCATACTCATCCCAAATGACTCCAATGCATTATCAACCTGGCTGGGTAATGCGCCCTCAAGTAACAGCATATTTGCCTGATATGTATAACCTGCCAGCATTCTATTTCCAATAAATCCTGGAGCGTTAAGAGAGACAACAGCAGCTTTACCTATTTTCTTTCCGAGCGACATTACAGTTGCCATAGTTTCATCAGAAGAGTGTTTTCCTCTTACTACTTCAAGCAGTCTCATAACATTAGCAGGGCTAAAAAAGTGAGTACCAACTACTTTTCCAGGCCTTTTTGTTACTGATGCCAATGCATCAATATCTAGACCAGAAGTATTAGAGGCGAGTATTGCATTGTCATTGGTTACTGAATCTAAAGTTTTAAAAATTTCTTGCTTTAATTCCAAATTTTCATAAACTGCTTCCACAACAATATCAACATTGGCTAAGTCTTCGTAAGATAGAGTAGGGGTAATCAAACCAAAAACTTTTTCTTTTTGATCTTCAGACATTCTTCCGCGATCTACCATCATTTGATAATTTTTTTCAATCACACCCATCCCCCTTTCAAGATTTTTTTCATCTTGATCAAGAACTAATACTGGAATTCCTGCATTCGCCAAATTCATAGCAATTCCTCCTCCCATTGTTCCTGAACCAACAATTCCTGCAGAATTGATTGACATCATGGGAGTATCTTTTGGTATGTCTGATATTTTAGAAGCAGCTCTTTCACCGAAGAATATATGAATCATAGCTTCCCGTTGAGGATTCATTAGGCATTCTAGAAAATATTCAGATTCTCTCTTTAACCCTGCATCAAAATCATCTTCGTTAATGGCAGCTTCAACACAAGCTATAATTTGACCTGGTGCAAATTGCCCCCTTCTAGTTTTTGCCGCCAAAGCCTTTGCCTCTGCTAGGACATTCTCAGATCCTCTTGCTTCGAGAACTTTCTCATTTCTATCTCTTACTTTGGGATGCTCACTTAACTCAATTTTATCTTGAAGGAATTCAATGGCATCTTCAATAAGAGAATTCTCAGAAATAGCATCTAAAATACCAGCTGTTAGAGCTTTTTCTGCAGATAATGGAGCGCCAGAAAGCATCATTTTTAATGCTTGAGATGGACCTACAAGTCTTGGAAGTCTTTGTGTGCCCCCAGCTCCAGGCAATAACCCAAGATTTACTTCGGGAAGCCCAACAATAGCTTTATTAGTACCCATTCTGTAATTACAAACAAGTGCAGTCTCAAGTCCTCCACCAAGCGCGGTTCCATTTATTGCAGCTACAACTGGTTTTTTACTAAACTCTATATCTCTAAGGGTTGAGTTAAGGTCAGGCCCATCGAAACTCTTGCCAAATTCAGAAATATCAGCTCCTGCAATGAAAGATCTTCCAGCACCGGTAAGGATAATTCCCTTTATAGATTCATCAGAATTTGCCTTTTCTATATACTCTGCTAGCCCCGCTCTTACTCCACTACTTAGCGGATTCACAGGCGGGTTGTCTACTTCTAATATAGCAATGTTGCCATTAACACTGTAATTTACTTTGCCCTTCAATTCATTTGTCATAATTATCTCTAAATTAATTAAAAAAGAAATTATATATATATTTCTAATGAAATAGTCTGAAAATAACTTTTAACTTAACAAATTACACTAAATATTAATAAAATATATATGTATAAATAACCAAAAATTATGTATCATTTTTGTTGATATACAATTATAAATATGTATAATATCTTTTCCAGCATTTCTCTCCCCCCTATGATTTGTTGGATATTTCTCTGGAATTATGGAGGGTTGAAACACCCTCCATCTCTTTAAAGGTTAGTTATGAAAGAAAAAATTATTGAAAGATTCGAGCTACTTACACTGGTAAGTATCTTCATATCGTCAGTTTACGCGATCTCGCCGGTAGTGTAATATCACAAGGATGAAAAAACTTTTTATCCTTACAATCATCTTATTCTCAACATCTTCATTTGCCTGTTCAGATATACTTAACAGTTCGTTAAGGGTTTTAGATTCAGATGATGAGCAAAATCTTTGCGAATACTCTGGTAATGTAATTTTAGTGGTAAATGTTGCCAGTAGATGTGGTTATACTCCTCAATATGCTGGGCTCCAAAGACTTTATACTAAGTTTAAAGATGATGGTCTAACGATAATCGGAATTCCATCAAGGGATTTTTTTCAAGAATTTTCTGCAGAATCGAAAGTAGCTGAATTTTGTAGCACCGAGTATGGAGTTGAGTTTCCAATGTTTGCCACCGCGAAAGTTACGGGAAAGAAAGCTCATCCATTCTACAAAAAACTAATTGCTGCGTCTGGCAAAGAGCCTAAATGGAATTTTGCAAAATATCTTATCGGAAGAGATGGACAAGTTATCGAACATTACAAATCCAGTGTAACGCCTGAATCCGAAAGATTAGTATCAGCTATTCAAGCAGTTCTTTAATTTCTTCCAACGATTACTTTTTGCGGCTTGCATTGAGCAAATACACCGTTGTCTAAAACACCTGGTATAAGATTGATATTTTTTTCAAGTGCTAATGGATCATCTATTTTCAAATTTGTAACATCTAGAATTTGATTGTCCTGATCAGTAAAGAAATTCTGTCTTAATTCAGGCACACCTCCTAATTTAACAATTTCTCGAGCAACATAGCTTCTGCTTTTTACCATTACTTCTATTGGCAAAGGAAAATTTCCTAATACCTCCACTAATTTCGATTCGTCCACTATACAAACAAACTCATTTGAAGCTGATGCAACAATCTTTTCTCTTGTATGAGCACCACCACCACCTTTTATAAGATTATGAGAAGGATCTACTTCATCTGCACCATCCACATATACAATAACCTCATCAACGTCATTTAGTTCAAATACTTCTATTCCAGAATTTTCTAAGAGTTTTGTGGAGGCCTCTGAGCTAGAAACAGCACCTTTGAAAAGATGCTTTATCTTTGCAAGTTCTTCAATGAAGAAGTTCACCGTCGAGCCAGTCCCCACTCCAATTATTGAATTAAAATCTATTTTTGGTTTTATGTATTTAATAGCTTCAATTGAAGCATTTAATTTTGAATTGCTCATTATGGGTATAATACTTAAATTATTATGCGACTTAAAATAAAAAAATCAGGCTCATACAAATTTTCTAAAAAGTATTTAGATTTAATTGCTAAATCTAGAGTATATGATGTTGCCGAAAAGACTCCTATTAGCTTTGCCGCAAATCTATCTGGCAAATTAAAAAATGATATTTTTTTAAAGCGCGAGGATATGCAACCAATCTTCTCATTTAAAATTAGAGGGGCATACAACAAGATTGTAAATTTAACGACTCAACAAAAACAAAGGGGAGTTATTGCAGCATCTGCTGGAAATCATGCGCAAGGCGTTGCTAATGCGTGTAAGAAATTGAAAGTTCCTTGCTTTATAGTTATGCCAGTAACTGCTCCTGAGATTAAAGTAAAGTCTGTGAAAAGATTTGGTTCTAAAGTTTTATTACACGGAGATAGCTTCGATCAAGCGGTCAAAAAAGCTAAACAAATGGCAAAGGAGCAAAAGCTTGAATTCATTGAAGCATTTGATGATCCACTTACTATTGCTGGGCAAGGGACAATTGGGAAAGAAATTTTGGATGAACAGAATAACCTTGATGCTATTTTTGTTCCTGTAGGTGGAGGGGGGCTTCTAGCAGGTATAAGTGCATGGGTAGCCCAAACTAAAAAAGATATAAAGATTTATGGAGTTGAGGTAGATGACTCAGCTTGTTTGGTTGAGGCAATTAAGGCCGATAAAAGAGTAAGACTCAGAGAAGTCGGATTATTTGCCGATGGTGTTGCTGTAGAACTTGTTGGTAAAAATAACTTTGATGTAATTAAAGAATGCGTGGATGGAGTAATTACTGTAAGCATCGATGAACTGTGCTCAGCAGTAAAAGATATTTTTGAGGATACAAGAGTTCTCTCTGAGCCTGCAGGAGCCCTTGCACTAGCAGGGCTGAAAAAATATGCATCAAAAATTTCAAATAAACGCTTACTAGCAGTTAGTAGTGGCGCAAATGTTAATTTTGAAAGGCTTAGCTATATTGTAGAAAGGTCTGTGGTTGGTGAAAATAGGGAAAAACTCTTCAGTATTAAAATTCCAGAGCAACCGGGAAGTTTTTTAAAATTATGTAAAGTCTTTGGTCGAGCACAGATCACAGAATTCAATTACAGATTTTCAAGTAAGGAAGATGCAAATGTCCTTGTAGGCATTAAAACTGAAAATGAAAATGCATTTAAAAAAATTAAAACTATGCTTACAAAAAGTAATTTTAAGTTTTCTGATTTAACGAGGAATCAAATTTCTAATGATCATCTTAGACATATGGTTGGAGGTCATAAAAGTATAATTTCAGAAAAAGATTCCGAGAGATTATTTAGATGTCAATTTCCTGATAGGCCTGGAGCTTTGATGGGATTTCTTAAAAATTTTGGCTCTAAGTGGAATATTTCTTTGTTTCATTACAGAAACCTAGGAGCAGCTTTTGCTAATGTTTTAATTGGCATAGAGGATAAAAGTAAATCTGCCAGCGCCCTAGAGAAGCATCTTAAATCACTGGATTATAGTTTTATTGAAGAAACAGATAATAAGGCTTACATAGATTTTTTGAGATAATGATCAAAGAATTTGAGATATACATTCCTGATGAGAAGATTGAACTTCTTAATCAAAAAATAGATCTAACCAGATGGCCTGATGAAATTAATGACGATCGATGGACCTTAGGAACAAAGAAAGCTTATCTAAAGGATGCTGTTAATACTTGGAGAAATAATTTTGACTGGAGAAAGCATGAGGCAAAATTAAATGAAGCTGGAAGTTTTAAATATAAAACTAAATCTGGCTTGGAACTTCATTACCTTCATAAAAAAGCTAATTCAAAGAATGCTATCCCTTTACTACTTACCCATGGATGGCCAGGAAGTGTTCAGGAATTTTTAAAAATTATTCCTGAGTTGTCAGCTGGCAAAGATGGAATTGAATTTGATGTTGTTTGTCCCTCAATACCAGGATATGGTTTTTCTGATAAACCTTTTGAACTAGGCATAAATTCAGAGGAAGTGGCAAAACTTGAAAATGAATTGATGCTTGCTCTTGGCTATGAAAAATACATTGCACAGGGTGGCGATTGGGGTTCGATGATAACAAAGTGGATCGCAGAACTTTTCCCGGAAAATTGTGTGGGAATTCATCTAAATTTAGTTATAGCATTCCCTCCAGATGGAGAGGATTCCATGAATGGTGTAACTCAAGAAGAGTTGGAGGGAATGAAGAATATAGAAAAATATCAAGCAACTGGATATGGATATTTTGCGATTCAAAGCACTAAACCACAGACAATTGGGTATGGTTTAAATGATTCTCCTGTTGGTTTAGCTGCATGGATTATTGAAAAATTTCATGGATGGACAAAAGATAACTCAGACAAACTTGTCGTTTCTTTGGATGAGGTTCTTGCCATTGTATCTTTGTATTGGCATACAGAATCTATCACCTCGTCTGCAAGATTCTATTATGAGAATGGACCTTTAGGATTTACATTTAATCCAGTTTCTCAGCCAATGGCTGGAGCTATCTTTGAGAATGAAATTGCTAGACCACCCAGGGCTTGGGCAGAAAAAATCTATAATATAGTTCAATGGAATCAATATCCAGGAGGGCATTTTGCTGCATTAGAGAGTCCTAAAATTCTTGCAGAGGATATTTTTAGTTTTGTAGCAAAATTAGAAATTTAACTTACAAAGTTTTTAATTTGAGTTTCTGAGAATACAACATCTAGTTTAATATCATGAATCTCATCGATTGAGTCATCTATAAGCTGAAAGTCATAAATTAAACCAATAAGAAGTGGTCTATTACTATTTCTATGAACCGATTCTAAATATCTATCATAGTAACCTCCACCATATCCAAGCCTATATCCATTTTTATCAACACCAACGGTTGGAATGATGATGATCTCATGCTCCATAGAATTTATTACATCGCCATATGATGGCTCATAAATATCGTATTTATTTTTAATTAATTGTTCAAAGCTTTTAGGTGCAATTAAATTCATTGAATGATTAGGTCCGATCTTAGGATAGGTAGTTAAGCGATTTTCATTAAACCTTTTTTTATTGATGACTGTTAAATCAACTTCATTATTTACTGAGAAGTAACTGCCTAATATACCAACTTCGTCTAGGCGAAATTCCGCATTAACATTTTTTACTATTTCTTTTGAGAGACTTGATACTTCGGATGAACTTAATGCATTCCTTATATTAAGGATAGATTGTCTATATTTTGATTTCACTTTTGCGTGTTAGCTAAAAAACCAATTCACCGCTACTTATCGTTACCTGAACCGAAAGCTCAGGTGGTGAAGCTCATACTGCATCAGGCTTCCCTTGATGGTAATGCACAACAACAGCAGTGGAAAATCACCTTTAAATATATTATCGGTTCAAAGAATCTCGATAAGTTAGCGAATGAACCAGTCAACTACATTATAGATTAGTTGATTTTAAAAAAAAGAGTTTTGCTAATTTAGAGATTTTTCAATTTTTGAAGCAAGATCTTTAATGTTTTTTTCTTCCGTTTTTGAGAGTAAGCTTCCCTCTTGCGGGAGTTGACTTTTAAAAGCCAAGTCCAGACTGGTCAAAATTAAGGCATTAGATTTATCAGGGATAGAATCTATTTGCTCATTTAATATTTCTGCTGCTTTAATGAGGCCTTCTTTATCTTTTGGCGGGCAAGCAATTGTGATCTTTTTGCCCATAATCATTAATTCTAAAACTTCTTTATTGCTCATGTGATTTAATAACTTTAGCTAACTTGGTATTCGCTTTTTCGAGCTTTTTAATTTCATTTGCTTGAAAAAGCTTATGCTTTTTCCATTCCCTCTCTTTCTTTATATAAGCATCAATAATTCCTTTTTGTTCATTAAATCTCTTTAAAAGCTTCTCAGTACTTTTAATTAAAATATTGATAGAACTTTTCGAACTTTCACTCATAACAATATATTTAGTTTAAGTCTTAGTGTGTAAATAGGGAAGTTTGAAAAAGAAAAGAGTAGAATTAGCACATGAAAAATAGATATGCAGACAGAAGGAGTAAACTTGGCGCAATGTTACCAAAGAACTCTGCTGTAGTGATTGCTGGTGCAGCAGTTCAATACAGAAATGCAGATTCGTCTCACGCATTTAGACAAGATAGTAATTTTTGGTATTTAACTGGTTTTAATGAACCAGAGTCTACATTAGTTCTTTTAATCAATGAGAGCAAAGATGTTCAATCAATAGCTTTTGTTCCAAAAAAAGATGCATTAAAGGAAATATGGGATGGATACAGGGCTGGACCTAATGGAGCTGTAAAGGATCATGGTTTTGATCTTGCCTTTGATAACACAGAAATAGACGAAAGATTGCCTGATCTATTGGCTGGATACAATCAGGTCTTTTATCCGGTTGGTAAGAGCCAGAAATTAGATGCCGATGTGATTGATTGGATTAAAACTGCTAGATCAAAAGATAGACATAGTTCGCCCATTGATATTGCTGATGCGTCATCAAAAATTGGTAATGAGAGATTGATTAAGGACAAAGATGAGATAGAGATAATGAAAAAGGCATGTCAAATTTCTGCTGAAGCTCATGTTGAGGCTATGAAATTTGTAAAACCTGGCATGAATGAACAAGAACTAGAGGCATTTTATCAATATCAATTTTCAAAAAGAGGCGGGCGCTTTGCAGCCTATACTCCTATTGTAGCTGGAGGTGAAAATGCATGTGTTCTTCATTACGTAGAAAACTCAAAAGCTCTTAAAGATGGAGACTTGGTTCTTGTTGATGCAGGTTGCGAATTTGAATTATATGCATCTGATATTACAAGAACTTATCCAATAAATGGAAAATTCACTGCTGCTCAACTTGCTATTTATGAAGTGGTTTTGGAGGCACAGCAAAAAAGCATAGAAGCAGTAACAGTGAATAACAATGTCATGGATTCACAAATAATTTCTGAAAAAGTAATTACACAAGGATTAATTGATCTTGGAATATTAAATGGTTCAATGGAAGAACTTCATGAAACAGGAGCTTTTAAAGATTTTTATATGCACAAAATTGGTCATTGGCTGGGAATAGATGTTCATGATGCAGGAGATTACATAGAAGATGGTGAATATATGAAGTTTAAACCTGGAATGGTAACAACGGTTGAGCCTGGCATTTATATTTCCTCAACTGCCAATGTAAAAGATCAATGGAAAGGAATAGGCATTAGAATAGAAGATAATATTTTAGTGACTGCTAAAGGCAATCAAAATCTTACTGACTTTGTTCCATCCAATCCCAAAGAAATAGAAGCATTAATGGCCTAGACTTGATATGACCCAATCTGTATTAATTTCTGGAGGCGGAATTGTTGGATCCTTTTTGGGTCTAGAGCTAGCTGCTCGGAACATACCTTTTCAAATTATTGAAAAAAATCCTTACATTGCTTCTAAAGATGATCACATAAGGTCATTGACACTAAATTTAAGTGCCTGCGAAAGACTGGATCAATTAGGTATTACAAGTTCCTCATCTGTAATTCAAGAAATGAATATTTTTGATGGGTCTGGATCTGGAAAATTATCTTTTAACTCAAAAGAGGCAAATATAGGATATTTAGCGAAAGTATTTGGCTTCAACGATTTAAGAGAAGCATTAGCTACTGAGGTTGAATCTTTTACATCCATTGGCGATGAAGTAACTTCTTTTCAGCTAATAGATTCAAAAGTTCATGTTTCATTAAGCAATGAAACAATTCTTGATACAGATCTTCTTGTGATTGCTGAAGGGAGAAATTCTACTTTGGCTAAGTCTGTTGCCTCAGATAATTTTTCTCGGGATTATCAACAAATAGCCAAAACCTTCTTGGTAGAAATAGCTAATATAAGAGAAGATGAAGCCATTCAAGTGTTTTATGAGCAAGAAATTTTTGCATTGATGCCATATAAAAATGATTCGGATACAAATCTATTTTCTGTGGTTTGGTCAATGCCGAAAGAGCTTGCTACTGATTTAAATCAAGATAACATTTCACAACATTTAGAAAAATTTGAAAAAAAAATATCTTGCCGAATGAAAGTGAGGAGTGAATTATTGTCATTTCCATTATCAGCTCATCATCTAAATGAGTACTGTGATCATGGAGTTTGCGTCATTGCTGATGCTGCTCATTCTATTCACCCATTGGCTGGTCAGGGCATTAATTTGGGTATTTCGGATGCGATGATTCTTGCCGAAGAAATTGAGAGAGCCATTAATGCAGATCAAGAGATTGGTAAACTAGCGTTTTTGAAGAAATATGAACTTAGAAGAAAAACATTGAATGCATCAATGATAAGAGGAGTCGATTTTCTTTTTAATCTCTTCCAGCAAGATAATCCTTATCTGAGGTTGGGGCGTAATGTAGGATTAAAGATGGTTGATAATATAAGTTTTTTAAAGAAAAATTTTATTTTGCACGCATCAGGCACGCACAAAATTTAAAAAACTATTATTTACTCCAATAGGGAATCCCTAACTCTTTTAGAAGTTGGACCACTTCATGAATGGGTAAACCAACAATATTTGAATAGCTGCCGTTAATTTTTCTTATAAAAGCAGATCCAAATCCTTGAATTCCATAGCCACCTGCTTTATCAAACGGCTCACCAGTATCGCAGTATTCCTTGCAATCACTCGCAGTTAATTTTGCAAATTCAACCTTCGACGAAACACTAATTGTGTGGAATTTAGCTTCTTCTTCAGTCATGATGCCAATGGTCACCGCAGTCATTACTAGATGAGTTTTTCCAGAAAGTTCAAGTAATATGCTAATCGCATCAGATTCTTCTCGAGGCTTACCAAAAATTTTATCTCCTAAAACAACAATAGTATCTGCGGCAAGAACAGGATATGAAGATTTACCCTCAGAAATAATTTTGCGAACCCCTTCCTGACATTTTAAAACTGACAGAGCCCTGACATTGTCTTGAGGAGAATTAGAGCGATTAATTTTTTCATCAACATCGATATCTAAGATTTGATGCTCAACACCAATTTGCTGCAGAAGTTCAGTTCTTCGAGGTGATTTGGAGGCTAGATAGATCATCCATTACAATTTTAACAGGAGAATAATATGACTAATAAAAATAAAAGAGTAATTTTAGTTACAGGTGCTAGCAGGGGAGTAGGTAAAGGTATTGCTGAAGGAATGGCTAGAAATGGTGATACGATTATCTGCGCTGCAAGAAGTCAAAAAAAGGGATCAACAGTTCAGCAATTCGGATTTGAGATTCAAAGTAGTCTCGATGAAACAGTTGAAAAAATTGATGCCAAAGGGGCACGCGGTGTTGCTTATCCAATAGATTTGAATAATCCAAAAGAAATTTTGGATCTTTCTGACTTTATAAAAAAAGAGTTTGGTGAGTTAGATCTCTTAATTCACTCAGCATGCCAGATTCATGATGATCTTGTTCAGCCAAAACCTTATTGGGAAAAATCTGTTGATCTTTGGTCTGTGATGGATGTTGGACTTAAATCAAATTATTTGTTGTCTCATGCGCTAACTCCTTTGATGATTGCAAGCAAAGGCAAGCTTATAGTTCAAATCTCTTCTCATGGAGCCATGTGTTACATGCATGGGCCCATCTATGGCGCACAAAAAGCTGGGATAGATAAAATGGCTTTTGATATGGCTTATGATCTAAAGCCCCATGATATATGCTCATTATCATTGTGGTCAGGAATAGTAAAAGATGAGAAGACTCAGAAGGTGAGCGAAATGCATGGAGAGCAATATGCAGAGTTTTTGAAGGGTGCCGCCAGTCAAGAATATGCTGGCTTAGTAATTAATGAGTTATACGATGATCCAAACCTAATGAAGTTATCTGGAAAAACGCTTTTGGCTGCAGAAGTTGGAAATCAATATGGAGTTGAAGATATTGATGATTGTACTCCAAAGAGTGATAGGGGAAGTCTTGGAGGTCCTAGAGATTTCTCGGAGGCAGTAGTTTATTAGTTAGACTTTTTCACCGCGAGACCTCATATCTTTGAGAACCTCATCTATGCCTTTTTTGTCTATGATGCGCATACCTTTAGTCGATAGCTTCAAAGTTACAAATCTATTTTCAGACTCAACCCAAAATTTGTGCGTATGAAGATTAGGAAGAAACTTCCTTTTCACACGGTTATTCGCATGCGAAACGTGATTACCGCTTTGAGGCATTTTCCCAGTGACTTGACATACTTTACTCATAGAAACGCGATTTTATAGGACATAGAGAGTCTTAGCAAGATAGAATGAATAAGAATGAAAAATTTATTTTTGCTTAGACATGCCAAATCCAGTTGGGACAATGCAGCGCTTGCAGATTTTGATCGCCCTTTATCTAAAAGAGGAATATCCAATGCAATTTTATTGTCTAAACACATACAAAAACATAACATTACATTTGATCTGGTTTTATCTAGTCCAAGCGAAAGAACACAATCAACCCTTGATCTTGTATTGGGTTCCCTTGATCATTTTCCAACAACTACTTTAAAAGAATCTATATATCATGCATCACCATTTAGCCTTACTCAGTTAATTAAGGAACAAGATGACGCAATAAACAATTTACTAATCATAGGGCATAATCCAGGTCTGCATATTCTTACAGAACAATTAACCAATCAATCCATTGTGAAGTTTCCAACCTGTGCTTTTGCAAAAATTGCTAATTTTAATCATTGGAAGGATATAGATACTGGTATATTAAATCTCGAATCATTAATTACTCCCAAGGAACTCAACCATGATTGATTTGAAAGTTAAAATTCTCAACCCACTTATAGGCGATTCTATTCCATTGCCAGAATACTCTACAGAAGGTTCGGCAGGTTTGGATCTAAGAGCATGTGTTGAAGAAAGTTTTGTTTTAAAACCTCAAGAGTGTCAGTTGATCCCGTTGGGCTTTTCTATATATATAGAAGACCCAACTCTTTCCGCTTTAGTGATACCTAGATCTGGATTGGGCTCTAAACATGGGATCGTTATGGGAAATTTAGTTGGCTTGATTGATTCTGACTATCAGGGAGAGCTTAAGGTGCCGCTTTGGAATAGATCAACAGAAGACTTTTTAGTCAGCAGCGGTGATAGGATTGCTCAAATGATTCTCGTGCCAATCAAGCAGGCAAAATTAAGAGTTGTAAAGGGTTTCTCAGAAACAGATAGAGGGACTAAAGGATTTGGTAGTTCGGGAGTTGACTAAGAGCTTATTTGTCCTCTTCGCTTTCGTTATCTGATTCAGTATCAGTTTCTGCTTCAGCATTATCATCAGAGGCCTCTTTTGCAGGAGTTTCCTCAACAACATCTTCAACTTCAGCTTTCTTAGCAGTTTCTTCAACAACCTCTTCGACAGGAGCCTCTACTGCTTCTTCTGCTTTTTCCTCTGTAGCGGCTTCCTCAGCTTTGGCTTCAGCTTTTTTAGCTTTAGGCTTTGTAGCGCCCGATGCACCAAAACGATCTTGGAATTTCTTCACTCTTCCACCAGAATCAAGCATTTTTTGCTTACCAGTGTAGAAAGGATGAGAAGCAGAGGAGACATCAAGAACATAATATGGATATGTATTACCGTCCTCCCATTTTTTTGTCTGAGTTGTGCTTACAGTCGAACGAATAAGGAAGTATTTGTCTACACCAACATCATGGAATAGCACTTCACGGGTTTGAGGATGTATGCCTGTTTTCATATTAAAATAAATTTTGGATGAGAACTATAACAAATACAGCTAGGTTTACAAATACATATGAATAAATTTTTTTACAATGTAGCTATAGCTGTCCCACTCAGGCAAACCTTTACCTATCACTCTAATCAGGAGATTATTCCAGGTACCAGAGTTGCCGTAAAATTCGGTAAAACAAATAAACTGGGTGTTGTCACTGAGACCGTTTCTAACTCAGACATACAAACAAAACCTATACACATGGTGCTAGATGACGGACCAGTATTTTCTAAAACAGAACTTAAAATTTTTAAATGGGCGTCTAATTACTATTTACATCCAATAGGAGAGGTAGTTATCTCATTTTTACCTACTCATCTCAGGCAAATAAAAAATACTTATGAAGTTAGCATCTTAGATGACAACAAGAAAATTATAGAAAAGAATCTAGATTTTGAAACAACCTTAAATTCAGAACAGGTTAAAGCTGTAAAGTTTATAAATAAACTGCAAGGTTTCATGCCCACTCTTTTATATGGGGTGACCGGTTCAGGTAAAACCGAGATTTACATAAGATGTATATATGAAAAATTATTAAATAATAAGTCGGTCTTGGTTTTAGCTCCTGAAATTGCTTTAACTCCTCAACTGGAAAGCAGAGTTAGAAATCAATTTGGAGATTTAGTAGGTATTTATCATTCTAAAATGACGCCTACTGCTCGTTACAAAGTTTGGAAAAAGTTTAAGAACGGTGAAATAAAAATTATTATTGGCACACGCTCTGCTGTGATGTTACCAGCATCAAAACTAGGACTTATTATTGTTGATGAAGAGCATGATGCATCATATAAACAACAAGAAGGCTTTAAATTTTCTGCAAGAGACATTGCAATTAAACGAGCACAAACAATAAAAATTCCAATAATCCTTGGTTCAGCAACTCCATCCTTGAGAACACTAAAACTGGTTGATGACAAAAAGTTTCAATCTATTAGTTTAACCAAAAGAGTGACTCAAAAAAGTCCCCCAAAATTTTCAATTCTTGATATTAATGAGGTGAACTTAGTCAGTGGCCTAGCTCCGCAGGCCATAGATGCTATAAATCGAACCCTTAATCAAAATAAGCAAGCCATGATATTTATTAATCGGCGGGGCTTTGCGCCGCAATTCATATGCTCATATTGTGATTGGAAAGCCATGTGTAATAGTTGTGATTCAAGCTTAGTATTTCATTATCAAGCCTCTCGATTAATTTGTCATCGGTGTGATTCCGCCTTCGGAGTTCCTACTCATTGCCCAAGCTGTTCAAAAGCACAGCTATCCTTTCATGGAACAGGCACAGAACAACTAGAGAAAACCTTAAAAGAAATTTTTCCTAATTCACCTATTTATAGGCTGGATCGGGACTCAACAACAAAAGTTGGCTCCTTAGAAACAATACTCTCAGAAATCAATAATTCTGATACAGGAATTCTTATAGGCACTCAAATGCTTATTAAGGGACATGATTTTCCAAATTTAGAGTTAGTTGTAGCAGTAAATGTGGACCAAGGCATCACAAGTCTAAATTCATCTGCTTTAGAAGAAATGGGACAACAATTAATCCAGGTAGCTGGTAGGGCAGGACGTTTGGATGGTAATGCAACAGTTCTGGTTCAATCTAGGTACACAAATGATCAGAACTTATTGCAGCTTAGAAGTGGAAATTATTTAAATTTTACTAAATCACTCATGAAGCAGCGTCAATTAATGAATCAGCCACCTTATTCATTTGAAGCAACCATTAAGGCAGTATCTCCAAATGCTCAAACAAACCTAGACATGTTAATTCAAACAAAGAAATTCATTGACGCCACTAATTGCATTGTCATTGGGCCTATTCCAGCCATGCAATCCAAAGTAAGAGGCTCATATCATCATCACTTGGTTATTCAGGCAAATACTAGGACGGGTTTAAATAAGCTTTTAGCTGATCTAGCAAACTCATTGACAGCAGACAAAAATAAAATTTTCAAAAAAGTTCGATGGAGTATTAATATCGACCCTACAGAGTTCTAAAGATCAAATGTTTGCCCAACCATTTCTTCAGAAAGACTCCAAAGCTTGTGGGCTTCTTCAAGATTTTTTGAATAAGAGGACGACTTATGTATTTTTGAATCAACAAAGTATTCTCCTGTTACTCCATCGTCTTGCTTGGTAGCAAGATAGATAATGCTCTCTGCACCTTTCAATGGCGATCTAAAAAAGGGCCTTAAAATTAATCTTAAAGGTTTGCTATACCAAACTTTATTTTGACTTCCAAGTGAGGTGTTTACACCCCCCGGATGAATTGCATTAACTGTAATATTTTCTGTGGATAATTTAATTGCTAGGTATCTTGTAAAAAGTAAGTTAGCAAGCTTAGATTGCCCATAACATCTTAAACCTTGCTTAAAATTATTTTTAAAATTTATATCCCCCCATTGCATTTCTTTAACAAATGAATGAGCAGCAGAAGAGACATTTATAATTCTTGTCTCATTCTCTCCTTTTAATTTATGCAAAAGTAGGTTAGTAAAAAGAAAATATCCAAGATGATTGACTGCAAATGTATTTTCAATTCCGTCACTTGTTTCGTGATATGAAGTATTTACAACACCAGCATTATTAACAAGGACATCAATGCTTTCGCAAAGACCATTGATTTCTTCAGTACATTTTTTTATAGAGTCCTGATTTGAAAAGTCACAATAAACTGAGTGAACTTGAGTATCTGGTGATGAATCTTTAATCTCACCAAGAAGACCCTTAGCAAGACTTTCATTTCGATAGGTAAAAATTAGTTTCGGATATTCTTTTGAGAGCTCAATAGCTGCAGCTTTTCCAATACCATTGGTGGCTCCCGAAATGACAACTGTTTTATTTTTAAGATCCCACATTAGATTGAAATTTGAATTATTTGCCCAGGATAAATACTTTTATTTTTTAAGTTATTTAAATTAATAATATCATCAATAGTAACACCAAAACGTATTGCAATTTCTGAAATTACATCTCCTTTTTGAATTTCGTATTCAACATATTTTGGAAGAGATGCCATGAAAGTATTAGGCTTAGGTTTGATTTTAAAATAATTATGAATACCTAAAAATATACTTCTTGCAATCATCCTTCTTCCAGCTTTGCCTGCCAATCTTTTAGCATCATCTGGATTAGAAATGAAACCAGATTCCACAAGAACGGATGGAATATCTATTGATTTTAAAACTCTGAAATCTGCAAATTCTACGTTCGGCTTATGCATCTTTGTGTAAGGATCTTTTTTCAGTTGTTCTAATATTTTTTCTGCCAAAATAATACTACTGTCTATCTTGGCTTCATAAGCTATTTGATAGATAGTTCGAGCTGCATCTTCATCAAAATCTCTTACATCTAATTTACCGATTTTTGATTGTACTTCCGGACTGGAAGCTAATTTATCTTTTGATAAGGTTGCTGCTGTAATTGAAGAGGCTTCCTCTGCCCAAACATAAACAGATGCACCCTTTACAGATGAAAGCCTAAAAGCATCAGCATGAATAGAAACGAACAAGTCAGCCCCAAGCTTTCTAGCATTTTGATATCTATCATCTAAGTCTACGAATCTATCATCAGGCCTTATCATTTCAGGTTTATACCCATATGTATTTTCTAAGGTTCGCTCTAATTCTTTTGCGATCAAGAGTGTTATATCTTTTTCTAAGATGCTCTTTCCAACAGCTCCTGGATCTCTGCCGCCATGACCAGCATCTATAGCTACAACAATATCGCGTAAATTTTGAGAAATCTTTTTGTCTCTTTTAATCTCTAAAATCAAATCAATACGATCTTTATGTTTTACCTGCCAAGGTTTTTTCCAATACACAGATCCTCTCAAATCGATCACAATTCGAGTAGTGCCTCCAACTTCAGTGGCTCTGACTAATTTAACTGGTGAAAATGATTCAGATTGAATAGGCTCACCAATTTCAGTATTTTTTAAATCAATGACTATCCTGGAAGGATCATCTAAGGCATATGAGTTAATCAAAGCAATTTTATCTAAGTTAAATACTATTCTTAAGTTTCCAGACTCAAGCTCAGAAATATTTTGGAAAGAAACCTTATTGACTGCCTCTAAGTTGAGAGCATAAATACATAGGATTCCTAGCAGAAATCTTGATCTAGTTATTTTCATAATAGGTCTTAATACTAGATTCAATATTATTGTCCTTGCATTTTAGTGAGACACATCTTGCCTGCTTGTCATGCTCTAAATTGATTATAACGTCCTCTTGTCTATCTGTCTGAAGATTTTCTGGCCACTCAATAAAAACAATTTTTTGATTAAATGTTTCTCTGTCAAGATTTAATACCTCCACGTCTTCCTGGCTTTCAATCCTGTACAAATCAACATGCAATAATAATTTATTATCTATTTCATACTCTTCGCATAAAGTATAGGTGGGACTTGTTACAACGTCTTTCCAGCCTAAATATTCAAGTGTTCCTCTTACCAAGGTAGTTTTTCCGGCACCTAAATTACCATTTAAATGAATTTCAAAAACTTTTTGATCTAAGCTATTAATGGTTTTGCCAATAGCTGCACCTAAAAGCAAAGTGCTTGATTCATCCTTCAAATTGAGTTTAAGCATCAGCTGTCTAATTCAGTAATTTTCTTATTTGCGGTATTAGTTCGCTTGCGGCTAATCCAATTCTGCCAACATCGGTAGCAAAATTTTCGCCAGCTTGAGCATGTAGACCAACACCTGTAATGGCTGCATCTATTGGGGCCAATCCTTGAGCAATTAATGAGCCGATAACTCCTGAGAGGATATCCCCAGTTCCTGCCACAGCTAATTCTGGACCACCAGAGGCACAAAGATACATTTCTTTTTTATTGCAAATAATTGTTCCTTGTCCTTTAAGAACGATTATGCAGTTATATTTTTTTTGAAGTTTTTTAGCAGATTCTATTCTATCTTTTTGGATTTCTTGCGTTGAAACTTCTAGCATATCAGCAGCCTCACCTGGATGGGGGGTTAAGACCATTTGATCATGAAGTTTCATTTTAGAGAAAGCTTTATTGGTGATTAACCTTAGAGCTCCAGCATCAAGAAGAGTAGGGATCTTTTTATCAGCAATCGTGACAAGCAGCTTGTAGAGTATTTGTTCTGACCAAAAGTTTTCAAACATTCCTGGACCTGCAACAATTGCATTTGGCCAACTTAAATTTTCTTCAAGGTCTTGCGCATTATCAGCACCAGAAACCATAATTTCAGGATTCCTAGCTAGACTTGCTGAAATATGTAATTTTCGAGTCAGAAGTCTTACCAATCCTGCGCCAGTTTTAAGCCCAGATTCTGCAGACATAATGCCTGCGCCTCCAAATCCCTCATCGCCTGCAATTACCAAAAGCTTGCCATGATCGCCTTTGTGAGCGTTATTTTTTCTTTTTGGGATACTTCCTTTTATATCTTTAAAAGAAAATTCTTTAATCAACGGAGTTACTTTCTTTGTCATACCAAGTCCCAGATCTTTTAAGATAAGTTTGCCTGAAAAATTCTTACCTTTATTTATTCGTTGCCCTAACTTATATGCAATAAAAGTAATTGTTTTATCTGCATTAAAGCATGCTTTCGAGATTTCTCCAGTATTAGAATCTAGTCCAGTTGGGATATCAATGGCAACTTTTGATTTAAATTTATTGCAAACAGATAGAATTTCTTCAAGTTGTTTGCTTAATTCAATTCTTCCTCCTATACCAAATATTGCATCTATTATGACTGTATCAATTGAGATATTTTTCAGCTCATTAGAATTGATAAATGTTAAATTTTTAGCCTTTTTAAATGCATGCTCACACAGCTGAGATTTCTTTGAATTATCTAGCACATTTAAAAATTTAACCTCTTTATTTAATTTAGATAAACCAATACCAATGAAATAACCATCGCCACCATTATTTCCTGGTCCACATAAAATTAAAAATTCAGATTTTGGATAGGTTTTAACTAATTCATCAACAGAGCGATCTGCTGCTTCCATCATTGCAAGCAGATCGTCTCCCTTATTAACGAATGAACTTTTCTCGAAAGCTTTGACTTGCTCAGCAGTGTAAATACTATTCACTTATGGAGAGGCTAGCTTCAGCTAATCTGTCTGACTTGTATGATCCAATCCACAAAGATCCATCATGGGGCAAGCCAACCGTTCCAATTCCCATATTTTTACTTTCAAATTTATAAGAGTTTATCAATGAAAAATCTAACAAAGACAACTTATTAATTGAAAAAGGTAGAGGACATGTAGTCATTTCACCGCATCCTAAAGACTCAGCAACCGTATGATCATGATTAGCGACCCATGCATAGCCGTCTTTAATGATTACATTGTCAGGAGAATTGTACTCAAACACTCCTAAGGGTTCTTCGGTAGCAAGATTAAATAATATGCTCTTATCTCCTAAGTTGTAATTTACTATGAGATTGCTATTTTTTTGGTCCAATGCAATCCCATTCGGGAAAGAGCCTGCAGTAAAAGCAAGGTTCTCAAAAGAATCATCAGTATTCCACTTCACAACAAAGCCAGTATCTGATTTGGCAAACACATTCCATAAACCTCGTATTAACGAAAAATCAGAGTCAAACATATGAGTAGCATAGAAATTTCCAGCGGTATCTAGAGATACATCATTAAAATAATATAGACCATCAACATCGATACAGCCCTTCCATTCAAGCATCCAGCCATTTTTTTCTTTCAATTCGAACATCTCTATGCTTTCTTTAGGGTGGTGACTGACCACTGCCAGTTGAAATCTTCCATCATCTCTTTGAATTAAATCGATTCCATGAGGGCCAAAGGGAACATCTGAACTTCTAGAACAATCTTTAGACCCCCATTCGTTATTACCAAAGGAAATATTTGCATTGATTTTAGTTTTTTCTTTGAGATTAAAAAAACTTAATTTACCTGGCGTCATTTCAACTAATGGAGCCATTCCACCAAATTCAGCAACAATCAAAAATTTTTCATCTGGGGTAAGAGCTAAATCTTCAGGATTCATAAAATCACAGTAAACGCTCAATTCAGCATTATTTTCACAACCTTCAAGAGGCTGCATTGGATCTTTGTTTCCGAGCCATAAAAATATCATGAAACATATAACTAAAAGTCCCGAGGTAGTTATCAATGTTTTTTTCATATTTTATTTTCCCATTTGTCTAAATAATTATTTAGAAGATTTACAAGTTCAAGGGGAGAATCAAGCGGGACATGATGAGCCGCATCTTCAATCACCTCTACCGTCATAGATTCTTTGAAAGCTTCTCTTATATATTTCATAATTTTTGATTCTAATAATAAGCTTTTGCCACCTGCAATGAAAAGTGCAGGGCATTGAAATTTAAATTCATAGTTGTGAAGACGTTGAAGGGTTGCAAACATCTTATCATCGAATCGCCATCTCCAGCCCTTATCAATATTAAGAATAGAGTACTCCGCAATATATCTTAGATACCAATCATTTTCACAGTCTTGTGGTGGCATAAGTCTAAACCTTTCAATAATCGACATTTTATCTGGATAAAGTTTAATTTTTCTCAACGGGCCTGTGCTCTTATGTTTGTCATAGTCGTATGTTGGAGGACGGATTGGAGAATCAATCATCACGATGCCGTCAAATAAATCAGGAAATTCACTAGCCATATAGCCAGCAACATGTCCGCCAAGTGAATGACCAATTAAATAGATTTTTTGAGCATTTGCCACATTTTCTTGATGCAAGATTGCAATTAATGCCTCGCTAAATTCCTTAAAATTATATTCTTTTCTATGATCGGACTCTCCCATTCCTGGAAGATCTGGAGCAATAATAGAATATTTCTCAGAAATTAATGGCGCTATTGGATCCCACCATTTTTTATGGGCGCCAGTTCCATGAATGAGAACTATTATATCTCTCTTTTTTCTATCCCATTCCTGATAAGTTATGTTTCCAAGTTGGTGCGAAAGACTTTTAATTTTTGGTTTATTCGATATAGCTTCATGGAACCATTTAGGAGCATTTTTAATATCTGCTGCAAGTGAATCTGTGATTTCCATTAAGGCGTATTCTAAAGGATAATAAATCACCATACTATTGAAAAAATAATGACCACACTCATTAAACCAGCAGCAACAGTTATTTTAATGCGTGAAGCAGATGAAAGTGGTTTTGAAATATTTATGGTCAAGAGAAGTAGTAGATCTTCATTTGGGAGTTTGTATGTGTTCCCTGGAGGCAAATTAGATCCTGAGGACGCCGAAAGAGGCCTATATTCATACTGCGAAGGTATGGATGATGAGGAGGCTTCAGCAAGACTTGGTATTCAAAATGATGGCCTTTCTTATTGGATTGCCTGCATCAGAGAGTGTTTTGAAGAGGCAGGAGTATTACTTACAAACCCAGACGACTCATTAATTCAAGACAACGATAAATTGAGCAGTTTAAGAAAACAATTAAACGACAAGGAAATTTCTTTTAAAGATATATGTGTATCTGAGTCATTAAGATTAAGGACTAAAAACATTGTTCCATGCGCGCATTGGATTACTCCTACAGTTGAGCCAAAAAGATTTGACACAAGATTTTTTCTTGCCAAGGTAAATGCAAGACAACTTGCCTGTCATGATGGTTTTGAGTTAACTGAGAGCTTTTGGATCAAACCTAAAGATGCCTTGGTAAAATTAAAAGATGGGAAGATGAATATGATTCTTCCAACGATAAGTAATATTGAACAGTTGGCTGAATTTTCCACCAGTGATGAAGCCTTCAATCATTATGAGAGTTTAGGCAATAACGCAATTCAACCAATACTCCCAAAATTTATAAAACAAGACGGCAAATGGGTCGGTTTTCTTCCAGGGGAAAAAGGATATGATGATGTCTAAAGAATTCATTCAGCGAGTTACAGCCCCAAATGGGAGTGTATTTACCGGCTCTGGAACAAACAGTTATCTTATTGGTTTAGAGGATATAACTCTAGTAGATCCAGGCCCAGTAATTGATGAACACATTGAAAAATTAATAAAGTTTGGCGAAGGTAAAATCAAACGTATCCTAGTTACACATACTCATCGCGATCATTCACCTGCGGCTAAAGTAATTGGAGAAATTTTAAATGTTCCTTTAATGGGTAGATTGGTTGAAAAAGATGATTCACTGCAAGACAAAACATTTAAGCCTGATCGTGTTCTAGGGCATGGAGACTTAATTGAAACTCAAGAGTGCGTCATAGAGGCCATACATACTCCAGGCCATGCTTCTAATCATCTATGCTTTTTAATTAAAGAAGAAAGAGTCATGCTAACAGGAGATCATATTATGAATGGCTCTACCGTTGTCATTGCTCATCCCGATGGATCTATGAAAGATTATTTAAAATCCTTAGAATTATTAAGAAAATATAATTTTGATAAAATTTGGCCTGGTCACGGAGATTCCCTAATGGATCCAATGGCCGTGGTTGACTGGATCATAGATCATAGGCTTCAAAGAGAAAAAAAAGTTATCTCTAAGTTAAAGACTTTTTCATCTGTTACATCAGAGGAGTTAGTAACAAGCGTCTATGATGATGTTGACCCTAAACTTCATCCTATTGCAGTTTGGAGTCTTGAAGCTCACTTATATAAACTTCTTGAAGATAAAGTGATTGATTTAGATAAAGGCCAAAAAACTTGGTCTCTAATTCAATAACATGTTTGCTTTTATCTTAGGTTGTTTATATTTAATTTCTGCTTTGATCATTCTATTTTTAATAAAAGAGAAATTTAACATCTTAGGATTTATTTATAATCAAAATAATAAAAACTTTCTGTTAATTTTTGATGTCCCTTTTTTACTCATTAGTTTTGCGTCAATCATTGAAACAGCTCATTGGTTTATTTTTATTATATTTTTTATGCACGCACTTAACTCAATGACTCTTTTGTTTATGCCTGACTTTTTTTACCAATCAAAAGATGAGATGCAATTGATGGATGAAACCACTCTTTATAACTACTTAGTAATAATATCTTCGGTGATTGGCTTAATTTGTTTATTAGTTAGTTAGTTATTTTTAAATCGCGCTTATTTTTAATTAAGTCTTCTACCACACTAGGATCAGCTAGGGTGGATGTATCACCAAGATTATTAAAGTCTCCGGTAGCAACTTTGCGTAAAATTCTTCTCATAATTTTTCCTGATCTTGTTTTTGGAAGCCCTGGTGCCCATTGAATAAGATCAGGCTTCGCAATTGGACTAATTTCTTTAGCAACAAAGTTTTGCAACTCACTTATTAGATTTTCATTCTCTTCCTCTCCAACCATGAGTGTTACATACGCATATATTCCCTGACCCTTTATGGGATGCTCAAAGCCAACTATTGCTGCTTCAGCAACTTTTTCATGCAAAACTAAAGCGCTCTCTATTTCTGCTGTTCCTAACCTGTGTCCAGAGACATTTAATACATCATCAACTCGACCAGTAATCCAAAAATATCCATCCTCATCTCTTCTTGCGCCATCACCTGTGAAATAGGCCCCATCATAAGTAGAAAAATATGTATCAATCATTCTTTGATGATCTCCATACACACTTCTTATTTGGCTGGGCCATGATTGAGTAATAATAAGATTTCCTGATTGAGCTCCTTCTAAAATATTTCCATTTTCATCGACAAGCTCAGGCCTAACTCCAAAGAATGGTAAAGTTGCTGATCCTGGTTTGACTGGAGTAATGCCTGCTATTGGAGAAATTAGTACTGAGCCAGTTTCTGTCTGCCACCAGGTGTCAATGATATGACAATCTTCATTGCCAACCACTTTAAAATACCACTCCCATGCCTCTGGATTGATTGGCTCACCAACAGTTCCTAGAATACGTAAGCTTTCTCTATTTGTTTTTAACACATGGTCATCTCCTTGAGCCATTAATGCTCTTAGAGCTGTTGGAGCTGTATAAAAAATAGATATTTGATGTTTATCGCAAATCTCCCAAAGTCTTGAGGGACTAGGATATGTTGGAATCCCCTCGAACATTAAACTCATGGCGCCATTAGATAAAGGTCCATAGATAATATATGTATGACCAGTAATCCATCCTACATCTGCAGTACACCAATATTTATCATCTCCTTTGTATCCAAAAAGATATTTAAAACTTAAATGTGCTCCTAGCAAGTATCCTCCAGTTGTGTGCATGACACCTTTTGGTTTTCCTGTTGAGCCGGAGGTATACAATATAAACAAAGGATCTTCAGAAGACATAGGTTCACAAGGACACTCATTTGATGCTTCAGCAAACATTTCATCATAATCTTTGTCTCTGCCTTCAACCCAACCGACATCACCTTTTGTTCGCTTTATAACTAGACAATTCGTAACATCTGGGCAATCTAATAACGCAGTATCAACGTTCATCTTGAGAGGTATTTTTTTTCCACCTCTTATGGCTTCATCTGAGGTGACAACTATTCTGCAATCTGCATCTAGAATTCTGTCCTTCAATGATTCTGGGGAAAAACCACCAAATACAACAGAGTGGATTGCACCAATCCTTGCACAAGCGAGCATCGCATAGGCAGCCTCTGGAATCATTGGCATATATATGCAAATTCTTGATCCTTTTGAAGCCCCTAAATTTTTTAAAATATTCCCAAATTTCGATACATTTTCATGTAACTCTTGATAACTAATTTCTTGTGATTCATTAGGATCATCACCCTCCCAAATCAGTGCAGTTTTATTTGCATGAACCTCTAAATGTCTATCAATACAATTATGAGCAACGTTTATCTTGCCATCTTCGAACCACTTTGAATCAATAAACTTCTCATTATGGACGCTCTTAAAAGGCTCTATCCAATCTAAGTTATCTAAAGCCTGGTTGTGAAAGAATGCTTGGGGATTTTCAATGGATTCTTGATACATTACGTTATATTCCTCAAGATCTTTTATGAAAGGATTTACAAGATTTTTAGGAGGTAGATATTTCTTTTGAGCCACAAGAATGCCTAGCTTTTAAAATATAGATGGTTGAGGATTAATAAAATTTTTACCTCTAGGATCCGACATAATTTTATTAATTAGCATATCGTAGTCTGAGCCACCATCCTCAAGATCAATTTCTGACGCATTTATAATTAACAGGGGAGCATTTTCAAAGTATAGAAAGAATTTTGAATAAGCATCATTTAATCTTTCCAAATAATCAACCGTAAGGAATTTTTCGTCTGGATTGCCGCGTTTATTAATTCTCTCTAACAAAACTTCTACAGGAGCTTGAAGATAAATTACTAAATCCGGTGACGGTGCATCTATCGTCAAATGTTCATAGACTTTGTCATAAAGATTCATTTCCTCTTCAGAAAGTGTAACCTCTGCAAATAATCTATCTTTTTGAATTAAAAAATCAGCAACACGCACAGGTTCAAATAATGATCTTTGCTTTAAATCCTCAATTTGCTGCATACGTTGAAATAAAAAAAATAATTGAGTTGCAAGAGCAGATTGCTTTGGATTTCTGTAAAAGCTTTTTAGAAAAGGATTTTCTGCAGGTTGTTCTAAAAATACATCATAATTAAAAGTCTCTGCAATTTTGTGGGCAAGTGTAGTCTTCCCAACACCAATTGGCCCCTCAATTGCGATGTATTTTGGAAGCAGTGCTTCCTGTAAAGCTGGTTCCATAAGGTTTTAATTTTCTTAAGTAAAGATTAGCTTAACTCTTTCAAGAAACCAAACTTTTTCTCAACCGGGCCGTTTCTTGATTCCCTCAATTTCTTGAGTAATTCAATTTTTGCTGGTCGATTAACCTTTTGAAAGTGAGTCCACCAATTTCCTATTCCTTGAGTATCTTCTGATGCTTCTTCTCTTAAAAGCAGAAAGTCATATGCAGCTCTAAAACGAGGATGATTAAGAATCTTGTAGGGCTGATGACCCAGACGAGTCTCAAGCTTTAATTGCAGTGACCAAATATCTTTAATGTAGCCATGAAATTTTCTAGGTACAGCAGTAAGTACTTGTTGTTCACGAATAGTTCTATCCATGCTCCGAAAAAATTTTCTTAGGTTGAGGCCTCCATTTTCCTTTGACACATCTATCAGCCTTGGCCAGAGCAATGCAGCAATAAGAAAACCGGGAGTGACAGACTTTGATGCCTTTAATCTATTGTCGGTATTTATTAATGCGGCATGCTGCAATTTTAGGCCAAATGAATGTTCGTTATATGTTTCCGAATTAATTAAATATTTTATTACCCCGAATGAGTTAAGTTTTTTAAAGTTATCAATTGCATGTTTTGTAAGAAAAATTTTACAAAACTCGTCAAACATTCTTGCATTTGAGATATTTCCAAGCAAATGCCCCTTTTCGTATATTGCCTTTTTAACATCATTTGAAATTTTAAAATTTAATTTTGAGCTAAATCGGATTGCACGCAAACTCCTTACTGGATCTTCTTCAAACCTTAGCTGTGGATCGCCTATGGAGACAAGTAATTTTTTTTGTATATGATGGAGTCCATTATGAAAATCATATAAAAGATTTTGCAGAGGATCAAAATAAAGCGCATTAATGGAAAAGTCTCTTCTTATACAATCTTCCTCCAAGGTTCCCCAAACATTATCTCTTAAAATTTTTCCCTCTGAGTCCTTTAAAACCTCAGAGGTATTTTCATCTCTAGAGATATTTGCTCTGAATGTAGAAACCTCAATTAATTCATTTCTACTAAACACATGCACCAGGCGAAATCTTTTACCAATTATTCTTGATGATCTAAAAATTTTTCTAACTTCCTCGGGAGTAGCATTAGTTGAAACATCAAAGTCTTTTGGTTTAATTCCTGCTAATAAATCTCTTACACAACCTCCTACTAGATAGGCTTGAAATCCAGATTTGTTTAATTTCTTTATGATTTCAATTGAAAGAGGGCTAAATTTACTTTCCCTTAAGACCTTTGGGGTTTTTGTCTTAGATTGCTTATTTATTTTATTCAAAAGCTTAAAAAAGTATCTTTTGAGAAGTTATTTTAACCACCAAGTTGCTTTTCTTTAATTTCATCAAGCGTTTTGCAGTCGATACAATGAGTGGCGGTTGGACGAGCTTCAAGCCTTTTCACTCCTATTTCTATTCCACAAGCATAACAGTATCCATAGTCATCTTGTTTGATTTGTTCAAGAGATGCTGCAATTTTGTTAATAAGCTTTCTTTCCCTATCTCTTGTTCGAAGCTCAAAAGCAAACTCTTCCTCTTGTGATGCTCGGTCGATGGGATCTGCATACGATTCACCTTTATTTTTGAGATGATCAAAAGTTTTTTGCATTTCTTCTTTTAAATGCTCGCGCCAATCAATTAAAACGGCATTAAAGTGTTTTTTCATAGCAGCACTCATGTACTTTTCGCCTTTGCGACCTTTGTAAGAAGAGATTGGAGAGGTTCTTTTTCTAGCTGTAGATTTCTTTACCGTAGTTTTTTTAGTAGCAGTTCTCTTCGATGGCAACTTCTTCGCTGATGATTTCTTAACTTGAGCTTTCTTAACAGAAGTTTTTTTAGTAGAAGACTTTTTTAATGAAGTTTTCTTAGAGGTTGTTTTCTTAGCAGTAGTTTTTTTTGTATCCGCTTTTTTAGGCATATTTATATAAATAAATTTTTTAGGCGCAAGAAATTATCAGAAAGCGGGCCAATAAGCTAGCTTTTTTTATAATTATTTAATACTTCTTGATAAGATTCCTGACTGAGCCTAGGCCCAAAAGTTTCTACAACCTTTGAAGCACCATAATTTGCAAACTCAGCACAAGACTTCAAGTCTTGATCTTGAAGTAATGCATATAAGAAGCTACCCGCAAACATGTCTCCTGCACCATTGGTATCGACAGGAGTAATTTTAAATTGCGGAGAATTTATAACCTCCTCTTTTGTAATTACAACACTACCTTTTTCACCCAAAGTAATTATTGAGGTATAAGGTTTATCTTGCAGTTTTGAAAATGTTTTATCGATATCTTCTTCTTCTACAAAAGCCTTAGCTTCATCGTCATTTCCAAAAATGTAGTCTAAGCCATATGACTCTAATTCTCTAAATTTATCTTTAAAACCCATGACAATTCCAGGATCAGATAATGACAATGCTATTTTTACATCAGGAAAGTCTTTTAGGTGATCAAGCGCCGTTAGGGTTACTTTATAGTTGTCTTCACTTGTTACCATGTATCCTTCGATGTAAAAGATTTTTGAATTTGCAATCTGCTCTAAATCAAGATCATTCTCGTCCATTAAGGAACTCACATTTAATGCAGTGGTCATTGTCCTTTTGGCATCTGGCGTTACAAGAATCAGGCATTTTCCGGAGGGAATAGAGCTTGCAGATGACATGTTGCCCTTATGGCCAATTCCAGCTTCTTTGATACTTTCAAGATATCTTATGCCGTCTTGGTCATCTGCAACTTTGCAGGTGTGAAAACATTTTGCACCAAAGCTTGATGCAGCAACAAGACTATTGGTTGCTGATCCTCCACAGTCAGATACTGTTTCTGCACCTGAAGCAATCAGTCTATCTATTATTGGTGCGTGTTCTTCAGCGCTGGAAAGAGTCATTTGATCTATTTCTAAGCCTAGCTCAGAGATAAGACTATGTTCTACTTTAAACACAGTATCAACAAGAGCGTTTCCTATAGCACTAATATCATTTTTCATTTTTAAAGTTCCTTAATTGCTTTTTCAATCTTACTTTTAGTTTGATCAATTATAGCCTGATCGTGAGTTGAGGATATAAAACCGGCTTCAAATTTAGATGGAGCAAAGTATATTCCCTGATTTAATGATGCGTTGAAAAACTTTTTGAACATTGCATCATCAGTTTCTAAAACATCTTGAAAATTTTTTGGGAAATTTTCACTCAAGAAAAAACCAAACATGCCACCTATAGAAGAAGTTGAAAATGGTATTCCTTTATCATTCATTAGATTTTTTGTGTGCAACATTATTTCTGATGAAGCAAGTTCTAATGCATCAAAAGGATTTTCTTTGATTAACGCATTAAGTAATGCTATCCCAGCACTCATTGCCAATGGATTTCCAGATAATGTTCCTGCTTGATATATAGGCCCTATTGGAGCGAGTTGATCCATGATATTTTCTTTTCCTCCAAAAGATCCAACAGGCAGCCCACCACCTATTACTTTGCCTAGAGCTGTTAGATCAGGCTCAATTTTATATAGAGATTGAGCGCCTCCAAGGGCTACTCTGAATCCAGACATTACTTCATCAAAAATAAGGAGAGAATCAAATTCATTGCATAATTTTCGTAAAGTTGAAAGAAATTCTTGCTCTCCAGGAATGAAGCCCATATTTCCAGCAACAGGCTCGACAATAATTGCAGCTAAATCATCACCAATTTCATTTGCAATTTCTATTACAGACTCTATGTCATTGTAATGACAACTGTATGTTAGCGCTGCTAATTCTTTGGGTATCCCAGGAGAATCTGGTAAACCAAAAGTAGAAACGCCAGAACCAGCTTTCACAAGTAAAGAATCAACGTGTCCATGATAGCAACCAGTAAATTTAATAATCTTATTTTTACCAGTGAATCCTCTAGCCAATCTAATGCAGCTCATTGTTGCTTCAGTTCCAGAATTAACCATTCTTATTTTTTCCATAGAAGGGACTTGGCTCTTAATTATTTTTGCAAGCTCACTCTCAAGACTTGTTGGAGCCCCGTAGCTTGTTCCAAGCTCAAGCTGAGCTTTTATTGCATTTAAGACAACTGGATTTGAGTGTCCAAGTATCATAGGACCCCAGGATCCAATGAAATCTATGTATTGATTATCATCCTCATCAATTAAAGTTGGACCTTTAGCAGACTTAAAAAAAACAGGCTTGCCGTCAACGTTTTTAAATGCTCTCACAGGTGAATTTACACCACCTGGCATTAGTGTCTGAGCTTGCTCAAAGAGAGATTCTGATTTATTTCTTTTCAAAGGTTTTTTTATAAAACTAATTACTACTTAATCATTTATTTTTTATTAATAATGTGCGCGTGAATGATATCAAATTTATTGAGAGATTTTTCTTATTTCATGTGCAAATTCTTCAACTTTATCCCAATCTGTAAATTCATAAGTTTTAGAAATGTCTGTAGGCCCATTCGTAATCCACATGATAAGTCTAATCATATTTTTATCGATAAATCGATATTTTGGATAATCTACCTTGCCTGCAAAGACTGCTAATTTATTTGGAGTCCAATTTGAAAGTGTTAAAAATTTTTTTATGTAAGGATTTGTTTCAGGTGTATTTTTTTCTGGTTTTCTTGCTACTACGTTGACACTAAAAAATGCATTACTTGAACTCTCCAAGAAATCAATATTATTTCTAATGAAATCATACACATCCTTGGAGTGTTTTCCATATCTTATACTTGCCCCAACAATAACATGTTCAAAACTTTTATTAAGAACTTCAAAATTCTCCTTTATGTTTTGTATTGATTGCAAATCAACCATAAAAGCTTCATCCAAGACACTTTTTATTTTTTCACATATCAATTTTGTTTGCCCATCAGTAGTTGAGTATGTAATAAGTATTCTTTTCATAATTAATATTTAAAATATTTTAACTTCTATCTACTAATCTTGAAAAAATAATTATGAATCCTATAGAATAAATACCATATGAATATTGAATCAACATCCATTACTGTTAGCTCTAATGCAATTAAGCGAATTCAAGGGCTTTTGCCTGAACAACAATCAAACTTTTTTAGGGTTTATGTAACTGGAGGAGGCTGCTCTGGTTTTCAGTATGGCTTTAAGTTTGATGATAATCCAGCAGGAGATGACGATATTTTAGATTTTGAAGGTTTCACTATTTTATTAGACTCGCTTTCTTATCCATATCTTTATGGTGCAACTTTAGATTATGTAGAGGACCTTTCTGGTTCGAAATTTCTAATTACTAATCCCAATGCGAAAACTACATGCGGATGTGGCGAGTCATTTACTGTATAGATTTTGTAATTTTTCCAAGCAGTCCCTTTTTATCTTTTACGCAAAGTAAATTTTTGTAAATTCGTTGACTAGCCATCCATCCAAAAGCCATAGCTTCAATTGCTTGAGGATCTAGTCCAAACTCGCTACTAGTCACAAGATCAATTTTTGTAAGTCTTTTAATTGAATTAATTAAAAATCCATTTTTAATCCCACCACCACAGATGATTATCTGCCCAGGTAATTTATTCTGTGCATGAAGAGATTTTGCTATGCTAATGGCAGTTAACTCATTTAATGTAGCCAAAATATCATTAGGGGATTTTTTTAATAACTCTTTTGGAATAAATCTGAAATTAAATACTTCTTTGCCAGTAGACTTTGGATGCCTTTTTTTGAAGAAGGGATGACTCAGCATTTTTTTTAATGCTTGATGATGAACTTTTCCATTTTTGGCAAGATTACCATTTTTATCAAAGGGAAGATTAAGAGAAGTTTGGCAGTAAGCATCCATCAATGCGTTTCCAGGTCCGCAGTCAGATCCATAAAAACTTTCTTTTCCATCAAGGAAGGTAAAATTCGATATTCCGCCAATGTTTAATATAAATAGCGAAGAATTTTTTCTCGCAAATATTTTTTGATGAAATTCTGGAACAAGCGGAGCACCTTCTCCACCAAGATTTATATGATCATTTCTAAAATCACTCACAACATCTAAACAACATTCCATAGACACTATTTTTGGGTCACCGGCCTGAATTGAAAATGGATATTTATGCTTAGGTGCATGAAACAATGTCTGTCCGGACAAACCTATTGCCAAAATTTGATTTTTATTTATTTTGTTTTTTGCAAGAAACTTATTTATAGATTTGCCAAAAGCAATGCCTATTTTTTTATCTAGTTCAATATATTTATTTAGGCTTAATTTCTGATGTTGGATTACATCTGAAATATCTTTCCTTAAGCTATTTGGGTATTTGTAGGAACCAAAATTTAATAATTCTATTTTTTTATTGGTAATGCTTACTGAGCAAATATCAATTCCATCGTGACTGGTACCACTCATTGTGCCAATAAAAATTTTACCGGAATAGCTTTTCATTAGGATCTTTAGATAATAACTGATCTGATATTTGTATGTAATTATTTCTTTGTACTTTAAATAGATTCATTTCAGATTTATTGATTGGAGATGCTGAAGGCAATGGGACTTTTAAAGGATCAGTCCTTTTCTCTCCAATCCTAAACTCATAATGCAAATGGGGAGCTGTAGCTAAACCTGAGTCACCAACATAACCTATAGTTTGCCCCTGAGTAACTTTCATTCCTCTGGAAATACTCGAGTGATATTTTTCTAAGTGAGCATATAAAGTTGTTATTTCACCCCCATGCCGAATTACAATTGTTCTTCCATAACCACTTTTCCATCCAACCGACTGAATAACACCTTCGCCGGTTGCTCGAATGGGAGTACCTCTTTTTGCAGCATAATCAACACCATTGTGAGCTCTTATAGTATTTAAAATAGGATGTCTTCTGTTTGGATTGAAATGGGAACTGACATAAGCAAAATCAAGTGGTGCTCTCAAAAAAGCTTTTTCTAAACTCTTGCCATCATCATTGAAATATTCCCATTTTTTGTTCCTACCTTTGTATCTAATTGCTGTATATAGATTATTCTGATTGTAAAATTCAGCCATTAAAATGCTTCCATTTTCAATTTGCTGGCCATCAACAAAGGCTGTTTCATAAAGAATTTTAAATCTATCACCAGCCCTGATATCAAAAACAAAATCAATATCCCAACCAAAAATATATGCTAGATCCATAATTACACTTTCTGGAATTTCGCTCTTCAATCCAGCTAAATAGAAAGAAGAATCTATTAATCCAGTTTTAAAGGAGTTAATAAGCTCAGGTTTTTTCTGAATTTTTTTTATTGAAATTTCAGGAAAAATACTAATTTGATATGAAAGAAGGGGCCCTTTATTGATAATAATTTTACTTAACTCATCACCTGAAGATATAAACTCTAATCTGTCCTTAGGCCTTATACTTTTTACTTCACCAGTTTTATCTTCCCTAAAAATTTTGTAAGTATCATTTAATGAGACTTTATATTTTTCAAATATTAAAGATAAATTTTCACCCTGTTCAACAATATGGATATCTCTTGATTGAATATTTTGATCATTTTGAATATTTATAGATAAGGATTCCGAAATCAATTCAGGAACTAGCTCTTCTTGCTCAAGTCCAGCATCATAAATTAATAGTATTGCAAAAACTGCAATGAGGACGAACGGCAATATTCTTATGTTGGGTTTATAAGTACTCACAGTTTTAAAAAATAATTTGATTCACTTTGGCAGGCAGCCCATGATCATTTGTATTAATTTTTCTATTGGCCAGCCACATGATTTCATACATTTATTTGATTAAATACTATAATAAATGATAACAAATGAAAGAAGATCTAAATTTAATCAAACGAGGCATTGATGAGCTGATTGGCGAGGATGAGCTTTTGAAAAAACTCAAATCCAAGAAGCAGCTTATTGTAAAGGCTGGTTTTGATCCAACTGCACCAGATTTGCACCTAGGCCATACAGTCTTGATTAATAAACTTAGACATTTTCAACAGTTAGGACATCAAATAATATTTTTAATTGGTGATTTTACTGGAATGATTGGAGATCCTTCTGGAAAAAATAAAACTAGACCGCCATTAGATAAAACTGATATTGATAAGAATGCTAAATCTTATAAAACGCAAATTTTTAAAATTTTAGACTCTAAGTTAACAGATGTAAGGTTCAATTCAGAATGGAGCAAAAAACTTGGTGCTGAGGGAGTAATCAAACTTGCATCTCAATATAATTTAGCCAGAATGCTTGAGCGCGATGATTTTAATAAAAGGTATAAGTCAAATCAGAGCATCGCTTTGCATGAATTATTATACCCTCTGATTCAAGCTAATGATTCAATAAAGTTGCATGCGGATGTAGAGCTCGGTGGTACCGATCAAAAGTTTAATCTTTTGGTAGGCAGGGATCTTCAAAGGGCATTTGGTCAAGAACCTCAAGTTGTTATCACTGTTCCAATTCTTGAGGGTTTAGATGGAAAAAATAAAATGTCTAAATCTTTAGATAATTATGTTGGAATTGATGAGTCTCCAAATGAGATGTTTGGAAAAATTATGTCTATATCAGATGAACTCATGTGGAGATGGTTTGATCTGTTGAGTTTTAAATCTTCTGATGAAATTAATGTCTTAAAATCTGAGCAAGATAATGGGAAGAATCCAAGAGACATAAAAATTGAATTAGCCAAAGAGCTAATTGCTCGCTTCCATGATGAAAAATCAGCAAATGATGCAGAAATAAACTTTATTGATCAATTCCAAAAAAAGAATATTCCAGATGATATTGAAGAAATATTGCATAAAATTTCAGGAGACTCTATTCCACTAGCTAATTTGTTAAAAGATTGCGGCATGACTTCAAGTACTTCTGAAGCAATGAGAATGATTCAGCAAGGAGCAGTTAGAATCGATGAGCAAAAAATAACTGATAAAACTCATCAAGTTTTTATTGGTACCTCAGCAGTTTATCAAGTGGGCAAAAGAAAATTTAAAAAAATTATCCTTTGAATTTCATAATATAATTAATCCTAAACACACACATCATGCAACAATTTTTTTCCTCCATAAATTTTTGTCTAAGTAATATAGGTTATTTATTTATATTATGTGTGCCTGTAATTACACTTGAGGTTGCATTAGCTAGTCTCATAGGTTCCATAGACATTCAAACAAGTTCTGATAGCGCAGCTCTTGAAGCAATTGGCGAAATATCCTTTCAATTTTCTATTCTTTTAATTGCATCAATAATATTATCTGTTGCATTGAGTGGAGGTTGTATGGTTGCATTTCGTTCATTATCAAACGGAAATTCAATAACGCCATATCAAGCACTTTTTGCAGGCTTGAAAAAGTTTTTTCCTCTCTTGTGGGCAAATATCATGCATTCCATTGCATATGGACTGGGCTTTCTAATGTTAATTTTGCCAGGTTTTTATTTATACGGCCGCTTGGGTTTATTCCCTTTATTTATTATGTTTGATGAAAAAGGAGCCATGGATTCTCTTGGCGAATCTTGGAGTTTAACCGAAGAATTTGCAACTAAATTATTTCTCCTTACAACAACATTTATGGGCATCCAGTTAATTTTTGGACTTTTAGGTGGAACTATTATTGCTGATGGAAGTTTATGGTTTTTGGTTATTACTACATTAATTAAATATGCAACTTTAATGCCTCTGTTTTATTTATTTTTTAGTCTGTACAAGTCTGTAAAGCAAAGCCAACAAACAGGATAGTTTATCGAGATGAAAATTTTAGTCATGGGATTACCGGGAAGTGGAAAAACTTACCTTACTCAGAGATTAGTGCCTTTGCTTAATGCTGCCTGGTACAACGCCGATCAAGTAAGGAAGATGGCAAATGATTGGGATTTTTCTGATGCAGGAAGAGCACGGCAATCTATGAGGATGAAAGCTTTTGCGGATTTTGAGAAGACACATGGAAGGTATGTTGTGTGCGATTTTGTTTGCCCTACTAAAGAAACTCGGGAAAATTTCAGTGCCGATATTGTAATTTGGATGGACACAATTAAAGAGGGTAGATACGACGACACTAATAAGCTTTTTCAAGATCCTGAAAGAGTTGATTTTCATGTAACAGAGTGGAATGAGCACAATCATGATGACATTGCCAAGGAGATATTAAAGAATGTTTGATTGGAAGAAGCCCACTGTTCAAATGCTTGGAAGATGGCAACCTTGGCATGATGGCCATCAAGAATTATTTAAAAGATGCTTAGCTAAAACTGGTCAAGTAATCATTCAAGTAAGAGACGTGCAAGGAGCATCTGGAGGAAAGGGACAAGATGATAATCCTTTTAACTGGGAGGAAGTTTGCGCGAATATCGAAGCTGGACTTTTAAAAGATAATTTTAAAAGAGGTGTTGAATATGAAATTATGCTAGTACCAAATATTGTGAATATTACTTATGGTAGGGGAGTAGGTTATTCATTTGAGGAAGAGGTTTTTGATAGTTCTGTCACCGAAATCAGCGCAACTAAAATTCGTCGGAAACTTCGTGAAGAAGGTAAGTTAGATTAACCTGCAACTTGGTTTCCCAAGTTAATTGTTTAGTTTATAATCGCTTTTCCCAATTTATTGGGTCTGTAGCTCAGCTTGGTTAGAGCGCACCCCTGATAAGGGTGAGGTCGGTGGTTCAAGTCCACCCAGACCCACCATATTTATGACCTAACAAACTTAAAGTTTTTTGTTATATTGTTAAAACATCAAGTCTTTCAGGGAAAAATATTTTTCATTATGCATAAGATCTTCTTTTGTTTTTTTCTTTCTTTGTGCCTAAATGTTTTTGCGCATCCAGATTCGGTTTCAAAAAAGTATTCTGATGAATTAGCACATCTTCCATCTCCTCTTCCAGACAGAGTTGTTTTAACATGGAATGATGATCCTGCCTCAACCCAGGCAGTAAATTGGAGAACAGATACATCAGTTTTAGAGGGCGTTGCTCAGATAGCAATAGCAAACTCGAATGGTAGAACGCTTAATCCAACAGAATTTAAAGCAAAAACAACTTATTTTAAAAGCGACATCAATGAGGCTCATTATCATAGCGTGATCTTTAGGAACCTGAAGTCAGATACTCTTTATGCATATCGAGTTGGAGACGGCGTAAATTGGACAGAGTATTATCATTTTAAAACTGCTAGCTCTGAGGAGAAACCATTTAGCTTTATTTATTTCGGTGATGCACAAAATGAAGTAAAGACTCATTGGTCAAGAGTATTCAGGGAGGCATTCCGAGACGCCCCAAGAGCTGCATTTACACTTCATGCAGGAGACCTTGTTGATAGCCATGATATGGACTCACAATGGGGAGAGTGGCATCAAGGACCTGACTGGGTAAACGGAACTATTCCTGTTATTGCAACCCCAGGTAATCATGAATACCCTCTGGACTCACAAACTAAGAGAATATGGGTAACCAAAGAAGGTAAAAATATAAATATTGATATTAAATCCTACAAAAATGATATCCCAGGAATAATTACATTGAATTTTGAAGATTCCCAAGGGAAAGCAGGAACAATAGAAATTAAGGACAGTGGAGAAATAATAACTGTTAATGAAGGAGCTGAATTAATAACAGGATTTTTAAATCAAGAACTAGTCGGTAAAACTATTTTAGGTGGCAAAGCTCCATTATATGATCGTCAACGAAACACAAGTAGCATAGAGAAAGTAAGCAGCCATTGGAGACCACAGTTCTCTTTTCCTATTCAAGATGTACCAAATGAAAGATTAAAGGAAACTTTATATTACCTGGACTATCAAGGAGTTCGTTTCATATCATTAGATTCCAATATTGCTCTTGAGGATCAGGCGAGCTGGCTGAGAAGAACCCTCGAAAATAATCCAAATCGTTGGACAGTAATCACTTTTCATCATCCATTCTATTCTCCAGCTTCTGATAGAGATAATAAAAAAATGCGCCAATTGTGGAAGCCAATATTAGATCAATTTAAGGTTGACTTAGTCTTAAGTGGCCATGATCACACTTATTCAAGGACTGGCATAATTGAAACTAAGAATATTAAAAATATTCCAACGGGCTATCAACAAGCATATGATCCTAATATTGGAACAGTGCATGTAGTTTCTGTCAGTGGTCCAAAAATGTATGAAATTACCAAAGGCAGATATGCTAAAAAGCTTGGGGAGAATACTCAGCTTTATCAAATTATTGATATTAATGAAAATAACTTAAGATTTCGTGCCTACACTGCTACAGGAAAGCTATATGATGAGTTTCTGCTTAAAAAGCGCCCAGGAAAGCCAAATTTATTAATAGAGCAAAGCCAGTAAAATACTAGTTAACTATTGTTAGTTCTTTGAGGATATTATCTGCACCTTCTACTTTTTCAAGAGTCCATAATAGATATCTAGAGTCAACAGAGATACTCCTAGCTTTGGGTATATATTTGTAATCCGCAATTATAGTTTCTAACATGCCATCAAAAGCTAAGCCCACTAAATCAAAATCTGAGTTAATGGTTGCTGATCCGGAGTTGCCATTTGTAATATCTAAAGTAGATATGAAATTTACTGGCACCGAGTTGATGGGCTCAAAATAATAAGTTCCATAATCTTTTTCAGATATCTTACCTAGTAATTTGTCACCAACATTAAATGGCTCTTGACCAGAATGTTTTTCTGCTATGCCTTCAAGAGTTGTAAAAGGTTTGAAATAAACTCCATCTCTAAGTTCAACCCCCGATACATTTCCATAAGTTACTCTTAATGTTCCATTTGCATCTGCATAAATTTCTTTATTGTTTGATTGATAAAATTGCCTTAAAAGCTTTATAAAATTAGACTTGAGAAGCTGCCTTCTTGCACTTCTTTCATCATATTTTTTTTCATAAACCAAAGTTTCAGGATAAATACTTCTTACAAAACCTATTAAAGGATCGTCAGACGAATCTAATTCATCCAAGCTCATGTCTTTGAGCTTTATCATTGCATCTGCTGTTGTGAATTCTGAGGAATATAATTCGGAAACTTTTTTCTTTGTGAGCTCAAAATCATCATCAAGCAACAAATTTTTACTATAGTCAGGTCTACGCAATTTAGCATCAAAATTTCTGTAACTACTTAATCTGTCTAGAAAGATTGCCTTATCCACTCTGCTATCAAACGAATAATCCATTCGTTTTATTCCATTTCTTATTCTTTCCTGATCTCTTTCTTGATAACCCTGCTTTCTTTCTTGATCGGGTTTACCTTGCTCAACTGCGTTTCTATAGATTCTTTGCACCATAGAAATTAGGGTTGAGTTACCATAGTATCTTCTTGCCAAGTTCTCATCTAACGATTCATCTATTAGATCTAATAACTCCTTTAAAAGACTTAGTTCGATTTTACTTCCACTTGAATTTGCAAATTTCAAAAATTGCTCCCAATTTTCTTTTTCTATTTCTAAAAGATTAAAATTTTTAGCACCATTATTTTGACCAGATATTTTTTTGTAGTAATTTTCAAATCCGCTTTTTCTTCCTCTGTATTTTAATTTTGATCCATCAGCTTCATTTGTATGATCATCAATTAATTTAATGCCTCGTTGTAGATACTTTATTGATTCTTCGAACCCAGTGGTCAAATCCCAGTTTATTTCATTAAAAGTAAGCAATCGATTGGTTCTACCTGGGTAACCTAAAACCATTACAAAATCTCCGTCACTGACTCCCTTTGCAGATATTCTCAGAAAAGATTTTGATTTGTATGGAATATTTTCTTTATTGAATTCTTTAACGGATTGATCTTTACCAACATAAGCTCTAAGCAAAGCAAAATCGCCAGTGTGACGAGGATACATCCAATTATCTATCTCTCCTCCATATTCACCAACATATGCTGGAGGAGCATAAACAAGACGAACATCCTTGATTTTTAAAACTTTTTCTAACTTGTATGTCTCGCCGCTAAAAAAAGATCTAACCCTACATTCAATTTCTTCAGAGCTCTCACAATTTTTAATGATTCTTTTTTTATTCTCCTCAATCAACTCAGAGCGTCTTAAACTTTCCGTTTGATCTGATATTCCTTTTAGCACATTATCTGTAATCTCAGTACTTGAGGTAGTGATATAAACTCTTGCGCCAGGTGCAGATCTTTTTTCTGCATCTTTTGTTTTTGCAACAAAACCTGTTTCAAAAAGGTTTTCATTTTTTGAGCTGTTAAATTGGAGGAAAGAGCTTTCAATGCAGTGATAATTGGTTGCAATTAGTCCATCAGGAGAAACAAATGCAGCAGAACAGCCGCCTAAACTGACTATGGCATTCATTGGATGAGAGAACAGATTAGTCAAACCAGATACATCTTTTGAAAATCCAGATTGCTTGAGTTCTTTTTGAAGTTTTGTGAGCTCATAGGGTTCCCACATACCTTCATCAGAGGATAAATTAAAATTTATCAGTATTAAAAAATAGATAATAGATTTTTTCATAGTTATTAGGCGCTAATTGATTGGTCGATAGATTAACACAGGCATTGATGTTTTTTTAGATTAGTTTTTTTGCGTAAAACTCAATGCTGTTCCATATATGTCCGCAATTTCACTTATTAATTTATTTCTGGGTATTCCTGCTCCATGACCAGATCTTGTTTCAACTCTTAACATGATTGCGTTATCACAACTTTGAAGATTTTGAAGCCTAGCAGCAAATTTATATGAATGCGACGGCACGACCCTATCATCTCTATCCGATGTCGTTATTAATGTAGGTGGATAGCAAACACCTGCTTGAATATTATGGTACGGGGAATATGCATATAAATTTTTAAAATCATCCAAATTTTCTGGTGACCCATAATCTGATTCCCAGGCCCAGCCAATGGTAAATTTATTGAAACGCAACATATCCATGACGCCAACTTGCGGAATTGCAAAACCAAATAAATCTGGATTTTGCAACATTACAGCTCCGACAAGCAATCCTCCATTTGATCTTCCTTGAATAGAGGTAGATTTGGGCGAGCCAATTTTGTTGGCATGTAAAAATTTTGCTGCATACGCAAAATCATCAAAAACATTCTGCTTATTAAGTAACATTCCTTGCTCGTGCCAGCTCTTGCCGTATTCGGCTCCTCCTCTGAGGTTTGCCAATGCAAACACTCCGCCTTGATTCATCCAGGCAAGATATCTTTTTGAGAATCTTGGTAATATTGAAATGTTGAAACCACCATATCCATATAGCAAAACCGGGGTCTTTGAATCTATTTGCAAATTTTTCTTATGTGTTATGTGGAGAGGAATAAGAGTTCCATCTTTCGAAGGAAAAAATTCTAATCTTGTCTCATAATTATTTGGATCAAAATTCGTGAGATTTTCTTCCCAAAAAAGTTCTGAACCGCCAGTCAAAAGATTTAATTTATAGATTTGAGTTGGTTGTTTGAAATTTGTAAAGCTGTAAAAAATACTCTCATCCTCTTTTTTTCCAGCCAATCCAGATATCGTGCCTAAGGACTCTAATTCAAGAGAACCCATTTTTTTACCATCTTTTGAAAAATATTTAATATTTGAGAAAGTATCATCCAAATAATTTATGACAAAGCTTTGGTTGATTAAATCTACACTCCTTATAGATGAAGCAGTTTCAGAAATTATTTCTTCGAAGCCTAAATTTAAATTATTAAAGTCTAAACGAACCACTTTTCTGTTTGGAGCCATGTGATCGGTTAAAAACCATAAGTAGTTATCCTCAGAATCTATGAAGGTATAACTCGCAACAAATTCATTAATAATAGATATGAATCCTTCATCTTCGTATCGACTTATAGATATTAAGTTTCTTTCATCAGTTCCTTTTTCTGTATATAGAATCTTATATTGACCATCATCTGAAACCGTAATGGAACTTGATAATAAAGGATCATTTTTATTCCAAATTATAATTTGATCATTGATTTGATTGGTCCCAATAACGTGAAACATCAGTTTTGGACTGCTATTTAAATCTAATAATTCCTCCCCGTCTGGCTTAAGATATTTTCTGTAAAAAAATCCGCTGGAATCAGGAGACCATTCAGCACCAGAAAATTTAGACCATTCAATCTCATCATCAAGGATCTCCCCAGAAGAAATATTCATAATTTTCCATGTTCTCCAGTCTGAACCCCCGTCTGACTTTGCAAATGCGATCCATTCAGCATTTGGGCTGACGCTCACTGATGCCAAAGAAACAGTTCCATCATTTGAAAAATTATTAGGATCAATAAGAATTCTTTCTGGGCATGATTCACAGTCTCTTATCATTAATCTGTTTTGTTCTAATTTCCCGGTATTAAAATAATAAAAAATTTTGTCTTGTACTTTAAATGGGGTACTTACATATTCACTAGTCCAGATTAATTCAAGATCTTGTTTAATGCTTTTTTGAAATCTATTTTTTACAAACTTTTGTGAGTAGTTATTTTGTAATCTGACCCATTCTTTCACTTCATCATTAGTAAAATCTTCAAGCCATCTGTATGGGTCGCTTATTTTTTGGCCATGGTATTCATCAAAATGAATAATCTCCCTAGATTCTGGAATGCCTATGTCTTTTTTACTGCAAGCAGCAACAAAGATTAGTCCAATAATGACGGGCAATAAACTATAAATCTTTTTATTAATATTTTGCATGGCTCTAGTATATAAGACTTAACATAATCTCTATAAATTTTTGAGCTAACTAAATTTTTACTTTTTATTATATTTATCGTATCTTGAGCCCATGTCTCCAGTAGATCATTCAGAATCAAATATGCGTAAAGTTGCTCTTACTGCATTGGCTGGAACAAGTATCGAATGGTATGACTTTTTTCTATACGGTGCCGCCGCTGCTTTAATATTTCCAACAGCATTCTTTGGGGAAGCTACGCCTTCTACAGCTTTGATCTTATCTCTACTAACTTTCGCGGCTGGCTTTATTGCAAGGCCAATTGGAGGAATTATTTTTGGACATTATGGCGATAGAATAGGGAGAAAAAAAACTCTAGTAATAGCATTAATATTAATGGGGGTTTCTTCTACCCTCATAGGACTTTTACCAACTTATGCAATGATTGGAGTTACCGCTCCAATTTTACTTACCTCCTTGCGTTTTGTTCAAGGGCTTGCAATTGGTGGTCAATGGGGAGGAGCCATGTTACTGGTTACTGAGAGTGCTCCACCTGACAAAAGAGGTTTTTATGGCGCTTTTGCTCAAGCTGGAGCTCCAATAGGAGTTATTCTTGCAAATCTTGCATTTATTATTACAAGTTCACTTGTTTCTGAGGAATCTTTTTATTCGTGGGGATGGCGCATTCCATTTCTTGCAAGCGCTATTTTGATTGGAATTAGTATGTATATTCAATTGAACCTCGAGGACACTAAAGCATTTCAAGAACTTCAGCAAAGAAAGCAAAATATTGACACAAAAGATGAACAAATTAGACAATCACCAATTCTTGAGGCAATAAGAAAGTATCCAAATCGGATCGCTTTGGCGGCTGGGGCCTTTCTTTCAATTCAAGTAACTTTTTATATACTTATAGCTTTTCTTCTTGCATATGGTGTTTCAAGTGCTGAAATATCACGGGATGACATGCTAGCAGCTGTATTAATTGCCTCAGCAATTATGGTTCCAAGCCAATTTATGTTTTCTTCCATCTCAGATCATTATGGAAGAAAAGGCATATTCATGGCTGGAGCAATACTCACAGGCTTATGGGCATATGCAATATTTCCCCTTGTCGACACCGGTAATTTTTACCTAATAGTCTTGGCTATTACAATTGGGCTTGTATTTGTAGGCATGATGTATGGTCCCCAGGCAGCATTTTTTACAGAGTTATTTTCAACTGAAGTTAGATATTCAGGAGCAACACTTGGCTATCAATTTGGGGCAATTCTTGGAGGAGCATTTGCACCAACCATTGCTGCGTTCTTGTGGAATAACTATGGTATTTTTTGGGTCTCTGTTTATATATCTTTTGCCTCATTATTAACTTTATTTTCAGTGATGGCCCTAACGGAGACATACAAAATAAGCTTAAACGACGATTAGAAAAAATTGCGCTAAGAATATCTGATATTTTTTAAGAAGCTATATCTTTTTTAAATTAGTTTTAATACTATAAAAAATAATGCAAAGGGGTGGTCATTTTGGCCTGAGATCTTTTTTTGAAACCCTTTGAACCTGATCCATACAATAGTGGCGGAGGAATTGCATGCAAACCAAAATAAATATTTTTTTCTTACTTCTCTTTATATCTCTAAGCATTGATTTGCTTTCTGAGAATATTGAGGAAATTGTTGTAAAAGGTGATTGGCGTGAGTCAAGCATTCTTGAAGAGGATTCAAGCATTGTGATTCTGAATTCAAAAATTTTAGATTCGCAACCCATTAAACATTTTGAAAACCTTTCATACTTAGTTCCAAATTTAAATTTTGCTGCCAGTGATTCCAGGGCAAGACATTTTCAAATTAGAGGCATTGGTGAGAGGTCTGGTTATGAAAGAACTCCAAATTCAGCAGTTGGATTCATAATTGACGATATCGATTATTCAGGCCAAGGTGGTATTGCAACCACCTTTGATGTTGATCAAATTGAAGTTCATAGGGGGCCTCAAGGGTCTAGAATAGGCTCCAATGCTTTGGCAGGATTAATTTATGTTAAAACAAAAGAACCGACTGATGAGTTCGAAGGAATTAGTGAGATAACATACGGAGATTTTGGGACTTTAAGTGCAGGCATTGCATTTGGCGGTCCGTTAAAATCAAATAAGAATCTCACCTATAGATTTGCATTGCGGAAAGATTATTCCGATGGATTCAGAAAGAATTTATTTCTAGGAAAATCCAATACATCCAAAAAGGATGAAAATACTTTTAGATTTAAATTTAATTGGAAAATAAGTGACGAAACTTTAGTTAAACTTCTCATAACCCAAATAGATTTAAATGATCCTGCTGACATTTGGACCATAGATGGAAGTTTAAATACTCTTTCTGATAGACCAGGGATGGATTCTCAAAAAACTAATGGATTTGGCATAAAACTTTCTCATGTATTTAAAAATTCTGAATTCCAAAGTCTAACCAGTATTACTGATACAGATGTTGAACTGAGTTACGATGCAGATTGGGGTAATGCTAATTCTCATTTTCCTTATATATATGATTATTATTCTGAAACATTAAGAACTAGAGAAACATTTAGTCAGGAATTTCGATTAGTTTCAGATGCTGCAAATTTTAATGATGGTCTTAATGCGGAATGGGTATTAGGCATAAGTTATTTTGATGTCAAAGAAATCAACATAAAAAATGATGACGGTATATACGGAGACCCTTCTGATCCATTTGGGCCCTACGCAAGCCAGTCCTCCTTGAAAAGTAACTTTTCCTCTGAAAATTATTCACTTTTCGGAAATCTTGATTACTTTATTAGTGAGAATACAAAGTTTTCTATTGGTGCAAGATTAGAAGATTATGAAGCAAAGTATTTTGATTCATATGGAGAGTCGTTCAACCCTTCAGATAATATGTCTGGAGGCAAAATCTCACTTAGTAGCTTTTTGAATGATCACTTGAATATTTTTGTTAGTGTAGCCAGAGGGTTTAATCAAGGTGGTTTTAATCTCAATCTTGGTCTAGACCCAGATTCTCAAAATAATAATTTGTATTTTGATCCTGAATTTCTTACCAGTTACGAATTTGGTCTCAATGTAAAAACGTTAGATTCAAAAATCAATATTTCTTCGGTTATTTTTTACTCTGATCGATCAGATCAACAAGTTCTAATATCCACTCAAGTTGATCCAACCGATCCCAATACTTTTTCCTTTCTTACTCAGAATGCTGCAGAAGGAACAAATATTGGACTTGAGTTAAATCTAGATGCTCAACTTAATGAATATTTTAATATCTTTACAAGAGTTGGATTGCTAAAAACTGAAATTAAAAATTGGAAGTCTCGTCCAGATCTTGAGGGAAGGGCTCAAGCACATGCCCCTGAAAAAAGTTATGCCTTTGGAGTAAATTGGTTAATTTCAGACAAGGCATCTTTGTCAATTGATATAACTGGCAAAAGTGCTTTTTACTACTCAGATTCCCATAATAATAAATCTCAGTCATATGCATTAACAAATTTTAGTTATGATTATGCCATTGATAATTGGACCTACTCTTTGTGGGCAAGAAATATTTTTGATGAATATTACTCAACCAGAGGTTTCTATTTTGGAAATGAAGCTCCTAACTTTGAAGACACATTATATGAACGACATGGCGATCCAAGGCATGTCGGTCTAAGTGTAAGATATGATTTTTGAATATTTTCAAACTCATTGGCTGGAATTAATGGCTGTTATTTTAGCTATCCTCTATCTTTTATTAGCAGTTAGACAAAATATCTTATGCTGGCCAGCTGGAATTATCAGCTCTATTTTATATTTTTTTATCATGAAGTCGGCAGGGCTATATATGGAGTCATATCTGCAGATTTTTTATGTTTTTATGGGTTTTTATGGTTGGTCACAATGGAACAAAGTTAACAACAAGTTTTTTATTGTAAATACCTGGAGTGGATTAAAGCATTTTTACGCTATTTCTTTGGTTTTGATTCTTTCAATTTCATCAGGCTCATTTATGCATTCCTATACCGATGCAGCTCTTCCATTTTTCGATGCATTTGTAACGTGGGGAGCAGTTATTGCAACTTATATGGTGGCAAAAAAATTAATTGAAAATTGGATCTATTGGTTTGTAATTGACACTATTTCAATATTACTTTTTATATCAAGAGGCCTCTTACCTACAGCTTTTTTATTTGGACTCTATTTAGTAATAATATTTTTTGGGTACAAATCTTGGAAAAAAATTCTAGATATAGGCAATGAAATCACTGTTAAATAAAATTGAATCCATTCCTGGAACTTTTTCTTTAAAGGATAAGCTTTCATCAAGTCTAATTGCGGATGTTTACGAATGCACCTATAACCAAAGCAAGGCAGTAATCAGATTTGACCTTCCTACTGCTTCTGAGTTGGCAATTGATCGAAAGAACGAGGTCATAGTTCTAAATAACATTATTAATTTGGGGTTATCTCCACCTTTAATGTATTCTGATCCATCAGCAGGCATAATGATTTGGAAATATATTACCGGAACTAAGCCGGTTTTTGATCAAGAAAAATCGAATACTTTTTCTTTAATAGATTTAGGAAGAACTCTTGCTCGCATTCATAGTTCGCCAATACCTGCAAACTCAAAAAATATTTTTAAAGATTCTATGAATTTGTATGCAAGTCTACTTGAAGACAGTCAAAATGAAATGTTCTTTAGGAAAGCATCTGATTTGTATAATGAGTTAGTAGATGATGGAGCAAAGATGGTTTTTTCTCATAATGATTTACATTCTGGAAATTTAATCTGGAACTCAAAATATTATTTTCTTGACTGGGAATTTTCTAGTAACAATCATCCTTGTTTTGATATTGCATCATTAGTTAGAAGTTTTAATTTAAATGAAAATCAAATTCGTTTTCTTTCAAAAGGTTACCAGCTTAATGATGGAATTTTTAATTTTGATGTTCTACAAAAATGGATAACATTTATAGATTTGCTTGATCAGATTTGGGAAATTGCACTAACAAAATTATCAAAAAATATATAAAATTATTTATCAGTTATTTTCAGTTAAGGTTTGTAATTTTGAAAAATTTTTTCTTAGTTTCCATAATATTCACAATAATAATTTCGGCTTGCAGCAAGGCACCAGACGTTGAGGGTAATTTAAATCAGGCTGAGGCTTTTTTAGAAAAAAATTTATTAAATAGTGATGTGATAGAAGTAGAGCCAGGCCTTCAGTATGTGGTGTTAAAGTCTTTTGAGGATTCTTCAATGCATCCAAATTTATCAGACACTATTACCGCTGATTTTCATGGAACACTTATTGGCGGATCAGTTTTTTGGAGCTCTATTGAGATAGGTGAGCCTTTAACTATTCAGCTTTCACAATTAATACCTGGATGTCAAAAAATAATTTCTCTTATGCAGGAAGGCGATTTTTGGAGAGTCTTTATTCATCCCGATCTAGCATATGGTAAAGAGGGCAGACCAACCATACCCCCTAACTCTGTTCTAATATTTGATATTACTCTTCATTCGATTCAGCAAAAAAAATCCTAAAATTATGACAAAATATCACTTTTAAGTTCATAATAGCTGTCAAATGTTAGTAGAAAAATTCTTTGATCATATTACAAATTGGAGTAAATTTTGGTTTGGATTAATTTTCCTTGGAAGTATTATTAATGAACTGGCTAATCAATCCGGCATGTTTATCTCTGTATCCAGTTTATACCTCTGGACTTATGGTCTAGGTGCAATGATAGGCTTAATAGCAAAATTTCGGGGAGCATGGCTTTGATAAACTCTAAAGATGTTTCGTCTGAATTTTCATTTGAAAAAGAAAAAGCGATAGCTAAAAGTTTCTCTCAGAGGTTCCAATGGGAAATGATTTTAATTGGAATAGGACAGGCTATGATTTGGTTGTCACTATGGCCCTTAGTGATCAATGGCATTATCCCTCTGTGGGCTGGCTTTTGTATTGCTAGTCTCTGTGCTTGCTTTGCGTATTTACCATCGCATGAATCTCAACACGGAAATTATTCTCGAGGCAATCCTAAAATGAGATGGCTTGATTCACTTGTTGGACACATAACACTTATCACACTTATGTCTCCATATGAGATTCTAAGAGTTACTCATATGAAACATCATGCATATACAAATGATCATGAGAAAGATCCTGATTATTTAAGCGCTCACTCTGGGTCTCTAATGAAGACAATAAAAAGGGCTGCAGATGGTTCATCTGTATCTGATTATGAAAAATCTCTTGAGGTTTTTGCAAATGACAAAAACTTTGTAAATTCTTATACAAAAGCCATACCTATTGCATTGCTATACAGATTAACTTTGCTCACTTTAGTTGTTATTTTTCCTTTAGAGACTTTATTATTGTGGTGGCTACCAGCAAAGATTGGAACCGTATATACAGTTGTATTTTTTGCCTACCTTCCCCATCTTGGAACATCAAAAGGGCGATATCAAGATACACGCTTTTGGTCGCATTGGATGCCAAGGTATATCAATCATTCTATGCAACTGCATTTTATTCATCATCTCCACCCAGGTATCGGTCACTATGATGAACCTAAAGCAATTGAGGCTCTTAAACCTTTTTTAGTTGAGAGGGGAGTGCCTGGAGCAGATCAGATTCCAGACAAGATTTCTTACAATCCTTTGATAAAGATAAATTAATTATTTAATTTTTTTTCAAGCTCCTCTACTCTTTTTTCGAGTTTTCTAAACTCTGACTCTTTTATAAATCCAGAGTCTTGCATAAATTTCTCTAAAGCTGGTTTAAGCATTTTTTCCATGCCCTTTAGATCGCCTGCCATTTTTAATGGATTAAACATAATTATCTCCTAGTGAATATCAATATGGGGATTTTTTCTATATTTCCAATTCTTTTCATTACATCATATACAATAAATAAAAAACGGAGTTTATATGAGTTTTTCAAATTATTTAGACAGTGTTGCCAAACCATTTGTTGGCTTGGCTCCATGGATTTTAAGATTCGTCTTAGGGGTATCATTTGTTCTTCATGGCTTGGGTAAATTTCCATTACCTCCTGAAAAGATGGTGACTTGGTTTGAAAGTATGGGAATTGCTGCACCAGAGATAGTGGCTAGCTTAGTTGCGATTGGAGAGGTCGGAGCTGGAGCTGCAGTCATAATTGGTGGCTTTTTAGGGAGAGCTGGACATTTAGTAACTCGTCTTGGGGGTGGTGCTGTAGTAGTCATAATGATTGGAGCATTTTATCTAGCACATCCCGACTGGTTTATTACACAAAAGCTATTTATGAGTGAGCAAATATTCATATTTGCCTTGGGTCTTTATTTTGCAATTAAAGGTAACGATTAAAATTTAAAAAAAAGCTTGTATTTCTAAATGAGAATGATTATCATTTTCATTCTCATCTAGGCTATTTAGTCTCTTTGAGCGTGTTTACTTTTAAGGAGAATAAATATCATGGAAAACAAATGGCCTAATATTCATACAAAAATACATTTTGTTATTATGGGATTGCTTGCAATTCTATTTTTTGTTCCAGCTTTTGCTGATACAAATTATGATCTTGAAACAATCGAGTCTGTCAGCATCATAGGAACCTTTGAAGATCCCGCAGATGTTCCTGGATCTGTAACAGTAATTTCCAATGAAGATCTACAAAAAGTAATTGATACAGATATACATAAAATTCTTTCTGCAGTACCTGGAGTTTTTTTTAGAACAGAGGATGGCTATGGTTTAAGACCAAACATCTCTATTCGCGGAACAAGTTTGGATAGATCTGGAAAAATAACAATAATGGAAGATGGAGTATTAGTTGCTCCTGCACCATATACATCTGCATCTGCATATTACTTCCCAACAACTGGTAGGATTCACGCTGTAGAGGTTTTAAAAGGACCATCAGCAATTACTCAGGGCCCTAGCACTATTGGTGGAGCTTTAAACCTTATAAGTACTCCAATCCCTACTGATGGCAGAGGAAAATTTGTCCAAGAGCTTGGAGATAATGGTATGACTAGATCTCATGTAGTTATGGGTGGAGAGAGTGGTTCTTTCGGCGGTATGGTTGAATTTCATGAACATGCTACTGATGGATTTGATTCTATTGCTAATGTTGGAGGCGATACAGGTTTTCAAAAGTCTGACATGCTTGTTAAGTTAAGATACTCAGTAGGAGATCACGAGGTAACTTTTAAATATCTTGATTTAGATGAGTCTTCTGAACAAACATATGTAGGTCTTTCACAGGCAAGTTTTAATAAAAACCCAAGAATGCGTTATGGCCTTACTCAATATGACATCATGGATAATGATGGCGAGCAAAATTCCATTACATATAAAGGTTCCTTTGGTAATGTTGATGTAGTTCTAACTTCGTTCAGCAATGATTATCACAGAGACTGGTTTAAGGTTGATAAAGCAAATAACAGTAAGACCGGCGGAGTGAGCAACAGTATAAACGGTGTCATTGAGGCAGCAAATGCTGGCAATGCAATAGCTCAAGGAATTCTTGATGGTACACAAGCTACTGAAGTGAAGTTAAAGCACAATAATAGATTCTATGGTAATGAAGGTATCCAGTTCCAAGTATCTACTGATATAGAAAATCATTCTGTAACATTTGGCTACAGAGATTTAGAAGACTATGAAAGTAGAGATCAAGGATATGAATGTTTCCAACAAAATGGCGACGGAACAAATTCAGCCCTTTATGTTTGTGGAAGTGGTTTCACTGGTAGTAATAATAGATTAAGAGAAACTGAAGCCACATCATATTTTCTTCAAGATACCATCTCAATGGATAAGCTTACTTTAACTCTAGGATACAGATCAGAAGAGTACGATAAAGTTGAAAACAGATGGAAAGATGGCGTTAGTGGTAGTAGAACTATGCCAGATCCAAAATATGTTAATAAAACATCAACAGGAGATTATTCAACCTTCGGCATTGGTGCAACATATGATATGAATGAAAATCTTAGGCTTGTTGCAGGCTTCCACCAAGGAATGTCACCTGTGTTTAATGGTGATGCGGAAGAAGCTGATAATATGGAATTAGGCTTTAGATATAACAAAGGAACTACTGCCCTTGAAGTGATGTATTTCTCAAGCGATTACGCAAACTTAGTAGCAGAGTGTAAAAACTCTAACGGCGGAGATTGTGATCCTGGTGATACTTTTGATGGTGGAGAAGTTGATGTTTCTGGTCTAGAAGTCGATGCATCGATGGTTGTAGAGGGTGATGGAGTAAGTTTCCCTATAGCTTTGACTTTCACATCAACTGACGCAACTTTTGAAAATAGCTTTGATAGTGACTACTTCGGTGTTGTTGCAGCTGGTGATGATCTTCCTTATATTCCAAGCTCAGTGCTAGCATTGAGTGCAGGCTTTATTACTGATGGCGGCTGGAGTGGATACTTGAGAATGGCTGATCATGGAAGCTCTTGCTCTTCAGCTCAGTGTGGTGCTTTTGAAAATATAGATTCTTACAGCTATTTAGATCTTTCTATTAGAAAGAGAATGAGCGAAAAGTTAGATGTATATGGCGTATTAGAAAACGTTACTGACAATGAGGATATTGCTGCAAGAGCTCCAAAGAGTGGGGCAAGATCACAAAAACCTCAAACATTTAAAGTAGGATTTAATTACAAGTTATAACAGTTTTCTCATAGGAGGTTACCATCAAAAGTTGTGGTAGCTTTACTCCCTGAACCCTTCATTATGTTCCCTAAGACGAACACAGGGTTTACGGTAACCTCCTTTGAGGAACCTTCTCAAGAGGAGTCAATAACAGGATAAGACTTCGACTCCCCTCGTCCTATACTCTATTGTCGTTCGATTATAGGGTTTTTATTGGCTCCTTGCGAGGGTTTTTGTATTTTCAAAGACAATATTGCACTGCATTAGATATCTAGTACAATTGTCACCCTGTGTGGGGCTATAGCTCAGCTGGGAGAGCACCTGCTTTGCAAGCAGGGGGTCGGCGGTTCGATCCCGCCTAGCTCCACCATTATTTATTCAATTATCATTAAGTCTTCTGCTATCTTTATATTGCCATTAAAAGTTTGTCTCGTTTCTTGAAGAATTTCGTCAGGGGTTGAGCCCCAAAAGAGTATATGAGATAGCAATAAAAGTTGAGGCTTTGCTTTTGAGGCTATCTCCCCGACTTCAAGTGTTGATGTATGATGGCCTTGGTGATATTTTTGCCAATCCTTAGTTTTTTCTAAAAATCCAGCTTGAGAATAGACCTCATGAACTAATATATCTGCCTTATAAGCTAATTTCTCTATTTTCTTGAATGGCCCAGTGTCTCCTGAAAATACAATGACTTTATCTTCAGTAGTGAATTTAAAACCGAAAGCATCATCAAAACTACCGTGCGGAACCTTAAATGCTTCGACTTTTACATTCTCATCCTCATATATTAATCCTTCATCAATAGATTTAAATTTGTATTTATAGCCCTTTTTATTTGATGGTTGCGTGCCATAAATTCTGTAATTAATATCTTCTTCGTATGCCATAAGAATAGAATTTGCCATTTTGTCTAGTCCGCTTGGCCCAAATAATTTTATTTCTTTATCCCTGCCCATGATCCATGGAGTGAGCAATAAATCTGCCAAGCCTGCAGAATGATCGGAGTGAATATGAGTTAAAAAAGCATATTCAAGATTTTTAACAGACAATGCTTTTAATTTTCCTCCCCATTCTGGAGAGAGAGCGGCCGCACTTCTTACAACGCCTGGCCCAAAATCAACTAAGTAGGCTTGATCATTTACTATTACTGCATAAGCAGAACCTTTTCTTTCTGGATCAGGATTGGGAGTACCAGAGCCTAGGACTATTAATTTAGTCTCAGCATTTAAAATGAATGGTAAGAGCAATAATGGCAAAAATAATTTTTTCATATTTGGTATATCAGATTACAATTTATTAATAGATTAAATAATACAGTTAATTTGTCATAAAAATGCCAGAATATTTATCCATTTCTCAAATTATGCAATCAGCTGTCACTCCAGTGTTTTTGTTGGCTGGAATTGGCGCGTTGTTAAGTGTCATGACAGGAAGGCTTGGTAGGATTACTGATAGACTAAGATATCTTCAAATTTTTATTTGTAAGGTAGATTCTGAAGATAAAGAGATATTGCTTTCAAATCGCAAAAGACTTATTTCAAGAACTAAATTTATCAATACATCAATTTTCTTTTGTGCTCTCAGCGGATTAATTGTATGCATTGTTATTGGGTCGTTATTTGTCGGCGGCATCTATCAAATATTACTAGATGGCTTTATTTCTGTTGCATTTATTTTTTGCATGGTGTGTTTAATACTTGCACTTATTTTTTTTATTTTTGAAATATTATTTGCTACAAAGACTTCTCGTAAAAACTTACTTAAAACTGAAACAGTGATATCTAAATATCTCGATGATAGCGGGAAATAGCACGTGAATTCATCTATATCACTTATTGGGATGGCAGGAGCTGGCAAGTCATCAATTGCATCTGAGCTTGCGAGTAAATTAGATTTTAAAATAATTGATTCTGATAAGATGATCGAGCAATCCCAAGATTCATCTCTTCAGGGAATACTAGATCTTGTGGGATATGCAAGATTTAAGAAGATTGAAGAAGAAATTCTTTTAAGTGTAGATTTTAATAAAATTATTTTATCTACTGGCGGCAGCGCTGTTTACAGTCAAAAAGCTATGGAATATCTAATGCAGAACTCAAAGGTATTTTTTTTAGCAGTTCCCTTTAACATCATTCTTGAAAGAGTTAAAAATTTTTCTGAGAGAGGGTTTATAAAATCACCTGATCAGACTATTAGTGATGCTTTTGAGGAACGAGAATATTTATATAAAAAATATTGCCATCATGTAATTGACAACTCTTTTGATGTCTCTACTGGAGTCTCTCAAATTCTAGAATTATGCTAAATCTTTTATTCTCTCTAACACTCCAATTACATTAGCATACTGTCTATTCTCTCCATAAACACCGCTCACTCCAGCTAGTTTCAACCTTTCATTAATTCCGTTTATAACAAGTGAAAGTAAAGACGTTCTGCCAATAAAGTAAGCTTTTTTAGAGCCTATTATAAGTGCATTAAGGTAAGCAATTGTGCCTATAACTTCGCCAATACAATTACATAATGAAGCAGATGTATTTTCTATAGTGTCAGCATTAGAAAATTTTGCTTTTCCAAAGTTAACAGCGGTAAGATCTGGAGATAAATCTCCTATCTTATTTACCGCATCTCCAATTAGAAGATCTAGATGATTTCTTAAACCTTTTTCCCCAAATTCATTTATTTCATGCCCTGAGCCATTTTCAAACAATAAATGCCCAAGACCTTCAAGCATTCCGCCGCCAACGGCAATTCCTCCAAGATGATTAAAATTATTATTATCAACGTGGACGCATGCTGTACCAGTTCCGGCACTTACAACAAGCGTGGATTCATCTCCAAATTCATAGAGTTTTTTTGCTCCAAGACCAATTGCATCGATTTCATTCACTTTTATAATTTTTTTTGACATCAAACTATCATCAAGATCAGATGACTTACCGCCTGTAACCCCAAATACTTCAACCTTTGAAATTGGAATATCAAGTTTTGAAAGTATTTTTTTTATAAGATCGGTTGTTATATCTTGACTTGACGATGGAGTGCTGAAGAACTGAGCAGAGTTTTTAGAAAATATAGCTACATCTGTATTTGAAATCCCAAAGTCAAAGGCAGCTAGCATTATTTCTCAGTATCGTCTTTTACTTCTTCTGCTTTACCCTCAATAATTGTAGATCTATTTTTAAAAAAAGATTTTTTTCGACGATTTCCCCATTTGATTCTGTCATCTCGATCCATCTGTTTTTTAGACGCTTTAATTTTTCCAAGATTCATAAAAACGAACAATGAGAATATAGCCAGGATGCTGAAAAAAATAGCATTCATTTATCTACTTCTAAGTTTCATAAGAAGTCTAAGTATTTCAATGTATAACCATACCAATGTGACCATCAGTGAAAAAGCTCCATACCATTCCATATATTTTGGTAAACCTTGCTCAGCACCTTCTTCAATAAAATCAAAGTCTAAAACGAGATTAAGTGCTGCAATTCCAACAACAAATAATGAAAATCCTATTCCAAACATTCCATTTGAGTGAATAAACCCAATGCCTGAACCAAAAAACGACATGATAAAGCTGACTAAATATAAAATAGCAATACCCATGGTTGCTGAAAAAATCATTAGTCTAAAGTTTTCAGTAGGTTTAATAATGCCGCTTTTATAACAAAATAGTAAGGACGCTAGAATACCAAAGGTTAGTCCAATTGCTTGAATACCGATGCCTGGATATTGAGCTTCTGCGAATACTGTAATTCCTCCAAGAGCAATTCCCTCAAAACCTGCATAAAATGGTGCAGTTGTTCCCGCTTTTGCAGGATTTCTAAAGATCGTGACGAATGCAAGAATTGTTCCAATGATTAATCCTGGCATTGCCAATGCAGGCATATTCCAACCAATAAATGCACCACCAAAACAAATTGATAACAGTATAGCTGTTTTATTTACAGCACCATCAAGGGTCATTCGCTCTGACTGAGGAATTGCACTTGTGTTATCAAAATTTCTGGTAAAGGCTGGATTTCCCGATCTTCCGAAAGTATTTAAAGCAGAGTGTTTAGACATAAATTTTCTCCAAAAAAACTATTATGAATTACTTATGGGCTTAAGCACAAATTTAAAGGCTATAGCTTATCGATCCAATCTGAAATAAGTTTTATACCTATTTCATCTGAAAGAGCTCTTCCTGATTCTGGCATCATTATCCCTGGATCAAGTGACTTCATTCTATAAAGGAGTATTGAATCATTGGGGTGACCTGGAACAATTGAATATTTTAAATTACCACTTGCTCGCCCAGCAGCAACTGGCTTTTTATAAATTCCAATCCTTTCTTTTCCTTGTTCCGTATAATTTAGATATAGGCCTGTCGTATCTGCAGAGCCGCCAGGTATATGACAATGGCCACAATTAATATCAAGGTATGCCCTAGCTCTATCTTCTAACACAGCATTTAGATCAGCATAATTGGATATTGAGCTTGATCCCAGATTTTCATTTATCCAACCCAAAGCAGCCCAATAAACCAATTGATTCATTTCCCCAGTCTTATATTGAACTAACTTATCCATATTTCTTGCCTTAGGACCAATGGGAGTCATTACTTTTTTTAACTGGTGGCATTCCTTACATTGGTTCTGATTTGGCGCTCGGTATCTTACATTAATGATTTCTCGTGACGAGTTTACGAATTTAGTAGGAATTGTTGCACCTGCGATTGCTCTTCTTGCATCGGTTTGATCCTCACTCCAAACATAGCTAATTGCTTGCCAGCCATCATTAGTATTTATTAATAAGCGAGTCTCAAGCAATTCTGCTTCCAGTGGACCATTATTATTTAGGTATGCAAAAGTTTTAATAAGAACTGACCCAATTGGGAAAACAAAAACTTTATTCTTTACATACCCAACTTTTTTTCCTTTAGGCACGAATACAAAACGAAGCTTATCAGTTTCATCTGAAAATAATGCACTTTTTAAAGAGTATGGGTGTACATCATCTGCAGGTATTTGATTTCTTAGATCTTTAAAGAAACCATATTCTGATAGAAATTTTGGTGTATTTGAAAAATTTTCAAAATCGTAATCATTAATATTTTGAGACTGAGATTCAAAACAAATTAATAGAGTTATTAATAAGGATATTTTTTTAGAAGGTTTCATCAAACTCTACCTTTTCAAGTGGAGTTATCTCTCCATCAAATTTAGTAATATCTAAAATTGCTGGCTCTAAAAAGGGGAGCATATAACCAAAAGGTTTTATAGCTAGCATTGTCGCATCACCATTGTTGGTAATAATCATTTTTTCGTTTTCGGGCTGACCAAAAACAAGCTGAGAGAATGGCAGTAAGCCATCCCAAAAAATATCCGGCATGTTACCACCTGACAAATCAAAAAGTATCTGAGCTAGCTCTCCCTTGCTAGTATCAGGATTATAGCCAGTTGGACCGAATTTATTTCCATGAATTTGAACTGATTTAGGATGTGGATAATAAGCTTGATCATCAGTATCATTCCCATAAGTTACAACAGCAATATTTACAGTATCATTATCTCCAATTTCATTATCAAAAATTTCAACATCTGAATTTGCTTGAATAATTATTCCAGTTCCTCTTGGGACTTCGCCAACGATATTTCCCTCTGGTGCAAAGTTATCAGTATTATTTCCAACTGAGCGATTATTAAACACGCGCACATGATGTCCGCCTTGTTGCGGTAAACCAGGTAAATCAAAAACTAATATTCCACCAGTATTATTGGTTGCAACATTGTTATAAACGTCTGCAAAGTATGAATTTTCAATTTCAATACCAGCAACATTAAATTCTGCTCTACTATTTCTAACAATTATATTTTGAGACTGACCAACATAAATTCCCGCATCAGATGCGCCTATTGCAACACAACCATCTATCAAGACATTTTTGGATTCAACTGGATAAAGCCCATAAGCCCCATTATCTGAGCTAGGACCATTGGTCCATTCAGTTTTCACTCTTAAGAATTTTATATTTGTAACGCCTTTTACTTTTATTGCATCACCTTTAGCATTCTGAATAGCAAAATCCTGAAGAGTTACATTATTTGAGGTAACACTTAGTCCTTGAGCACCGCTAAGCTGATTGCTGAAGTCAAGGATTGTTTGTGACATACCTTCTCCTTCAATTTGTACATCTGCTACATCAAGTGAAAGCGAATCTTCTAGACTAAAGACTCCTGCGGAAAGCCTGATGATATCTCCTGGCTCCGCTAGAATTAGGGCCTCTTGGATATCCTGATAAGAATTCTCTGATGGTTTAATTACTTGAACAGCAGAAAATATAGAGGCACTTAAAAAAAGTGACGCTACAATTAGAAATTGATTAGATAACTTGAGGAATTTCACCAAATTTTTCGAGAGGTTTTTCAAGTTCATTCCAGTCACACTCAAAATCATCTGGCGCATGCTCATATTCAAGCAAACCTAATGCCTCAAATTTAGGTCTCACTTTATCAGTTAGGAGACCTATTCTTGAAAGATTTGGCATGATTCTTGTGAAAAGAAAGTTTGTAAAAGCAGAGTTTGCAGTTGTTGACAATGCAAATTCTCTTGCTTCATCTTCTGACATTTTTAGATATTTCTGCATCGCTTTAGTATTGATTAGTCTTTCTCTTGAGATAACACACGCTTCATAAGCAAACTCAGCTCTTTCTTCAATCTCTTCAGGTGACAAGGTCTTAACAAAATCCTCTAGGTAATTAATTCCGAATGTCACATGTCTTGCCTCATCTCTAATAATATAGTGAAGCAGTTGCGTTAAAAGAGGATCCTTAGACAGGCCTTTAAGCATCTGAAATGCAGCTAGTGCTAATCCTTCAATGATAATTTGCATACCAATAAATTTTAGATCCCATCTAGGATCAGTAAGAATTTTATCTAGAAGCAGTTTTAAATTTTTATTAATTGGATAATGCATTCCAATTTTTTCTTGAAGATATCGGTTAAATACTTCGACATGCCTTGCTTCATCAAAGGTCTGTGATGCCGCATAAAGCTTTGCATTATAAGTTGGAGCGCATGCTGTTAGTTGCGATGCAACAAGCAAAGCACCTTGTTCACCATGAAGGAATTGACTTAGAAGTTCAGCTGCATCATGACGATCAAATTCAATTTTTTCTTTCTCCGAAAGATTTTCATATGCTTCAAGGGTTTCATGAGGCAAATCCTCATCAGCTTGCATAATTCTCTCATCTGCTGGGTGAGTGTACTCCCAATTGAGGTCCATGGAACCGTTCCAATTGAGCTCTTTGCCTAATTCATAAAGTTTTTTAATTCTATTATCTGCAACTGTATAGTCCCAGTTATATGCACCTGTTAGGGGCGTATTGAATATTTCAGCAACATCTTCTACATGCTTAGGAGTCATATTTAATTCATTTTCGACATCAAGATCAAAAGTTAATATGTCTTTTGGCGGACCATCTGTTTTTCTAATTTTCATTTATGCTCACTCTTATTTCATATGGAATTTTTAAGTTCAGATATTATATTCTTTTTTTTTAATCATTGAAAAGCTCTGTGAGCTTATCAAGCAATGCCTCAGCGAGTTCTTCTGCTCTATTTATTGTAATAGATTTTTCATAGTATTTTGTTACATCATGCCCAATTCCAATTGCAAGTAGCTCAACATTGCTTTGAGTTTGAATCATATTAATTATTTGGCGTAAATGATTATCTAAAAAATTGCTATGATTCGTTGAAAGGGTGCTGTCATCAACTGGAGCTCCATCTGAAATTACAATCAGAATTTTTCTTTCTTCATTACGTTTGTTTAATCTTTGATGCGCCCAAGCCAATGCCTCTCCATCTACATTTTCTTTTAATAAGCCCTCTCTCAACATAATTCCAAAGCTTTTTCTGGCTTTTCTAAAATTATCATCTGCAGATTTAAAGATAATATGTCGCAAATCATTTAATCGACCTGGATTTGAAGGACTGCCTTGATTAACCCAAGCTTTTCTTGCATCACCGCCTTTCCAATGTTTTGTAGTAAAACCTAATAACTCAGTTTTGACATAACATCTTTCAAGCGTACTTCCTATGATATCTCCACAAATTGCTGCCAAGGTCATTGAGCGACCTCGCATTGACCCAGAGCTATCAATTAAGAGTGATACAACTGTATCTTTAAACTTACTTTCACTTTCTTGTTTAAAACTTAAGGGATCCCCAGGTCTTGTTATCACCCGATGAAGCTGAGCTGTATCAAGTAAGCCTTCCTCAAGATTATAATTCCAGCTTCTATTTTGTTGAGCTTGTAATAGTCTTTGAAGCCTGTTGGCTAATTTTCCAATAGTAGTTTGATAAGGCGAAATAAGTTGATCTAGCTGAATCCTGAGTCTTTGAGACTCCTCAGGCGTTGCTAAATCAATTGCGTTGACTATTTCATCGAACTGAGAAGTGAAAATTTTATAATCTTCATAGGCTGTTTGATCTATTTCTTCGTTAAAATTTCTTGTTAAATCTATCTCTTCATCTATTGAGGTTGAATCAATTGGAGCTTGAGCCTCTTCTAATAAAGCATTATCTTCATCTGCTTGACCTTCTGCTTGAGCTTCAATCATTTGCTCTTCAGAGGTTTGTTCGTACTCTTCTTGATCTTCATTCTGAGCTTGTTGTTCCTCTGGAATTGACTCGTCTCCTAATGATTCTTCGTCGCTATTAGTTTGTGGTTCATGCATCAAATCAAGATCTTTCATCAATTCAAGAGCAATTGATTGAAAGTCCTCTTGAGATTTTCGAGCTTCAATTAGTCTTTTGCCTAATTCATTGATATTTTTAGGAGCTGCAGCTTGAAAAGCACTAACGACATTTTTGCTTTCATCTTGCAATTCATCACCATTAAGTTTTTTTAACCACAAGTTTGAGGCCAATGGGTTGATTGATGGAATTTTATTATCAATGTTTTTCTTCGCTTCAGCATTTAAAAACAAACTTAAGTTGCTCTTTGCACCAGGAAAAGATTCTCCTCCAATCATTTCAACTCTTGAAAGTTCAAGCTCAGCAAAAAAATCTCTAGCTATTTTTGGCATTTTAAGAGGAGGATTTTCTTTATGATAAAGGTGCCAAAAAGCTTGGAAATCTGCTTCCCCTCTCCACGAACTAATTTGAGAGGAAGATCTTGGAGGATTTTGTAAAGAGATCTGAGTCAAAGAAGGAGGTCGACTAGAGGCTTGTGAAGTGCTTTCTAAACTTGGATTATTGGATATTGCCCTTGTTGTTGAAAGGACTGCCTGCTTAAACTCCTCCCGATTCTTTACCCAGCTCATTAATTATGATGTTGGATTATGGCTTTCTTCAAGATCTTCACCAAAACACCTTTGAAAATATTCTGCAACAATTGGTCTTTCAGCCTCATCACATTTGTTTAGAAACGATAGCTTAAAAGAATGCTTAATATCTTTAAATATAATGTAGTTTTGAGCCCAAGTTATTACAGTTCTGGGAGACATTAATGATGATATATCCTCATTTATAAATCCTTGTCTTGTAAGATCAGCAAGCTGGATCATACTTTTTATTAAAGCTTTATCTTTAGCTGATTTCAGTTCGGGAACTTTACCTGTAACCACATCGATCTCGTGTGAGCGCTCCAAATAATTTAGTGTTGACAATATGTGCCAACGATCCATTTGCCCTTGATTAATTTGTTGTGTGCCATGATAAAGACCTGTTACGTCTCCCATACCAACAGTATTGGTGGTTGCAAATAGTCTGAAGCTTGGATGTGGAGATATCACATGATTTTGATCCAATAAGGTTAATTTACCCTCTACCTCTAGAATCCTTTGAATAACAAACATGACGTCAGGTCTTCCTGCATCATATTCATCAAAAACAATCGCAACTGGATTTTGAATGGACCATGGCAAAATTCCTTCTTTGAATTCGGTAATTTGTTTCTCATCTTTTAGCACAATGGCATCTTTGCCTAATAAATCTATTCTGCTTATATGACTATCAAGATTAATTCGGACACATGGCCAATTAAGTCTAGCTGCCACTTGTTCAATGTGTGTTGATTTACCTGTTCCATGATATCCCTGAATCATTACCCTGCGGTTATGTTCAAAGCCAGCTAAGATCGATAGTGTTGTATCTTTATCAAACACATAAGTTGAGTCAATTTCAGGCACCCACTGTGTCTTTTCTTTATAGCCTTTTACTGAAAGATTGGAATCAATATTAAATGTTTTCTTTACATTAATTTTTTGATCGGGTTGATCTGACAGGCTGATTCTTTCTGAGTTTATCATTTGTATATATTTTAGTATTTACAGGAGCACATATGCTAACTTTTGATGAGATAAAGTTCTAGTTTTAATTGATTCAATGTAAGATAAATTTTAATTCAATAAATCATCAAAACTAATGAATAGTGCCCTTAAACACACACTTGAACTTTTTAACTTAACTAGGATTGATAGAGATCTTTACTCTTGGACAGGAAAAAGTGTTGGCTTTCAAAGAATCTTTGGTGGTCAGATTATGGCTCAATGTCTAATAGCCGGATACCAAACAGTCGAAAAAGCAAGATGGGTTCACTCATTTCATTCATACTTCCTTAGGCCAGGAGATTTTGAGCAAAATATCATTTTTGAAGTAGATCGAATTAGAGATGGGAAGAGTTTCACTACTCGAAGAGTCAATGCAATTCAAAATGGAGAAGCGATTTTTAGTTGCTCCATTTCATTTCAAAAGAGGGAAAAAGGCTTAAGTCATCAAATTAAAATGCCAAAAATTGCAGGTCCAGAGAAACTTAAAAGTGATTTAGAGTTAAGAAAAGATGTACAAAATAAAATTCCTAAAGATTATTTACCAATGTGGCTCAGAGAAAGAGAGATCGAAACGAGACAAGTTGAACCCATGGATTTATTGAAAGCAGAAAAACTACCCCCTTATAGGAGCACTTGGATGAAACCAACTGGAAAGTTACCAAAAGATGAAAGAATCCACCAAGCATTATTATTGTATTGTTCTGATATGGGATTACTTGGGGCAGCTGTAAATCCTCATGAGGTAAATTTTATGTCAAAAAAATTTCAAAGTGCTAGCTTAGACCATGTGATGTGGTTTCATGGAAAAGTTAATTTTAATGACTGGATTTTGCATCATATGCATAGCCCAATTTCTCAAAATGCTAGAGGTTTTTCTCGAGGATCGATATATACCAAAGCAGGAAAATTAATTGCATCAACAGCGCAGGAGGGACTTATGCGCATTTGGGATTGAAGCTTCATAATGATTATTTTTATTCAAAAGATTGCTATAGTTGTTTTTTAAATTTTTAAGAGATGCTATCTATATTCAAAAAAAAATTATTTTCTGATATTTCCGGAACTGCCGAGGATATGCCACCACATGTTTCTGCTGTTTTATGTTTAATGATTGAAATCGCTCGAATGGATGGAAAAGTAGATGATGAGGAAATTGATGAAATTAAAAATTTTTACTTGGATTTATATCCGGAGGGCAATTTTTCGGAAGCATTTCAAGAGCTAAAAGAATGGACAAGTCATAAGGAGTCTTTTAATCCATTTATTAATATTATCAATAGTAACTGCACTAAAAGAATGAAACTTGAGATTTTATCGAATATTTGGAGTGTTATTTTGTCAGATGATAAGGTTGATCAGTATGAAAATTCACTGTTTATGCAAATAGGCAATATGCTGTTAATTACTGATGAGGAGCTTACAGCGATTAAGAACTGACCCTCAGATGATTTAATAGAGCCCCTTCAAATTGCATGAGAATTTCAGGCTCAATTAGATGCCTCATGTTATCAATTATTTGAAGTCTGCTATGCGGAATTAACTTGTGCATTTTATAAGCATTTCTGACATGTATCATAGGATCGTCTTTGCCATGAATAATTAAAGTTGGAGCTTTAATTTTTTTAATTTTTTTTAATCTATCCTTTGATGCAAGAATTGACAGAAGTTGCCTTGCATATCCTGACCCGTCTTGAGAGCGATTTAAGTTTTCCATTGTTTCTTTTCTAAATTCAGGAGTGTCAACAATCCTTCCTTTCATACCAATTAGTGAAACCATTTTTATTTCTCTTTTGATTATCTCATCGTATGATGCATTTGGATTTTTTGATCTTTCCAGCATAATTTCTCTGACTGCCTTTGATGGGGCATTAATTGGACTGGGGGTAGATGCAGTAGACGCAATCAATGTAAATGTTTTAACTTTCTCAGGATACATAGCACTAATGATCTGAGCAATCATTCCGCCCATGGAGGTGCTCAAAATATGAGCCTTTTTAATTTTTAAAGTTTCTAATAGTTTGATTCCATCATCTGCCATATCATCAATTTTATACTCAGATTTAATAGGCAATCTAAAAAAGTACTTGATGTAATCCAACACAAATGATGGGGTGTTGAAAAATCTGGATGATAAGCCAACATCTCGATTATCATAGGTAATAGGTCGAAAGTTATTCTCTTGTAAGAAATTTATAAGATGTTGTGGCCAATGAACAAGCTGCGCTCCTAGTCCATGAACCATTAGTATTGGATCACCATCCTCAGGACCATAATCACGATAAAAAATTTTTACTCCATTATTATTTGAAAAGCCTTCTTTATAGTGCTGGTTTGTTTTCATGAATTTTATACTAATGCACTTCCTAAATATTACCAACTGCTGACAAGACTGCTATAGTCAATGAAGATTTATGAGTCTTAATACAGTATCAAATAAAGTCAGAGCAGCTTATGGCATCGGGGATTATGCAATTTGTTTGTATTGGAGTGGAGTGGGTTTATATCTTTTATATTTTTATACCGATGTTTTTGGAATATCACCACTCCTTGCAGGTTGGCTTTATGCTCTAGGAATTGCTTGGGATGCAATAACAGATCCTTTTATGGGATACCTAGCAGAAAGAACTAGAAGCAAGATGGGAAGTTATCGACCATATATTTTTTATGGCGCAATTCCATTAGCTTTTTCCTTTATTTTACTATTTTGGGTTCCTCCATTTGAGGGAGCAAAACTTTTTATTTTCTTGTTAGCTGTAAATTTATTACATAGAACTTGTTTTACAATAGTCAGCGTTCCATATTCATCTCTTACAGCAAGGATTACTGATGATAGTGACGAAAGAACGAGATTAACCACTGCGAGGATGATAGGCGCCTCTTTTGGCACCCTCACAGTCTCAGCTTTAGGCTTCCCAATAGTTTTGTTCTTTGGTGGGACAAATGAAGCATCTGGATTTATCTTCTTAGGCATTATATGTGGTCTTATGGCTGTGTTTGTTTTAAGCATCACTGTAAGATTTGTAAAAGAAAGAGAATTCAATTCTTCCCCAATTCAATTACCCAGCTTTGCAAAAGTATTTAAGTCAGTTGCTAATAATTATCCATTCTGGATTGTCTTTGCATCAATACTTATCCTTGGCTCAACTTCCATAATGTTTAACAACAACTTAATTTATTTTGTTAAATACTCTCTTGATTTGCATGAATATCAAGGACTAATTCTCGGCATAAGTAGTGGCTCAGCTCTTGTGGCCATTCCATTATGGGCATATGCCGCACTGAAGATTGGTAAAAGAAATTCATGGATGGCGTCAATGACATTACTAATTATTGGATTTTTAATTTTTTATTATTCTCCAATAAATTCTTTGAATGAACTACTGCTTATTCTTGGCTTTATTGGAATTGGAAATGGAGCAACAGGAGTTTTATTTTGGTCAATGCTTCCGGATACAATTGAATATGGAGAATGGAAAACTGGCGTTAGAACAGAATCATCACTATATGGTTTTATGACCTTTGCTCAAAAAGCAGCTATTGCACTGGCTGCTCTTTTACTTGGTATGGTTTTAACTCAAATTGGTTTTGAGCCTAATACAGTTCAGTCTGAGCAAACTTTACAGGAATTAAAATTTATTATGACCTGGATACCATTAACTGGCATTTTCCTAAGTTTTATTTTGGTATCTTTTTATCCGATTAATAAAACATTTCATCAAAAATTAATTTTTGAAATAGAAAGAAAAAAATTGAATCATGAAACAAATTAATTGGGGAATCATTGGCTCAGGCTCGATAGCATCTGCTTTTGCGCACTCTATAAAATCAACTTCAAATTCTAAATTGATAGGCTTATACGGTAGAAATGTTGATACAACAAATGCTTTTGCTAAAAAATTTAATATTGATGCTCATTATCAATTAAATGATTTGTTGTCTTCGCCAGAAATAGATGCTGTTTATGTTGCTACACCGCACAGCGAACACTTTGCTCATTCACTTCAAGCCATTAAAAATCACAAGCATGTTCTGTGTGAAAAGCCATTTACGATGAATGCATATGAGAGCATGATTCTCATAGACCTAGCGAAACAATCAAATATTTTTTTAATGGAAGGATTTATGTATAGAACTCATCCCCAAACAAAGAATATTTTGGATAATTTACATATTTTTATTGGTGATACAGAGAAAATATTGATTGAAGCCTCGTTTGGCTTTACTGCTGAGGTTCCAATAGATCATAGATTAAGGAATCCTGATCTGGGTGGAGGAGCAATCTTAGATATTGGATGTTATCCCCTAACGATGTGTAAGTTAATAGCTGGTCATTTACAAGGACTTCCGTTTGCTGAACCTAGAGAGTTTTCAGCTACAGGAGAGCTAGATGAGACTGGTGTTGATCTTCAATCTCATGCTCATATTATTTTTTCAGATTCTATTGAGGCAAAAATAAGTTGTGCAATAAATGAAAATTTTTCCAATGATCTATTGGTATCTAGAGGTGAAAAATCTATTGCTGTTAATCAACCATGGCATTGTGGGCAATTTCAAGATGGAAGATCCTCTATTTTGGTCTCTACTCCTGAACTAGGCAAACAAGAAATTTCATTCATTGATGAATTTGGTTTATTTTCCAGAGAAATTGAGCATGCCTCGAGTTGCATATTGCAGCAAAAAGCAGAATCGGAGTTTATCACTCACACTGAAACGCAAAGTAACATGTTTTGGCTTGATCAATGGAGAGAGAGAATGAAAATTGAATGCCCAAAAAATATTTTAAAAAATTCTCCAATATCATTGGCAAATACTTCTCAAATAAGAAAACCAATTCTTAAAAAAATAACCCTTCCAAGAATTAATAAGATTGGTTCAAGGCTTGCGTTAGGTTGTGACAATCAAACCTCTGATCTGCATGCTTTTACAATGTTTGATCACTTCTATGAATCTGGAGGAAGAATATTTGATACCGCCTATATCTATAATCATGGAAAAGGTGATAAGTATCTTGGCGATTGGATAAACTCTCGAGGAGTAGCAAAAGACGTAGTCGTCATTGGTAAGGCTGCTCATACTCCTGAATGTGAGCCAAAATTTATTCGACCTCAAATTCTTGAATCACTTGATCGGCTTAATATTCCAAAAATAGATATTTTTTGTCTCCATCGAGATAATAGGGATGTACCGGTTGACGAATTTGTTGACGCATTGTCAGATATTCAAAACGAAGGCCTGATTGACTTATTAGGAGCCTCCAATTGGGAGTTAGATAGATTCTCCTCTGCAAGAGCTAATGCAAAAAAAAATAAAAAAGAGCCATTTTCTGCACTCAGCAATAATTTTAGCTTAGCAGAAATGATGCAACCTGTATGGCCAGGCTGTGTTGGAGTAAATGAAAACTTTTTAGAATATATTATTTATGAAAAGATTTTGTTATTTCCTTGGTCTTCTCAGGCAAGGGGATTTTTTATTAAAAAGAAAGAACAGATTTCTAATGAGCATTTTTCAAATCCAACTTTGGATGAAGAAATGAGGGTTTGGCATTATGAAAAAAACCTTAAGAGAAGAGAAAAGTGCTTTGAGCTGGCCGAGAAAAAAAGTGTAGAGCCTATTCAAATTGCCTTGGCGTATGTTTTGCACCAATCCGATTTAATTTTTCCACTAATTGGTCCAAGAACTTTATCTGAGACCAATAGCTCAATTGATGCGACAAAAATTAAGCTCTCTGTTAAAGAACTTGAAGAACTTTCTCAAGATTGACAGATGACTTTAAAAAAATATTTTCTGAGGATGATCCTATTAAAATTTCATATGATCCCTCCTTAATCTGCCATCTTTTTGCATCTATAGACCAATATGAAAAATTTCTTTGAGTAAGTTTTATCTCAACATTTTTTTCATCATGAGCATCAATATTAACTTTACAAAAGCCTTGAAGTGTCTTGTTAGGCTCATTTTCTAAATTCTTTGAATAACGAATATAACATTGAGCTATTTCAGCACCTGCAGTTTCTCCTTTATTTTTAATGGTGAATTTGCACAAAACTTCTTTATTATCTTTTAGTTCTACTTCTAAATTTTTATACTCAAATTCTGTATAGGATAAGCCATGGCCAAAGCAAAATAGAGTCTTAATTTCTTTCTTTTCATACCATTTATAACCAACTAAAAGTTTTTCGTCATAGTTCATTTGTAAATTTTCACCAGGATATGATTTAAAAGCTGGAGTATCTTCAATTCTTGCAGGGAATGATGTTGGCAATTTACCAGAAGGATTTACTGAACCAGACAAAATATCATACAAGGCATTACCAAATTCCTGTCCCGCAAACCATGTTTGCAATACAGCCTTTGTTTTATCTAACCAAGGGATATTTATTGGCGAGCCTGTATTAATTACTAATGCTGTATTTTCGTTAGCATTTAATACTGCTTCAATTAAGGTATTTTGATTCGCAGGTAAATTAAAATCAGCTCTATCATTGCCCTCAGTCTCCCAATCAGAGTTAGTTCCAACAATTAAAATTACTTGATCTGCTTCAGAGGCAATATTAATGGCCTCTGCAAATAAATCAACCTCATCTGGAGGCTGACAGCCAATATAGACAGCGGGGAAATTACCTTCAAAATAATACTCTATTATTATTTTATATGTTTCTCCTTTTTTAAAATTTGCAATTCCCTTTTTGGAGGCTGATCCAAAAGTAAAAAATGCCTCACCCGGCTCAATATTATTCCAATTATCAATAAGCTCTTCATTATTAATAAACATGCGACACTGGCCTATACCGAAAATCTCAAATTCATGCGGGCCAGAAACATCTGGAGCATATTCACAGGAAAATTTTACTGATGTTTTTGGTCTCTCTTCTTTGGCAATTATCTCTTTAGCAAAACCTTCAAAGACCCAGAATTTACTACCTATTAAATTTTCTTGAAAAAGTAAATTTTTATTAAAACTTTCTCCATCAAAGTATTCCACTAGGAAACCCTTAGAGGATTTCATCAGCTTTTCATTAATTTTTGGAAGATACTTATGTGTATGACAGCCTTTTGAGTACAAAATTTCTGTTTCACTTCCTATTCTTGCCTGAATTGCTTCCATTGGATGCACTTGATAATGAGGTCTTAGGCTCGCACTCCCACCTCCGATAATCTGGGCCTCTTTTGCATTAGGGCCTATTATTGCTAATTTTTTTATATCTTTTTTCAGGGGTAACATACCGTCGTTTTTTAAAAGAACCATTCCGTCAGCCGCTGCTTTTCTTAATAATTTTCTATGTTCTGGATTATCAATAGCTTCCTCACTCTTGATTTCTGGGCGATCAAAACGTTTTGAGAATTCTGCTACAGATAATATTCTTTTTACCTTGTCGTCAATTAAATCTTCTGCAACTCTTTTATTTTTAATGGCATTAATCAAAGCATTCCCCCAAACATTCCCAGGTCCAGGCATTTCTAGATCTAATCCGCCATTTGCATTTTCCTCAGTTTCAAGAGCTGCTCCCCAGTCACTCACAACATATCCATCAAAACCCCATTCTTTTTTTAAAATTTCAATTAGTAATTCCTGATGTGAACTACAGTAAATATTATTTAATTTGTTGTAAGCACTCATTACAACTTTTGCATTTCCTTCTTTCACACCAATTTCAAATGGAAGAAGATATATCTCTCTGAGTGTTTGTTCATCAATATTTGAACTGATTGAATGCCTTTCAAACTCTGTATCATTGCCTACAAAATGCTTTAGGCAGGCTGCAACATTTTGAGATTGGACACCCTGAACGTAACTTGATGCAATTTTTCCAGTTAAAAATGGATCTTCTGAAAAACTCTCAAAATGTCTGCCACCCAGCGGATGTCTATGAATGTTGATGGTAGGACCCAAGAGCACATCTACATCTTTTGCTTGAGCTTCTTCGCCCAAAGCCACTCCTATTTTTTTGACTTGGTCTAGATCCCAAGAAGAGCTTATGGATATAGCGCATGGAAAACATGCTGATGATTTTCCAGAATTTGAATCACCTCTGACACCATTTGGTCCATCTGACATCTTAATGCTTGGAATACCTTTTCTATCAATCTTATTGGTATACCAACTATTAAAACCACTAAGAAGGGATACTTTTTCTTCTAATGTAAGGTCATTAATAATTTGATCTATCTTACTCATGAGTTAATCTTAATTCCTTTAAAGCTAAAAACACACTCTTATATGTCACTAGAGTTTATTATTTTCTTTTCGATATTATCCTTTCTCACGTCTTTATTAACTTCTATTTTTAGTGTTGGTGGTGGTCTGATAATGCTTGTTGCACTGGCCCAATATTTTTCGCCTGCAACACTTATTCCATTGCATGGGGCAATTCAGCTCTCAAACAATTTATCAAGAACCTTTGTGTATCGGGAATTTTATCAATGGAAGCTTATTAAAAATATTTTAATAGCTACTATATTCGGTGGATTTAGTGGAATTTTATTATTTGGCTCTATGCCAGAACAATTATTAATTTGGCTAATTGCTGGCACTATTTTATTTTTTACGTGGGCTCCTTTAGATAACTTCATTCTCTCCATAATGAGAAATGATTGGTTTTGTGGATTTATTTCTGGCTTTGCAGGAGTTTTTATTGGGGCAAATGGACCTTTAGTAACGTCTTACATGAGAACAAAAAACTTGTCACCGGAAGTATTAGTAGCTAATCATGGCGCCGTTATGATTTTTCAGCATTCTTTAAGAATTATTTTATTTATATATTTTTTTAGTTTTTCTCTTTTAGAGTACCTTTTATTTATTTTTGCCCTTGCTGTTGCTGGTTATGCTGGCGCATTACTAGGTAAAAAATTAATTTCATATATTTCATATGAAAAATTCTATATTTTCCTGAAGTTACTTTTATCTGCTCTTGCATTAATTTTATTATTCTAAGGGATTTACAAAATAATAATGTGCATTGAATTAAAATTCTTCGTACAATCAAATAAATAAATGAGAATTATATGAAATTAGTGGCGGGGCTTTTTGGTCTAGAAAATTTTTATGATGGAGATATTTTATCTTTAATTGAAATTTCTCAAATGGCTGAGGAGCTAGGATTTGACTCTGTCAGTGTTACCGATCATGTAGTAATGGGTAAAAATCTTCACAAATATCCATTTGGAAAATTTCCACTTCCATCTGAAGCGCCATGGTATGAGCCATTGTCACTATTAACAATGATTGCCTCAAATACAAAAAAGATAAACTTAGCTACAGCTGTCCTTATTGCGCCTCTTAGAAATCCTGCATTACTGGCAAAGAATGCTGCTACCGTAGACGCTATTTCAAAAGGACGATTAGAACTTGGAGTTGGTTTGGGCTGGCAAAAAGAAGAATTTGATACTGCTGGAGTTAGCTTTGAAAATCGAGCAGAGATCTTTTGGGAAACTTTAGATATCTGTAAATTACTATGGGAGGATAGCCCAGTTTCATTTAATGGCAAAAATTTTAATTTTGATGATATTTGGTGTCATCCTCAACCTGCTCAAGGCAAAGATTTGCCTTTATTATTTGGCATAAAAATGACGCCTGAAAATGCTTCTAGAATTGCTAAAGTTGGACATGGATGGATTCCGATTAAAACAAGTAGAGAATTTATTTCTGAGGGCAAAGAAATATTGTCTGAGGCATTTATCAAAGCCGCAAGGGACGATCAGCCAAGAATAAGGGGACAACTTCCCACTTGCTTTGATGATGACGGCATTCCTAACATCGACCTTACTCTTCAGGAATTAGAAAAATCTGTTGCTGCTGGCCTGAATGAAGTTGAGGTTTTCCCAATTAATTTTGTTCAGGGTCCTGATGATATTTATAAAGTTCTTAAATTAATTTCTGAGGTAAAAAAATAATGGAAGAAAATATAGTCTCATCTAAGGTATCGAATTTAATGGCGCCTACAAAATTATCAAATTTATATGCAATGTATATTGATAAAAGAAAATTTTCGTCTCTTGGTACCATAATGTGGGATGAATTTTCTATGCATGGACACTATGAGATTAACGGCTTAAAAAATTTTGTAGCTGCTATGCAACAGTTAGAAAACTACAAAAGTACTATGCATCAAATTATGAATGTAAATGGTGAGTGGCACGAAAATACTTACAAAGGGGAAACGTATTGTGTTGCAAGTCACATATTTGATAAGGATGGTAAAACGTACAAACTGGATATGGGTATCATCTACGGAGACGTAATTGAAGTTAGGGATAATAAAGCTAAATTCATTTCCAGGAATTTTAGCCTTCAATGGCAAAAAACTGACGAGTTAGATATTCCAGAATAATATTAATTGTTATAAAATGTGATTACCACAGCTTACGCAGTGAATTTTAATATTTATTACGGAAAAATTTATGAGTAAAGAAACACAAAGTTCAGAATCAAAATGCCCAGTCATGCATGGAAGTCTTTCGTCCAATAGCTCCACTGGAACATCCAATCAAGATTGGTGGCCAAATCAGTTAAATTTAAACATTCTTCATCAGCATGACAGAAAAACGAATCCAATGGATGAGGATTTTGATTATGCTGAAGAATTTAAGAAACTTGATTTTCATGCCCTTAAAAAAGATCTTAATGATCTTATGACTGACTCTCAGGAATGGTGGCCTGCAGATTACGGTCACTATGGGCCATTCTTCATCAGAATGACATGGCATGCTGCAGGTACATATCGTACAGGCGATGGAAGAGGCGGGGGCGGAACTGGCGCTCAAAGGTTTGCTCCATTAAACAGCTGGCCAGATAATGGAAATCTTGATAAAGCTCGAAGACTTCTTTGGCCAATTAAACAGAAATATGGAAAAAAGATTAGCTGGGCCGATTTATTAATACTTGCTGGTAATGTAGCTATTGAATCAATGGGTGGAAAAACGTTTGGATTTGGAGGAGGTAGACCTGATATTTGGGCTCCTGAAGAGGACATTAATTGGGGAGCTGAAACAGAATGGCTTTCCAATGAAAGATACAGTGGAGTGAGGGACTTAGCGAACCCATTAGGCGCTGTTCAAATGGGTTTAATTTATGTAAATCCTCAAGGCCCTGATGGAGACCCTGATCCAATTGCAAGCGGTAGGGATGTTAGAGAAACTTTCGCAAGAATGGCAATGAATGATGAGGAGACTGTAGCTTTAGTCGCAGGTGGTCATACCTTTGGAAAAGGTCATGGTGCTGGTACAGAGGATCATGTTCAAAATGAGCCAGAGGGTGCTCCACTTGAAAATATGGGATTTGGATGGCAAAGCACCCATGAATCTGGAAAGGGCTCTGATACTATTACCAGTGGTTTTGAAGGAGCTTGGACGGCTGACCCAATTAAATGGGATAACGGGTATTTTGATCTGTTGTTTGGATATGAATGGGAGAAGGTAGAAACTCCTGCAGGTAAGATAGTCTGGCATGCAATAGACCAAAAAGAGGAAGATATGGCGCCTGATGCAGCAGATCCATCCAAGCGAGTGCCTACCATGATGACAACTGCTGACATGTCAATGCGAGAGGATCCAATATACAAGAAGATTTCTAAGCGTTTTCATGAAAATCCTGAAGAATTTGCAGATGCATTTGCGCGTGCATGGTTCAAGCTATTACACAGAGATATGGGACCTAAAGGTAGATATCTTGGTCCAGAAGTCCCAGATGAAGAGTTAATTTGGCAGGATCCTATTCCAGAAGGCAATACTGACTACGATGTTAGTAATGTTAAAAAATTAATATCAGAATCAGGTCTTTCTATTCAAGAAATGGTCGAGACTGCTTGGGCTAGTGCTTCAACTTACAGAAACTCTGATATGAGAGGAGGTGCTAATGGTGCACGAATTCGTCTATCTCCTCAAAAAGATTGGGAGGCAAATAAACCTGAGCAACTCTCCAAAGTTTTATCGATATACGAAAAAATTTCATCTGAAACTGGTGCATCAATTGCTGATGTAATTGTTTTAGCAGGAAATGTTGGCATTGAGAAAGCTTCAGGATGTGAGGTTCCATTTACTCCTGGTAGAGGTGACGCCTCTCAGGAGCAAACTGATGTGGAATCATTCAACGTTTTAGAACCAATTGCAGATGGTTTTAGAAATTACTTTAGCTCTGATGCGAGCATTCCAGCTGAGGAAATGATGCTTGATAAGTCTCAGTTACTAGGACTAACAGCTCCTGAAATGACAGTCTTGCTGGGTGGAATGAGGTCTTTAGGAATTAGCAATAATGATTATGGAATTTTTACAGACAATCCTGAGCAATTATCAAATGATTATTTCTCCACATTGCTTGATATGTCTGTAGCATGGAAACCAAATGGAACAGGTAATACATACGAGGGAGCTGACAGAGTTTCCGGGGAAACAGTGCGAACAGCTACAAGAGTTGATCTAGCCTTTGGATCTAATTCGCAACTGAGAGCGCTAGCAGAAGTATATGCAAGCGATGATGCGAAAGAAAAATTTTCAAATGATTTTATTTCAGCCTGGAATAAGGTTATGAATAATGATCTGATTTGATAAAATCTATTAAATTAAAAAAAAAGGGGCTTATTAGCTCCTTTTTTATTTAAAAATTTTTTAATAAATACAAAGCTCAATAATGAGGGGGTTTTTCATAATCTATTGGAGGGAAAGAAGATTTTTTATTTAGCGGGGTATTTTTTTTCTTATTCTTAGAATATTTTGACATTACATCAGCCGCATCATCTACTGCAGATGGCATATCTTTCTTATTAGATCTTGATTTATGTATATAAGTTGTTTTTCTTATGCTCATAATCATTATTTTACATAATCATTATATATTTTGATCAATTAAGAATGTTTAGTATCATTCGATAATGAAAATCGCAATTTATCCAGGATCATTTGATCCAATAACATTTGGGCATATTGATATTGTAGATAGAGCCGCCAGCCTTTTTGATAAAGTAATTCTTGGTGTCGCTGAAAGTCAATCTAAAAATCCGCTGTTTACCGTAGATGAGAGAATTGAGCTTATTTCAGATATTTTTAAAGATAATTCCAAGATTGAGGTCATAGGCTATTCAAAACAGCTAACAGTAGATTTGGCCAGAGATAATAATGCTATTGCAATTATTAGAGGTTTAAGAGCTGTTGCAGATTTCGAATATGAATTTCAATTGGCAACAATGAATAGAAGCTTGGCCCCAGACATTGAAAGCATATTTTTTACTCCGAAGGATACCCTAATATACGTTTCATCAAGCCTGGTGAAAGAAATTGCTACTTTTGGCGGTGATGTTTCAAGGTTTGTTCCAGAAAATGTCAAAGTCGCCTTAGAAAATAAAATTACTGGCTAAACTTGGCATTTTTTACAAAAAAATGTTGCTCTTTGTGCTTGAACGATTCTTGTTATTTCCTCTTCTTTGCAAGATAAACAATTCTTATTGTCACGATCGTAAACAGATAAATCAATTTTAAAATAACCTTTATTACCGTCTGGTTGATAAAAATCTTGAAGAGTGGTTCCACCTGCTTCTATAGCCTGCTTCAAGATTATTTTTGTTGATTCAGCAATTTGAATACTATCTTTTTTTGTTAAAGTTTTGCATTTTCTTGTTGGTCGAATTTTCGCATTAAACAAAATTTCATTTGCGTAAATATTTCCTATGCCAACAACATTTTTCTGATTCATTAGAGCATTTTTAATTGGCGATTTAGATTTTTTAATCTTATTAAAAAGATACATACCATCAAATTCTGAGGATAACGGTTCCGGTCCAAGATTCTTTAATAAAAAATGATTTTTAGGATCTGCAATAAAATGCATTGAACCAAATCTTCTTGGGTCATTAAAAATTATTTTTCCAGCCTCAAAAATAAATTCAATATGGTCATGCTTTTTATAAAAATTTGAATTTTTTTTAGCAATTCTGAGAGTTCCTGTCATACCTAGATGAATCAAAATTTGAAATTCATCAACATTTAAAAGTATGTATTTAGCTCTTCTGGTGATATTTTTTACTTTTTTTCCATGCAGCTTTTGAAAAGGCTTTTTATTTACTTTCCATCTTAGGTTTGGATTAAAAATGTTTATGGATTCAATATGCTGATTTCGGAATTCTTGAATTGCTTGAACTGAGGTTTCTACCTCTGGCAATTCAGGCATATTTTTTAACCAAGCAAATTGTTAATTTCAAGAAGATTTTCAGGAGTAAGAGTCCCGGCAGCAAGGTGCAAGCGAAGGGTTGTTATTAAATAGTCATATTTAGCATTTGAAAGATTTCGTTCTGCACTATATAGATTTTTTTCTGCTTGGAGCAAATCAACAATATTTCTGGTTCCAACCTCATATCCAACTCTCGTAGCTTCAAGCGCACTAGTGGCTGAGACCACTGCTTGTTTTTGCGCTCTAAGATTTGCAACCAATGTAATAACATTGGAGTATTGGCTTCTTACATCCTGTATAACGCTTCTTTCAGTAAATAATGCATCTTCAGATGATTTATTTGACTCTGCATAAGCTTGCTTAGTTCTTGATATAACAGCTCCGCCTTGAAATATTGGCATTGAAAGCTGCAGACTGTATGTGTCTCGTTGAGTTTCATCTGGAACAGTAATATTGAAAGCACCCCCAGTATTAAGTCCGTCAAAAGAATATTGATTAGTTTCTGATTCTGATTGAGTTCCTACGATATCTACTTTTGGCAAGTGATTTGATGCAACGCTTCTGGCGTTATTTTTTGATGCAAATTTTCTCAGGTTAGCAGCTTGTAACCTAAAATTATTTTTTACAGCCTTTCTTGCCCATTCTTCTTTTGATGCTGGGACAGGATTTGATACGTTTAAGTCATTAACCAATCCATCAATAGAAATAATTTCCCTCCCTACCAATGCATTTAAAGATTCTTTTGCTGTATAAACTTCTCCTTCAATTCTTGTCCTTGCTGCAAGGCTTAGATCAAATGCTAATTGGGCCTCCTGAACTTCTGTAATTGCAGATAAGCCTACTTCGTATCTTTGTCTAATTTGATCTAACTGTTTTTTTATAGCTTTTTCTTCTGATCTGGCGGCACTTAAATTATCAATTGCTCTTAAAACATTAAAGTAAAGCTCAGCTGTTCTAACTATCAAGGTTTGCTGTGAGTATGCAAAATCTGCCTCTGCAGCATCCGTAAGAAATTTAGATTGTCGATATTTAAACCATGAATCAAGCCTTAGCAATGGTTGTGTTAAGCGAGCAGAAGCACTGAAATTATTGTACTCATTTTGAAGGTTGCCATTTTGATAGTATTCATTCCAATTTGTTTGAGCGCTGATTGAAATATTTGGAAGTAGCCCAGCCCTTCCTTGAACTTTAATCTCTTTGCCAGATAAATATGAAAACTCTGCAGATTTATATTGTGGATCATTTTCTAGTGCGTCGTTATAAATATCCAAAAGACTATCAGCAGAGGCGTTGACACCGAAGCAGATTAGTATTGCAAGCAATATATTATTTTTCATATTAATTATTAATGTTTACAGTGCACACATTAGAACTTAAATGTGACATATATGTCAAGTTAACTTTACATTTAAATATAACTCCAGTTATTTTAATCTATTGTAAATAAATCTCCTAAAATCTATTAAATTAAAACAATTCTTTTAATTTACTTAGAGTAGAATATTAATAAATGGCTTAGAAGTATTAGGAAAAATAATTGGCTAAAAATTACGATTCAGAGTCGATAGAAGTTCTATCAGGCTTAGATCCGGTCCGAAAAAGACCGGGCATGTATACAGATACCTCTTCGCCTAATCATCTAATACAAGAGGTTTTAGATAATTCCATTGATGAAGCCCTAGCAGGCTATTGTTCTAAGATAAAAGTTTCTATTCACAAGGACGGAGTAATATTAGTTACTGATGATGGAAGAGGCATGCCAGTAGATATCCATCCAGAGCATAAAGTTTCAGGCGTTGAGTTAATAATGTGTAGGCTTCATGCTGGTGCTAAATTTTCAGGCGAGGATTACAATTTTTCTGGAGGTTTGCATGGCGTAGGTGTTTCAGTCGTAAACGCTTTATCAAAAAGTCTGTCTGTTGAAATTAAAAGAGATGGACAAAAGTTTGAGATGAAATTTAATGGTGGTGAAAAAAAATCTGAGCTAAAAAAAATTGGAGATATTGGACTTAGAAATACCGGGACAGCTATAAGTTTTGTGCCCGATGATCAATACTTCGAAACAATAAAAATTGATAAATCAAATCTAAAACATTTGCTTAAGGCAAAAGCTGTGCTGTGCCCCGGACTAACCATTGAATATTTTGATGAGAAAAAAAATGAAAAAATTTCATGGAATTATGAAAACGGCCTCATTTCTTATTTATCAGAATCTTCTGAAGACATAGAGTTGCTTTTGGAAGAATCAATATCTTGCAGTAAATCTGGAGATGATAATGCGCTTGATTTTGTCTTAAACTGGTCAACCAAGCCAGCAAAGAATTTAATGAATGAATCCTATGTTAATCTCATTCCAACTGCACATGGAGGATCTCATTTGAATGGATTCAAAACAGGCTTACTTGAGTCAGTAAAAGAGTTTTGTGAATTTAGAAATTTAATTCCGAAAGGATTAAAAATTACTTCTGATGATGTGGTGCAACATAGTACCTTTATTATTTCCTCTAAATTAACAAACCCACAATTCGCTGGGCAAACTAAAGAGAGACTAGATTCAAAAGACCATCAAGCTTTTGTAAACTCCACAACAAAAGATATTCTAAGCATCTGGTTTAATCAGCATACAGAAGAAGGTGAAAAATTAGCTGAGCTGGCCATTGCTTCAGCTCAAGCAAGAGTAAAAGAGACGAAAGTAGTTGATCGAAAGAAAACTTTTCAAGGTCCAGCTCTCCCTGGCAAACTTTCAGACTGCAACAGCACAGATTTATCGGAAACAGAATTATTTTTTGTGGAGGGAGATTCTGCAGGTGGCTCTGCCAAGCAGTCAAGAGAAAGAAAATTTCAAGCAATTATGCCCCTAAGAGGCAAAATCTTAAATACCTGGGACCTTGAAAGCGCTGAAATCATTAAATCTGCTGAAATCAAAGATATTGCTACTGCTATTGGTGTAAATCCTGGAAGTTCAGACATTGAATCATTGCGTTATGGAAAAATATGTATTTTGGCTGACGCAGACTCAGATGGCCTTCATATTGCTACGTTACTATGCGCTCTTTTTTTGAGACATTACAAACCATTGATTCAAGCTGGACATATTTTTGTAGCAATGCCTCCATTATTCAGAATAGATTGTGCAAAAGAAGTTTTTTATGCCTTAGATGAAGATGAAAAAGACTCTATAGTTAAAAATTTAAAAACTAAGGCTGGTAAACCAAAAATTGATATTCAAAGATTCAAAGGTTTAGGTGAGATGAATCCTTCTCAATTAAGAGAAACGGTAATGGATCCGAAAACAAGAAGGCTTGTAAAGCTAACTATTACCTCTTCAGATAATGTAAATAACATGATGGATCTATTGCTATCAAAAAAGAATGCTGGAGCAAGAAAAGAATGGCTTGAAAAAAGAGGCAAAATTGTAAGTGTTTAGTTATGAGTGTAAATAAAAATATTGATTCAATAAGTCTCAAGGATTACGCCGAAGAATCTTATCTCAATTATTCAATGTACGTTATTTTGGATCGTGCTTTGCCGCATATCGGTGATGGCATGAAACCTGTTCAAAGAAGAATTTTATATGCAATGAGTGAGTTAGGTTTGAATGCAGGCTCAAAATACAAAAAATCTGCTAGAACTGTTGGAGATGTTATTGGTAAATTCCATCCCCATGGAGATAGTGCTGCATACGAAGCAATGGTTTTAATGGCCCAGCACTTTTCTTTTAGATATCCCCTTGTTGATGGTCAAGGGAATTGGGGCACTCAAGATGATCCAAAGTCTTTTGCAGCGATGCGCTACACAGAATCAAAACTTACAGGATTTGCTGATTTACTTCTTTCAGAATTAAAACTTGGGACTGTAGATTGGCAGCCTAATTTCGATGGTTCATTATTAGAGCCAACTTTATTGCCAGCAAAGATACCTAGCATTTTATTGAATGGGACCACTGGAATTGCTGTTGGAATGGCAACTGATATACCTTCTCACAACATAAATGAGGTACTAGATGCAGCCATTTATGTTCTAGACAACCCAAAAGCAACTACTAAAGACTTGTTAAAATATATTCAGGGTCCTGATTTAAGTAATCCTGCGCCGATTATTGTTTCTCCAGAAGAACTTCAAGAAATGTATGAAACTGGTAGAGGAGGTTTTAAAGTAAGAGCTTATTGGAAAGTTGAAGGTAATGATATTATTGTAAGAGCTCTGCCTCATCAGGCCTCCGGATCAAAAATTCTTGAACAAATTGCAGATCAAATGCAAAAAAAGAAACTTCCAATGGTTGTTGATTTAAGGGACGAAGGAGATCATAAAGAGCCTGTAAGACTTGTTATCTCATTAAAATCTAACAGAATTAATGCTGCTGAAGTTATGAATCATCTTTATGCGACAACCGATCTTCAAAAAAACTACCGAGTAAACATAAATTTAATCAGTCTAAAGGGCTCACCTAGAGTCTTCGCACTTAATGACTTAATAGCTGAATGGCTAAAATTTAGGCAGCAAACTGTTTTAAGAAAATTGGAGCACAGACTCGATCAAGTAGATGACAGAATCCATGTATTAGAAGGCTTATTAATTGTTTATCTTGATCTTGATAAGGTGATAAAAATTATAAGAAACAGCGATGATCCAAAAAAAGAATTAATGAAAACCTTTAAAATTTCAGAGATTCAAACAAATGCCATTTTAGAAATACGACTAAGACAGTTGGCAAAATTAGAGCAAATTAAGCTTGAGGAAGAAAAGGGTGAGCTTGAATTAGAGCGGGCAGAGCTTGAGAAGATCATCAAATCTAAAGCTAGGTTAAAAACATATATTAAAAAAGAGCTTAAAGATATTAAAGACAAATTTGGGGATGAGAGAAATTCTCCAATTGAGTCTTTATCAGAAGCAAAGGCATTTTCAGAGGAAGAAATGGTTACATCAGAAGCTGTAACGATTATCCTTTCAAAAGCAGGATGGATCAGATCTGCTAAGGGGCACGATGTAGAAGCGAGCAATCTTACTTACAGAGGAGATGACAAATTACAACATTTTGCTAAAGGAAGAAATAATCAAACAGCTGTTTTCTTTGATTCTGGAGGCAAGGCTTACTCACTTCAAGCACATTCCTTGCCATCTGCTAGAGGAATGGGAGAGCCTTTAACTGGACGGATTGTTTCTGAGTCAGGGGTTACTTTCGAAGGAGTGGCGATTGGAACAGATGAATCAAAAATATTAATTTCTAATAGTGCTGGGTTTGGTTTTATAAGCAATCTATCTAATGCCATTTCCAATCAAAAAAAAGGGAAGCAATTTATGAAAACTCCTGAAGGAGCTAATGTTATCTCTCCAGTAGCAATTACTGAAAACCATAAATTTGTTGCTGCAAGTTTTACATCTGAAGATAAAAAGGGAGTTAGCTATAAATTATTAATTTTTCCGATTGAAGAATTACCAATTCTGCCAAAAGGAAAAGGTAACAAGTTAATCAACATATCAACAAAAGCATTTAAAGCAAAATCTGAATTTATGATGGACGTTTGTTGCTTAGCAGAAGACAGCAAATTGCATATTCATCACGAAGGAAAAACTGGTGGAAAAATTTGGAGTCTAAGTGAATTAAAAAACTATATTTCATCGAGAGCAAAAAGAGGAAGAGTTTTGCCTGAAGGATATAAAGGAACAATTCTGCTTGAGGAGATAGAGAAATCTAAGGATGCTGCTCCTGAATAACAGCTCTTAAAATTTTTAATCCTTTCAAAATAAGATCATCTTCAATAATAAGACTAGGTGCCAATCTAATAGTATTATCATTAGCTTTGAGTACCATTAGTCCTTTTTCATAGCAGGCTTTCATGACAGTATCTAGATTAAAATTTTCTGTTACATTTAATTTGCAGCCTATCCATAGCCCAGAACTCCTAATTGCACTAAAACATTGGTAATCATCATTGATACTTTCTAATTCTTTCAAAAAGATTTTCTCTTTTTTCTTTACCCCATTGAGCAAAGTTTTTTTTGTTAACAAAGTCATAACTTGCTCAGCTACTGCACAAGCAAGAGGGTTCCCACCAAATGTTGTGCCATGAGATCCAAGTTGCATACATTGAGCTATTTTAGTTGTAGTTAAAATTGCTGCTATTGGAATTCCCCCACCAATTCCTTTGGCACAGCACATGATATCGGGCTTAATACCGAACTGTTCATATGCAAATAAGGTTCCTGTTCTTCCAGCTCCCGATTGAACTTCGTCTACAATCATCAAAACTTTATTTTGTTTACATAGCTTCTTAATTTTTTGTATAAAATCTTTTTTTGCCTTAATAATTCCAGCTTCGCCCTGAACTAGTTCTATAATTACAGCCGCTGTATTTTTGGTGATTACTTTTTCTAAATTTTTTGTTTCATTAAAAGGATGATTTTTAATTCCACTTGGCATTGGTCCGAATCCTTTAACAAATCTGTCTGAGCCATTAAGAGCAATTGCCATCATGGTTCGACCATGAAAAGCATCAGAGAAAGACACTATTTCATTTTTCTTTTTACTAATATTTTCATACGCATGTTTCCTGGCTGTTTTGATCGCACCTTCAACCGCCTCCGCCCCAGAATTAGCAAAAAAAACTTTTTCAGCAAAGGTGTGCTTACAAAAAATTTTAGCCAGTCTCATGGCTGGCTCGTTAACCAAAAGGTTCGAAAGATGCCATATTTTTTTGGACTGCTTAACTAATGCTTTTTTTAGAATTGGATGACAATGACCTAAACTAGATACAGCGATTCCAGAAGCAAAATCTATATACTTTTTATTTTTTTTATCCCAGACTATAGATCCCTTTGCTTTTGATGGAATAAAGTTAGCCGGCTTGTATGTCGGCATCATATATCGGTTAAAATCTGTTCGAGTGACCATAATAGGCACCATTGTAATATGATTAAGATTGAAGAGACCACAGAAAATAATTTTTTAATAGAGATTTCCCCAAATTATTCATTAAGAGGTTGGAACAGAATAATATTTTTAAGTAGCCTTGCTTTTATATGTCTCTCTATTGGAGTATTTTTTTTCATAATGGGGGCAGGATTAATTCTCCCATTTGCCGGTTTAGAAGTAATTCTCGTTTTAACTTGTTTCTATCTTAGTTTTCGTTGGAGCCAACAAAAGGAAATCATTTATATCTCAAATGATAAAATTAAATTAGAGAAGGGTAGACTTTTTAAAGAAAAGACTTGGGAAGAATTTAGAAGTTTTGTTGTTCTTGAGGTAGAGAGGGATCGACATAATTCTGATGAATTTTGTTTTCAATCAAAAGGTAAGCGTTTTTATTTTGGCTCTTTTTTAAATGATGACGACAAACTGATTCTGAAAAATGAACTTAAAAGAATTATCAATCAGCTAAATACTTTATCTCCAGGCCTTTAATTTTTTTGGAACCATTTCCATTTTCCCAGCTTGATAATTCGTATTTTTCATGGCTTGGGACTTTCCACCAATTAGAGGTTTAAAATACTGTCTGGCTTTATTTGTCATCCCAAATCCATCAGATGCAATGAATCCCGCAGGAAGTTTTTTTTCAACATTAGCAATTTTTGTAAGCGGAGCTGGAACGATCTCCCATTTGTAAGGAGAAGAACCTTTTCTTTTGATTACCGGCATCACTCCGTTTAGTCCTTTCACTGCGTACTGAACTGCTTTTTTACCTACTTCATATGCATGTCTTCTATCCACCTCAGATGATAAGTGCGTTGCGCTTCTTTGAAGATAATCAGCAACAGCCCAGTGATTTTTAAGTTTTAATCTCTTATTTATTAAGTCTGCTAAATAAGGCGCTACACCACCAAGTTGGCTGTGACCAAATGCATCTATTGAATCTGACTCAGCTAAAAATTTCCCATTAGAATTTTTGACGCCCTCTGAAGCAACAATTACACAAAAACCATTTTTTTTAACTATTTTTTTTACTTTCGCTAAAAATTTTACCTGATTAAAACTTACTTCTGGGAGCAGGATAATATGAGGAGCATTGGGATGACTTTCTTGGGCTATGCAGCTTGATCCAGCTATCCAGCCTGCATGCCTGCCCATTACTTCAAGAATAAATACTTTTGTTGAAGTTTCGCACATTGACTCAACATCTAAGGCAGCTTCAATCGTTGAGGTAACAACATATTTTGCAACTGAACCAAATCCTGGACAACAGTCGGTTACTGCAAGATCATTATCAACAGTTTTTGGTATTGCAATGCATTGAAGAGGGTAGTTGAGCTTATTGCTTATTTGAGAGATTTTCAGAGCAGTATCTGCAGAATCATTACCTCCATTATAAAAAAAATAGCCAATATTATGAGCTTCGAAAACTTCAATTAACCTTTCATATTCTAGTAAATTTTCATTAATATCTTTTAATTTATATCTACAAGAACCAAAGACACCACCTGGACGAAATTTCAGACTCTCAATAAATTTTTGTGATTCTTTTGATGTATCTATTAATTCTTCCCTAAGAGCTCCAAGTATTCCATTTTTAGCAGCATAGACTTTTCCAATTTTTTTAGATTTTCTAGCCTCCAAGATTACCGCACTAGCAGAAGCATTAATTACTGATGTAACGCCACCTGATTGAGCATAAAATGCATTTTTCTTCATTAGTTTATAAATTAATTAATATGGTCTATGGTAACAAATGTTACCGATAAATATTTAAAAATGAAAATTCACATTTTAGGCATTTGTGGCACCTTCATGGGAGGCCTTGCGCAGATTCTTGTAGAAAAAGGACATAATGTTTCTGGTAGCGATAAGCAATTTTATCCCCCAATGTCAGATCAACTGGATTCCCTTGGAGTAGAAATGATAGAGGGCTATGAAGAATCTGCTTTGCCTGCTGCAGATCTTTATGTAATTGGTAATGCATTAAGCAGAGGCAATCCGTCTGTTGAATATATTTTAAGTCATAAACTTGGCTACACCTCAGGCCCAAAAATGTTGGGTGAGATTATTCAGGATAAAACAGTAATCGCAGTATCAGGAACACACGGCAAAACATCAACATCTTTTTTAATTTGTGAAATTTTTCAAGCTCAAGGTATTGATGTTGGATTTTTAGTAGGCGGCGTGAGCGATTCATTTAAAAATTCTGCGCGCCTTGGGACTTCAAACTTTTTTGTTATTGAGGCGGATGAATATGATTCAGCTTTTTTTGATAAGCGCTCAAAATTTATTCACTATCATCCGGATACTTTCATTATCAATAACATTGAATTTGATCATGCTGACATATTTGAAGACTTGTCTGATATTTTGAAACAATTTCATCATGCTGTTAGAACAGTTCCGCAAAACGGTCATATTTTATATCATGGCAATGATGAAAATGTCATAGAATTGGTAGCAATGGGTTGCTGGTCTAACTTGCATCAAATAGGGAAAAAAGAAAATATCCAGCTTTCAATTGAAGAGGGTGTAATCAAATTTGAGAGTGAAAAATTTAATATTCATGAACTTCCTATCCATGGTAATCACAACATTAATAATGCGGTCATAGCAATATATGCTGCTTTTCTACATGGCATTCATCCTAGAGAATCCTTTGAGGCTCTGAAAAAATCAAAAGGAGTTAAAAGAAGATTTGAAATAGTATTCCAAGATAATAATAAACTTGTTATTGATGATTTTGCACATCATCCAACTGCAATTCTAAATACAGTTCAAGCCGCCACTAGTCATTTTGCTTCTAAAAGAATACTTGGCATTATCGAGTTGGCTTCAAACACTATGTCGCGGGGATATCATGGCCAAAAACTCTATGAGTCAGCCTCAGAGCTTAAAAAAGTATATTGGCTTAATTTATCAGGAAGAAAAAATCAGGAATTTGAATATGATTCTCTTAAGTCTTTATTAAAAGATTTAAAAGAGGAGATTGATAATTTTGATGTTATCCTAATTATGAGCAATAAAGACAGCAAAAAAATATCGGAACCAATAATTGACCTCATCAAAAGTAAATAAACTTCCAGTATTCCCTTTAGGATTAGTAGTTTTACCTGGAACCATACAAACACTTCAGATTTTTGAACCTAGATACCTTTCAATGGTAAAAGATTGCATGAGCACTGATACCGGCTTTGTCATCACTTTGAGCACAAATAATCAAACTGGTGAAAGTTTTATGTCGCAGGGAACTTTTGTTGAAATAATTGATTTCAACCAATTACCTAATGGATTACTTGGAATAACTGTTAGGGGAACTCAAAAAGTATCAATTAAATCTGTTGAGCAACTTGAATCCGGGCTTCATTACGCTTCTATTTATCCAATAGCTGAGCCTGTCGTTGATGATCAAGCTGTGTTAGCTCAATTTCCTGAACTTATAAATGTTCTTAGTCAACTTAAAGAACACCCACAAGTTAAATCTTTGCCTTTAGAGATTGATCTTCTGTCAGCGGAATCTGTAAGTTATCAATTGGCCGGCCTCATTCCAATAACCCCAGTTCAAAAACAATCTTTGCTTGAAGCGTTTGATTCATCTCAACGCATGAGTATGCTTGCCAAAATAGTTAATAAAATTTCAGAAAACTCCTCTTAAATTTTTAATAATTGCTTGCCCTTATTTTCTCCAGTAAAGAGTCTATTTAAAGTTTGCGGGCAATTTTCAATACCTTCTTGAATATCTTCTCTATGTTGCAGTTTTCCCTCTAAAACCCATGTTGCAATTTCTTCCAATGCTTTTTCAGAATTAGGTAAATAATCGAGCACTAAAAATCCTTGCATTGTTGCTCTTTTAATAATTAAAGAAAATAAATTATTTGGACCATCTGCTGGTCTAGTTGAGTCGTATCCAGACGAAATTCCCCCGCATAACAGAACACGTGCATTGATATTGATTAACTCAAGAACAGTTTCAAGAATTTTACCTCCAACATTATCGAAATATATATCAATTCCACTCTTAGCTACTTTTGATAATTCTTTATGCACATCATAGTTTTTATAGTCAATTACGTCATCGGCACCTATGCTTTTCAGCCAATCACATTTTTCTTTACCTCCTGCTATTCCTATAACATGACATCCCTTTAGTTTTGCAATCTGGACCACAACAGAACCTGTAGCACCCGCAGCTCCTGAAACTAAAACCGTTTCTCCAGACATTGGTTTTCCAAGCTCAACTAATCCATAGTATGCAGTTATGCCAGTTGAGCCCATGACGTTTAACATTGTTGGCATAGGTAGGAGATCAGGAACCACTCTGAATCTATCCTCAATACTAGGCTTTGTAAGACAATGAGTTTGCCAACCAACCAAGCCGAAGGTTAAGTCACCAGTTTTGTAATCAGGGTTTTTAGAATCTATTACTCTCCCTATTCCGCCTGATCTAACAACTTCATCAATTTGAACAGGAGGAAGATAACCTGGTAGATCATTCAACCAACTTCTTTGGGTTGGATCAAAAGAGAGGTATATATTCTCAATGAGTATCTCGCCCTCACTAATTTTTGGCAGCTCCTCACTTACAAGTTCAAAATCTGAGTCTTTTACCAAGCCCACAGGCCTTTTTTTCAAAATCCATTTTTTATTTTTAATCATCATGATAGATCCCCCAAGGAAATTTCTTTTTTTGCCTTGCAATAAATTTATATCTTACTTCATTCAAAGGTAGCCTTCCTTTGAAGAGGAGGTTTTTTTGCCTTTAACCTTATCCAATTAAGAGCTTTAAATATAGATGGCATTGAAACGAGTTTTTGTTCCAGTTTATATTTGCCTGGATAGTTGACCAACAATAATCCAGTTACTATTGTAAGTAATCCTTGGCCCGGTAAAACCAACATTAATAGACCTCCAATAATAAGCGAGAGCCCGATTATATTTTTTCCGATTATTACTATAAATCTAAGGATCGGTTTTTGCTCTTGCCATTTAGAGGGTTGTCTTTTTAAAGGCAAAAAATAATCTTCGGGTATTTGAGCAACAAACCAACTTATTCCTATAATACTTATCAAAAAAATAAAAATTGAAGATATTCCCATACCAACAAGAACTTCAGGACGATCAACAAACCACTGGATAAAAGGATCGATAAAATTCATCTATCTATCTTAATCAAAAGATTGATTGAAAGAATATATTTATTAAAAATATTTTATAGATTTATTCAATTAAGTTAGATATTCTGATGATTAACTTTGGACGTAAAATTAATACTTATAAATAATTCTAGAACGCATTATATGGTGGATAAAAACTTTGGACCTTAATTTAAAAACAATTTGTATTGAATCTCTGAATGAGTTGAAAGCTCAAGACATTATAGTCCTAGATATCCAAGATATTTCGGGTTTTGCTGATTGGCTTGTCATTGCTACAGCATCTTCTTCAAGAAATGCCAAAGCAATTGCCAATAAATTAATTGAATCTATAAAATATCATCAGAGAAATCTAGTTGGTATTGAAGGCGAAGATGATGCAGAGTGGATATTGGTTGATTGCGGGGATGTTGTTGTAAATATAATGCAAAAAGAAATTCGAGAATTTTATGATTTAGAAAGTTTGTGGGGTGAAAAGACACTCATTTCAGCATAATGAAATGCAAAATAATTAGCATCAGTCATAAGCTATCTAATTGGGAGCAGCAAGCACTTCAATTTTATTCAAAACAACTACCCTCAAATTTTAAAATCTCTTATGCTGAGGCAAAGCCTTCATCTTCAAAAAATTTAGATAAAGAGTCCATATTAGAGGCTGAAAGAATAGAGCTTGTTAAATATATCGAAACTGATTCTCATGTAATTTTGTGGGACAGGAAAGGTCAAAAAATTAACAGCAATAGTTTCGCAGACCTTTTGCAAGATAAAATTGATCTCGGAATAAGTATAAACTTTATCATTGGAGGTTCACATGGGGTATCAGAGCAATTATTTAAAACTTCGCATTTAATTTTATCAGCCTCAGAGTTAACTTTTCCTCACAGACTTTTTAAAATATTTTTAATGGAACAAATATATAGAGCAAGCACGATTCATAGAAATCATCCATATCACAAATAATGATTTTTGAAGAAAGACAAATCGAGAAAAATAATTTTTCTTCAAGAGCAATTATCCTTTTTGTAATAATTATATTAGGTCTGTTTGCAGTTCTCGTACAAGTTTTTACTTTACAGATATCCGGATACAATGATTATCAGCTTGCTGCATTAAAAAATAAAAATTACACAGTTCCTGTTCAAGCTTTAAGGGGCGAGATTTTTGATAGAAATGGAAAGGTCCTTATCAAAAATGAACCAACTTTCGATTTAATCACACAACCCAATTTAATTGATGATATAGATTCTTTCCTGGATGAGATTCAGCCTGTAATTTTCCTATCAGAATCAGATAAATTTCAATATAAGAAACTCCAAAAAGAAAAGGCATATGCAAATAAAGAATTGGTTCTCAAAAAAGATCTTTCAGCAGCAGAAATTGCCAGATTCAATGTAAGGAGTTTTAATTTTCAAAATGCATTCATTGCAAAGCGCTATAGACGAATTAGCGATTATCCTAATATTTTTTCTCATGTTTTAGGTTATACCTCAAGAACAGAAGATGCTTATAAATCAATGCCTGAAATACCCCGCAGCCATTGGAAAGATGCTGAATTAGTGTATGCGCATGGTCTTATCAAGGGTCGAACAGGATTGGAGGAGATATATGAAGATCATTTAAGGGGAAGTTATGGCGAAAGAGTATATGAAATAAACGCAATGGGAAAACTTGTTCAATCTTTGTCAATTACAAAACCTTTAAAAGGATCTGATCTTCATACAAATTTAGATATTGAAGCTCAAAAAAGTGCAGCAAAATTTCTTGGCAATAGAAGAGGCGCTGTTGTTGCAATAGATTTAGATTCAGGAGGGATCAACGTTTTATATAGCTCTCCGACTTACTCAATTAATCAGCTATCAAACGGTATGAATGAAGATGATTTTCAAATTTTAATCAATGATCCTGATAAACCTTTTTTTAATAGGGCTTTAAAAGGAAGATATCCACCAGCTTCAACTATTAAGCCTGCGATTGGGATGTATGGAGTTTCAAAGAATATTGTTAATTGGGATTTTGAGATCAAAGATCCAGGATTTTTTACTTTACCAGAGACTGGAAGAGTTTTTAGAGGATGGCGAAAAGGAGGTCATGGAAAAGTTAATATGCATAAAGCGTTTTTAGTTAGTTCTAACACTTACTTTTTCTCCCTTGCATATCAAGCAGATATCGAAGAATTATCTAGTCACTTAACAAGCCTAGGCTTCGGGCAAAAAGTTTGCTTAGACTGTTTTGATGAGGATCAAGCATTGGTCCCAACTCCCGAATGGAAATACAGTATTATGAATGCAGGTTGGGTTAAGGGAGATACGGTAAATCTGGGTGTTGGACAAGGTTATTTGTTGGTGACTCCAATGCAGCTGGCAAATTATGCATCTCTGCTTGCTAAAAAAGGTGCATTCAATGAACCTGCAATTGTTAAACAAGAAAAAGTAAAAAAATCTTTAAAAATTTGGCAAGACAACAAATTTAACGATTCGGATTGGAATAAATTGCATCAGGCCCTGCTTGGAGTTATTGAGAGTGACTATGGAACTGCTAGAAGCATTCGTGATCTCAAGAAATTTCAAGTAGCTGGAAAATCAGGGACAGCTGAGCTTGTAAGCTTAGACAGTAAGGAAGCCTATCAAGAAGTTAGAACTTCAGAATTATTAAGAGATCACTCTATTATTATTGTTTTTGGTCCAATGCCTAATCCTAAATATGCTGTCTCAGTGGTAATTGAAAATGGTGAGAGTGGGGGGGCTGTTGCTGGGCCAGTGGCTATTGAAGTCTTAAAGAGCTTAATAAATGAATAAACAGATAAAAAAAATATACTTTGATCCATATTTGTTTTTTAGTCTTTTTTTGCTCTCTGCGCTCGGACTTTTTTTCCTTTTTTCTGCCTCAAATGCAGATGTCAGTATAGTTTCAAAGCAATTTATTTATGTTTTTGCTGGATTCGTCATCATGATATTGGTTAGTCAACCTGATCCAGATATTTTTAGAAGAAACTCAGGATTCCTTCTTATTTTTTCACTCTTGCTTTTAGGCCTTACATATTTGTTTGGTCCCGAAATTAATGGAGCACAAAGATGGGTAAGGATTGGACCTTTTTCTTTTCAATCTTCAGAACTATTAAAGCTCGCAGTACCAATTTATTTATCTAATTTTTTGTTTAACAAAAAGTTACCAATTCAAAGAAATGAAATATTGATAAGTTTGATAATTATTTTTTTCTGTTTTTTTATCGTATTTAGACAGCCAGATCTTGGAACCGCTTTAATTATTGCTTGCTCGGGGCTCTTTGTTCTTTTTCTTTCTGGTTTAAGTTGGAGTTTTATGGGTGGGTCCTTTGCCTTGTTAATATTAAGCTCACCGTTTATTTGGAATATCCTTTTACAACCGTTCCAACGACAAAGAATTGCAACATTCTTTAACCAAGATTCAGATCCATTTGGTGCTAGCTGGAATATTATTCAATCTAAAGTTGCAATTGGATCAGGAGGGCTTTTTGGAAAAGGTTTTAGAGAGGGATCTCAGACACAGTTAAATTTTCTTCCAGAAACAGAGACTGATTTTATTTTTTCAGTGATTGGAGAGGAGTTTGGATTTCTTGGGGTATTGTTTTTATTAATTATTTATCTATTTATATTACTAAGATGTTTTTATTTAGCATTAAACGCAAGAGATAGATTTTGTAGATTGGTGATTGGAGGACTTAGCCTAACTTTTGCTGCAAATTTAATTATAAATTTGTGCATGGTGGTAGGCCTCCTTCCAGTTGTAGGGATGCCTTTGCCATTTATTAGCAAAGGTGGATCATCTCTCATATCATTATTTTTTGCTTTTGGCATAATTATATCCATGAGTACTCATAAAAAATTTTTACCTCAATGAAATATTTTTTTATAATTTTGCTTTTATTGTCAAATAACATTTTTGCTGATTACTCAAAACATCCAGATGCAAAAGAAGTAATTGCAACACTGGTAAGAGATCACGGGTTCGAAAAGAGCTATGTAATCAAGGTTCTTGAATCTGCAAAGAAACAAGAAAAAATTCTAAAATCAATGTCATCTCCTGCAGAATTTACCTGGACTTGGGATAGGTATAAAAAACTTTTTATTGAAGACAAAAGAATAATTAATGGTAAAAAATTTATTAAAGAGAATGCATCTCTTTTTGACCAAGTAGAAAAAGAATTTGGAGTACCAAGAGAAATCATTGCTTCTATCTTGGGAGTTGAAACTAGGTACGGAAAAATTAAAGGCAGCTATAGGGTGCTTGATAGCTTGACAACTCTGGGCTTTGATTTTCCCAGAAGATCAAAATTCTTTAAAAGTGAACTTATTGAGTTCTTTATTTTAACAAGAGAGAATAATTTAGATATAAATTCAATTCAGGGATCGTATGCTGGCGCAATGGGTTATGGACAATTTATTTCCTCTAGCTATCGAGCTTATGCAATTGATTATGATGGAGATGGGTATGCTGATTTATTTAATTCGGTACCAGATGCTGTTGCAAGCATTGCAAATTATCTAAAAAAACATGGTTGGAAAAGAGATGGCGTGATAGTAAAAAGTGTTCAACTTAATAAAGTGAATAAGATTTATAAACTTCCAAGTAATTCCAATAAATTTATTCCCTTGAAATATACCGAGGGATATGAAGAGAGATATATTATTCAAGAGGGCGATAGCTTATCGTCAATTGCAATGGAAAATAATCTTGAATTACAAAATCTAATGAGTATAAATGAAATTAAAGATAAAAATCTTATCAAGGCTGGACAAACCATCATGTTAAGCAAGCCAAAGGATTTATACTTTATTGGCGATGATAATTTTATTGCAATAACCAAATATAATCGCAGTCATTTTTATGCAAAAGCCGTGTATGATTTATCCTTAGAATTTAAGTAATATCTTTATGATGAAAAAAATATTTTATGTTTTCCTTTTTGTTCCATTTTGCTTTGATGTATTTGCTCAGTCCATGGTTCCAAAAGCTCCTAAACTAAACCTAGAAAGTTATATATTGCTTGAGTCAAACACCAATACTGTAATAGCAGAATTTAATTCTGATAATCAGATTTCTCCAGCAAGTATGACAAAGGTGATGACTGGTTATGTTATTGCTGATCAAATTGCTTCAGGCGCAATTAGCCTAGATGATAAAGTTTTAATCAGTGAAAAAGCTTGGAAAACTGGTGGATCAAAAATGTTTATTGAGGCAGGCAAAAGAATTTCAGTTCGCGATCTATTATCAGGAATAGTCATTCAATCCGGTAACGATGCTACAGTTGCGATGGCAGAGTATGTGGCGGGCTCAGAAGAAGGTTTTGTAGATTTCATGAATGCGTACGCCACAGAATTAGGCTTAAGCAATACTTTATTTCAAAATGCCGTAGGTTGGACAGACCCTAATCATTTTTCATCTGCTAAAGATTTGGCAAATATTACAAAAGCAATGATCAATAATTTTCCTGATCATTATGCAACTTACAAAGAAAAAGAATTTACATTTAACGGCATAAGGCAGCTTAATAGAAATAAGCTTTTATGGAGAGATGATACTGTTGATGGTGTAAAAACTGGACATACTGAATCAGCTGGATATTGTTTAATATCATCTGCTAAGAGAAATGATATGAGGTTAATTGCTGTGGTTGCAGGTAGCTCCTCAGAGAATGAAAGGCTTACCGCATCACAGAGACTGCTTGAGTATGGATTCAGGTTCTATGCTACTCAAAGACTTATTAAAAAAGATGACGAGGTTACCTCTGCAAAAGTATGGGGCGGCAAAATGGATAAAGTTGCTCTGGGAGCTAAGGACGATATTCTACTAACTTTACCTAGAGCTGATTTTAAAAATTTAAAAGCAAATTATAACTTTAATAATAATATTCAAGCTCCCATATCAGCAGGCGAAGTAATTGGTAATATAGAATTTATTTCTAATGACCAATTAGTGCTTTCAACACCTCTGGTTGCTATAGAGTCTGTTGAAGCTAAAGGCTTCTTTGGAAGAATTTGGTCTCGAATAGTTTTTTGGATCATAAGTTTATTTTCTTTTGGAAAGTGACAGATATTTCTGCAATATATCAAGGTAAATTAAGCCCTCTTGATCAGATAAGAGTATCTCCTCTGTCCCGAGCTTATACATTTTCAGATAGTATCTATGAGGTAATTCCATATTTTTCAGGAAAACCGCTATGTTTTAAAGAGCATCTTGACCGCATGACTGAAAGTGCTAATCAAATGAACATGAGCGTTGATTTCAAAAGTGTATCAAATGATATAGAACAACTTGAATCTGCTTTGGCTGATCTGGATGGCTATATTTATTATCAAATCTCTAGAGGTACAGATATTATTAGATCACACCTTTATCAAGATGATCTTGAGATCGAAAGATTTGGTTATGCAATGCCATCAAGGTCTTCTACTTCTCCAATAAGCGCAATGTTGTGCAATGATGACCGATGGGGCAAATGCAACATCAAATCAACTTCGTTACTTGGAAATGTTTTGTCTATGAATAAGGCCAAATCTTTGGGTTGTCAGGAAGTTGTAATGCACCGAAATGGATTTATGACCGAAGCAGGTGCAAGCAATGTATTTTATTTTAATGCAGAGGGGACAGTTAGAACTTCTTCATTATCTGAAAATATCCTGCCAGGAATTACTAGACAAATTTTAATTAATGCTCTTGAGGGAACTGCTTACAGTGTTCAAGAGGGTAATTGCAATATTGAAGATTTTAATACTTCGCCTTGTATGTGGTTAACGAGCTCAACAAAAGGCCTTTTACTATTAACGAATTTAATCGGATCAAAATACGAATTACATAAAAATTACAGGGGGTTTATGGAGGTTTCGGAAATTTTTGAGTCTGCTATGCAGTCGCATCTTGAAGCTTAAAAACCACTCTATCTATTTGTTCCCAGGTTTCAGCCTTCATAATACCTTTGTTAATTAAATCAATTTTTACTATTTCTTCATTTAAATTTAAAAACTCTTTTACATTCGCTCTCTTTATTAGATCTAAATAAAGACTAATTTTAGAAGCCCATACTCCACTTTTAATTAATGCAGATTTTTTGTTCGCAGCTCTCAATGACTCCAAGCATGAATTTATGACCTTAGCAATTACCCAAATAATTGGAGCAGAGTTTTGACGATCTTGCTCTCGCATATGATTAATTATTTTAAGTGCCTGCTTAAAATTTCTTTTTATTAGGAAATCCTCGAGCTCAAATGCATTTATTCCAGATCCAAAGATCATATGATCTGTCTTTGATTCATCGACCATATCTTCATTCAAAAATAACAGTTTTAGCAAGGCCACTTCATTTTTTTGACCCAAAAGGTTAGCCTCATTGTTTTGAAATATTGAGCCTCCAAATATCGGAAGTAAGTCTTTTGGTAAAAAATCTAACTGTCTTTTAAGCCAAATTTTTTCTTCCATGACCTTTAACTTGTTGCAATTTATAATTAGACCAAAGGAATCAAAATTACCAATCCATGTTCCACTTGCAGGGACTTTCTCAATACTGGATTCAATAATTAATGCAATATTTAAAGATTTAAAAATTTGCCCATCCTCAAGAAGAGATTTTATTTTTTCTGGAAATTTTCCTGAAGTGTGCTTGATGTGAATGATAAGATTTTTTTGGAATAGGGAGCCGCCTATATTCTTTGAAACTATTTCCTGAATTTTATCTAGTTCATCTTGAGATATAGATACTTTCTCAGTAAAGCCGTCATTTGCTAACTTTTGTAATATTTTATCAGTCACATCTTGTTTTAAAACAAATTCTCCCCCAATTAAAAGGAAATATTTTTGATCTTTTGGATCAGAAAAATTTATAAAATTAACTTTCAATTAACCAATATTCCTCTGTTAGTTTTTCTAATAATATAAATTCTAATTCTTCAATTATTGTTTTTTGTGCAAGCATTTCTGATAAAGGATTTGCTTCATTGACTGGTATCCAACTAGACGTTTTCAGCGTGCCATTTTTGTTCAAAGCTGAATTTACAAAGTTATATTGTAGCTCACCAATAATTTCTATTTGTTTTGCTCTAGCCGCTGTGCCTCCATAATAATTTTTCTTCTTAAATTTCACATTTAATATTTTCAGACTCAGATTACTATTAGATGAGTTTGTAGAAAAATATTTTACGGTTTTTCCCTTAAACGAATCTTTTACGCTAGACCCAAACTCTATTTTTTCAAGCACTATAGGGTTGCTCTGAACCAAGTTATATTGGCAGCCCACAATTAAAAGAAAGGGTATAAGTATTGAGAAATACTTTTTAAACTTATTTTGCTCCATCAAAAAAGTCTTCAAAGCCAGATGGGTCATGTCTGCCAACAACCAAGTTTTCAAGTATCCCGATTCCTTTTTCAGATCCAAGGGTTGCTTTTGCGATTTGATGAGTGTGAAAAAAAGTGTAATCACCTGGATCAATTTCGGATAGGTCCCATACTTCATACCCTGTTTCACTTTCACCTTTCCATACACCATGTTTCCATTCATCATGCTGATAACCAATGCCTTTGCAGAAAAATAAGGGACCCATGGTATCTATTTCTATATCAAAGCTTTCATTCTTACTTAGCATGCCAGATATTTTTGCACCGGTTGCCCAACGGGTACCTTTTTTCCAATTTACGGAATGATGAAGGGAATGCATTGTTTCTACTTCAATATTAGTTGGTGCAGAGGACATATCATCATAAAGAGGTAATTTGTGTCCAGAAATTTGTGTGGTATTTCCATCCTGATCCTGAAATGTTCCAAATTGTGTGCAGAAACCATTAAAATGAATTGGAGCCCAACACCAGTATACTCCTGGCTCTTGATTAAGCATTCCTGGGGCACCGCCTTCAGGTTCTCCCACCGGTCTCACACCCCATGATCTATCCCTTGTTCCATAAATTGCTTTGGGATTAAGTGTTCCAGCCTCAGTAGATATTTCACCTGTCCATTTTCCAAGCTGCGTAAATCTAATTGTATTCATAATTGTTCTAGTTCCCTCCATTAAGAGAGATCTAGGCTCTTGATGCGCAATTGAGTTAGCTGAAAATTTAAGATTACAACTTAATTTGTTGTCAGGATCTTGCAACGTGAATGTTAACTCATTCATTGGCTCATCAATTGTTAAGCACATGGGACCAATATTTATAGGTAGTCTATTTTGGTCTAGACGCTGACTAGCATGAAATGAATATTGTTTGCCTTTATATGAAATACTGAAGTGAGCATCCATTACATGCCTATTAGGATAAAGAGCTATGCCGATTTCAAAAATATACTCATTTTCAGGATCCATACCATTAAAGAAATATCTGTCATAGAAATTTCTATCAGTGGATCCAGGAATAGTTATTGGCTCAACTGCTTGATGGATAGGATAGTCATCGAATGGTGTTATATAGTTCATTTAGATTACAAAATTAATTAGCTTTTCTTTAACATAGATTACCTTTTTTATAGGTTGATTAGCTAGAACTTTTTTCACATTTTCATTTTCTTTTGATAGCCTCTCTATTTCAGTTTGTTCAGTATCAATAGAAATATGCTCTTTGCCTCTGACCTTTCCATTTACCTGAATGATTAATTGAAAATCCTCAACTTTAAGAAGATCTTCATTATATTTTGGCCAAGAATTCTCAAAATCATGTCCATCAGAGTCTGTATATTCTTTCCATAAATAAAGGCTTATATGTGGAGTGATCGGCGACAACATCTTAAGTGTAAATTGAATGACTTCGTCTAAACAAAATAACTCTGCTTCAGTTGCTTGATTTGATTTAAAAGAATCTGGTATTGCATTCAATAATTCCATGATTGAAGCTACCGCTGTATTAAAAGAGTTTCGCTGCGCATAATCATTAGTTACTTTTTTCAAAGTTTGATGACTTTTTTGACGGAGTTTAAGCTCCACTTTTGTAAAGTTATTCGGTGATTCCTTAGAATATACTTTTCTATCTGATATCAGAGCCCAAATGCGTTTTAGAAATCTATATGAGCCCTCAATTGCAGTATCTGACCATTCCAAAGACTGTTCGGGTGGAGATGTAAACATCATGTAAAGCCTGATAGTGTCAGCTCCATACTTATCAATAAACTTTTGAGGATCTACAGTATTTCCCTTAGACTTTGACATTTTGAATCCATCTTTTAGTACCATACCTTGTGTCAGAAGTTTTTTAAAAGGCTCATCACCATCGACAAGACCGATGTCTCTCATTGCTTTATGAAAAAATCTTGAATACAGAAGGTGTAGAATTGCATGTTCAATTCCACCAATGTAAAGATCAACAGGCAGCCAATAATTTGAATTTTCGTCTAGAGCTTTTTTATTATTATCCGCTGCTGTGAACCTTGCGTAGTACCACGATGAATCTACAAATGTATCAAATGTATCAACTTCGCGAGTCTTTCCAGATCCTAAGTCAAAAAAATCTTTATTTTGACTCAATGGTCTAGGCGATTCCCCATCTTTTATTTTTGGCAACTCAACTGGAAGATCTTTATTCTCTAAAAAAATAGGTTTCCCATTATCGTAGACAACAGGTATTGGACACCCCCAAAATCTTTGCCTGCTGACGCCCCAGTCTCTTAATCTAAAATTTTCAATGCCTTTTCCAATATTATTTTTTTCTAAGTAATTATTAATATTTTTTATTGCTTCATTTGACTCTTGTCCAGTAAAAATATCTGAGTCAATAAGGATGCCTTTATTAGTTGAGGGCAATTCATCACTTTCAACGACCTGCTTAATTTCAATATTATATTTTTTAGCAAACTCATAATCTCTTTCATCATGAGCTGGTACACCCATTATTACTCCTGTTCCATAATCCATCAGAACATAATTTGCAATCCATACATCAAGATTTATATCTGCGAAAGGATGACGTACTTTTAAACTTGTTTTAAGACCTAACTTTTCTGCTTTAGCCATATCTGCTTCAGCCATTTTTGTTGAATTGCATTGTTTAATAAATTCATCAATTTCTGGATTATCTGTTGCTAGATTTTGTGCTATTGGATGATTTGGTGAGATTGCTATAAATGTAACTCCATATATGGTGTCAATTCTAGTTGTAAAAGCACATAACTCTTTATTATTAAGTAATTTAAATTTTATTTCTGAACCAAAGGACTTTCCAATCCAATTTTTTTGCATTGACTTTACATTATCTGGCCAATCTAAGTTTTCAATTGATGACAACAATTCATCGGCATAATCAGTAATCTTTAAGAACCATTGATCAATTTCTTTAAGTTCAACAGTTGCTCCAGATCTCCATCCCTTGCCATCTATTACTTGCTCATTTGCTAGGACAGTCTCATCTACTGGATCCCAGTTAACTAAGGATTTTTTTCTATATACAAGTCCTTTTTGTTGTAATTTAGTAAAAATCTCCTGTTCCCATTTAAAATAATTTGGATCGCAGGTTTTAACCTCTTTAGACCAATCATAACTAAAACCCAATCTCTCTAATTGCAATTTCATACTTTCAATATTTTGTTCAGTCCAACTTTGCGGATCAACTTTATTTTGAATAGCTGCATTTTCTGCTGGCAGACCAAATGCATCCCAACCCATCGGTTGAAGGACATTGAAACCTTGCATTCTTTTGAATCTTGAGATCACATCTCCAATTGTGTAATTCCTAACATGACCCATATGTAATTTACCAGATGGATATGGGAACATAGATAGACAATAGAATTTTTCTTTAGTTTTAGATATGACTGCCTCATAAGAATTATTCTGTTTCCAGGATTCCTGAATGAGATTTTCTATTTTTTCAGGATTGTATTCTTTTAAACTCATTTCTTTATAAAAGATTCTTCAAGATAATTAATATTGTGTTTATTCTGACAGAATATCTCATCTTTTAAGAGTTTTTGATGCAAAGAATGATTTGTACTTATGCCCTCTACAAAGAATTCGTCCAAGGCACTTAACATTCTTTTGATACAAGATTCTCTGGTATTCGCAGTTGTAATTATTTTTGCTAGCAGAGAGTCATAGTATGGAGGAACTTTGTATCCTGAATAAATATGAGAATCAAATCTTACTCCAAATCCTCCAGGTGGATGCATTTTACTAATTACTCCAGGTGAGGGCACAAAAGTCTCTGGATCCTCAGCATTAATCCTGCACTCAATTGCATGTCCACGAACTGCAATTTCTTTTTGATCAAGAGTTATTGGCATATCAAGAGCAATTTTCAATTGTGCTTTTACAATATCAAATCCTGTAATCATCTCGGAGACAGGATGTTCAACTTGAATTCTTGTATTCATTTCAATGAAATAAAATCTATCATTTTCATAAAGAAACTCGAGGGTTCCTACACCTGAGTAGGCAATGTTTTTACATAGCCTCAAGCACGCCCCTAAAGTTTCTTCAAGAGAGTTTTCATTAACATCAAGAGCCGGAGCTTCTTCTATGATTTTTTGATGTCTTCTTTGCATACTGCAATCTCTTGTTCCAAGATGGATAGCATTTCCTTTTCCATCAGCAATGACTTGAACTTCAATATGCCTCGGATTTTTAATAAATTTTTCAAAATATACGGTGTCATTTCCAAAAGCATTTTTTGCTTCTTGTCTTGTAAGTTGTAAAGAAGGAATTAATTCTGCCTCCTCTTTTACAACCCTCATACCTCTTCCACCGCCTCCCGCAGATGCTTTTATCATAAGTGGGTATCCAACATTACTAGCTATTTTTTTTATATCTGCTTCTGTATCAGGCATTACACCTTTATAACCAGGTACTGTTGGAATATCTGAATCTTCAGCAAGATCCTTTGCTGTAATTTTATCTCCCATTTTACGAATAACATCTGAAGATGGTCCTATGAATATAAATCCACTTGCTTCACATTTCTCTGAAAAGTCTGGATCTTCAGCAAGAAAGCCATATCCTGGATAGATTGCATCTGCTCCTGATAACTCAGCGGCTGATAGAATTGCTGGAATATTTAGGTAGCTTTCAAGTGGATTTTCGGGCCCTACACAGACAGTTTCATCTGCTAATCTTAAATGCTTGAGTTCTCTATCTCCCGAGGAGTGAATCGCAACAGTTTCTAGGTCTAATTCTTTACAGGCCCTCAGAGCTCGCAGAGCAATTTCTCCTCGATTGGCAATTAAAATTTTTTTTGACATCAATCTATGACTATCAGAGATTGATTAAATTCTACAGGCGCCCCATCTTCAACATTAATCGCAGAGACTTGCCCAGTAAATTCTGATTTTATTTCATTCATCATTTTCATCGCCTCCACTATACAAACTACATCCCCAGCATTTACATGACTTCCTATGTCAACAAAGGGAGGCTTATCTGGTGCAGGTTTTCTGTAGAAAGTTCCTACTATTGGTGATTTTATAGAGGAGCCTGAATCAATATTAGGGACATCATTATTCTCCGGCAAAGCATTTACTTTCTGTGATTCAACAGGAGCAGATTTAACTTCTAAAGATTGTGTGCTTCCTCTAGAAATTCTAACGGACTCTTCGCCTTCTTGAATTTCAATTTCATTAAGATCAGATGCTTGAAGCATTTCAATTAATTTCTTAATTTTTCGAATATCCATTATTACTTATCCTTAGAATTCTCAATAATATGACTTAATGCAAGGTCATATCCCTGTGTTCCAAGTCCACAAATGACACCATTTGCAATATCTGAAAAAAAAGATTTATGTCTAAATTCCTCTCTTGCAAAGATGTTAGATATATGAACTTCATAAAATGGAACTCCGATACCAAGCAAACAATCTCGAATTGCAATACTAGTATGAGTTAAGGCACCTGGATTAATAATTATATAGTCTACTTGGTTGATTGAGTCTTGAAGCTTTGTGACGATTTCATGCTCAGCATTACTTTGAAAAGCTTCAATTTCAATATCATTTGAGTTTGCTTTATCTAATAAGCCTTGATTAATTTCTTCCATTGTCGTTGAACCATAAACTTCTGGCTCTCTTATACCAAGTAGATTTAAATTTGGGCCATGTATAACTAATATTTTCATTTTTTAGGATTTTATAGTGTTTTTTACAGAAATTAAACGATATTAAAGACTTTTTATTATTCTTGGATAGCAATATTTGCCTTCAGCACAACCCTGATAAGCTACTTTTATATTGTTAAATTCACTAAAATCATTATCAACTATATCTGCAACAACGCTCAAATACCCTTTAAATATAATTGATTCTCCAAAAAACTCGTCGAATACCCTCAATTCATTTTTTGAAACAAAATTATGCTCTATTATATTATTACTATCTTGAATTGAAATTGATTTTTTATAAAGATAATAGCCTGGTTTTATTTCCCAGGAGGCTATAATTTTATTTTTTTTAACCTCAGCACTGAAAATGAAAGCCTCATCAACATTCAGTAAATCATTTTCTGCAAATGGGATATTGCTAAATATAAATCCAGACAAAAAAACAAATAAGTATAATAGGCTCTTACTATTCATCTAGGCATTATAAAAGAAAGCATGGCATTAAAATTATTTTTAAAATTTTTTTTCTTACTTCCAGTCTGGTTTCTTAGGCTTGTAACTCTTCAAAAAAGCATATTCATAAATAATCAAATTCTTGATCATCAAACTCAAGCTTTTTTAGGACTTCAATCTCTGCAATTAACTAATTTGGATGATGCCATCGGTAATGCATCTGCTCAAGAATTAAGAGAAATGTTTATCGAGGGATTGCCATTGAGTGCAAAACCTTGCATGCCTGTAAAATTAATTGACCACGTATTACCAAGTAAATTTGGAGATCTTATAATCAGGGAGTATTGTCCAAATCAAAGTTACGTCAGATCACCAATTCTATATTTTCATGGAGGCGGTTACGTATTTGGAGGCATCGAAAGTCATGATGCATGGTTGCAATTCTTTTCTGCAGAAATAGGAGCAAAAATATTCTCGCTTGATTATCGACTTGCACCTGAAAATAAATTTCCTTCCGCACTGCAAGATGCAAATCATGCAATTGAATGGCTTGGCAAGAAATTAAATATACAAGTTAAAGAAATCAGTGTTTGTGGTGATAGTGCAGGAGGTCATCTAGCAACTTCACTTTCAACATATAGAGCTATTAACAAGCTTGAATTGCCAAAATCACAATGCCTCATATACCCAATGACAGATCCTAAATGTGATTCCAAGTCTCATAAAGACTATGCTAATGGATTCCTTTTGAGTCAAAAAGCGATGATTTGGTTTTGGGAGCAATTGCAGGAATCCAATGCAAATTTAAGTGATCCGGTCTTTAACTTAACCATAGATCCTAAAGTTGAATTACCAGAAACTTTAATCATTACTGCTGGCTTTGATCCATTAAGTGACGAAGGTGAGGCATATGCAAGGCTACTAAATAATTCCGGTAATAATGTTCAGCAAATTCATTATCCCCATCTTATCCATGGTTTTGTTAATATGACCTCCTTAAAAGCTGCTAGAACTGCAACAAAAGATTTGCTTGAGGCTTATAAAAAATTATTGAAACAATGAAACCTTTACTAAAAATTTCTAATCTTTCCATAAACTTTCAAGTCAGGAAAAGCCAATTTTGTGCTGTGAAGAATTTAAATTTAGTGATTGAAGAAAATCAGATTGCTGGATTAGTTGGAGAGTCTGGATCTGGAAAATCCGTTACTGCAATGTCTATTATGCGTTTGCTTCCAGAGCCGAAGGCTTCATATGGAGAACAATCATCCATAGAATTTGATGGGCAAGAAATTCTTAGCTCCGATCATAAATCTTTAAGAAAAATTAGGGGAAATAAGATTTCAATGATTTTTCAAGAACCAATGACCTCACTAAATCCCTTTCATAAAGTTGGGGATCAAATTGTTGAATCCATCTTATTGCATAAAAAACAACCCAAATCTAATGCTATTTTAGAGGCAAAAAAATTAATGGAGCTGGTTGAAATACCTGAATTTGATAGAAGATTTGCCTCATATCCTCATGAGCTTTCAGGTGGTCAACGACAAAGAATTATGATTGCTATGGCTTTAGCAAACAAACCTAAATTACTTATTGCTGACGAGCCAACTACTGCATTAGATGTGACCATTCAGGCTCAAATCTTAGATTTAATGACCAAACTCAAAGATGAGGTAGGTATGTCAATACTATTTATTACTCACGATTTAGGATTGATTAAAAAATTCTCTGACAATATTACGGTAATGCAAGAAGGAGAGGTTGTGGAACAAGGAGATACAAAATCTGTTTTTTCAGATCCTCAACATGCTTATACAAAAAAACTTATTAATTCTGAGCCATCAGCTAAACAAGAGAACACATCTGAGGAAAATTCATTTGTTGCTGTTAAGAATCTTAATATTTATTATCCTCTGCCAAATAAAAATTTTTTTAAAAAAGAATCTTTTCATGCTGTAAAAGATGTAAGTTTTTCTATACCAAAAAAATCAACGATTGGATTGGTCGGTGAATCGGGATCCGGAAAATCAACACTTGGAAAAGCTTTAGCAGGATTAATTAATTATCAGGGATCGATTCTTTTTGATGGTCAAGATATTAATCAATTAAGTTCAAAAGAAATAAAACTAATAAAAAAAGATATTCAAATTGTATTTCAAGATCCCTATGGATCTCTTTCACCCAGAATGACAATTGGAGAGATAGTTGGCGAAGGCCTTGACGTTCATTTTAAACTCAATAAAAGCCAAAAGGATGAACGCATTGCAGAATCTTTAAAAGCTGTTGAAATTAATCCAGATGATAGATTTAAATATCCTCATGAATTTTCAGGCGGACAAAGACAAAGAGTAGCAATTGCAAGATCCTTAATTTTAAATCCATCATTTATAATCTTGGATGAGCCTACTTCTGCATTAGATAGATCAATTCAAATTCAAGTTATTGACTTATTAAAGAACATTCAGAGAGAGTTTGCATTGACTTACTTATTTATTAGTCACGATTTGAAGGTTGTGCAATCAATGTCAGATTATATATTTGTCATGCAAAATGGTTATATTGTTGAGTCTGGTCCTGCTAAACAAGTTTTCTCCAATCCTCAAGAGGTCTATACTGATAAACTTTTAAATGCTGCTTTACGCTATTCAACAGTTTAATTATGTCTAACAGAAAATATTCAAAGAAATTAGTTGATGGACCTTTTCAGGCTGCATCCCGATCAATGCTTAGAGGTGTAGGCTTTGAAACAGCTGATTTTTCAAAATCACTAGTTGGTATTGCGTCTACGTGGTCAAAAGTGACGCCATGCAATATGCATATCAATGAGTTGGCAGATCTTGTTGAAAGCTCAATAGATTCATCCGGTTGTAAAGGAGTTCTTTTTAATACTATTACTGTATCTGATGGAATATCTATGGGCACACAAGGTATGAAATTTTCTTTAGTTTCAAGAGAAGTTATTGCAGATTCAATTGAAACAGTTGTTGGATGCCTTGGCTATGATGGAGTTATCGCAATCGGTGGGTGTGACAAGAATATGCCCGGAGCTCTCATGGGATTAGCAAGACTGGATAGACCTTCAATTTTCATTTACGGAGGATCCATTCGACCAAGTTCAATAAATACGGATTATGTGACAGTTTCAGAAAAAGTGGGCGAGTATGCAAAAGGAGATATAACTGAAGATGAACTAATAGCTATTGAAGAAGTTTCAGTTGTGGGGCCAGGGTCTTGTGGAGGTATGTATACTGCAAACACCATGGCATCAAGCATTGAAGCTTTGGGAATGAGTTTGCCAGGAAGCAGCAGTCAGGATGCAGTGTCTGATGATAAAAAATTAGATTGCCAGAATGCTGGAGAAGCGATAAAAAATTTACTTGATCTTGACTTAAAACCAAGTGATATCATGACAAAAAAAGCTTTTGAAAATTCTATTGCAGTTGTCATTGCGCTTGGAGGATCAACAAATGCTGTTTTACACCTTTTAGCAATTGCACATTGCATTGGCGTTGACTTGGACCTAGATGATTTTACAAGGATTGGAAAAGTGACTCCTGTACTAGCGGATATAAAACCTTTTGGTGATCATTTTATGTCTCAATTAAACGAAATAGGTGGGATTACTCCAATGATGAAAACCATGCTTGAAAATAATCTTTTGCATGGTGATTGCATGACCGTTACTGGTAAAACATTAGCAGAAAATCTAAAGGATGTAGATCCATATCCTAGCAATCAAAAGATTATTATGCCGTTAAATAACCCCGTAAAGGATTCAAGTCACTTAAGAGTCCTTTATGGAAATTTAGCTCCGGATGGAGCAGTAGCAAAAATTACTGGCAAAGAGGGAACTGTTTTTACTGGGAATGCTAGAGTCTTTAATTCCGAGGAAGATGGAATGGCAGCAATTCTTGATAAGCAGATTAAAGATGGAGATGTAGTAGTTATAAGGTTTGAGGGTCCCCAAGGCGGTCCTGGAATGAGAGAAATGCTTAAGCCAACATCTGCTATCATGGGGCAGGGTTTGGGAGATAAAGTTGCCTTTATTACTGATGGAAGATTTTCAGGTGGTACTCATGGTTTTGTGGTTGGTCATATAAGTCCTGAAGCAGAGTGTGGTGGCCCAATTGCGCTAATAGAGGATGGAGATGAGATTACCATTGATGCAAATAAAGATATTTTAGAACTCAATATTTCTGATGATGAAATGAAAAAAAGAGCAAATGTATGGAAAAATCCTAATTCGTCCCCAAAAAGTGGTGTACTAGCTAAATATAAAAGGACCGTTCAATCAGCTTCCAAAGGCGCCATTACCGATTAAATTAGATGATAAGAAGAACATACCCTCAAACAAGGTTGCGCAGAACTCGTGTAAAAGGTTCCATAAGGGATCTAATTGCCCAGAATAAGTTAACCACCGACGATCTAATTCAACCAATTTTTATTGCTGATCAATCTGAAGATAAAATTGAAATACCATCCATGCCTGGTATACATAGGCATAATTTAGATTCTTTATACTTTGAAGTTGAATCATTAATTAATGAAGGAATAAAATCGGTTGCTATATTTCCTGCAATTGATGCAAGTAAAAAAGATGAAGACGGATCACATGCTTTAGATGAAGGCAATATAGTTTGTTCATCATTAGCTGGTCTGTCTGAAAGATTCCCAGAAATTATAAAAATTGCAGATGTAGCGCTCGATCCATATACAGATCACGGACACGACGGACTTTTGATAGATGGAAGAGTCGATAACGATAAAACCGTGTTGTTACTCCAAAATCAAGCCTTGCTATTGGCCCAATCTGGTGCTGATATTATTGCTCCATCAGACATGATGGATGGAAGAGTAAAGGCAATTAGAGATACTTTAGAATCTAATAAATTTATTGATACGATTATTTTATCTTATGCTGCTAAATATGCTTCCAGTTTTTATGGCCCATTTAGAGAGGCTGTTGGATCGGCTGTAAATCTTGGGGAAGCCTCAAAGAAAACATATCAAATGAACTTTGCAAATCTCGACGAAGCTCTTCATGAAGTAGGTATGGATATAGAAGAAGGAGCAGATATAGTAATGGTTAAACCTGGAACTGCTTACCTTGATGTGGTTCATGCAATTAAATCTGCATTTAAGGTCCCAACTTTTGTTTATCAAGTTAGCGGAGAATATTCAATGCTTCAATTGAGCATTGAGAAAGGGTGGCTTGATAAAAATGTTATGTTAGAATCTTTAATGTGTTGCAAAAGAGCTGGCGCTGACGCCATTCTTAGCTATGCAGCAAAAGAAATAGCATCGGAGCTAAATTCATGAGTGAAAACGTCAAAGAACTAACTTCTGAAAATTTTGATCAAGAGGTAATTGACTCAGAGCTCCCTGTTTTAATAGATTTTTGGGCTGAGTGGTGTGGACCATGCAAACAATTAGCACCGACTGTGGAGGAAGTTGCAAATGAAATGGTTGGGTCCGTAAAGGTTTGTAAAATGGATGTTGATTCAAATCAAGAATTAGCTGTTCAATATGGTGTGAGATCAATTCCAACTTTAATAATATTTAAAAATGGTGAAGTGGCTTCCACACAAATTGGGGCCATTAGCAAGCAACAATTGGAGGATTTTATAGCAGCAGAAATATAAAAACTTTGCATCTTGTGCAAAAACGAATTATCATTTTCACTCCTAGCTAATTAGCTATCCATCAAATCAAAACAAAATTCCATAAACCAGAGAAATATTTATGAACTTAACTGAAATGAAAGCTAAACCAATCAATGAGTTGGTTGAAATTGCCGAAAATCTCGGAATCGAAGATGTTGGGAGATTAAAAAAACAAGAAATCATCTTTCGTATTTTCAAAAAACAAGCAAAAGAAGGGGTTGATATTTATGGTGGGGGCGTCTTAGAGATATTAAATGATGGATTTGGATTTTTAAGATCTCCTGAGGGGTCCTATTGCTCTGGCCCAGATGATATTTATGTATCTCCGAGTCAGGTCAGAAAATTTAGCCTTAGAAAAGGGGACGAAATTCACGGAAAAATAAGACCACCTAAAGACAGTGAAAGATATTTTGCTTTAGTCTATGTCGATACTATCAATAAAGAAGCTCCAGAAAAAACAAAGAAAAAAATTCTTTTTGAAAATCTTACTCCACTTTTTCCAACTTCTCGCTTAACACTTGAACAAGGAAGTGGATCAGCCGAAGACCTTTCCTCAAGAATTATTGATTTAGCATCTCCTATTGGTAAAGGTCAGCGTGGGTTGATTGTGTCTCCTCCAAAAGCAGGTAAAACATTAATGCTTCAGAGCATAGCTCATTCAATAACAAAGAATAATCCTGAGGTTGAATTAATAGTTTTGCTAATTGATGAACGTCCAGAAGAAGTCACAGATATGTCAAGAACTGTAAGAGGTGAGGTTGTTGCAAGTACATTCGACGAACCACCTACTCGTCATGTTCAGGTAGCAGATATGGTAATTGAGAAAGCCAAAAGGCTTGTGGAGCATAAAAAAGATGTAGTTATTTTATTAGATTCTATTACCAGACTAGGTAGGGCTTACAATGCAGTTCAGCCTGCCTCTGGAAAAATTCTTTCAGGAGGAGTTGATTCAAATGCTCTTGAGAGGCCTAAAAGGTTTTTTGGTGCGGCAAGAAATCTCGAAGAGGGCGGAAGTCTTACAATTATTGCAACTGCTCTAGTTGAAACTGGCTCAAAGATGGATGAAGTTATCTATGAAGAGTTTAAGGGAACTGGCAATATGGAAATCCATCTAGAAAGAAAAATTGCTGAAAAAAGAATTTATCCTGCCATTAACATTAGACGCTCTGGAACCAGAAGAGAAGATCTTCTTACGAATCCGGAAGAGTTGCAAAGGATGTTCATTTTAAGAAAAATCCTTGACGATATGGAAGATTCACAAGCGATTGAATTCTTGATAGAAAGGCTTAAGTCTGCAAAAACAAATGAAGAATTCTTTAGTGCCATGAAGAGCGGAAATGGCAACGGCAAAAAGAAATAATCAATTTAATATATCATTTTCATAGCTGCATCTAGAATGTCTTTGTCGAGTGGTGATTCAGCTAAGACGCAATCCTTAAAATTATAATTCAATGCTAATTTGAGAATTCGTTCTGATGCGCAAATTAAAATAATTTTTTCCATTTCATAAGTTGTAAGGTTTTTTACTAAAATCTCTAAGCTTTGATATGTATAAATTAGAATAACTGATGCATCTAATTTTTTAATCCTTTCAAAATCTATGTTTTTATTATCCTGAGATTTATAACATGGAAATAAGTCAATTTCAGCGTTAGTCATTGAAATCAGTTGTGGAGATTTATCACCACAAAAAACTAAGCATTTTCTATAAGCTCTTTTTTTTATCAGATTTGAAATTCCTTTAGAGTTAAAAGTTTTAGGTACATCCGAGGAGATGCCTAATTCACTTAAGCAGCTTTGAGTTGCTAATCCGATGGAGATTACAGGAATGTACTTTGCAGTCTCAAACTTTTCTTGAAAAAATTTTATGCCGAAATTTACAGCAGATTGGCTAGTAAAAATGACAGCGTCATAATTACCTAATTTGTCTAATAAGATTTTTGAAGCACCCGGAGGCTCAAATTTTTTAATCTCTGTAAGTGGCAAGTGAATAAAATTGCATTTAAGCTCTATTAATAAATTATTTGTTTTTTCACCAATTTCTTTGGGTCTTGTATTTACGATCATTTAATTTTGAATAAGTGTTTTTGCGCCATTGCTAATAAGTTTTTCAACAAAATCTTCTAATGCTTGAATTTTATTATCCAATGTAAATATTTCTTTCTGATCATAAACTTCTGACCCTTTTTGGTTTGAGACCCTAACTTTTAGTTCAACATCTTGATCTCTAATTTTACAAAGCGCAGAAATTGGTGATAAACAATTACCCTGCAGAGCTGCTACAACAGCTCTTTCAATTCCTGTGGCTTCAAAAGTTAAATTATCATTTATAGATTCAAGTAAATTATTTGTTTTAGTTTCTAGATTTTCTTTAATGACTTCGATACCAATTGCACCTTGAGCAGCAGCAGGCAACATTTCTTCTTCTGAAAATATATAAATATTTGGATGTGAAATTTTTAACCTATTCAGAGCTGCCTTTGCAACAATCAGACCATCCAATTTTTCTGTATTCATTTTATCAATCCTTGTTTGAATATTTCCTCTTATGGGAACAATGTTGAAGCCCGAGTTTATTCCAAGCAATTGTGCTTTTCTTCTAGGTCCGGAGGTAGCAATTTTAAGATTTGTTGATAAATCACTTTTATTTAATTTATCTCTTAATAATAGAACATCCTCTACTTCTTCTCTGGGAAGTGTAGCTGCAATTTTAAATTTTTTATCAAGGGATGCTGGCACATCTTTTAGACTATGGACTGCAATATCAGCAATCTGATTACATAACGCTTGCTCAAGCTTGGAAACAAATAATCCCTTGCCTCCAATCAAATGCAAAGGTGCATCTGTTTGATCTCCATCAGACTCTATTTTAATGATTTCACAAATACATGTTGGATCATGATGCTGTATTTTTTTAATTACTTCTTTAGTTTGAAGAATTGCAAGCGGCGATAGTCTGGTTGCTATTCTAATTTTCATTGTAAAATCATTAGCCTAACATCGCCTATAATCTTATCCTTGAGAATCCTTTGAGAATCATTCAATTTAAGTTCTGTATGTTTACTGGTTTCTAAAAATATTTTCCCACCTTCATTGATGATATTACTTTCATATATTTTGCTTAAAAGGTCTGGATATTTAACCCTATCAAATGGAGGATCAAGAAAAATATAATCAAATGTCCTTTTATTAGTTTTTAACCATCTATAGGCATCATTTTGAAATATTTCAATATTATTGTTGTGACCAAGATGATTAATATTTTTTATTATATTTAAGTGCAAGACTTTATCCTTTTCTACAAATGTTACATGGTTAGCACCCCTAGATAGTGCCTCAAGTCCCAATCCACCAGTGCCAGCAAATAAGTCTAAGCAAGATTTATTCTCAATTTCAAATTGTAGCCAACTAAATAAAGTTTCTTTTGCTCTATCACTGGTTGGTCTCAAATCAGGAGAAGCCTTAAAAACTATGCGATAGCTCTTGTTTCTACCTCCAATTATTCTTATGCTTGACGTGTTCAATTTTTAAATTTTTAAAGATTATAAATTATAACGCTAATGACTAAAGAACAATTTTTAATTGCAATGAGATCTTTGGCTGCATCTGTAAGTGTAATTTCTGCCAGAGATGCCACAGGAAAAACATATGCCATGACCGCATCTTCAGTTACTTCTCTATCAATTGATCCACCAGCAATTTTAGTTTGCGTGAATAAAGAGGCCAGTATTCACGATACCCTCGTGAAAGATGTATCGCTATGCATAAATATTTTACAAAAGAATCAACAAGAAATAGCTAATTTATGCAGCTCAAAAGATTTAGAATCACAAAGATTTGAAAATGATTTTTGGGATATAAGCGACACTCCATTTTTAAAAAATGCTCAAGCAAGCATTTTTTGTAAAATTGATCAGACGGTACCATATCATTCTCATACTATTGTTCTAGCCAAAGCTCTTAAAGCTGAAAGCAAAGGAGAATTTAACACCTTGATGTATGCCGATGGAGGATATTTAAATTAAATGAGATATTTTTTTATACTATTTTTGTCAGTTTCTTTGGGTGCAATTGAATTAACGCCCAGCCCAACTAATGCTTCAGTGTATTTCATATCCCCAAATAATGAAGAATCATTAAATGGAAAAGTTAATGTTAAGTTTGGCCTTAAAAATTTTGGCGTTGCACCAGCCGGAATTCAAATCCAAAATACAGGTCACCATCATTTAATTATAGATGCTGAATTACCACCTTTTAATATGCCAATTCCTGCTGATAAAAACCATGTACATTTTGGTACAGGTCAAACAGAAGTGGAGCTTGAATTATCCAAGGGTGAGCACACTCTGCAACTTCTTATGGGTGATTTCAGGCACATACCGCATGACCCTCCCATTTACTCAAAAAGAATTAAAATTTTCATAGACTAAAAGTCTATTGTTTCTTTTAGGAAAGATCTAAGGTCTTTTTTTGTATTGATCATTGCCTTTGCAGCATCTGATTCAGTTGGTGAATTTGGTTTGATATCTAATATACCGATCAGACCATGCATCATTGCCCAATACTTCATACATTTTTGACTAAGCTGATTTTCATCAATTTCTGGATGCAGTTTCATGAGTATTTTTACCAGCACATCAAATGCTCCTCCTGCAGATTCAAGCAGCTCAGGAAAATCTGCTTTTTGAATGGATGGACTGTGCATCAAATCATAGATATTGCGTTTCTCAATTCCAAATTCAAGGTAGGCAAGCCCCATCTCTAAGAACTGATCCTCAAGCGAGAGCGCATTATTTTTTTTATTTAATGCTTCATTCATTCTTTCAGTTAACTCATCGAATCCACGCTTTGAAACTTCTGCAAGAAGACTTTCTTTTGTTTTAAAGTGTCTATATGGTGCAGTTTGAGAAACATTTGCTTCCTTTGCAATTGATCTCAGACTCATATGATCATGACCATCAACCTCACAAATTTTGCATGCACTAGAAATGAGTTCTTCTTTTAGATTTCCGTGATGATATGTCATAAGTGTATATGTTGACAGTGAAAACATTACATATATACTATGTTTACGCTGTTAACATTAATAGCATAGCACAATATTTTTCTATGAATAAATTTTTAATAATTTTGAATTTATCTCTTATATTAATGAGCTCATTATCAGCTAATGGCTCATTAGAGATAACAACTATTGAAATACAAAAAACATATAATATTTCTCAAAGATTTCCAGGCAAGATTCTACCCCTAAATTATTCAAAATTAGCTTTCGAAGTTGCAGGAAAAATTGATTCTGTAAATGTTGATATAGGCGATGCAGTTCAACAAGGAAACATTTTAGCTTTTTTAGATCCTTCCGAAATGCAGGCTAGTCTTAATCAAGCCATTGCAAAATATGACCTTGCAGATCAAGCGTTAAAAAGATTTAAAGATTTAAAAGAGCAAGGCTTTATTTCCAATCAAGAGCTTGATCGCGCAAGTTCAGATTTTTTAATTGCAAAAGCTCAAGTCGATTTCTACTCTGTGAAGCTTGAGCAAACAAAAATCCGCGCACCCTTTGATGGCTTTATTCAAGATAGATTTTTTGATGCTGGAACAGTCATAAGTCCCGGAGTAGCAATTTTAGAGATAATTGACTCAACAAGTGTAGAGGCTCATGTCTCTGTTCCAACCGATGTAATAGAGGGCCTTGTGATTGAAAACGAATACACTTTTATTATCAATAATAAATCATATCCCGCAAGATTTAAGAGGTTTACTCAAATGAGCAATCAAGGAAGCGATAATAGATTATGCATCTTTGAATTTAGCACTTTTATCAATCCTGGATCCATTTCGTTCTTGCAATTGATGCGAACAAAAGAAAAAACAGGCGCATGGGTTCCACTTAAGTCATTGTCTCAAGGAACTCAGGGCCTTTGGAATTTATACACAGTGTCAAAAGATCAAAGAGATCGATATCAAGTAGCTAAAGAAATTGTCGAACTAATTCATGTTGAAGGAAATAACGCTTTTATTTCAGGCACTATTAATAACGGAGATATGGTTGTTAGTGGAGGAGCAGAGCAAGTCATTGATAGCGAGATTTTAAGAGTAAATTAACTTATGTTTTTTTTAAGAATTTTATTCTCACAGCCTCGAATTTTTGCGCTACTGTTAATATTTATATTTTTATCTGGTGTATTTGCACTTAATACAGTGCCAAGGCAAGAAAACCCTGAGCTGGCTCAGCGGTGGTCCACGGTTCAAACCATATATCCTGGAGCATCACCAACAAGGATTGAGACGCAAATTCTTGAACCAATGGAAGCAAAACTTAGAGAGGTTTATGAGTTAAATGAAATTATTTCATTTGCTTCTCAAGGATTTGGCACAACTGTTCTCGAAATAAAAGACAGTGTTTCTCCAGCATTAATCGAGCAAGTATGGTCTGAAGTTCAAGATAAATTAGATCAATCTTTATTTGATTTGCCTGAAGGGTTGAAGCCACAATTAATGAGGAGTAGCGGACCCCCGACTACATTGTTATATGCGCTCACTTGGAATGGTGAAGGCGAAACACCTCTGATTCTTTTGTCTCGGATTGCAGAGGATCTCCGTCAAAGCATGGCATACATGGCAGGATCGGATAAAAGTTTTGTGTTTGGATCGGCAGACGAAGAGGTTTTGGTAGAGGTTGATAACGCTAAGTTATCAGCTCTTGGTCTTACTTTTCAGGAAGTTGCCAAAGTTCTGAGTTCTCTTGATACAAAAAAACCTATAGGGCAGATATCAAATAATGGACAAGAATTTCTTGTTAAATCTCAAGAGAATCTTACTAATTTATCTGAGGTATCAAATCTACCAATTAAGGTCTTTAATAATTACGAAATCATTAGATTAGGTGATATTGCAAATCTATCAAAAAATCCTAGAGATCCACCTGAAGAGCTTACTTTGTTTAATGGACAAAAAGCTGTTCTTGTTGAAATAAGAGGAGCATTTTCATTGCGAGTTGACAGTTATGTGGAGAGCATTCAGTCACTAGTTGAAGATTTCAAAAAACAACTTCCTCCTGAGATCAAATTAGAAAAAATTTATGATGAGTCATATTACTTTAAGCAAAAATTTAATAATTTGTATGGAAGCATAATTTTTGCGACCTTAATAGTTATTGCAATAAGCTATTTTTTGTTGGGCTTTAAATCAGCTTTGATTGTTGGATCAATTATACCTCTTACAATTTTTATAGTTTTATTTGGATGTAAGTTGCTAGGATTACCACTGCATCAGACATCAATGACCGGGATAATTATTGCCCTAGGATTATTAATTGATAATGCAATCATAGTAGTCGAAGACTTCAAATATAGGCGAAGTTTAGGACATTCAAGAGAGTCTGCATCATATGAAACATTTCATCACTTATGGATTCCACTCTCGGCAGCAACTGCTACAACCGCATTATCTTTTTTCCCAATAGCTGCAGGTCAAGGACCAAGTGCAGAATTTGTTGGCGGCATGGCGAAAACGGTTATTTTATCTATTACCGCTTCTTTATTTCTTGCGCTTTATGTTGTCCCACTTCTTTTAAACTACATTAACCAAATAAAATTTTTTGATAAAGAAATTTTTTCAGGAAGTGGATATTCAAATCAAAAGCTTTTAAAAAGATACAGAGATCTTTTGACTTGGTCATATGCTGTTCCAAGAAGAGGAATAATGATCGCCATGATTTTACCTACATTAGGTTTTATTTCATTTCCATTTTTAAAGGCAGATTTTTTTCCAGAATTAGACAGAAATATGTTTAAAGTTTCTGTTGAGTTGCCCCAAAATTCGAATGTATATAGCACTGAGAAATCGGTCTTAAAACTCAGAGAGTCTATCTTGCAAAGTGGAATCGTTGAAGATGATTTCTGGTTTATTGGGAGAAGATTACCAAGAATACTCTATAACGTTATAGGAGGTGATTCTGCTCTTGGATCTAATAATTTAGCGCAAGGTGTTTACATAGCCTCATCTTACAGGGAGATGACTAAAAAACTTCCATTGCTTGCAAAAAGACTTACTGCTGAGAATCCTGATTTAAAAATTATTATTGATAAATTTGACTCAGGACCTCCGGTTGAAGCTGCTGTTGAATATAGTATTGATGGTCCAGATTTATCAATTCTTCGTGCTTTAGGAAAAAAGTTAGAGTTAATAATTCGGAATGCCCCTGATGTTTATTTAACTAATAGCGAATTGAGTGGAGGCGCAGCAAATTTAGAGTTTAAGTTTAGTGAATCTGATTTAGCCTTGAATTCAATTTCCGGAGAATTTTTTATAAATGAGTTAGCTATTGCAAGTGAAGGCATTAAAGTTGGTGCCATGCTTGATGGCAACAAAGAAATTCCCATCAAGCTTAGAGCTTCCTCTGATGATTCAATTACATCCACTCAATATTTATCAGTCCCATCAAATAATGGATTTGATTATTCTTCTAATTATGGAGAGTTTGAAGTTACCAACAAAGCTAATTTTGTTTCTAGAGATTCTGGAATTAGACAAAATCAAGTTGCGGCTTGGATTTGGACTGGGCTACTTCCATCTGACACAGAAAGATTTTTAAAAGATAAAATAGAAAAATTTGAGTCTGAGCTCCCTCCTGGTTATATTCTTGAAGTCGGCGGGGAAGCAGATGCTCGAGGAAAATCTCAAGCCAATATTTTTTCATCTGCAATATTATTTTTTGTCCTTATTATCATAGCTTTGGTTTCAGCCTTAAATTCATTTAGACAAGCAGCCTTAATATTAAGTGTTGCTGGTTGGTGTACCGGTTTAGCTTTTCTAGGCTTGACTATTGGTCAAGCCAACTTTGGTTTTATGGGTCTAGTAGGAGCAATTGGACTTGCTGGATTGTCAATAAACGATTCAATAGTTGTTTTATCTCACATTAAAGAGGCAGACGCTGAATCTCCATTAAAAAAAGAAGACTTGGTTGAGGTAATTATTAGATCTACTCGTCATGTCGTTACAACCTCTGCAACCACCATAGGCGGATTTATGCCTTTATTAATAACAAGCATTTTCTTTGAACCACTTGCATGGGCAATGGCAGGTGGTGTTTTAGGCTCAACGATTATTGCTGTTTTTTATATTCCAGCTTGCTACGCAATTTCAAAAAAGTTATAAAATCATTTATTAAGTAAATTACAAAAAAGAAAATGAGAAGAATAATTACTGGGCATAATCAAGATGGCAAATCGGTCATCACAATTGATGGCCCACCTGCATGCTCAATAGGAGAAGAAGTTGGAGGACTGTTTGAAATCTGGAACACAGATGGAGCAGCAATCGATTCAACAGATGAAGTCGATAGAGGTGATTCACCAATCATTTTGTCACCTCCCAAAGGCGGAACAAAATTTAGATATTTTCAAATTAATCCCACACCAGAAGGTGTTCCATGGGAAGTTCTTCAAGATTTAGCTGCCGAAGCATTTGATCGAATTGGAGCAGCCCATCATAGGATAGATACCTCCAAGCATCCTGCAATGCATAAGACTGAAACCATTGACTACATTATCTTATTAAAAGGTGATGTCAGTCTTTTATTAGATGAAGAAGAAGTAAGGCTAGAGCCATTTGATACTGTGGTTCAAAGAGGCACAAATCATGCGTGGGTTAATCATGGAGATGAGCCAGCCTTATTAATTGCAGTCTTGATTGATAGTGAGATTAAAGATTAAAATTTCTCAAAAAATATTTAATTTAAAATGTTTGAAGTTAAGCCAATAGCTGCTGCCTTGGGAGCAGAATTGCATGGAGTCGATCTATGTACCGAACTCCAACCTGAAGTCTATGCTGAAATAAGAAGACTACTGATAAAACATCAAGTTATTTTCTTTCGAGATCAAGATATTTCACCTCAACAACATAAAGCATTAGCAGAGTCATTTGGCCCAGTTCAAACACATCCTGCCTATGAAACAGTTGAAGGTTTTCCAGAAATTACAATTCTTGAAAGTACGGCAGAAAAACCAAGCAAGATCGAGATGTGGCACTCGGACATGACATTCCGTCAACACCCTCCATTGGGCTCAGTTTTAAGATCAAAAATTTGCCCTCCAAAGGGAGGGGATACAATGTGGGCTAGCATGTCAGCAGCTTATGATGGTTTATCTGAGGGAATGCAAAGATTTCTTTCAACTCTTAATGCAGAGCATGATTTTAGTTATGGGTTTAAGGAAAGCTTGGCAGAACCTGGTGGTAAAGAGCGCTTGGCTGAAGCTGTCAAAGATAATCCTCCAGTTCAACATCCCGTGATAAGGGTTCACCCCGAAAGCAAGCAAAAGGTTATTTTTGTAAATGCTTTATTCACAACCAAAATAATTGGCTTGCCCTCAAAAGAAAGTTCAGCAATTCTGGATTTTTTGTATGATCACGTAATTACTGCTGAGTACACTTGTCGTTTTAACTGGAAGCCAAATTCTATTGCTATTTGGGATAATAGAAGCACTCAACATAAACCTATAAATGATTACTTTCCTGCTCATAGATTATTAGAGCGAGTCGCAATTGATGGAGATAAACCCTTTTAATTTATTTTTTTAAGAATTCTAATAAAATTTTTACAACGGCCAACTCATCCGTTTCATCAATTAATGTTTTGCAAGCGCTTGCATATTTTGCATCCCCAATCTGATTTTTCCTAAAGTCATATATTAATTTTGCAAAGTCTTTATGTAATTCAATATGTCCTTGCGTGCAAAGGATATGGTCGCCGATGACAAACATTCCATTTGGACAAATTGCTGATCCTGCAATCAATTTGGCATTTTCAGGCAATTTTATTACTTCATCTTGATGGCTGAAGATTAGATTGAATACGCTATCTTTATAATTAAAATTAAACTCTTGCTTAAATAGTGATATTGAATCTACACCTACATGCCAGCCTTTTGAGGAATTCTTTACAGAGCCTCCTAATGCTTCCGCTATTATTTGGTGACCGAAACATATGCCTATCAACTTCGTTTTATTTTGATGAAGAGTTTGAATAAATTCTTTTAATTTATTAATCCAACTCTCCTCATCGTATGCACTAGCTTTACTGCCGGTAATTAGATATGCATCACAATCATTTATTTCTTTTGGATATTGGTCAAATTGAACTTCATATTTCTCAAATTGAATGGTCTCATCTATTGCCCAAAAAATTTTTGCAAACATTTCTGGATATTGGCCAAATTCAGATGCTCCAGGCAGCTCTACTGTATCGGCATTGAGAATTCCTATTTTCATATCATATAAATTTCTTTATGTAGTATATTCAATTTATGAAAACTAACAGACTTATTTATTATCTTGTCTTATTAATTTCAATACCTTTATCAGCAGATGGAATTGATGCCACAATCAATGCTGCTATTCAACCTATAACAAATATTTTAGCCAGTTTCATTTTTTATGAATATACAATCTTTAGCACCCCTATGCCATTGATAGTCTTATGGTTGATTGGAGGAGCAATTTTTTTTACCTTTTACTTTAATTTTTTAAATTTACGGGGATTTAAACACGCATTTAAATTATTAAGAGGAGATTTTGCAAAGCCCGGAAATGAAGGAGAGCTTTCTCATTTTCAAGCATTATCAACCGCAGTATCTGGAACTGTTGGAATTGGAAATATTGCTGGAGTGGCAATTGTTATTTCTATTGGTGGTCCCGGCGCTACATTATGGTTAATTATTGCAGGCTTCTTAGGTATGTCTACAAAATTTGCTGAATGTGTAGCCGGTGTAATGTTCAGAAAAGTTAATCCAGATGGCAGTATTTCTGGTGGTCCAATGTATTATCTTGAAGCTGGATTACGTCAAAAAAATTTATCTTGGCTTGCAAAGCCAATGGGATTATTTTATGCACTGGCCATTGTCATTGGGTGTTTGGGCATTGGAAATATGTTTCAATCTAATCAAGCCTTTCAGCAATTTATTTACATAACAGGTGGAGATTCTAGCTATTTTGTTGACAAGGGCTGGCTATTCGGCTCTATTCTTGCCGGAATAGTTGGATTAGTAATTATTGGTGGAATTAAAAGCATAGCTCGTGTTACTTCAAAGTTGGTTCCATTTATGACAATTACCTATGTTGTTGGGGCTTTAGTTGTAGTTATTATGAATGCAGACAAAGTACCATGGGCACTGTCAGCAATATTCAATGAGGCATTTGATCAAACTGCTATGGGAGGAGGAATGCTAGGAATTATGATTTTAGGATTTCAAAGAGCTGCATTTTCAAATGAGGCAGGTATTGGATCGGCAGCGATAGCCCATGCGACTGTAAAAACATCAGAACCGGTTTCTGAAGGCTATGTTGGTTTAATGGAGCCTTTTATAGATACTGTAGTGATATGCACACTTACAGCTTTAGTAATTTTAACAACAGTTTATGATCCAGCAATGGCAAATGAAGGCATCCAAGGGATTGCCTTAACCTCTATGGCTTTTAGTAGCACCCTATCTTGGTCTGTTATTCCATTATCATTTATTGCTCTATTATTTGCATTTTCAACAATATTATCTTGGTCATATTACGGATTAAAAGGCTGGACTTATATTATTGGTGAATCTTCAATTGCAGAAAATATTTTCAAAGCATTCTTCTGTATTTTTATTGCAATCGGCTGCATGGTAAATTTAAGTGCAGTCCTAGATTTTTCTGATGCACTTATCTTTCTTGTAGCTTTGCCAAATATTTTAGGCTTGTATGTCTTGGCTCCTATAATTAAAAAAGAGCTAATAAATTATCAAAAAAGACTTCATACTGGAGAAATAAAAAATTATAGAGAGGCAAATGATTAAGGGAGACTGTGATTCAAAATTTCTGCCTGTGAAAGAAATTTTTTCCAATGCCTTAGAAAGTGGGTTTGAGACTGGTGCAGCTATTGCAATTGAACACAAGGGTAAACTTGTTGTAAATCTTTGGGGCGGACATCAAGATGCTAATAGAACAAAAGAATGGGAGGAAGACACTTTGGTTAATGTTTTTTCAGTAACTAAAGGAGTAACGGCTATATGTGCTGCAAGATTAATTGATGAAGGTAAGCTAGACCCAAATCAATTAGTTAGTTATTACTGGCCGGAATATAACTGTAATGGAAAAGGAAAAACTAAAGTTAGAGATTTTTTATGTCATAGAGCTGGCATGTTTGGATTTAAAGGCGGAATTCCCTCTGGTTCATTTCAAGATTGGGACATGTTTGTGAGTCACTTAGAATCACAAAGTCCATACAGAGAACCAGGCTCATCTCAAGGCTATCATGCACTTACATATGGTTGGCTGGTTGGAGAGATTATAAAAAGGATTGATGGCCGAAGTGTAGGGCAATATTTTAAAGAGGAGATAGCTCAACCATTGGGTATAGACTTTTATATTGGACTTCCAAGAGAAAATTTTAGTAGGTGTGCAGATATGATAATGATGGAACAAGACTCCATTAAACTTCCAGGAGGGTTCTTAAAATATATTCCCGATTTTTTCTTATCAAAGCGAATCAAAAACTTCAAGGAGGCTTTGATGAGCGGTGACTTTGAAGCAGCATTTGAATTTAGAGATGAGGATAGTGAAAATTTTCAAAATTCTGAAGATTGGCGAATCGCAGAAATTCCCTCGGCAAATGGCCATGGAACAGCTAAAAGTTTAGCTAAATTATATGGAATTTTAAGTAATGACTGTAGTAGAAATGGTATTGCAATAATGAGTAAGGATACTTTAGAGCGTGCAATTACACCTCATTCAAGCGGTCCTGACACAGTATTGTTCGGCGCAGGTATAAAGTTTGGACTTGGATTTGAGCTTGCTCAGGGAATCTCCTCTCTTGGAAATATATCACCCATTCTCAATGATAAGATGTTTGGTCATGCGGGTGTTGGAGGTGCTGTTGCATTTGGAGATCCAGAACAAAACTTCGGATACGGATTTATTTGTAATCAGCAGCATAAACCAAGAGAAATGTACAAAACTAACAATCAGCTTACAAAAGCCTTGTACTCAATAATTTAAATTTTTATTTAGGTGCAGGAGCACTTCTTGAGAAGAAATTCCATGAAGAACTTTTAGGCGCTTCTCTGACTGCACCTCCATTTAACACAATCACTGAATCAATATCTTCCATTAACTCAAAATAACCCAGTTCTTTATAGCACTCTCTTGCTATTTTTAAAGCTCTCATTGTCTCTGATGTATTAGGGATATTTTCAATAACATATTTAGCCCTTCTTAAAGCCGCAACATATGCTTTTCTTCGAAGATAATATTCAGCGGCAACTAACTCATTTTTAGCTATTAAGGCTCTTAAATAAATTAATCTTTGGGATGCGTAGGGAGCATATTGGCTCTGTGGAAAACGTGTTAAAAATTCAGACAATTCTCCAAAAGCTTGTTTGGCTCCTGAAATATCCCTGTCAGATAGATCTCTTTTAAATACTCGTGCAAATATTCCTTTGTCTCTCGTATAACTCGAAATGCCTCTCATAAAATAAGCATAATCAATATTTGGATGTCTTGGATTTAGTCGAATAAATTTTTCGGCCGCCTCGTGTGATGCCTCGTCTTCACCGTTCATGTAATAGGCATATATCAATTCTGACTGAGCCTGTTCTGCATATCGACCAAATGGATAATTTGTTTCAATAGCTTGCAAAGCCTCAATAGCTGAGAAGTAATTATTTGCATTCATTCTTCGTTGAGCAAGATCATAATAAATCTGCTCGGGCTGTTCCATTATTGGACCATCTGAATTACATGAGGTAATAAAAATAATCTGAGTAATAATAGCCAGTAATGTGAATTTTCGAAGATTTTTAAATTTATGTTTCACTGGTAAAGTATTTTACATTTATTAAAGCGTTTGGGTTAATTCAATTAGATTAGATTGTAAGATAGTTGAAAAGTTTTCGTATTACACTTAAATGATTCATAAAAACATTGATGAAAAACAGAATAATTGCCGTTTAGATCAAGCTGCAACTTTTCTGTTTGAAGATTTTTCTCGCAGCCAAATTCAGAAATGGATTAACCAAGGTAATCTGCTTGTAAACGGGGAGCACCTTAAAGCAAAAGATAAAGTACATACTGGAGATGAGCTTGCGTTAGATCCAATATTTAAGCAAAGAGTTTCATGGGATGAAGAGGATATTCCATTAAATATTTCGCATGAAGAGGAAGATTTTTTAATTATTAATAAACCTGCTGGAATGGTAATGCATCCCGGCGCTGGATGTCATAGCGGTACATTAGCAAACGCATTAGCTTTTCATTTTCCAGATTTAAAAGTTCTTCCTAGGTGTGGAATTGTCCATAGATTAGATAAAGATACCTCGGGGGTTTTAGTTGTTGCTAAAAATGAAAAGTTTAGGAACTTTTTTGTTAATAAACTCCAAGAAAGATTAGTTTATAAGCAATATGAAGCATTAGTTGTAGGCAAAGTTATTGGAAGTTTTTCTATTGATCTGCCGATCGAAAGGGATTCTAGAAACAGAATACGCATGAGAGTTGGTGAGGATGGAAGAGATGCCTTGTCTCATGTTTCGTTGATTAACTCATATGGAGGTTACTCACATATTTCTATTCAGATCGAGACTGGCAGAACTCATCAAATTAGAGTGCATCTTAGTCATCAAAAGTTACCTATAATTGGAGATACGTTGTATAACCCGAGAAACATTGTTGCAAAAGGGACTGAAAAAAAATTATTAGATCTTATTCAAAGCTTTTCTCGTCAAGCATTGCATGCCTCTACAATAAGATTTCCATCTTTAAATAGAGATGATGTTTATGAATTTAAGGCAGATCTTCCTCAAGATATAAAATCTTTAATTCAATTAATGCAATAGGCTGAAAGTACCTATAAGTAAGCAATAAACTTGTTTTTACTCACAATTAATGTATAAAACTCTTTACTTTTTGGTTAATAATTTAGATTCATGAAACTTTCAGGCGGAGATCTGTTATTACGAGCTCTTAAAGAAGAGGGAGTAAAATTTATATTTGGTTATCCAGGTGGCGCTGCCCTGCACATTTATGATTCTATTTTTAAACAAAAGGCTTGCGATCATATTTTAGTTCGTCATGAACAAGGGGCTACTCATGCTGCGGATGGTTACTCTAGGGCCACAGGAAAACCTGGAGTTGCCTTAGTAACTTCTGGTCCTGGTGCAACGAATGCAATCACAGGATTAGCAACAGCTTATATGGACTCGATTCCTCTAATTGTAATTTCTGGTCAAGTACAGAGTCATTTAATTGGTACAGATTCTTTTCAGGAAACAGATATGATAGGCATTTCAAGGCCAATAGTTAAACACAGTTTTATTGTTCAGAATACCCAAGACATTCCTAGAATTATTCAAGAGGCTTTTCACATAGCTACCACAGGAAGACCTGGACCGGTTGTGATTGATATTCCAAAGGATAAAACTGATCCATCAAAATTGTATGAATACAAGAAACCAAAAGAAGTCTCGCTCAGGTCATATCAACCTAGAGTTTCGCCCCATCCTGGGCAGATAAAAAAAGCATGCAAAAATATTTTATCAGCTGAGCGTCCAGTAATTTATGCTGGTGGTGGTGTAATTCTCGGAAATGCACACAAAGAGCTCATGGCATTAAATAAATTACTAAAAGCTCCTGTAACTAATACTTTGATGGGACTGGGTGTTTATCCTGCAAAGGATAGATATTTCATGGGAATGTTAGGTATGCACGGTACATATCAGGCCAACATGGCAATGCACAATGCCGATGTCATAATTGCAATTGGTGCAAGGTTTGACGATCGCATTACCAATACTCCCTCATTGTTCGCTCCGAACGCGAGAATTATTCATATCGATGTTGATCCCGCTTCAATCTCAAAAATTATTAACGCAGATATTCCGATCGTTGGACAAGTAAAAGAATCCCTCAATGCTCTTATAAAGGAGATTAAGCGTTCTAAAATCAAAATTGATACAGAGGCTCTTGAGTCATGGAATCAACAAATTGCCCAATGGAGAGAAAAGCATGGCCTTGATCATGAGTTATATCTCAAGAAGAATAAATCTCAAATGATTCTGCCCCAGGTTGTTGTTCAAGAACTCTATCATGCAACAAATGGCAATGCCTGGGTTACCTCTGACGTTGGCCAGCATCAAATGTTTGTAGCTCAGTATTATCATTTTAATAAGCCTAGACGTTGGGTGAATTCTGGTGGATTAGGGACCATGGGTTTTGGTTTGCCTGCAGCTATGGGAGTGAAATTAGCTTTTCCAAAAGATGAGGTTGTATGTGTTACCGGTGAGGGTAGTATTCAAATGTGTATTCAAGAGCTTTCTACTTGCCTTCAGTACAACCTACCAATAAAAATTATAAATATTAATAATGAGGCCTTGGGTATGGTCAGACAATGGCAGGATATGAATTATGGAGGGCGACATTCGGCAAGCACCTATTCTGATTCTTTGCCTGATTTTGTAAAACTTGCTGAGTCTTATGGGCATGTTGGCATGAAAGTTACAAAAAAAGCAGATCTTAAGAAGACTTTAGACAAGGCATTTTCTATGAAAGATAGATTAGTTTTTGTTGATGTTTATGTCGATCCAGATGAGCATGTTTATCCGATGTTAGTAGCTCCAAATGGAAGTATGAAAGACATGTGGATCAAAAAGAATATAAAAGCATGAAAAGAATAATCTCGATATTGATAGAAAATAAGCCTGGAGCTCTAGCTCGAGTAGTTGGTTTATTTCATCAGCGTGGCTATAACATTGAGACACTTAATGTTGGTCCCGTTTTTGATGGAACTTATTCAAGGATGACAGTCACGACTCGCGGCTCAGAAAATGACGTTGAGCAAATAACGAAACAGATAAATAAAATAATTGATGTTATTAAGGTATCTGATTTGACCGAAGGAGAGCATCATGAGTATGAGTTCATTATGGTTAAGTTTAAACACAGTGAAAAAATCCAAAAAATTCTAAAAAAGCTCAATGGAAAAATTCATGAAAAGCATAAGCATGCAATCGTCATGTCTGCTTGGGGTACTTCAAGTGACATAGAGATCGCTATAAAAACTATTGGAAAAGCTAATCTTTTTGAAATAGTCAGATCAGGAAGCATAGGTCTTCATGAAGGCGAAAAAGTTTTAAAAATTTAGGAGTAAATAATATGAAAATTTTTTATGATGATGATGCTGATATCTCAATTATTCAACAACTTAAAGTAACAATAGTTGGTTATGGATCTCAGGGTCATGCGCATGCAAATAATCTTCATGAATCTGGTGTGGATGTTACTGTTGCTTTGAGAGATGGTTCCTCATCATGGAAAAAAGCTCAAGCAGCTGGATTAAAAGTAGCCAAGGTTTCAGACGCAGTTCGTGATGCAGATTTAGTTATGATATTAGCGCCGGATGAATTCCAACAAGGATTATATGAATCAGAAATTAAAGCTAATTTAAAACAAGATGCGGTTTTGGCATTTGCACATGGTTTTAATATTCACTTTAAAAAAATTGTTCCTGGAGAAAAGACATCTGTCATTATGATTGCCCCCAAAGGTCCTGGACATACTGTAAGAAGTACATACATTAATGGTGGCGGGGTCCCATCCTTGATTGCAATTTATCAAGATGGAGTTAATCCATTCAATCATAGGGCAAGAGATATCGCTCTTTCTTACGCAAAAGCAAACGGAGGAACAAGAGCCGGTGTTTTAGAGACTTCTTTTAAGGAAGAAACTGAAACTGATCTTTTTGGAGAACAAGCTGTTTTGTGTGGCGGTATGACAGCTTTGATAAAGGCAGGATATGAAACTTTGGTAGAGGCCGGTTACAGTCCTGAGATGGCATATTTTGAATGTTTACATGAAACAAAATTGATTGTTGACCTCATTCACGAGGGAGGGATAGCAAATATGCATTATTCTATTTCCAATACAGCAGAATATGGTGATTATATAAGTGGGCCTGAAATTATTACCAATGATACAAAAGAAGCTATGAAAGGAATTTTAAGTAGAATCCAAACAGGAGAATTTGCAGATAATTTTTTAAACGATTGTAGACAAAGTAATGATGGTACTGGCGGCCCAATTATGAAAGAAATGCGTAAAAATACTGCTTCTCATTCAATTGAAGAGGTTGGAGCTGAGCTTAGATCAAAGATGAAATTTCTTAATTCAGAACGCTTGGTAAATAAAGATAAAAATTAGTTATAAAACCTGTTGATATTTATAACTAAGGGTATACAATTCAACGTTCCTGCCTAGAGCTGGTATATTCTTTTAACATATTTGGTTACTCGTGTGGGTGTTCAAAATACGAGATATATATTTTTGTTATTTTTAATATTTTATAAAAATAACACAACATGATTTTAATTGAAGAGTTTGATCATGGCTCAGATTGAACGCTGGCGGTAGGCTTAACACATGCAAGTCGTGCGAGAAAGTATCTTCGGATATGAGTAGAGCGGCGGACGGGTGAGTAACGCGTAGGAATCTACCTAGTAGAAGGGGATAGCCCGGGGAAACTCGGATTAATACCGTATACCTCCTTTGGGAGAAAGAAGGCCTCTCTTTGAAGCTTTCGCTATTAGATGAGCCTGCGTAAGATTAGCTTGTTGGTGAGGTAAAGGCTCACCAAGGCGACGATCTTTAGCGGGTCTGAGAGGACGATCCGCCACATTGGGACTGAGACACGGCCCAGACTCCTACGGGAGGCAGCAGTGGGGAATATTGGACAATGGGCGCAAGCCTGATCCAGCCATACCGCGTGTGTGAAGAAGGCCCTAGGGTTGTAAAGCACTTTAAGTTGGGAAGAAAAGTTATTGGTTAATACCCAATAACCGTGACATTACCTTCAGAATAAGGACCGGCTAATTCCGTGCCAGCAGCCGCGGTAATACGGAAGGTCCAAGCGTTAATCGGAATTACTGGGCGTAAAGCGCGCGTAGGTGGTTTATTAAGTTGGATGTGAAATCCCCGGGCTCAACCTGGGAACTGCATCCAAAACTGATTCACTAGAGTACGATAGAGGGAGGTAGAATTCACAGTGTAGCGGTGGAATGCGTAGATATTGTGAAGAATACCAATGGCGAAGGCAGCCTCCTGGATCTGTACTGACACTAAGGTGCGAAAGCGTGGGTAGCGAACAGGATTAGATACCCTGGTAGTCCACGCCGTAAACGATGTCAACTAGCTGTTGGGAAACAATGTTTCTCAGTGGCGCAGCTAACGTAGTAAGTTGACCGCCTGGGGAGTACGGCCGCAAGGCTAAAACTCAAATGAATTGACGGGGACCCGCACAAGCGGTGGAGCATGTGGTTTAATTCGATGCAACGCGAAAAACCTTACCTATACTTGACATACTTGGAATGCTTTGTAATGAAGCAGTGCCCTCGGGAGCCAAGATACAGGTGCTGCATGGCTGTCGTCAGCTCGTGTCGTGAGATGTTCCGTTAAGTCGGATAACGAGCGCAACCCTTACCCTTATTTGCCAGCGATTCGGTCGGGAACTATAAGGGGACTGCCGGTGATAAACCGGAGGAAGGTGAGGACGACGTCAAGTCATCATGGCCCTTACGTATAGGGCTACACACGTGCTACAATGGGGAATACAGACGGACGCTAAGCCGCGAGGTGGTGCTAATCCTAGAAAATTCTTCGTAGTCCGGATTGGAGTCTGCAACTCGACTCCATGAAGTCGGAATCGCTAGTAATCGCGAATCAGCATGTCGCGGTGAATACGTTCTCGGGTCTTGTACACACCGCCCGTCATACCATGGAAGTGGATTGCACCAGAAGTAGATAGTCTAACCTTCGGGAGGGCGTTTACCACGGTGTGTTTCATGACTGGGGTAAAGTCGTAACAAGGTAGCCGTAGGGGAACCTGTGGCTGGATCACCTCCTTAACGAAACTTTCGTACTAGAGTGCCCACACGAGTAATCAAATATTTAAAAGAAGTTATTTATAAGTTTTGGTATGTAATTTTCTAGTAAATATTTCTATATTTACAGTGTCATATTTTTATCTGTTATCAAAAATATGAACACATTAGATCACTGCATTAATAGAAGAAAATTTTATTAAGTTATTCTCAAATAACAAAAAACTTAACTCGCAACTAAAAGGAGAGTTAAGTATGTAACCCTTTTTAGGGTTATATGATCAAGTAATTAAGAGCACAAGGCGGATGCCTTGGCAGCTGAAGGCGATGAAGGACGTAGTAACTTGCGATAAGCTTCGGGGAGGTGGTAAACAACCTTTGATCCGGAGATTTCCGAATGGGAGAACCCAGTGTGCATAAGCACATTATCATATACTGAATACATAGGTATATGAGGCAAACCTAGGGAACTGAAACATCTAAGTACCTAGAGGAAAAGAAATCAAAAGAGATTCCGGTAGTAGCGGCGAGCGAAACTGGATCAGCCCTTAAGCTTTTTTAAAATTAGCAAAACATATTGGAAAGTATGGCCATAGTAGGTGATAGCCCTGTATGCGAAAATTTTATAAAAGTGAAATCGAGTAGGTCGGGACACGTGAAATCTTGACTGAACATGGGGGGACCATCCTCCAAGGCTAAATACTCTCAGCTGACCGATAGTGAACCAGTACCGTGAGGGAAAGGCGAAAAGAACCCCGGCGAGGGGAGTGAAATAGAACCTGAAACCTTGTGCTTACAAGCAGTCGGAGCAGACTTGTTCTGTGACGGCGTACCTTTTGTATAATGGGTCAACGACTTAATTTCAGTAGCAAGCTTAACCGTTTAGGGGAGGCGTAGGGAAACCGAGTCTTAATAGGGCGCTCAGTTGCTGGAATTAGACCCGAAACCGGGTGATCTATCCATGGCCAGGGTGAAGGTCAGGTAACACTGACTGGAGGCCCGAACCCACTTATGTTGAAAAATGAGGGGATGAGCTGTGGATAGGAGTGAAAGGCTAATCAAACCCGGAGATAGCTGGTTCTCTTCGAAAACTATTTAGGTAGTGCCTCATGTATTACCATTGGGGGTAGAGCACTGTTTCGGCTAGGGGGTCATCCCGACTTACCAAACCGATGCAAACTCCGAATACCAATGAGTATAAGCATGGGAGACAGACTGCGGGTGCTAACGTCCGTAGTCGAGAGGGAAACAACCCAGACCGTCAGCTAAGGTCCCAAATTATGATTAAGTGGGAAACAATGTGGGAAGGCACAAACAGCTAGGAGGTTGGCTTAGAAGCAGCCATCCTTTAAAGAAAGCGTAATAGCTCACTAGTCGAGTCGGCCTGCGTGGAAGATATAACGGGGCTAAATCATAAACCGAAGCTACGGATCTTAAATTTATTTAAGATGGTAGAAGAGCGTTCTGTAAGCGGCTGAAGGCGTGCTGTGAGGCATGCTGGACGTATCAGAAGTGCGAATGTTGACATGAGTAACGATCAAAGAGGTGAAAAACCTCTTCGCCGAAAATCCAAGGTTTCCTGTCCAACGCTAATCGTGGCAGGGTGAGTCGGCTCCTAAGGCGAGGGCGAAAGCCGTAGTCGATGGAAAACAGGTTAATATTCCTGTACTTCTTATAATTGCGATGGGGTGACGGAGAAGGTTAGGCTAGCACGGCGATGGTTGTCCGTGTTTAAGGTTGTAGACTTAGATCTTAGGTAAATCCGGGATCTTTTAAGGTTGAGAACTGATGACGACCACTCTTTGAGTGGGAAGTAGTTTATACCATGCTTCCAGGAAAAACCTCTAAGCTTCAGATTATAAGGAACCGTACCCTAAACCGACACAGGTGGATAAGTCGAGAAGACTAAGGTGTTTGAGAGAACTATGGTGAAGGAACTAGGCAAAATGGTACCGTAACTTCGGGAGAAGGTACGCCGCCATTGGTGATAAGACTTGCTCTTTAAGCTGATGGTGGTCGAAGAAACTAGGTGGCTGCAACTGTTTATTAAAAACATAGCACTCTGCAAAATCGTAAGATGACGTATAGGGTGTGACGCCTGCCCGGTGCCGGAAGGTTAATTGATGGGGTTAGCTTAGGCGAAGCTCCTGATCGAAGCCCCGGTAAACGGCGGCCGTAACTATAACGGTCCTAAGGTAGCGAAATTCCTTGTCGGGTAAGTTCCGACCTGCACGAATGGCGTAATGATGGCCACACTGTCTCCACCATAGACTCAGTGAAATTGAAATCGCTGTTAAGATGCAGTGTACCCGCAGCTAGACGGAAAGACCCCGTGCACCTTTACTACAGGTTCACACTGGACTTTGACTTTATTTGTGTAGGATAGGTGGGAGACTTTGAAGCCGAGACGCTAGTCTTGGTGGAGTCGTCCTTGAAATACCACCCTTGTAAAGTTGAGGCTCTAACTTAGGTCCGTAATCCGGATCGAGGACAGTGTGTGCTGGGTAGTTTGACTGGGGCGGTCTCCTCCCAAAGAGTAACGGAGGAGTACGAAGGTATCCTAAGCATGGTCGGACATCATGCAGATTGTATAAAGGCATAAGGATGCTTGACTGCGAGACCGACGGGTCGAGCAGGTAGGAAACTAGGTCTTAGTGATCCGGTGGTTCTGAATGGAAGGGCCATCGCTCAACGGATAAAAGGTACGCCGGGGATAACAGGCTGATACCCCCCAAGAGTTCACATCGACGGGGGTGTTTGGCACCTCGATGTCGGCTCATCACATCCTGGGGCTGGAGCAGGTCCCAAGGGTATGGCTGTTCGCCATTTAAAGTGGTACGCGAGCTGGGTTTAGAACGTCGTGAGACAGTTCGGTCCCTATCTGCTGTGGGCGTTGGAGATTTGAGGGAAGCTGATCCTAGTACGAGAGGACCGGATTGGACGAACCTCTGGTGTTCCGGTTGTCACGCCAGTGGCATTGCCGGGTAGCTATGTTCGGAAGGGATAACCGCTGAAAGCATCTAAGCGGGAAGCCTCTCCCAAGATTAGATCTCCCATAGACTTCGGTCTACTAAAGAGTCGTCATAGACTATGACGTTGATAGGCAAGGTGTGTAAGCGTTGTGAGGCGTTGAGCTAACTTGTACTAATAACTCGTGAGGCTTGATCATGTAACCTTAAAAAAGGTTTCGTTGTTCAGGAATAACATATTTGTAGTGATAAAAGAATTACATACCAGTTTGCCTGATGACAATAGCAGTTTGGTACCACCTGATCCCATCTCGAACTCAGAAGTGAAACGAACTCACGCCAATGGTAGTGCAAGGTCTCCTTGTGTGAGAGTAGGTAATCGTCAGGCTTTTTTCTTCAAAAGGCTCTCAGATTTATCTGAGGGCCTTTTTTTTGTATAAAATAAACAAATGGATATTACTGAAATTTCAGATCGCATGGAGCTTGAAAAACTTGTCACTGATTATGCAACTGCGGTAGATAATAAAAATTTTCAAGATTTCAATAATTTGTTTACAAAAGACGCTCATATTGATTACACAGCCGTTGGTGGTATTGCGGGCAACTTAAAAGAAATAATTGAGTACCTAGAAAAAGCATTAAATCATTTTCCAAATTATCAACATTTAATTTCAAATATTTCTCTTACAATAAATGGAAATTCAGCCTCTGGAAAAGTTATGTGCTTTAATCCAATGCAAACTGAAAATGAAGAGGTATTTTTTTTAGGGATGTGGTACAGGGATACCTATCAAAAAATCAATAATAAATGGTTAATTTCATCAAGAGTAGAAGAGAGCTCTTGGGAGCATAATGTCCCAAAATTTATTAATACCAAACCAAAAAAATGATTGTTGGCCTTACAGGTGGAATTGGATCTGGTAAAACAGCAGCTGCATGTGTTTTTAAAAATGAAGGCATTAATGTTATTGATGCAGATAATCTTGCTAGAGAGGTAGTTGCAAAAGATACCCCAGGTTTTCTAAAAGTTCTTGAGTATTTTGGATCAGAAATTCTAGCTGCTGATGGTTCAATAGATAGAGCCAAATTAAGAAAGGAGGTTTTTGGTAGTAATGAGAAAAGAATAGCTTTAGAGTCTATCACTCATCCCTTAGTACGAGAAAAGATGTCAGAAAAGATACTAGCATCTCAATCTCCATACTCAATCATCGAGGTACCATTGATTTTTGAAACAAAAAGTACGAGCTCATATGACAGAGTTCTCGTTATTGATTGTGAATCAAAACTTCAACTAGAAAGAGCAATCCTAAGAGATAATAACTCAAGCGATGTCATACAAAATATTATTAACTCCCAATGCTCCAGAGAGGAAAGGCTAAGTATTGCTAATGACGTGATATCTAACAATGATTCCCTTAAAAACTTGCAAATAAGATCATTAGCAATGCACCATTTTTATCTAGGGCTGACTAAAAAATGAAAAAAGATTGTCCAAGATGTGGTAATGAAGCCGACCTAAGCAATACTAATATTTTCCGACCTTTTTGTTCAGAGAAATGTAAATTAATTGATCTTGGTACTTGGGCTAACGAAGAGAAACTGATAAGTAGGCCTATTGAATCAGAAGATTTTTATGAGGATTAACTTAAAGTACTAAGTTTTATATTATCCTCCATCCCTCATTCTCAATAAGAGGTTGCGCTTTTTTATATTTTAATTCTTTGGTATTTTCTCCATCGGTAATTTTTACAACTTCATTTCTTCCAAATTTAGGAATATCTTTTTTTACTGTCTCCACAGTTTCTTGTTTTCCTGAATTAGGGTTATTATCATTTCCTATTACTGGTTCCAGTTTTTCTTGTTGCAACATCATTTCTCTATTTTTCTGTGCTTCACGGGATCTCTCTTCGAGTTCCTGTATTTCTTCTTCAGTTGCTAGCTCCAATCTAAATAATACTTTTATGGATTCACTATTAATTGTATTTAACATGACCTCAAACATTTCAAATGCCTCACGCTTATATTCATTTTTAGGATTTTTTTGAGCATACGCCCTTAGTCCAACACTTTGTCTTAGGTGATCCATCTCAGCTAAATGATCTTTCCAATGAACATCTAAAATTTGGAGCATGACTTGTTTTTCTAACTGCGCAAGGTTTTCTTTGATGGTTGCATATTTTTCTTGATAACGTTTTGATGCTTTTTCAGCTACTAGATTTGCAATTGTTTCAGGAGTTAATTTTTTGTCATTTCGAACTTTTATTGCAATGCTTTTTTTAAACAAGTAGTGATCAAGCAAATATTCATCTAACTCATCTAGTCTCCATTGACTCTCGACGGATTCCAGTGGGACAAAATCATTTGAGATAGAGTGCATCTCAGTAAAAATAAGATCATTGATTGCCTCAGAGATATTGTCTTCGTTTAAAAGTTGATTTCTCAAAGAATATATTGCTTGTCTTTGATCATTTGCAACATCATCATATTCTAAAAGGTTCTTTCGAATATCAAAATTTCTACTTTCTATTCTTCGTTGTGCGTTTTCAATACCCCTTGATAACATTTTATGTTCAATGTGATCATCACCCATGCCGATTTTTTCAAACAATCCTCGGCGACTATCAGATATAAACAATCTTAATAAATCATCTTCTAAAGATAAGAAAAATTTTGAGTAACCTGGATCTCCTTGACGGCCTGACCGACCTCTGAGCTGATTATCAATTCTGCGTGATTCATGCCTCTCGGTTCCAAGAATATGAAGACCTCCCGCATCTAGGACTAATTGATGTCTTTTTTCCCATTCACCATCCCCTATATTTTCTTTTCCCCCAAGAACTATATCTGTTCCTCGACCAGCCATATTGGTTGCAATTGTTACAACTCCGGGGCGACCAGCATTTGCAATAACTTCAGCTTCTTTTTCATGCTGTTTAGCATTGAGAACTTGATGAGAGATATTTTTTTTACTCAATAATGCAGATACTATTTCAGAAGACTCAACCGAAGCAGTACCCACCAAAATAGGCGCATCTTTTTTTCTTAAAAGTTCTATTTCATCAATTAAAGCTTTAAATTTTGATTCTTGAGTAAGAAAGACTAAATCATCATTATCATCTCGAGCCATTGGTTTATTTGTTGGAATGATTGCAACCTTTAAACCATATATTTCAGCAAATTCTGCAGCTTCAGTATCTGCAGTACCCGTCATACCAGAAAGCTTATTGAAAAGTCTAAAAAAGTTTTGATATGTTGTTGAAGCCAGAGTTTGAGATTCTTTCTGAATTGCAACATTCTCTTTGCATTCAAGAGCCTGATGAATTCCTTCACTCATCCTTCGGCCAGGCATTGTTCTGCCAGTATGCTCATCTATCAAAAGCACCTCTTGTCCGCGAACTAGATAATGGACATTCTTGTTAAAAAGAAATGCAGCTTTCAAAGTAGCATTTACATAACGCATAATTTTTATATTGCTAACAGAATAAAGGCTATCATCAGATTGCAACAAGCCAAGCTCCTCAAGATGATTTTCAATAACCACATAACCATCATCGGTTAATTCTATCGATCTATTTTTTTCGTCAATAATATAGTGACCTTTTTCATCTATAGTTAGCGGCTCATCTTCAGTTCCTTCCCTTAATTGTTTTTTTAGACTAGGAATAATTTTTTTTATTTGAACATAATAATCTGCACTTTCATTAGACGGACCAGAAATGATCAATGGTGTTCGAGCTTCATCAATTAGTATTGAATCAACTTCATCCACAATAGCAAAATCTAGTGAGCATTGAACTTTATCTTCAGCTCGAAGAGCCATGTTGTCTCTTAGATAATCAAAGCCCAACTCTCCATTAGTGGCATAAATCACGTCACATTCATATGCTGATTTCTTTTCTTCAAAAGGTTGGTTTGAATGAATAACTCCAACTTTTAGTCCTAAACCTTCGTAGATAGGTCTCATCCAATCAGCATCTCTTTGCGCAAGGTAGTCATTCACGGTAACCAAGATCACTTTGTTATCTTTAACTGCATTAAAATATGCGGGTAAAGTTGCAACCAAAGTTTTTCCTTCTCCAGTTTTCATTTCGGCTATGTTGCCTTCAGATAGAGCTATACCTCCGAGCATTTGACAATCAAAATGCCTCAACCCTGTTGTTCTAACGCTTACTTCTCTAGTTGCCGCAAAAGTGTGCGCCAATAAATCAAATTCGGAATCTTTTTTTAATGCTCTAAATTTATCTCTGAGGGAACATAACTCCTCATCGCTTAATTGTTGATACTCTGATTCAAGATTATTAATTTGATCAACAATAACTTGCATACGCTTGAGAGAGCGTTGATTACTGCTTCCAAATATTTTAGTTAAAAATGACATCAATTTAATTCTAAATAATTTTGAATATTTTAATTAGAGCTCAATAGCATCTCCAAATGGAGCTCTGACATATGATATCGGGGCAGTCGAAGTATCTTCAAAAGTAACAACTTCCCAAGCATCTTCAGATGAAAGTATTTTTCTTAATAATTCATTATTGAGTGAATGACCTGATTTATATCCAGAAAACTGACCGATTAGATTATGGCCAAGTAAATACAAATCACCAATAGCATCGAGCATTTTATGCTTTACAAATTCATCATCAAATCTCAAACCATCTTCATTTAAAAGTCCATCCTCGCCAACTACTATAGCATTGGCCTCACTAGCTCCTAAAGCCAAACCTTTAGATTGCAAGGTATCCTTATCTTTTACTGAGCCAAATGTTCTGGCTCTACAAACTTCTTTTACAAATGAAGTTGAAGAAAAATCAATTGATGATTTTTGAGCATGTTTTTGAATTGTAGGGTCATCAAAATCAATTTCGAAAGAAACCTTAAAACCATCAAATGGTTTTATTGCAGCATAAGTATCATCTCTCTCTACACGAACTTCTTTCTTTACTTTGATGAATTTTTTTAACTCATCCTGTTCCACTAGCCCAGCAGACTGAATTAAGAAGACATATGGGCTTGCACTTCCATCCATTATTGGCACTTCTGGACCGTCAACTTTTATGATGCAATTATCTATTCCGAGACCGGCAATAGCGGAAAGCAGATGCTCAATGGTTCCAATTTTGTAGCCATCTTTAAATAGATTTGTGGATAATGTGGTATCTCCAACATAGTCGTACAAAGCTGGTATTTCTATTTCTGGGTCAAGGTCATTTCGAATAAATGTTATTCCAGAATTTACAGGAGCAGGCAAAAGCTCCATGGTCATTTCATTGCCACTATGAAGACCTACGCCAACAGCTTTTATTGAGTTATTAATAGTTCTTTGATTAAGCATATTTTATATCTTTAAAAATCTTAACAATTATAAATTAAATTTAGTTAAATTTTTGCCTTGCAATTTCAAAAAGCATGATACCCGTTGCAACAGATACATTTAAACTATTTATATTTTCATTTTTTGATAATGTGCACATTTCAGTGCAGCTTTCTTGTGTTTTCTTTCTAATCCCATCTTCTTCAGAGCCAACTACAGCAAGAATTGGTTTGTTTAGGTCGAATTCCGTATGCATTATGTTTGCATGCTCACTTGTGCCAAGGATTAAATAACCCAATTTTTGAAAGTACTTCAGAGTATTAACTAAGTTAGTAATAGTAAAAATCTGAACTGCCTCTGTCCCCCCAGCAGAAATTTGTCTTACGACTGGTGTAATAGGCGAACAATGATGTTTGTTAATAATAACTCCAGCAATATTACTGGCAGCTGCAGATCTAATGCAGGCACCGAGGTTTCTTGGATCTATAACATTATCTATTACTAAGAACGTAGGATTTTTATTTTGAATACTTTCTTCATATTTTTTTAAATCACTGAGCCCAAGAATTACTTCGTTTTTTAAAAAAGCCTCAGGATGTTGGACTAAACTTTTTTTTCTTTCAACTGAAATAGAGAGTTTCTCAGCCATAGCAATTAAGCTAAGAACTCGTTCGTCGTTTCTGTTTGCTGGGATAAATATTTTTTTTATATTTTCAGGTGAAAGCTTTAACAAGATCTCAATGCTATGAAAGCCAACACGAAGATTTGTGGAATTTTTATTTTCCATTTGATATGACTAAATTTATTTTTCTTTCTAGTGGAAAAATTGCTGCAATTTTAACTTTTATTTTCTGGCCAAGCTTATATACACCACCTCTTTTTCTGCCCTTAAGTGCACTTTGATTATTTAATAAATAATAATGATCATCAGGCAAGTCAGATACGTGCAAAAGACCAGATATAAAGTAGGGCTCCAAATTAATAAAAAGTCCAAAATCTGTTACTCCTGTGATCACTCCATTCATTGTTGAGCCTATTTTTTTCTTTAAATATTCACACACTAAAACTTGCTCTACTTGCCTTGATGCTTTTTCAGCACGTCTTTCAAGCATTGATGCATTCTCACACTCATCTTGAAGTTCATTTTTTGTTCTATTAGGTTTCTTTTGAGCAAGCAAGGAGTTAATTAATCTATGAACAAGTAAATCAGGATATCTTCTAATTGGAGATGTAAAATGAGCATATCTTTGCAGTTGTAATCCAAAATGACCTAAATTATTGGTCGAATATTCTGCCCTAGCTAAAGTTTGAAGAACTAAGGTTTTTCCAACGTCATCATTTTTTTTATTAGCCTGTTTAAGGCATGAGTTTATTACTTCCAGGGGAGATAATTTTTTACTAATTTGAGCAGGGACATGGAAATGCTTTTTTAACAACTCGAGTTTGCTAGGATCTGGATCCTCATGAATTCTGTACACTCCAAGATTTAATCGATCCTGCATAAATTCTGCAGCAGATTCATTAGCTAAAAGCATAGATTCTTCAACAAGCTTATGGGCAAAGAGTGACTTTTTCACTTGGATATTTTTTACTTCTTTATTTTTATTTAATTTTAGGTTGATTTCTTTAGGATTTATTTCCAATGCTTTTCTTTTGTTTCGATGGATTAACCTCAGATTTGTAAGCTCATTTAAATCCTTGATTGAATCGCGAGCTTGAGGCAGCTCTATTTTTGCAGAGCCTTGAAGATATTCTTCCACCTGTTTGTAAGTCAATCGAGCCTTAGATTTAATCAAACCACTGTAAAACTTATATTTACCTCTTTTGCCATCGAGGCTTAGAGACATCTCGCAAATCATTGCACATCTATCTTCATTAGGCTTTAAAGAGCAAATACCATTGGACAAATCCTCCGGTAACATGGGTATAACTTTTGCTGGGAAATATATAGATGTACCTCTTTTTTGAGCTTCTTTATCTGTTTTGGATCCTGTTTCGACGTAAAACGATACATCTGCAATAGCTACAAAAAGTTTGAAGCTCTCACTATTTTTTGTGCAATAAATAGCATCATCAAAATCTTTGGCGTCTTCACCATCAATAGTTATGAAGGGTAATTTTCTTAAATCTTGCCTGTATTTTGACGCTTTCTTTTTCTTAGTTGCATTCTTAGCTTCTTCTAAGACGTCTGAATGCCATTTTGATGGCAGTTCATGCATTGAGACTGCATCTAGGATTGCTTCTTTATACATTAAAATTGTCAGTTGCTATTGTAAATAAAATGGGATGATATATTATCCCGCTATGAACCTTGGTCGGAATAGTAAATCAATCTCATTTATTGGGTTATTTTTTCTTGCAAGTATATCACTGCATTCATTTGCACACATTGATGAGAGTCCGCTAGAGGATCATGCAGAATTTGAATGCCAATCCTGTCAAAACGAAATTTCACCTGATATTGAGCTTTTTGAGGTTAAGTCTGAAGTATATTTCACAAAACCTAAAACACCAGAAAGCTCAAGAAACTTATATCTTCAATTAAATAAACCTTTCTCTGCTCAAGCGCCTCCAAAAATTATTATTTAATTTTTTAAATTTTAAATTTTAATTTTTAACTTAGGAGGTTTTTATGAAAATTAATAAATATGCACTTCTAGCGCTTGGTATATTTTTCTTTCATTCGTTGAATGCTAACAATATGGAAGAAGTGGTCGTGACATCAGCCATTATTAACTCAAATATTAGCAATACTGCTGATGTAATTCACATTGTTGATGAGGATAGTATTTCTACTGAAGCATCACAAAGTTTGGGAGAAGCAGTTGATGATTTATTGGGTGTGTCCTCAGCAGATTATGGTTCAGCGGTAGGACAACCTATCATCAGAGGTATGTCTGGGTCTAGGGTTAAAATCCTTGACAATGGAATCGTGAACAGAGATGTGTCAGGGCTTGGAGCTGATCATCTCGTTGATATCGATCTAGGAAATGCTCAACAAATTGAGGTTGTGCGAGGACCTTCATCATTGCTCTATACAAATGGAACAGTTGGCGGAATCATAAATGTAGTTGATAGATCCATTGCTATGAAAAATGTAGAGCAACTTATCAAAATTGGAGCTGAAACTCAGTCAGTCAATGAAGGTGAATCCCAAACATTTTTCTATCAAGACAATCTAAATAATTTAAATGTAAGTTTTGCTTACAAAAATACTGATTTAGGCAACTATGATGTTTCAAATGGCGCAATCATGCACGAGGAGGAAGAGCATCATGATGATGATCACGATGAAGAGCATGAAGAGCATGAAGAGAATGTTGGCTTTCTAGCTAACTCTGATTTCTCAACTGAAGCAATGAAATTTGGCGCATCAACTGTAAGTGAGAATGGATTCATTGGATTTTCAATTTCAAATACAGAGACTACTTATGGTATTCCATTCCACGGTGAAGGTCATGAGGGCCACGGGCATGATGAAGAGCATCATGATGAAGATGATCATGAAGAAGAGGGTCATGATGAGCATGAGGGTGAAAGAATATTTGCAAATAGTGAGTCCGATAAATTTGACATCAAGGGTTCTTACAACTTAGATGGGATAAGTTTTGCTAATTCAGTAGATTTCTTTTATAGAGATTCAGAATATATATTCACTGAACAACATGCAGAAGGCGAACATCATGAAGAAGAAGAGCATCATGATGAAGATGAACATGAAGAAGAGGGTCATGATGAGCACGAGGGTCATTCTGAGGGACCGACCACTTTCACTAATGATTCTGCTGAAGCTGGATTTATTTTTGATCTATCCAATGATTTATTCACTCAGAAAATTTCAATCAACTTGGCTAACGAAGACACATCGATAATTGGAGCCGAGGCATTCATGAATCCTGCATCAAGAGACGAGACTACAGTTGGCTATTATTTTGGCCGAAGTGTAAATGGGTTTGATATTGATTTTGCTGCCAGATACGACAGTATTGATAACAAGGGTTCAGTGTCTACTGCACATGAAGAAGAACATCATGACGAAGAAGAACACCATGACGAAGAAGAACACCATGACGATGAAGAGCACCATGATGATCACGAAGAAATGGAAATAAATTATTACGATAGATCTTTTAGTGATTCAAGTTTAGCTTTCAATATCGGAAGGCAGCTTAACGATTTCGTAGATGTAAAACTTGGATTTGCATCTGTTGAAAGAGCCCCATCTTCGATTGAGCTTTTCATGAATGGCGCGCATTTAGCAACAGGAAGATTTGAGGTTGGAAATGTTAATTTAAGTCCTGAAACATCAAATAATGTTGATCTTTCTGTATCTATTGATAATGGTAGTTTTTATGCTTTTGCATCAGTCTTCATCAATGATGTGGATAATTATATTTATCTTCAAGATGAAACTGAAGAAGAGCACGAAGAGCATGATGAAGAGCATGAAGAAGGTCATGACGATCATGGTGGCTTGATCTTAGCCAATTATCTGCAACAAGATGCTGAGCTAGATGGATACGAAATTGAATTTGGTAACACTTTTAATTTAGCTTCTGGCGAACTTCTTTTATCTTTTGGTAGAGATGAGGTGAATGGAGAATTTTCCAGTGGTGGTAATATTCCAAGACTCAATCCTGCAAGAAACATCTACAAATTAAAATATTCACAAGAGGATATGACTTTTGGTTTAATGTTTAAAGATGTTGAAGAGCAAAACGATATTGGAATTGGTGAAACTGCAACTGCTGCATATGATATGTTGAATGCTAAGTTCACCAAGAGTTTTGATTTAGGCAATCAAAGTCAATTAACTCTATCAATATTTGGTAATAATTTAACTGATGAAGTTGCAAGAAATCATTCTTCATATGTTAAAAAAGAGGTACCCTTACCTGGAAGAAATTATGGATTAAGAGTTAACTTAAAGTTTTAGCTTTCTTAATAAAATAATTTTGAAAAAACTGGTGCTAGTTATAACTAGCACCAGTTTTTTTTATTTCCAAACTAAGTATAATTTCGTCTAAAATCTTCCTTCTCTTTAAGGATCATGACTCTTAAAAATTTATATTACATTTTAGCTACTATTTTTATATGCAACTCAGCTTATGCTGAGGATACTGAAGAAGTTATTTCGGTAGCTTCATATATTGATTCAAGTGAATCAAGCGCTTCACCAGTAGATGTTATTTCAGCAGAGGATTATAAGAAACTTCGAGTATCCACTATTATTGAAGCCAGTCAATATCTCAGCGTAACTGCAGGCTCACATTTTCAAACAAATGCATTGGACGGTGTCGATCAGGGCATGGCCACAATTACACTTCGCGGTCTTGATCATGCATCAACACTGGTTTTAATAAATAAAAAACGTCAAACATATGCTGGGACACCTTCTGATGAGGGCGAGGGTTACATTGATGTAAATATTGTGCCAGAGATAGCTTTAGATCGAATTGAGATATTAAAAGAGGGTGCAACATCTTTATATGGATCTGACGCTGTTGCAGGCGTAATAAATTTTCAAACCCTTAAAGAATTTGATGGACTAAGGATTTCAGTTGGTAGCCAAAAAACATCAAATTATCCTCAAAGAGACAACTCAATTTCAGCATTATTTGGTGGGACTGTATTTGAAGGAAATTTTGTTTTGGCTTTAAGTAATCTAAATCGATCTCCACTGAGCGCCGCCAAGATTCCTAAATTTGCTGAGTTAGCCTTAAGTGGGCTTGGAAACAGTTTCAAAGTAACCGAAGCAGATTCTATAAAATCTGGAGCATATACTGGGAATTATTCTAAAAATCAAACAATACCAGATCCTAGTTGTATAAAAAATGGTGGCATCCTCGCAGGGCCAAGATGTAAATTTTTATATGGAGAAAGATTTAATATTGTAAACGATGAAGATCACGTAAAAGGATATTTGCATTATGGGAGGCCTGGTAAAAAATTTGACTACTCTTTGACTCTGTTGATTGCTTCAATAGATATAAATGATAATCCTCAGTCACCATCCTATCCAGCATTATCATATTTATCAAAAGAAATACTCCCTGGACAGGGTGGAAGCCCATTCAATGTTCCAGTTATTTGGTATGGAAGGCCTTTGGGCTCTGCATTTCCGTCACCTAATTCGCCGAAAGTAATTTCTCAATATCATCTCAGTAATAGTTTTTTCTATAATATTTCAGAAGAATTAGACTTTGAACTTTCTATAACAGCCAGCGAGCATGAGAACAAACATACGCGCCCGGACATAATTCAGTCAAGATTTGAGGATGCAATAAAAGGCCAAGGGGGTATTAATAAAAATGAGCAATGGAACATATTCCTTCCTCTAGAAAATTCAGAGAGCTTGATTAATTACATTAAAGGATCTGAATCGTCAATCAGAAAAGGCTCTCTAATATCATTAGATGGAGTGTTGACTGGCAATCGCAATAACTTTGATTTTGCTTTGGGATTTCAATTTAATGCAGAAGATCTTGATATAAATTATTCTGAGGAAAGCAGGGCTGCATTTGATAAAGATGGAAAGTTAACAAAAAGTGCTGATTTATTATTTTTAGGTGGAGGAAAAAACGTTAACACAAAAAGAAAAAAACAAGCTGTTTTTTTTGAAGTTAAAAATAATTTTAATGAAGACCTAGACATTATTTTGTCAGGAAGATACGAAAAATTAGAAAAGAATTCTTCGTTTGATCCTAAGTTTTCATTTAAATATTTAGCTACAAATAATTTTTTTCTCAGAGGCTCATTAGGCACTTCTTTCACTGCACCCTCAATGGCACAGATGTTTTCCTCGGATATTAGGCTGGGGAGTGTAAGAGATATTAATGATTCACCATTTGTAAGATTAGCACTCTTAGGCAATCCAGGTTTAAAACCAGCTTCCTCAGAGAATCAAAGTTTTGGTTTTGTATGGAATTTTTCAAGTAGTGTTGATCTAACATTAGATTATTGGGCTATAGACTATAAAGATCGTATTCAAGTTCAAAGCCCTCAAGTATTATTGAGTAATAATCCTTTCGCTCCAAGCATCACGAGAAATCAATTTGGTGAACTAATAGCTGTTAGCACCTCGTATTTCAATGAAGAGAAAACTAATGTAAGCGGAATAGACGTTGAATTAAATTTTTTTAGAGCAACCAAATTTGGAAATTTAGATTACTCAATCAAAGCAACTCAACTTTCAAAATTCTTAACTCCTGAATTTATCAATGAAGAAAACTCTGAGATTGGCTCAACTATGATTAACAGAGTTGGTAAGTTCAACTACGATGCAAATACACACTCTTTACCAAAAATAAGATTAAATACATTTTTGAATTTTGAGCTTAATAATATATTTTTTGGTATCAATTCAAGATACATACAAGGATTTTCAAATGAACGAGAAATACCAACATCTGCAGTTGAGCTTGGTTACTCAAATGAAATAAAGTCTTTTCTTGTTCACGATTTCTCTATTACTAAAGTATTTCAATCATCTCATGGAGAAATACAGATAGGATTAGCAATTATTAATGCATTTGATAAGCAAGCACCTTTGCTGTACGACGCTCCAGACTTTAGTTTTGATACCAGAACACATGAGCCAAGAGGGAGATTAATAAATCTTTCAGCAGAGTTTAATTTTTAAAAAACAACGAAGGGCCTTTTAGAAGGTCCTTGATTATTCTTATAAGAAAAAAAAGTACGCTAAGCATTAATATGAATTTGTATTCAACTTCTATATTTGGGGGAAAGAATGAATACTTAGCGTACATATGAATATATGCAATTTATGTGCCAATGAGATATTTTTTGAATGCTATTCTTTTTATTGTTATAAATAACTTTTTAGTAATGGAGAAAAATGAGAATCAATATTAATCAAGATAGTAATAGGGCAATGACAGGGCCAGGTGAAATTTATGCCAAGGAAATATCTGAAGCCGGAAATGCATTTGCATATTCAATATATCAACATAGCAAGTTACCATTGAAAGTTTTTGAGGCCGCTAGAATTGCAACCGCAATGATTAATGGATGTATGATTTGCATGAACTGGCAATCAAAAAGAGATGTACATCAAATGGGTATTACAGAGGGAGTTATTAAGAATGGCGAAGCTCCTAACGACGATTTTTACTCGAATGTACTTAATGAAAATTATGCCGATTTGTCTGAACAGGAGTTATTAGCAGTTAAATTTGCTAAGGCTATGGGTGAAGATCCAAAAAAATTGTCTAAAGATGAAAAGTTCTGGGCTGAAGTAAAAGATGTTTTTTCTGATGCAGAGATTACTGACTTAACATACTGTATAGCTGGCTGGATGGGCATGGGAAGAGTTGCTCACGTTCTTGGCCTGGATCAAAATTGCGAGGTCAAATAAATGAATAAAGACAAAGAGCTTGAAAAAGATTTCAGGTTTGCAAGATATATTTATGCATCAATATATCTCGGTTTGGTCATCCTTCTATTGATAGTTTTTCTGAAGTAAGAAGTCTAAACCGAACTCCCAAAAAAGCATTAGCAATACTATAGCAATAAATACTTTTATTAACTTTTTAGTAATGGGGTCCATATCAGCAATAAATGCTTTTATTAACTTTTTAGTATTAATGTCGTCCATTACTAATTTTAACCTTTACCCTTAATTAACTCTAACGCCCAAATCAATCTCACCTAAAACATTAACATCTACTTCTATTAGTTTTTAGATGCATGGCTTATCAAGTTGTTTAGTCTGAAAGCTCATTAAGTTAGTTATTGAAGGTAAATGGTGCCGGCACCAAGAGTTGAACTCGGGACCTGATGATTACAAATCAACTGCTCTACCAACTGAGCTATACCGGCAAAGATCGAAATTTTACATTAATAAATTGAAAGTGGGAAGTTGTAAAATGTCGCAGAAATTTCTCTAAAAATATGTATATAATTTAGTCATTATTAATTTACAGAGAGAAAACTTATGAAAAAAATATTTTTATTGCTAGCTTTGTTTTTTAGCTTTGGAGTGTCGGCCAATGATCATTTGCCAGCTAACTACTCAATGTATCAAACAAACTTTCTATTTAATTGCCCTGAGCCAGAGCAATGTTTTGCTGCTTTTGATAAGTACATGTCATCGCCCGAAGTTGCTGCAGAAAAATTTGAAGTAGATTTTTTTGCAGTTCAACAAAATGGTTGGGATGATTCTACTCATGGAGTCAGTTGGTATTTTCTTGACGAAGATCAATACGCAAAATCAGGACTTATTTTCACTACCTCTCAAGCAGGTAGAGAGTTCAGAAAAGCTATGAATGATATTGGAGTTGAGATAATTTCCGATACTCTTACTGTTCATACTGTAGGTGTTACTTTGGCAGGAGATTCAACTACTAACAGAGTGACTTTGAGGTGGAGTCATGAGGTCACCAATCCTGAAATGTTCTTGCCTTTATGGACAAAATTTGCCAAAAGCATTGAAGGTTATGATTGGTCATCAAATGCATACGGTCTTCAGTCTCATTATCTTGGCAATAATGGAAATGGAATCAGTCACGAAATTTGGGCCTCATTTAACTCATCACAAGATGCCTTAAAATTTTTAAGTGGTATGTATGGTTCCAAAGAGTTTGCAAAATTTGCTCCTGAAGCAAATAAGTACTCTAAGTTTAAAAGATCATATATGGAAGTTAGTCTGAAGCAATACAATCCTGATTAACTTCATCAATTCAAAAAAGGCTTCTACAGAGGCCTTTTTTATATTTTGAATTCGCAGCCTGTTCCACCTATGCCGCAATAACCATTTGGATTTTTGTCCAAATATTGTTGATGGTACTCTTCAGCAAAAAAATACGGCTGATTAGTTTTTATTTCTGTTGTGATCAGACCAATGCCCATATTATCAAGCGCAATTTGATATTGTTCTAAGCTTTCTTTAATAATTTTAATAGAGTCATCATTATCACAGTAGCACACTGAGCGATATTGAGTGCCTACATCATTTCCCTGTCTCATGCCTTGTGTAGGATCATGACACTCCCAAAAAACTTTGAGCAGATCCATTAAAGAAATTTGCGAAGGATCATAATCAACTTTTACAACCTCAGCATGCCCAGTTACACCAGAGCAAACTAGCTGATATGTTGGATTGGGATGATCTCCACCCGCATAACCAACTGATGTCATTACAACACCCGGTAATGACCAAAATTTTCTTTCAACTCCCCAAAAGCATCCGGCGCCAAAGATAATAGATTCAATCGAATCTGTTTGATCATGGTTAATTTCTGCTTCAAAAATTGTGTGCCGCATTTTTTAATATATTCCCTTGATAGAGCATTCACCTGAACTGATTATTTTAAGCTCATTTTTTGTTTTTAGCAGCATCTTTCCCTCTTCATTTATTCCATAAAATTTACCCAGTTCATCATCGTTTTGATTATTTGAAATAGCTTTTATTTCTTTTCCCATGTGAATACATCTTTTCTCCCAAGCGGATTTCCAATTTTGATAACCATTTTCTGCATAAGAAGTAATTTTTTTTAAAATACTATTTATTAATTTCTCGCGCGGTAATATATCTGCTAAATCACCTATATCTCCCCACCATGATTCTTTTTGAGGCAAAGAATAATTTATTCCAATGCCAATAATAAAATCATTGTTATCACCATTGATCTCAGACTCAATTAGTATGCCGCATATCTTTTTGTTATCTATTAACAAGTCATTTGGCCATTTGAGACCCGCATTTATTTTTTGTCCTGATACAGAATCCATTGCCTCTGAAATTAAAAGTCCCACTATTAGACTGAGCGGAGCAGAGTTGTTATTTCTTAACCTTATACTCATGTATATATTCCCTGCATCTGGACTATACCAGCGTTTTCCCTGCCTTCCTCTTCCAGCAGTTTGTTCTTCTGAAATAACAACTAAATAATCTTTTTTTAATGAGGTTTCTTTTGCAAAAGTGTTGGTTGAATCAACTGAATTTAGTAGATAAAAGTCTATTTTCTCTAGATTTAAGCCTTTAAAAACTTCTTTTTGTGTTAATTTGTGCAAGTAATGAATAATCTGGTTGACTTCAGCTCATTCTAGAACAAAAATAGCATCCTTGAAATGGAGGAGTGGCCGAGTGGTTAAAGGCGGCAGACTGTAAATCTGTTCTCTACGAGTACGTTGGTTCGAATCCAGCCTCCTCCACCATTTTTAATAGAATATTTACTGTTAAAAAGGTTGAGTTTATCGATTTTTAGGGGGATAATACGCCACCTTAAATTTGGATACTGTAATTCGGGCTCATATAGCTCAGCGGTAGAGCACTTGCTTGGTAAGTAAGAGGTCACCGGTTCAAGTCCGGTTATGAGCTCCATTTTATAGGTAAATTTAGAGTTAATTTCAAAAAGAGAGGCAAGAAATGGCTAGAGAAAAATACGAAAGAACGCTTCCCCACGTAAATGTGGGAACCATTGGTCACGTTGATCATGGAAAAACTACGCTTACAGCTGCACTTACAAAGGTATGTGCTGAAGTTTATGGTGGTGAAGCTGTTGCATTTGATGGAATTGATAATGCTCCTGAAGAAAGAGAGCGTGGAATAACCATTGCAACATCTCACGTTGAATATGTATCAACTGAAAGACACTATGCTCACGTTGATTGCCCAGGCCACGCTGATTATGTTAAAAATATGATTACGGGTGCAGCTCAAATGGATGGAGCTATCCTTGTAGTAAGTGCTGCAGATGGTCCCATGCCTCAGACAAGAGAACACATTCTATTAGCGCGTCAAGTTGGAGTTCCAAAAATCGTTGTCTTCTTGAATAAAGCTGATCAAGTTGACGATGCTGAATTACAAGAATTAGTGGAAATGGAAATCAGAGAACTTCTTGATGAATATGACTTCCCTGGTGACGACACTCCTATTATCACAGGTAGTGCATTGAAGGCTTTAGAAGGGGATACATCTGAAATCGGTGTTGACGCAGTAACAAAGCTTGTTGAAGCTCTTGACTCATTTGTACCAATCCCAGAAAGAGATGAAGATAAGCCCTTCTTAATGCCTGTAGAAGATGTCTTTACAATCTCAGGAAGAGGAACAGTTGTTACTGGAAGAATTGAGAGCGGAATCGTCAAAACTGGCGACCCTTTAGAAATTGTTGGTATTTCAGATACTACTACGACTACATGTACTGGTGTCGAGATGTTTAGAAAATCCCTTGATGAAGGAAGAGCTGGAGAAAATTGTGGAGTTCTTTTAAGAGGTATTGAAAGAGATGCCGTAGAAAGAGGGCAAGTGTTGAGTGCTCCTGGATCTATTAATCCACATACAGAATTCGAAGCTGAAATATACGTTCTTAGTAAAGAAGAGGGTGGAAGACATACACCTTTCTTTAGTAACTATAGACCGCAATTTTACTTTAGAACTACTGACGTTACTGGTGCTTGTGTATTGCCTGATGGTGTAGAGATGGTTATGCCTGGAGATAATATCAAGATGACAGTTACTCTTATTGCCCCAATTGCTATGGACGAAGGATTAAAGTTTGCAATTAGAGAGGGTGGAAGAACCGTTGGAGCTGGCGTAGTTTCAAAGATTATTAAGTAATTTAAAATTTTACAATTTTGCCGAGATTTAAGCTCGGCATTTTTGTCTCTTTATAGGAGAAAATTTAGGCCAGTAGCTCAACTGGTAGAGCGACGGTCTCCAAAACCGTAGGTTGGGGGTTCAAGTCCCTCCTGGCCTGCCAAGGAGCTGGTTTAACAAAGAAATATGGCAAAGGGTAAATCATCAAACATTGCCGATAAGATCAAATGGCTTCTGTCCATTAGTATCTTCTCTGCCGCTGTAATTGGAAACAGTTATTACACCGAAGTTGCTTTTTTATATAGAGTCCTTGCTGTAGTTGCTCTTTTTATTGTTGCAACTATTATTCTTGCGACTACTATATTCGGTAAAAGTGCAGTTTCTTTAATGAGAGAGTCAAGAACAGAAATGAGACGAGTTGTTTGGCCTACTAGGATGGAGACTACTCAAACTTTCATGGTAGTTTTTGGTTCTATAATTGTTCTTTGTCTATTTTTCTGGGCACTCGAGTCTCTTTTAAGTTGGATAACAAAATTAATTTTAGGATAGTGATAAAGTGAACTGGTACGTAATAATGGCATATTCAGGATATGAGCTGAAAGTTAAAGCTGCCTTGGAAGAGCGAATAGAGCTTGCTGGTTTAAAGGATCAGTTTGGTGAAATTTTAGTTCCAACTGAGTCAGTTGTTGAGTTAAAAAGTGGTGCTAAGAAAAAAACAGAACGTAAATTTTTTCCAGGATATATTTTAATTGAGATGGAAATGAATGATGATACTTGGCAGTTAGTAAAACACACTCCAAGAGTCAGCACCTTTGTGGGCGGAAAAAAAGACAAGCCATCTCCCATATCTAAAGCTGATGTTGATAACATTATTAATAGAATTGAAGTTGGAGAGGAAGCTCCAAGACCCAAGACATTATTTGAGCCTGGTGAAGTTATAAGAGTCTGTGATGGCCCTTTTAACGACTTTAATGGAATTGTCGAAGAAGTTGATTATGAGCGAAGTAGTGTGAAAGTCTCAGTTCAAATCCTAGGAAGATCTACTCCTGTTCAATTAGATTTCATACAAATAGAGAAAACATAATGGCAAAGAAGGTAGCAACAATTTTAAAACTTCAGATACCAGCAGGTGCTGCAAATCCAAGCCCACCAGTTGGACCAGCTCTTGGTCAAGCAGCTGTAAATATTATGGATTTTTGTAATGCATTTAATGCAGAAACCCAAAATATGGAGAAAGGTTTACCCCTGCCAGTGGTAATAACTGTTTACGAAGATAAATCATTTACTTTTCAAGTTAAGTCAGCTCCAGCATCAGTTTTAATCAAGAAAGCAGCTGGAATTAGTAAGGGAAGTGGCGAACCAAATAGAGAAAAAGTCGGCTCAATTACTCGAGCCCAACTAGAGGAGATCGTCACTGCAAAGCAGAAAGATTTAAATGCAAATGATATGGATCAGGCAGTTAAAATTATTGCAGGAACCGCAAGAAGTATGGGAGTGGAAGTTAAATAATGACTAAGCTTTCAAAAAAGAAAAAACAATTATTAGAACTTGTTGATCCGGAAAATACCTATTCCTTAGAAGAGGCAATGAATATATTCCAATCAGTTAAATCCAATAAGTTTGATGAGTCAGTTGATATAGCTCTTAGACTAGGTATTGACCCAGGAAAATCTGATCAGAATGTAAGAGGCGCAATCACACTCCCTCATTCCTTAGGTAAAACGGTTACTGTCGCTGTTTTTGCCGACGGAGATCAAGCAAAAGATGCTAATGAAGCGGGCGCAGAATTTGTTGGCATGGAAGATCTGGCAGAGAAATTTAAAAAAGAAGAAATTAATGTTGATGTTGTAATTGCTTCACAAGCAGCTATGAAAATAGTTGGGCAATTGGGACAGGTTCTTGGACCAAAAGGCTTGATGCCGAATCCAAAGACGGGAACAGTTACTGAGAAAGTTGGTGAAGCAATTAAAAACGCTAAATCAGGCCAAGTACGTTTTAGAACAGATAAAAATGGAATATTGCATGGGTGCATAGGCAAAGTTTCATTTTCATCTTCTCAAATTCAAGAAAATGCAGCAGCTATGCTTGAAGAAGTAAAGAAGTTGAAGCCAGCTACTGCTAAAGGTGCATATATTCGAAGTATTGCTTTGAGTAGTACTATGGGACCAGGAGTTAAAGTTGCTCCTGCATCCTTGGTTGTATAGGTTTTAGGGTCTTTTTTGACCCTAGATTGTTGCGTAAAACGCAGCCGTCAAAGACCGTAGGTGCGAAAGCTTAATTTCCTACGTAGGTGGTGTTCAAATTGCGTGGGCGGTTTGTCACCGATTAGCCGAAAGGCATTAATAGGAGAATTGCTGTGGCGTTAGCTAGAGAAGATAAAGAGAGAATAGTTCAAGAAGTTAAGGAAGTATCAGCTTCTGCTTCTTCGCTTGTGATTTCAGACGCAAGAGGCCTTAAGGTTTCTGAGTTAACCGAGATTAGAAAACAAGGAACAGAAACCGGAGTTCATATTCAGGTTATTAAAAACTCTCTTGCGAAATTGGCATTTGAAGGCACTGACTTTGGTTGTACTGATGAAGTGTTAACAGGCCCATCACTTTTTGCTTTCTCATACGCTGAGCCTGGTGCAGCAGCTAAGATGTTAAAAACTTACGCTAAAAACTTTGAAGCTCTTGAGATCAAAGCTTTAGTTGTGGAGGGGCAACTTCTTGATGGTTCACAAATTGATGTTCTTGCATCACTGCCATCACGAGAAGAAGCATTAACTCTTATCGCTGCAGTACTTCAAGCACCTATAGGTAAATTTGCAACACTTCTCAACGAAGTACCAAGCAAACTAGCTAGGGTTCTTTCTGCAGTTCGAGACAACAAACAGGCTAACGCCTAAATCTAGGAGAAAAAAATGGCGATATCTAAAGATGATATTCTAAGTGCGATAGAAGAAATGTCCGTTATGGACTTGGTTGAACTTATTTCAGCTATAGAGGAGAAATTCGGTGTTACTGCAGCTGCTGCTGTAGCCGCGGCTCCAGCTGCTTCAGGAGGTGACGCTGGTGAGGCTGCCGAGGAGAAGGATGACTTTGATGTAGTTTTAACTGCAGCTGGCGATCAAAAAGTTCAAGTAATTAAAGCTGTTCGCGCTATTACTGGACTGGGATTGAAAGAAGCTAAGGATTTAGTTGATGGAGCTCCTAACACCTTAAAAGAGGCTGTTAAGAAAGCTGATGCTGAAGAAATGCTTAAGCAACTGACTGAGGCAGGAGCAACAGCAGAGCTTAAATAATCTTTCAATTTAAACATTTTTAAAGGGCGACATATGTCATATAGCTATACAGAGAAAAGAAGAATTAGAAAAAACTTCGGAAGACTTCCAAAAGTCATGGAACTTCCTAAATTAATAGAGACTCAACTTGAATCCTACTCTCAATTTCTTCAACAGCATGTTGAGGCAGGTGCGAGAGAGAACAAAGGGCTCGAAGAAGTTTTTCAAACTCTTTTTCCGATTACAAGCGTTTCTGGTAATGCTGCCCTTGAATATGTTTCCTATGAATTAGGAAAACCAGTTTATACAGTTCAAGAGTGCTTAATTCAGGGATTAAGTTATTCTGCTCCACTTCGTATAGTCGTTAGATTGGTGATTTACGACAGAGATACTAACTTTCAAGAAGTAAAAGACGTAAAAGAAGGTGAAGTTTTTATGGGCGAGGTTCCATTAATGACTGAAAATGGTTCTTTTGTAATCAACGGTACCGAGAGAGTTGTTGTAAATCAACTTCATAGATCTCCTGGTGTTTTTTTTGATCATGATAAAGGTAAAACTCATTCGTCAGGTAAAGTTCTCTATTCTGCACGTATCATTCCTTACAGAGGTTCATGGCTGGATTTTGAATTTGATCCAAAAGATAACCTATTTTGCCGAATTGATAGAAGAAGAAAAATACCGGCTACTATTATTCTTAAAGCAATGGATATGGGTACCGAGGAAATTCTTAAAAATTTTTACGAGGTTGATACTGTTCAAATCGAAAAAGCTGGAGTGAGTATAGAATTAATTCCATCTCGATTAAGAGGCCAAACCTTGCCAGTTGATCTGAAACCTAAATCAAAAGTAATTGTTGAAGCTAATAAGAGGATTACAGCTAGACATGTCCGCGAGCTTGAGCAATCCAAAGTTACATTGCTAAAAGTTGAAGATGATTTTTTGATTGGAAAAGTCCTGGCCAAAGATGTATTTAATAAAGAGACTGGAGAAGTTTTAGTTTCTTCCAACACAGAGATAGATCAAGCAATTATCGAGTCTTTGAGGGAATCGAATATTTCTGAAATTAATACTTTATATATTAATGAATTAGATAAGGGTCCATATATATCAACAACACTTAGATCAGATCCTACTTCTAATCGATTAGAGGCACTAGTTGAAATATATAGGATGATGAGACCGGGTGAGCCACCAACCAAAGATTCAGCTGAGCAATTATTCCAAAATTTATTCTTTAATCACGAGCGCTATGACCTTTCTGAAGTTGGCAGAATGAAATTTAATCGTAGATTAAAAATAGATGAATCAAAAGAAAATCCTGGTATTCTAGATCTAAATGATATCTTAAGTGTTATGCAGGGTATTGTGGCTATTAGAGATGGCCATGATACTGTCGATGATATTGATCATTTGGGCAACAGACGTGTCAGATCGGTAGGAGAAATGACCGCTAATCAATTCAGAGTTGGATTAATTAGGGTGGAAAGAGCTGTAAGAGAAAGACTCAGTATGGCCGAGGCTGATGAGCTTGGTCCTCAGGATCTTATAAATGCAAAACCTGTAACTGCTGCAATCAAAGAATTTTTTGGTTCAAGTCAGTTATCTCAGTTTATGGATCAAAATAATCCTTTGTCTGAAATTACTCACAAGCGAAGAGTATCAGCGCTCGGGCCTGGCGGACTCACAAGAGAGCGTGCAGGCTTTGAAGTCAGAGATGTTCATCCAACTCATTATGGAAGGTTATGTCCAATCGAAACTCCTGAGGGACCAAATATCGGATTGATTAACTCATTTGCATGCTATTCAAGAACTAATGGTTTTGGATTTATTGAAAGTCCATACAGAAAAGTAATTAAGGGCAAGGTCACTAACGACATTATTTTCCTATCAGCAATTGATGAAGGAGAACACATTATTGCTCAGGCAAATGCTGTTTTAGATAAATCAGGTAAGTTTGTAGATGATCTTGTTCCAGTTCGACATAATGGAGATTCTGCATTGATGAGTCCTGAAAGAATTGATTTGATGGATGTGGCTCCCCAGCAGGTTGTTTCTGTTGCAGCATCCTTGATACCTTTCTTGGAACATGATGATGCAAACAGAGCTCTTATGGGATCAAATATGATGCGTCAAGCTGTTCCAGTCCTAAAACCTGAGAAGCCGCTTGTTGGAACAGGTTTTGAAACCATTGTTGCTGGCGATTCTGGTGTATGTGTTGTGGCAAAAAACAATGGTGTTGTAGAAAATGTTGATGCAGCAAGAATTGTTGTTCGCGTTACCGATGCTAAAAATTCAAATAATGCTGTAGATATATATAACCTTACAAAATACACAAGATCAAATCAAAATACTTGCATTAACCAAAGACCTCTTGTGTCTGTCGGAGACAAAATTAAATTCGGAGACATCTTGGCAGATGGACCCTCTGTTGATAATGGAGAATTAGCATTAGGTCAGAACATTCGAATAGCTTTCATGCCATGGAATGGATATAACTTTGAAGATTCAATTCTAATGTCTGAAAAAGTTTCCAGAGAAGACAGATTTACTTCTATCCATATACAAGAGTTAACTTGCATTTCTAGAGACACCAAACTTGGCTCAGAGGAGATTACAGCTGACATTCCAAATGTAGGCGAGGGCTCTCTAGGAAAACTCGATGAGTGTGGCATGGTCTATGTTGGAGCAGAAGTAAAGGCTGGAGATATATTAGTAGGTAAAATTACTCCAAAGGGTGAAACTCAACTATCCCCTGAAGAAAAATTACTACGAGCAATTTTTGGTGAAAAAGCTTCCGATGTAAAAGACACTTCCTTGAGAGTACCTTCAAGTATTAATGGCACTGTCATAGGCGTAGAGGTCTTTACTAGGGACGGTATGGAAAAAGATGAGAGAACTCAGTCAATTGAAGCTGATCATTTATCTGTTGCTAAAAAAGATTCCGATGATCAGATTAAAATAATTAATGATGCAACAAGAATACGCCTAATAGATCTTATAAAAGGTAAAAAGATTTCAAAAGCTCCTGGTCTTAAAAGAGGCTCAACTGCTTCGGTAGATGATTTATCAGAGATGAATCTGGATGATCTTTTATCTATAAGAACCTCTGATGATACTACTAATAATAAAATTGAAAGCGCTGAAAATGCCTTAAAAAAATATATAAAAGATATCCAGCAAAGTTTTGATGAGAAAAAACAAAAAATAACAAGAGGACATGATTTAGCTCCTGGAGTTATAAAAATTGTAAAAGTTTACTTGGCCGTGAAAAGAAGAATTCAACCAGGAGATAAAATGGCTGGCAGACATGGTAATAAAGGAGTTATATCTGAGATTATGCCAATTGAAGACATGCCATATGACATCGATGGTAACCCTGTCGATATAGTTTTGAACCCCTTAGGTGTTCCTTCAAGAATGAATGTTGGCCAAATACTTGAAACGCACATGGGCTCGGCAGCAAAAGGTATAGGTGAAAAGATTAATAAAATGCTTAAAGAAAAATTCAAGGCTGATGAGCTTAAAAAATATCTAGATGTTCTGTATAACAAAAATGCAACAATTAAAGAAGACCTCAATTCATTGACTAATTCCGAAATACAATCCTTAGCAAATAATTTAACTGATGGTTTGCCGATTGCAACTCCTGTATTTGATGGAGCCAAAGAATCTGAGATTAAAGAATTACTAAAATTGGCTGATCTTCCAGAGTCAGGTCAATTAACTCTTTTTGATGGAAGAACAGGTAGACAGTTTGAGCGACCTGTAACAGTTGGATATATGTATATGATCAAATTAAATCACTTAGTGGATGATAAAATGCATGCTCGTTCAACAGGTTCATATAGCCTTGTTACTCAGCAGCCACTTGGTGGAAAAGCTCAGTTTGGTGGCCAAAGATTTGGAGAGATGGAAGTATGGGCTCTTGAAGCCTACGGTGCTTCATATACCCTTCAAGAGATGCTTACGGTTAAATCAGATGATGTGCCTGGAAGAACCAAGATGTATAAAAATATTGTTGACGGAAATTATGAAATGGATGCAAACATTCCTGAATCATTTAATGTGCTTACAAAAGAAATTCGATCACTTGGAATTAACTTAGAGCTTGATTCTGAAAACTAGGAGAAATAATTGAAAGATTTACTAAATTCGTTAAAGACTAAGCAAGAAGATTTTTCTTCTATTACTGCCGGGTTAGCTTCTCCACAGATGGTCAGATCATGGTCATTTGGTGAAGTTAAGAAGCCTGAAACTATTAACTATCGAACTTTTAAACCAGAAAGGGATGGTCTTTTTTGCGCTAAAATTTTTGGGCCTGTAAAAGATTATGAATGTGTCTGCGGTAAATACAAGCGTATGAAGCATCGTGGAGTTGTTTGTGAAAAGTGCGGAGTAGAAGTCACTTTAGCCAAAGTAAGACGTGAAAGAATGGGGCACATAGAACTTGCTGCTCCTGTTGCCCACATATGGTTTTTAAAATCACTTCCTTCAAGGATAGGACTGCTGCTAGATATTACACTTAGAGAGATTGAAAGAGTTTTATATTTTGAGAGCTATATAGTGACTGACCCAGGTTTAACTGATCTAGAAAAATGTCAAATTCTAACAGAAGAAGAGTTTGTCGAAGCGTTTGATGAATATGGCGATGAATTTACAGCTTCTATGGGCGCAGAAGCAGTGCAAGTGTTATTACAGGAACTTGATTTAGAGGAAGAGATTAGAATTATACGTGAGGAAGTTCCGCAGACTAATTCAGAAACTAAACTTAAAAAATTATCGAAAAGACTAAAACTTCTTGAAGCATTCAACGAGTCAGGAAATAAACCAGAGTGGATGATCATGAATGTGCTACCAGTATTACCACCTGATCTGAGACCTTTAGTCCCTTTGGAAGGAGGTAGATTTGCTACCTCAGATCTTAATGATCTATACAGGAGAGTGATTAATAGAAATAATAGATTAAAGCGACTTTTAGAGCTCAGTGCGCCAGATATTATAGTTAGAAATGAAAAGAGAATGCTTCAAGAAAGCGTTGATGCTCTTTTAGATAATGGGAGAAGAGGAAGAGTAATTACAGGAACTAACAAACGACCACTTAAGTCCCTTGCAGATATGATAAAAGGTAAGGGTGGAAGGTTTAGACAAAATTTGTTAGGAAAGCGAGTTGATTATTCTGGTAGATCTGTAATTGTAGCTGGCCCAAATTTGAAATTACACCAGTGTGGACTTCCTAAAAAAATGGCTCTTGAATTATTTAAGCCATATGTATACGGAAAACTTGAACAAAATGAACTTGCTACAACCATTAAAGCTGCTAAAAAGCTTGTTGAAAGAGAAACTCCTGAAGTTTGGGAAATTTTAGAAGAAGTTATTAGAGAGCATCCAATTCTATTAAATAGAGCTCCTACATTGCACAGGTTAGGTATTCAAGCATTTGAACCTCTGCTTGTTGAAGGAAAGGCCATACAATTACACCCATTAGTTTGTGTTGCATTTAATGCAGACTTTGATGGTGACCAGATGGCCGTCCATGTTCCACTATCTATTGAAGCTCAACTTGAAGCTCGTGCTCTTATGATGTCAACAAACAATATTTTATCTCCAGCTAATGGCGAACCAATTATTAATCCTACTCAGGATATAGTTTTGGGGCTTTATTACATGACTAGAGATAGAGTAAATGTTAAGGGTGATGGAAGAGTTTTTAGTAACCCTGATGAGGTACTAAGAGCATACGAATCTGAAACCATTGATATTCATGCAAATATTAAAGTAAGGATTACTAACGCTGATAAAGGAACTTTCTTAGAAGACACTACTGTTGGTAGAGTACTAGTCTGGAGAATTACACCTATTGAAGTTGGTTTTGATAACGTGAATAAAACATTAGATAAGAAATCTGTTTCTAATCTAATTGATATCTCATACAGAAAAGCCGGCCTCAAAGATACTGTAATATTTGCTGATCAATTAATGTATCTCGGATTTGAGCATTCAACTCGATCTGGATCCTCGATTGGGGTAGATGATTTTGTAATTCCTGAAGAAAAACCATCTATCATTGATGCAGCCGAGAAAGAAGTTAAATCTATAGAATCTCAATATGAATCTGGTCTTGTAACTCAAGGCGAGCGTTACAACAAAGTAATCGATATTTGGTCTCGTGCAAATGAAAAAGTTGCAAAGGCTATGATGGCAAAAATTAGTACTGATCAAGTCTCAGATACTGAGGGTAAAGAAGTTGATCAAGCATCATTTAATTCTGTATATATATATGCTGATTCTGGCGCTAGGGGTTCTCCTGCTCAGATTAGGCAGCTTTCAGGAATGAGAGGTCTGATGTCTAAACCTGACGGATCAATTATTGAAACTCCTATTACTGCAAACTTTAGAGAGGGATTATCTGTTCTTCAGTACTTTATTTCCACTCATGGTGCCCGAAAAGGCCTTGCTGATACAGCTTTAAAAACAGCTAATTCAGGGTATTTAACGCGAAGGCTTTGCGATGTTGCTATGGATTCAGTTGTAGTTGAAGACGATTGTGGTACTGATCAATCTATAGTAGTTTCATCAATTGTTGAGGGAGGTGATATTATTCAACCTCTTACCGAAAGAATTCTTGGTAGGGTCATTGCCGAACCAATTTCTAACTCAGATGGAGAAGAAGTTTACTCAATTGGTCATCTTATTGATGAGGATTCAATCAAGAAAATTGATGAGCTTAATATTTCATCCTTAATGGTTAGATCACCAATGACTTGTGAAGCTAGTTATGGTGTTTGTTCTAAGTGCTATGGTAGGGATCTTGCTAGAGGTCATTTAGTGCATAGAGGTGAGGCAGTTGGAGTTGTAGCTGCGCAATCAATTGGTGAACCAGGAACACAATTAACAATGCGTACTTTCCATATTGGTGGTGCTGCGTCGAGTTCATCTGAGGATAATGCGATTGTTGTTAATAATGCTGGAATGATTAATTTTTCTTCAGATATAAAAACAGTTACAAATAAAGATAAACAGGAAGTAGTTGTGTCTAGAAATAGCCAAGTTACTTTGACTGATGAAAAAGGCAAATTAATAGAGCAACATAAATTAATTTATGGAGCAACATTATTTGTTAAAGATCAAACTAATGTTGAACCAGGTCTTAAAGTAGCAGGCTGGGATCCATATACTCGTCCAATAATTAGTGAAGTTGAAGGAGTAGTTCAATTTACTGATATAGACGATGGTGTAACTGTTCGATCCAAAACAGATGAACTGACCGGACTAAGTAGTATTGAAGTAATTGACGTCGCTGAAAGACCTTCTGCAGGAAAAGATAAGGTTCCATCTATTGCCATAGTTGATGCAAAAGGTAAGCCAGTACCATTAGGTGAGCACAAAACACCTGCTAATTATTCTCTACCTGCTAAAGCTTTGGTTAATTTAAAGGATGGCAAGAAGCTTCATGCTGGAGAAGTTTTAGCAAGAATTCCTTTAGAGGGTTCAAAAACTAAAGATATAACTGGTGGTCTTCCGAGGGTTGCAGACTTATTTGAAGCCAGGAAGCCAAAAGATGCAGCTGTGCTTGCTGAAGAAAGTGGAATTATAGCTTTCGGTAAGGAAACTAAAGGAAAAGTCAGACTTGTTATAACTCCTGATGGGGCAACCAAGAAAACTCAAAATGTTGAGATGCTTATTCCTAAACACAGAATTCTCACAGTATTTGAGGGTGAGAGAATTGAAAAAGGCGACATTATTTCTGATGGCCCACTGAGTCCTCATGATATATTGCGTTTGAGAGGAATTCCTCAGTTAACTAACTTTATAGTTAATGAAATTCAAGATGTTTACAGGCTTCAAGGAGTACTTATTAATGACAAGCATATTGAAACCATTCTGCGTCAAATGCTCAGAAAAGCATTAATTATTGATGGTGAAGATACTAAGTTTATTCAAGGCGATCAAGTGGAATATGCTGAGCTTGTTGAAGAAAATGCTAAAGCCATTGCTGCAAAGAAAGAACCTGCACGTTTTGAGAGAGTCTTACTTGGTATTACCAAAGCCTCACTTACAACCAACTCATTTATTTCTGCTGCATCTTTCCAAGAAACGACACGTGTTCTCACTGAGGCATCTGTCACAGGTAAGATTGATTACTTGAGAGGTTTAAAGGAGAATGTCGTTGTTGGAAGATTGATTCCTGCCGGTACCGGAATGGAGTTCCATGATCAAATGGCCGCTAAGAAAGCAAGTGATTCAACTGAATCAATGCTATCTGAGGACGACATTGAAGCTGCATTGCGACAAGAATTGCAAGAAACTGAGGAATAATGTTGACCGTAGTGAATCATGTCTATAAAATCGCGTCCAAATAATAAAATATGGCTACAGTAAATCAATTAATAAGAAAACCTCGTAAACCCAAGGTGAGGAAAACTGATGTCCCTGCACTTGAAAAATCCCCTCAACGAAGAGGAGTATGCACTCGTGTTTACACAACCACTCCCAAGAAACCAAATTCAGCATTAAGGAAAGTTTGTAGAGTAAGGTTAACAAGTGGATATGAGGTAACTTCATACATCGGTGGTGAAGGCCATAATCTTCAAGAGCATTCTGTTGTTTTAATTCGTGGTGGAAGAGTTAAAGATCTTCCTGGTGTCAGATATCACACCGTTAGGGGTTCTTTAGATACATCTGGAGTAGCCAACAGAAAGCAGCGTAGATCTAAGTATGGAGCTAAAAAAGGTAAATAAGCATGCCAAGAAGAAGAAGTCCTGAAAAAAGAAAAATACTGCCTGATCCAAAATATAAAGATATTATTGTTGCAAAGTTCATGAATCACATCATGAAAGATGGAAAAAAATCTGTTGCAGAGAAGATAGTATATGGCGCCTTTAATAAAATTGACGAAACAGTAAAAACCGATCCTGTAGAATTATTTAAGAAGGCATTAGATACTATTGGTCCAATGGTTGAGGTTAAGTCTAGAAGAGTTGGCGGTGCAACATATCAAGTTCCAATAGAAGTTCGACCATCCAGAAGGCAAGCCCTTGCAATGCGTTGGTTAGTTGAGGCTGCGAGAAAAAGAAGCGAAAAATCAATGGATCATAGATTAGCAGGTGAATTAGCAGATGCTGCGGAAGGAAAAGGCTCAGCGGTTAAGAAAAAAGAGGATGTTCACCGTATGGCAGAAGCCAATAAAGCTTTTTCTCATTTCCGTTTTTAATTATTACATTTCATAGGTTTTAATATGGCTAGACAGACTGAACTTAGTAAGTACAGAAACATTGGTATATGTGCTCATGTTGATGCAGGCAAAACTACGACTACAGAGAGAGTCCTTTTTTACACTGGGCTGTCTCATAAAATTGGAGAAGTTCATGATGGAGCTGCAACTATGGACTGGATGGAGCAAGAGCAAGAAAGAGGTATTACGATTACTTCAGCTGCTACTACATGCTTTTGGTCAGGTATGGAGCAACAGTTTCCTCAACATAGAATTAATATTATCGATACACCCGGTCACGTTGATTTTACCATTGAGGTTGAAAGATCTTTAAGGGTATTAGATGGTGCTGTAGTTGTTTTTTGTGGCACCTCTGGCGTTGAGCCGCAATCAGAAACAGTTTGGCGCCAAGCAGATAGATATGAGGTTCCGAGAATTGTTTTTGTTAATAAAATGGACAGAGCTGGAGCAGATTTTTCAAGGGTAACCGATCAAATCAGGGATAGATTAAAAGCAAATGTTGTGCCAATGCAATATAACATCGGTTCTGAGGATGATTTCAAGGGCGTTGTCGATTTAGTAAAAATGAAAGCAATTTTTTGGAATGAAGATGATCAAGGGCTTACTTTTGAAGAACAAGAAATTCCAACAGATATTCTTAGTACATGCGAATCTTTAAGAGAGTCAATGGTTGAAAGCGCTGCTGAAGCGAATGAAGATTTGATGAATGCATATTTAGAAAATGGTGAATTAACAGCAGAGCAAATAAAAGAAGGCATTAGAATAAGAACTCTTGCAAATGAAATAGTGCCAGCCTTTTGTGGGTCAGCATTTAAAAATAAAGGAGTTCAAGCTGTTTTAGATGCTGCAATTGAATATTTACCTGCTCCAAATGAAGTTAAAGCTATCAAAGGATCGCTGCCAGATGATGAAGAGGTTGAAATAAGCAGATCATCTTCCGATGAGGAGCCTTTTTCTGCATTGGCTTTCAAAATTGCCACTGATCCGTTTGTTGGCACTCTAACATTTATTAGAGTTTATTCTGGAGTGCTATCAGTTGGTGACGGAGTGATGAATTCTACTAAGACCAAGAAAGAAAGAGTTGGTCGAATGGTTCAGATGCACTCAAATGATCGTAATGAAATTAAAGAGATACGTGCAGGTGATATTGCTGCATGTATTGGGCTTAAAGATGTAACTACTGGAGATACGCTATGTGATTTGGCTGATCAGGTTGTACTAGAGAGAATGGATTTTCCCGAACCTGTAATCTCAGTAGCTGTTGAGCCTAAAACAAAATCGGACCAAGAAAAGATGGGCGTTGCTCTCGGTAAACTTGCTCAAGAAGATCCTTCATTTAGAGTTCATACAGACGAGGAGTCTGCACAAACAATTATTTCTGGCATGGGAGAGCTTCATTTGGATGTCCTAGTTGACAGAATGAGAAGAGAGTTTGATGTAGAAGCAAATATTGGTAAACCTCAGGTTTCTTATCGAGAAACTATTAGAGAATCAGTTGATGTAGAAGGAAAATTTGTTAGGCAAAGTGGTGGTAAGGGTCAATATGGCCATGTTTGGCTTAAATTAGAGCCTCTAGGATTAGATGATGAATATGAATTTGTAGATAAGATTGTTGGAGGTGTTGTTCCTAAAGAATATATTCCTGCTGTTGACAAAGGGATCCAAGAACAGATGAAAAATGGCGTAATTGCCGGCTACCCCTTGCTTGCGCTTCGAGCTACTTTATATGATGGATCATTCCACGACGTTGATTCAAGTGAGATGGCATTTAAAATTGCTGGATCTATGGCTTTAAAAGAAGGTTGTTTAAAAGCTAATCCTGTTCTATTAGAACCCATGATGGCTGTTGAAGTTGTCACTCCAGAAGAGCATATGGGCGATGTCGTGGGCGATCTAAATAGAAGAAGAGGGATTATACTAGGAATGGATGAAATCCCAACGGGTAAAACTGTCAGGTCTGAAGTGCCTTTATCTGAAATGTTTGGTTATGCAACTGATTTAAGGTCTGCAACCCAAGGCAGAGCAAGTTTTTCCATGGAATTCCTTAAATATGCCGAAGTTCCAAATAACATTGCTGAACAGCTAAAAACTTCATAAAACAATAGTCTTATAAATACCCTAAATATGTTGACATTAGGGGCTTTAGAGACATAGAATACGCAACATTTTGCATAAAGTGAAAAATATAAAGGGATTAAAAAAGTGGACAATCAAGCAATTAGGATTAGATTAAAAGCTTTTGATTATCGTCTAATAGATGCCTCGACAAAATTAATTGTTGAGACTGCAAAAAAAACTGGCGCGATTGTTAAGGGACCAATACCTTTGCCAGTTAAGAAAGAAAGAACAACAATCTTAACGTCTCCGCATAAGGATAAAGATGCTAGAGACCAGTATGAAATAAGAACATACAAGAGACTTATGGATATAGTAGAACCTACAGATAAGACTGTTGACGCTTTAATGAAGCTCGACCTTTCTTCTGGGGTTGATGTGCAAATTAGTTTAGGCTGATTTGTCACTTTTGTAACGCTTAGCGGCCATAGAGGGTTTTAAGCCCCGTATAAAAGGAGATTAAATTGAGCATTGGCTTAGTTGGAAAAAAATCAGGTATGTCGAGACTTTTTCAGGAAGACGGTACCTCAGTTCCAGTAACAATTATTTCAGTTGCAGCAAACTTTGTTGCTGATATAAAAACACACGAAAAACACGGGTATAGTGCTGTTATTATCTCCAAGAATTCATCCAAAAATTTATCAAAATCATCCGCAGAATTCTTCAAGAAACAAAATCTCTCTAATGGCGAATTATTTGAATTTAGAACTGAAGAAACTAATGAACTTAAAATCGGTCATCATCTAACAGCGGACATATTTGAAGTTGGAAAAATGGTAGACGTTACTGGAACCTCGAAAGGTAAGGGATATGCCGGTGTTATCAAAAGGCATAATTTTGCTATGCAAGATGCAACACATGGTAATTCATTAGCACATAGAGCCCATGGCTCAATTGGACAATGTCAAACTCCTGGAAGAGTTTGGAAAGGAAAAAAAATGTCTGGTCACATGGGGCATGAAAGAAAAACCATACAAAGTTTAGAATTGATGGGAGCAGATGTTCAAAATAACTTGCTTTATGTTAAAGGCTCAGTTCCAGGTTTTAATGGCTCAACTTTAAAAATTACTCCTGCGGTGAAGCAAAGATGAAATTAGATTTATTGAATGCTAAAAATAAAAAGTCTGATGTCCAAATTTCAGAAACAACCTTTGGAAAAGATTTTAATGAATCACTTGTTCATCAAGCAGTTGTTACGTATTTAGCTGGTTCCAGACAGGGTTCACACAAACAGAAGACTAGATCAGAAGTAAGAGGAGGCGGTAAAAAACCATATCGTCAAAAAGGAACTGGTCGAGCAAGAGCCGGAACAATTCGAAGCCCCATATGGAGGGGGGGTGGAGTTGCTTTTGCGGCAACACCCAGAGATTATTCTAAAAAAATTAATAAGAAGATGTATAGAGCTGCAATAAGCTCTATATTTTCTGAGCTACATAGACAAGATCGCTTGGTTGCTATTGAGCAGCCAAAATTTGAAGCACCAAAAACCAAAGAAATGAATAGTTTCCTTCAACAATTCGACCTAAAAAATGTTCTTATTATTCTGGATGAAATGGATACGAACATGTATTTGTCGGCTCGAAATATACCTAATGTAGATGTCGTAACCGTCAAAGAAATCAATCCTGTGATTTTGTTAAGGTCAGAAAAAGTAGCTGTTACTCCAGCTGCATTTAAATTAATTGAGGCTTGGGTTTAATGAATAAAGAGAAGTTGCTTACATTAATTCATTCCCCATATATCACAGAAAAAGCTACCTCTGTAGGAAGCTTAAATCAGGTCGTATTTAAAGTTGATTTATCTGCAACAAAACTAGAAATAAAAAAAGCTGTTGAAGATTTATTTGATGTAAAAGTAGATAACGTAACTACTGCAACCCAAAAAGGCAAAACAAAAAGAAATAGATTTGGGATATATAAAAAATCGGATTACAAGAAAGCCTATGTTGTTTTAAAAGAAGGCTCCGAAATTCAATTTGAGGGAATTAGTTAATCATGGCAGTTATCAAAGCAAAACCAACTAGCCCCGGAAGAAGAGGCGTTATTTCAATTAAATCTGATCTTTACAAAGGCAGGCCCTATAAAGCTTTACTTGAGAAAAAATCAAAAAATGGAGGTAGAAACAATAACGGAAGAATAACTGTGCGACATCAAGGTGGTGGTCATAAGCAACACTATAGAGTCATAGATTTCAAACGAGATAAGTTAGATGTACCCGCTGTTGTAGAGAGAATTGAATATGATCCAAACAGATCCTCTCATTTAGCACTACTTAAGTATGCTGATGGTGAGAGAAGATATATCATTGCACCCAATAAAATTAGAGTTGGAGATTCTTTGCTTTCTGCAGAGCAGACAGAAATGAAAGCGGGTAACTGTATGAAATTAGCTAACATTCCTCTTGGAACAACAATTCATTGTGTTGAGATGAAACCTGGAAAGGGAGCTCAGATTGCCAGAAGTGCCGGCACATCTGCAAGACTTGTTGCAAAAGAAGGAATCTATGCAACTTTAAGACTGCAATCAGGTGAAATGAGAAAAATCTTATCAGCTTGCAAGGCAACTTTAGGAACTGTCTCGAATCAAGAAAATAATTTACGTTCATTAGGCAAGGCCGGAGCTAAAAGATGGAGAGGTGTTCGACCTACAGTAAGAGGCGTAGCAATGAATCCAGTTGATCACCCTCATGGAGGTGGAGAAGGTAGAACTTCAGGCGGCAGACATCCATCAACACCATGGGGTATACCAACAAAAGGTTATAAAACAAGAAAAAATCAACGCACTGACGATTTGATTGTCAGAAGAAGAGCAAAAAGGAAATAAATAATGCCTAGATCATTAAAAAAAGGACCATTTATTGATTTATCTCTGCAAAAGGCAGTTGATAAAGCAGTAAGTGAAAATAGTAAAAAACCTATTAGAACCTGGTCAAGAAGATCTATGATAAGTCCAGCTATGGTTGGATTAACCATATCTGTTCATAACGGAAGGCAGCATGTTCCTGTATTTATTAACGAAGATATGGTCGGCCATAAGTTGGGCGAATTTGCAATTACAAGAACTTTCAGAATGCATTCAGGGGACAGGAAGGCAAAATAATGGAAACTAGGGCATATTTAAAAGGAACTAGATTATCTGCTCAAAAAGCAGGGCTAGTTGCTAACGTTGTGAGAGGTAAATCTGTCCATGCAGCAATGGACTTCCTTTCTTTCCATAAACAAAAAGCGTCAGCGGTTATAAAAAAACTCTTAGAATCCGCAATTGCGAATGCAGAAAATAACGAAAAAGCTGATATTGATTTGCTATTTGTTAAATCAGTCATCGTTAATCAAGGTATGAGGTTAAAAAGAATGAAGCCTCGTGCAAGAGGTAGGGCTGACAGAATAATCAAACCTACTTGTCATATTGAAATAATTTTATCGGATCAGGAGAAGTAATGGGTCAAAAAGTTCATCCAACTGGCTTTCGACTTGGCGTTATTAAAAAGCATAACGCTCTATGGTATGCAAAAGGAAAATCTTATAGAGAGAACCTTATTGAAGATCTTAAAGTAAGGAATCATATTAATAACAGATTAAGATTTTCATCAATTAGTAAAGTGGAGCTCGAAAGGTCTGCTCAAAACTTTGTTGTAAATATCCATACCTCTAGACCTGGAATTATTATCGGTAAAAAAGGTGAGGAGATTGAGTCTTTAAAATCATCAGTGCAAAAAATTGTTACCTTGCCTGTCCAAGTAAACATTAAAGAAGTTAGAAAACCCGATCTTGATGCAACAATTCTTGCTGAAGGAATTGCTCAACAATTAGAGCGAAGAGTCCAATTTAGAAGGGCTATGAAGCGTGCTGTTCAAAGCGCAATGAGACAAGGCGCCAAAGGAATTAGAACTGAAGTTTCAGGAAGATTAGGAGGGGCAGAGATAGCAAGAGCTGAATGGTACAGAGAAGGTCAAGTTCCATTGCATACTCTTAGAGCAAAAATAGATTACGGAGTAGCCGAAGCTGCAACTACATATGGCCTAATTGGAGTAAAGGTTCATGTATACACTGGAGAAGTTTTAGGCGATCCATTTAAAGATGAGGATCAAGGAAATTAATCATGTTACAACCTAAGCAAACAAAGTTTAGAAAGATGCATAAGGGTCGCAATAGAGGCCTTGCTCAATCAGGAAATACCATTGCATTTGGTGAGTATGCCTTAAAAGCTACAACTAGGGGTAGGATAACTGCGCGTCAAATAGAGTCTGCAAGAAGAGCAATGACAAGATCAATTAAACGAGGTGGTAATATATGGATTCGTATATTTCCCGATAAACCTATTACTAAAAAACCATTAGAGGTAAGAATGGGTAAAGGGAAAGGTAATGTCGAATACTGGGTAAGTCTTGTACAACCTGGAACAGTTTTATATGAAATGGCTGGTGTATCTGAGGAAGTTGCAAGACAAGCATTTAAATTAGCTGCAGCAAAGCTACCTGTAAGAACTACATTTATTAAAAAGGCATTATAAAAATGGCAAAGTTAACAATTGATCTAAAAGACCTTCGCAAGAAAGATGTTAAAGCTCTTGAAAGCCTTTTATTAGAAACTAGAGAAAATCAATTTAAAAACAGGATGAAGCACAAGACTGGACAACTTAATGAGTCTCATTTTGTAACAATAGATAGAAAAAAAATTGCCCAAATAAAAACTATTATTAACGAAAAAAAATCTGAGGAAGCATCAGCATGAGTACTAATCCAAGACAGTTAACTGGTGTGGTCATAAGCGATAAAGCTGATAAAACAATAACTGTTATAGTTGAGCGAAAGGTTAAGCATCCAACATATAGCAAAATTATGAAACGTTCTACAAAAGTTCATGCTCACGATGAAGCTAATGTGGCTAGGATTGGTGATGTTGTTACGGTGCAAGAATGTAAACCATATTCAAAATCTAAGACATGGAAATTGCTCTCTGAAAATGAAGTAGCAGCATCTGAATCAATGAGTGAGGATAATTAGTCATGATTCAAATGCAATCAATTTTAACTATCGCGGATAATAGCGGAGCCAGAAGTGTGATGTGTATCAAGGTGCTAGGTGGTTCAAAGAGACGCTATGCAAATATCGGTGACATTATCAAAGTAGCAATAAGAGAGGCTATCCCAACTGGTAAAGTTAAAAAAGGACAAGTTGTTGATGCGTTAGTAGTTAGAACAAAAAAAGGTGTGAGACGGAGAGATGGCTCATTAATTAAATTTGATGAAAATGCAGCTGTGTTAATAGGTGGAAATAAAGCACCCATTGGCACAAGGGTTTTTGGACCAGTTACTCGAGAACTTAGAGATGGAAAACACATGAAAATTTTATCACTAGCCCCGGAAGTTTTGTAATGAAAAAAAATACTGAAACAGTAACGAAGTTAAGAACCGGTGATGAGGTTGTAGTTATAGCAGGAAAGGATTTAGGAAAAAAAGGAACTATCCAAAAAATTTCTAAATTTAATAATAAAGCTGTAATAACAGGCATTAATCTGATTAAGAAACATACTAAGCCCAATCCTCAACTTGGTGAAACAGGTGGAATAGTTGAAAAAGAAGCTGCAATTAATCTTTCAAATGTAGCAATCTGGAATCCTAAAATGAAAAAGGCTGACAGGATTTCCTTTCAAATGGATGGAGATAAGAAATTAAGAATTTATTCATCAGATAAAAAAGAAATTAAATAATGAATTTAAGAGAAACATTTAATAAAGAATTATTACCTCAATTGAAAGATAAATTGGGACTTAATAATATAATGGCTGTACCAAAGCTCACAAAGGTAGTTATTAATATGGGTGTTGGGGAGGCTTTGACTGATAAAAAACACTTAGAGTCTGCTCTAAATGATCTTGAACTAATAGCTGGTCAAAAAGCAGTAATAACTAAAGCAAGCAGATCAGTTGCAAGCTTTAAATTGCGTGAGGGATGGCCAGTAGGGTGCAAAGTTACATTGCGTGGTGACAGAATGTATGACTTCATAGAGCGTTTAGTAAATATTGCAATTCCAAGGGAAAGAGATTTTAGAGGTTTAAACCCTAAATCTTTTGATGGTCAAGGCAATTACAGTATGGGAATCAAGGAGCAAATAATTTTTCCTGAAATCAATTACGACAATATAGATAAGATTCGTGGCATGGATATCTGCATAAATACATCAGCTTCTAACAATGAAGATGCAAAAGCATTGCTAGAAGTATTAAATTTTCCATTTAAAAAATAAGGTAAAAGTATATGACAAGAAAATCAGTTATAGCTAGAGATATTAAAAGGCAAAAGACAGTTGAACGTTTCGCTGTTAAAAGAGCTGCTCTGAAAGAAGCATTTTTAAACCCTGATAATTCTTATGAAGAAAAAATGGCGGCTTTTGAAAAATTACAAAAACTTCCTAGAAATGCAAGTCCATCAAGAGTAACTAGAAGGTGCTCTATGACAGGCAGACCTCATGCTGTTTATAGAAAATTTGGACTAAGTAGAATTAAATTACGTGAGGCTGCAATGCGTGGCGACATTCCTGGATTGGTTAAATCAAGTTGGTAATATTATGAGCTTTCAAGATCCTACATCAGATTGTTTAACAAGAATTAGAAATGGCCTAATGCGCGGTAAAAAGGTTGTTAATGCACCTTTTTCTAAATTTAAACACGAGCTTGTCTCTTTGCTTGTAAAAGAGGGATACTTGGCTTCCTGTGAGAAGATTTCATTAGATGGTAAAGACTCTCTGAGCATTTCCCTTAAATATATAAATAAATCTCCTGCAATAAGAGAAATTAAGAGAATATCTAAACCTAGCTTAAGGAGGTATTCATCATCTTCAGATCTACCTGAAGTGAAGAATGGTTTAGGTATGTATATTCTCTCAACTAATAAAGGACTGATGAGTGACAAGGATGCAAGATCACAAAATATTGGCGGCGAAGTAATTTGTGAGGTTTTTTAATCATGTCTAGAGTAGCTAAAAATCCAGTATCTGTTCCATCAGGAGTAGAGATTAAGTTAGATGCAAAGACTATCTCTGTATCAGGTTCTAAAGGTAAATCCGACTTTGCTTTTCCAGATTCAGTTTCGGCAAATCATGAAAACGATGTTATTACAGTTTTGTATGATGAATCCTCCTCAGAATCAACCGCTCTTGCTGGTACTACTCGATCTTTAATCAATAATATGGTCATTGGAGTTTCTGAAGGCTTTCAAAAAACATTAATACTCGTGGGGGTTGGATACAGAGCTAAGGCAAGTGGTAAGAAATTAGAGCTTACATTAGGTTTTTCGCATCCAGTCCATTACGAGCTTCCTGAGCAGGTTGAAGTTGAAACACCATCGCAAACGGAAGTTGTTCTCAAAAGTCATGATAAGCAAGTTCTTGGTCAAGTTGCTGCAGAAATTAGGGCATTTAGACCGCCAGAACCTTACAAGGGTAAGGGTGTTAAATACTCAGATGAAAACATTAGAAGAAAAGAAGCTAAAAAAGCTGCAGGAGCATAATAAATGAATTCTAAATCAGACTCTAGAATAAGACGCGCAGCTAAAACTAGGATTAGGATATCTCAGCAGGATAAACCTAGGCTATCAGTTTTTAAGTCTTCTCAAAATTTGTATGCACAAATTTTTGATTCTACTGGTTCAACTGTTTTGGCTTCAGCTTCAACAAATGAGAAGGCAGATAAATTGTCTGCGAACAATATGAGTTCTGCTAAAGCGATTGGTCAAAAGATTGCTGAAAGAGCTATAGAGGCTGGTATCAAAAAAGTAGTATTTGATCGATCAGGTTATAAATATCATGGCCGGGTAAAAGCCATCGCTGAATCAGCTCGTGAAGCTGGATTGGAGTTTTAAAAAATGAGTCAACAAAATAATAATTTACAACAACAAGACGCACTCGAAGAAAAGCTTGTCCAGGTTAATAGGGTTGCCAAGGTTGTAAAAGGCGGGCGAATTTTTGGATTTACAGCCTTATGTGTCGTAGGTGATGGTAAGGGAAAAGTTGGATTTGGAAGAGGAAAAGCAAAAGAAGTACCAATTGCAATACAAAAAGCCATGGAGAATGCGAGAAGAAATATGGTAGACGTTAGTTTGAATGCTTCAACTCTTTGGTATCCAGTAAAGGCAAAACATGGCGCGGCGAAAGTCTACATGCAGCCTGCTGCAGAGGGAACAGGAATTATTGCTGGTGGTGCTATGAGAGCTGTATTAGAACTTGTTGGAGTTCAAAACGTCCTAGCCAAATGTTATGGATCTACTAACCCAGTTAATGTTGTTAGAGCAACCATAAATGCATTGTGTTCAATGGAATCTCCAGAAGAAGTTGCTCTACGCAGAGGTAAAAAGACATCAGAAATATCATGAGTAAAAAAACAATAGATATAAAACTTATAAAGAGCAGTATTGGAAGGCTGCCTAATCATAAGAAATGTGTAAAGGGACTTGGTTTTAGAAAGTTACAACAGACTGTGACTGTAGAGGACACTCCTAGTAATCGAGGAATGATCAATAAGATAAGAGATATGTTAGAGGTAAAAGAGAGCTAAGATGAAAAATTTAGATACTAATGACTCTTTAGGATTAAATACTCTCACTAATTTAGGAACTTCCAAAAATAGGAAGCGAGTTGGAAGAGGTATTGGTTCTGGAAATGGTAAAACTGCTGGTAGAGGACATAAGGGTCAGAAATCTAGATCTGGTGGATCAATTGCCAGAGGTTTCGAGGGAGGACAAATGCCTTTGCAGCAAAGGATTCCCAAGTTTGGATTTTCATCCAGAGTTAATAGAGGCTCTAAAGAAATCAATCTTAAAAATATATCTACTATGACAGAAGTTAATTTAGATACTTTAAAAGCTAACAGAATAATTTCTAAAGCAACTAAAAAAGTAAAAATTTTTGGTATCTGCGAGCTTTCTCAACCAATGAATATAACTGGGATAAATGTTACTAAAGGTGCAAAAAAATCTATAGAAAAAGCAGGTGGAAAAATTGTGCCTATTGAAGTTAAGCCAATGAAAGAAAAATTTATGAAAACTACCAAAAAAACAGATAAAAAAAATTCCCAAACAACAGAGGATTCTGCTGAGTAATTTATATGGCTGAACAAAATAAAGGAATGAGCGATCTTTGGAGAAGACTAAGATTTGTTTTCATGGCGATTGTTATTTATCGCCTTGGAACTCATATTCCAATTCCAGGAATAGATCCAGCAAGACTTGCTGCTTTATTTGATCAAAATCAAGGAACCATCCTAGAGATGTTCAATTTATTTTCAGGAGGAGCACTGGAGAGAATGAGCATCTTTGCCCTAAATGTTGTTCCTTATATCTCATCTGCAATTATTATGCAGCTATTTTCTAATTCAATTCCATATTTACAAGAATTAAAAAAAGACGGTCAGGCTGGAAGAAATCAAATTACTCAATACACAAGATATGGGACAGTACTTCTTGCATTTGTTCAAGCTTCAGCTCTTGCAGTAACACTAGGAGCCAGCGGCCTTGCATATCAACCAGGAACTTCATTTTTTATCTCGGCAGTTTTCAGTGTTGTAGCAGGAACAATATTTTTGATGTGGCTGGGCGAACAAATTTCAGAGCGAGGGATTGGAAATGGAATCTCAATTATTATTGCTACAAGCATTTTAACTGGTATACCTGGCGCTATTGGTCAAGCTTTAGAGCAAGCGCGTCAAGGGGATTTAAATATTTTATTGCTTCTTGGCATAGGTGTTTTGGCTATGCTTGTTATAGCAATTGTTGTATTCATTGAAAGAGGTCAAAGACGAATAACTGTTAACTATGCGCAAAGACAACAAGGCAGAAAACTAATGCAAGCTCAGGCAAGCCATTTGCCATTCAAAGTAAATATGGCAGGAGTGATTCCAGCTATTTTTGCAAGTACTTTTTTATTATTCCCAGCCTCACTTTCTACATGGTTTGGACAGGCTGAATCATTTGGCTTTTTGCAAACAATATCACTTGCTCTAAATCCTGGACAGCCCTTGTACATACTCACATTCTCTGCTCTCATCATTTCATTTTGTTTTATTTGGCTTGCCTTAACCTTTGATACCAAAGAAGTAACAGACAATCTTAAAAAATCAGGTGCATTTGTTCCAGGCATAAGACCTGGAGAGCAAACCGCAGCTTATGTTGACAGTGTTTTAGCAAGGCTAACAGTTTTTGGCAGTATATATTTAACATTAATATGTTTGCTCCCACTAGCTTTAATTAACTTTGCAGGTGTTTCTTTTTATTTAGGCGGAACATCTGTATTAATTATAGTGGTTGTTTTAATGGATTTTATGTCTCAGGTTCAGTCTCATATGATGTCAAGTCAATATTCATCACTGTTAAAGAAAGCAAATTTAAAAAATTATAATAGATAAATATGAAAGTAAGAGCATCAGTTAAAAAGATCTGTAGAGATTGTAAAACAGTAAGACGAAAAGGAGTTTTGTACGTAATTTGTAAGACAGATCCTAAACACAAACAAAAGCAAGGATAAAATAATATGGCTAGAATCGCAGGCGTAAATGTACCAGAGAATAAGCATCTAGAAATTGCTCTAACTCATATATACGGGATAGGTAAAAAAACCGCTCAAGATATCTGTCTAAGCGTAAAACTAGATTGCTCACAAAAAGTTTCTGACCTGTCAGAGGAACAGATTGAAACTATCCGGACAGCTGTTGCTAACTACACAGTTGAGGGTGATCTTAGGCGTTCAGTCAGCACAAATATTAAAAGACTTATGGATCTTGGATGCTATAGAGGAATTAGGCATAGAAGAAAACTGCCGGTTCATGGACAAAGAACTAAAACCAATGCAAGGACTCGAAAGGGACCAAAAAAACCAATGAGGGCTTAATTAATGGCAAGCGGAAAAAAAGTAAAAAAAGTTATCTCTGATGGCATAGCTCACATTCATGCATCTTTTAACAATACCATTATTACAATTACTGATAAACAGGGTAATACAGTCTGTTGGGCTACATCAGGCGGATCAGGCTTTCGTGGATCTAGAAAAAGCACTCCTTTTGCTGCCCAGATTGCTGCTGAAAAAGCTGGAAATACTGCAAAAGAATTCGGCATGATGAACTTAGATGTGAAAGTAAGGGGGCCAGGAGGCGGCAGAGAGTCTGCTATTAGATCTTTAAACTCATGTGGTCTGAAAATTAAAAGTATCACGGATGTAACACCATTGCCGCATAATGGTTGTCGTCCTTCAAAGAAACGTAGGGTATAAATATGGCTAGATATAGAGGTCCATCACTAAGATTATCAAGAAGAGAAGGAACAGATCTTTTTCTCAAAAGTGGCGCAAGATCAATTGAATCCAAATGCAATATGGAAACAGCTCCAGGTGTTCATGGTTTAAGAAGAGGAAGATTATCTGACTATGGTGTACAGCTTCGAGAAAAACAAAAAGTCAGAAGAATGTACGGAGTTCTCGAAAAACAGTTTAGGAATTACTATAAAAAAGCCTCTAAATCAAAAGGTAATACCGGCGAGAATTTGTTGAGCTATCTTGAGCAAAGATTAGACAATGTTGTTTACCGAATGGGGTTTGCTGCGACAAGAGCCGAAGCACGACAATTAGTCTCTCATAAAGCGTTTCATTTAAATGGATCAATAGTCAATATTCCATCATATCAGGTTCAACCTGGAGATGAATTAGAGGTAAGAGAGAAATCTAAATCACAATTAAGAATTAAAAGTGCATTAGATCTTGCTAGCCAAAGAGAAGCTTGTGAGTGGCTTGAAGTAGATTCTAAAACTCTCAAGGGTGTATTCAAATCTGTGCCTGATAGAACAGATTTAAGTGCTGAAATAAATGAAAATCTCATTGTTGAGCTTTACTCAAAATAATACTAAAAAACGGAAGGAAATTATGGAAACATCAGTAATAGATCTTTTAGTCCCAACTGACATTCAAGTTGATGACGCAGAGAACAATACATCTAAAATAACTTTAGAGCCATTAGAAAGAGGTTTTGGCCACACACTTGGAAATGCTTTGAGAAGAATACTCTTATCATCTATGCCTGGTTCAGCTATAACTGATGTGACTATAGACGGTATATCGCATGAGTATTCTACTATCGAAGGAGTTAGAGAAGATGTAATAGATATTTTATTAAATTTAAAAGACATGCCAATAACACTTATTGAAGGGAATAGCGCTGTTATTAAACTTGATGTCTCTGGTCCTTGTGAGGTTACATCAAATTCATTTGAAGTGCCCGGTAATGTTGAATTGCCTGATGCAGAACATCATGTTGCTTCATTAGTAGATAAAGTAAGTCTTTCACTTTCTGCTACTGTTAAGACTGGCAGAGGTTACGAGCCTGCAGACTCCAGAGGTGAAGACGAAACTGCAGTTGGAGCATTGAAAGTCGATGCTTCTTTTAGCCCAGTTAGAAGGGTTGCTTACTCAGTTGAGAATGCTAGATTTGAAAAAAGAACTGATTTAGATAAATTAATAGTTGAGTTAGAAACAAATGGTACGCTAGATCCAAAGAAAGCTATAGAACATGCTGCAACTATTATGCAACAACAATTAGCTGCTTTTGTGAATCTAGATGCAATCGCAGAACAAGAAGCCAAAAAAGATCAAAACGACTTTGATCCATTTTTAATGAGGTCGATTGAAGAGCTTGAATTAACAGTTAGATCTACAAACTGCTTGAAGGCTGAAAGTATTTTCTTGATAGGCGATCTATTGCAAAGAACAGAATTTGATCTATTGAAAACTCCAAACTTAGGCAAAAAATCTTTAAATGAGATTAAGGATGTTCTTGCTTCAAAAGGCTTCTCTCTTGGAACTACATTAGAGAATTGGCCGCCAATGGGTTAAAAAAATGAGACATAAAAAATCAGGCAGAAAATTAAATAGAAACTCTTCTCATCGAAAAGCTTTGATGAAGAATCTTGCCATAGCATTGATTGAAAAGGAGCTTATAAAAACAACGGCTCCAAAAGCAAAGGAATTACGATCTTTTGTTGAGCCATTGATCACTATGGCTAAAGAAGATTCTGTTGCAAATCGAAGAAGGGCTTTTAATAAGCTTAGGCTCGACTCAGCAGTAAACAAGCTTTTTACAGAAATTTCTGTCAAGTCAAAAGATAGACCGGGCGGATATTTAAGGATTATTAAAGCAGGATTCAGATCAGGAGATAAAGCCGACATGGCATATGTTGAATGGGTAGACAGAGATTTAGATATATCTTCTGAAATAGAAGAACCCGAGCTCAAAGAAGGGCTAGCATAATTTTAAATAGCATTTTTTAAGTACTTTCCTGTATAAGACTTTTTAGACTGAGCCACCTTACTTGGCGGCCCTTCAGCTACTATCAAGCCTCCATCACTTCCTCCCTCTGGGCCAAGATCTATAATCCAATCGCTTGATTTTATTACATCCAGATTATGCTCAATTACTACGACAGTATTACCTTGATCAGATAGTCTTTTTAAGACTCCAAGTAGCAATTCAATATCATAAAAGTGAAGGCCTGTAGTAGGCTCATCAAGTATAAATAATGTTTTCCCCGTGCTTCTTTTAGATAGCTCTTTGGCAAGTTTAATTCTTTGCGCCTCTCCCCCAGACAATGTAGTAGCAGACTGCCCAAGCGTTATATATGTTAAGCCAACATCAGCTAAGGTCTGAAGTTTATTTTTGATTGCTGGTATTGCTTTGAAGAATTCAAGCGCTTCTTCAACAGTCATGCTCAAAACTTCTGCAATATTCTTTCCTTTGTATTTAACTTCCAGAGTTTGCTCGTTATATCTTTTACTGTTACATACATCACACTTTACATAGATGTCAGCTAAAAAATGCATCTCGACTTTAATCATTCCATCACCTTGACAGGCTTCACATCTTCCTCCTTTAACATTAAAACTAAACCGACCTGGTTTATAGCCCCTTGTTCTTGCTTCTTCAGATTGCGAAAACAAATCTCTGATATGTGAGAATAGGCCTGTATAGGTCGCCGGATTAGATCTTGGAGTTCGTCCAATTGGTGATTGATCTATCCCAATTACTTTATCGAGATTTTCTAAGCCCTTAATTTGTTTACATTTAATTTCTTTATTGAGATTAGCTTTATTAAGCAAAAAACTACTCATAGGCATTAGAGTCTGATTAATAAGAGAAGATTTGCCTGAACCAGAAACTCCAGTTATACAAGTAAAAACACCTATAGGTATTTTTGCATTTACATGCTGCAAGTTATTTTCAGAAGCTTCAACAATTTCAATAAATTTATCTGGCTTCTTAGAACTCTTAGGAAAATTAATTTTTCTTTTACCAGATAGGTAAGCAGCAGTCATAGATTCCTTACTTTTCAATATGTCTTCTAATTTGCCTTGAGCACAAATCTCTCCGCCATGTTTGCCAGCACCAGGCCCAATATCAATAATATGATCTGCGCATCTAATAGCTTCCTCATCATGCTCAACAACTATTACGGTATTTCCAAGACTTTTGAGATGGTAAAGAGTCTTAATGAGACGCTCATTATCTCTTTGATGAAGGCCTATAGAGGGCTCGTCAAGAACATAAGTAACTCCAACGAGACCAGATCCAATTTGACTTGCAAGCCTAATTCTTTGTGCTTCTCCTCCTGAGAGACTTCCAGCCCCTCTATCCAAGGTGAGATAGTTAAGTCCAACATCCTCAAGAAACGTGAGACGTTCTTTGATTTCTTTTAAAATTTTTTCCGCAATTTTTGCTTTTGCTCCCTCAAGTTTAATATTTTGAAAAAAAGATAATGCCCCAGATATTTTTTGGTTTGTAATATTTTGAATTGCTGTTTTATTAATAAAAATATTTCTTGATTCTTTTTTAAGCCTCGATCCTCCACATGCATTACAATGACTGTCTGAAAGCATCTTAGCTAACTCATTTCTAATAAATTCCGAATCTGTTTCTTTAAACCTTCTTTCAGTATTAGGAATAATTCCCTCAAATCGGTGCTCCCGAACTATCTTGCTTCCACTTCTAAAGCTTTTAGAAAAGTTGATCTTATCCTTTGATCCCCACAAAAGAATATTTTTTATTTCCTCAGTGTAAGATTTCCATGGAGTATCTAAATCAAAGTCATAATGCTTTGCCAAACACTTTAATTGATGAAAATAGAATCTATTTCTTCTATTCCATCCTTTAATAGCTCCTTCATTAATACTGGTTGAATCGTCCGAAACTAATTTGTTTTGATCAAAGTACTGAATTACTCCTAGACCATCACATTTTTCACAGGCTCCAAAAGGATTGTTAAAAGAGAACATTCTTGGTTCTAACTCAGTTACTGAATAGCCGCATTGAGAGCATGAAAAATTTGATGAAAAAAGCAGCACTTCTGATTTTTCGTCAAGAACCTCAATCTGAACAAGGCCCTCTGATAAATTGAGAGCGGTATCAATTGATTCAGATAACCTTGATCGATTGTCATCATCTTTTTGTAATTTCAACCTGTCAACAATAGCTGAAATATCATGTTTTTGGTTTTTATTTAAACCTGGAAATTCTTCTAATGGATAAATAACATCATTGATCTTTACCCTGACAAAACCCTCTGCTTTCAAGTCTTCGTAAATACCAAGATGTTCTCCTTTTTTACCTCTTACAATGGGCGCCATGACCATTATTTTTTTATCATCACCAAGTGCATATATTTCATCACATATCTCACTTACTGTTTTAGCAGAAAGCTCTTCATTATGATCCGGACAAATTGGAATCCCAATTCTTGCATATAATAATCTTAGATAATCATATATTTCGGTAACAGTGCCCACGGTTGATCTTGGGTTATGAGAAGTAGATTTTTGTTCAATAGATATTGCAGGAGAAAGTCCATCAATTTGATCAACATCTGGCTTTTCCATCATAGATAAAAATTGTCGTGCGTATGCTGAAAGTGATTCTACATATCGTCTCTGACCCTCGGCATAAATAGTATCAAATGCTAAAGACGATTTACCTGAACCTGATAATCCAGTAATAACAATTAATTCCCCACGAGGTATTTCAAGAGAAATATTTTTAAGATTATGCGTTCTGGCACCTTTTATAGAAATTTTTTCCATTTATTTACAGAATTTTTATCAAGCTGATTTGTTTCGAGTTAAACTTATCTAATTATAAGAGGTAATTATGGCTAGAGGAGTAAATAAAGTAATTTTGGTAGGTAATTTAGGACAAAAACCTGAAATACGATATACCCAAACAAATACAGCAGTTGCTACACTTTCAATTGCGACTTCAGAATCATGGAAGGATAAAGACAGTGGAGAGCAAAGAGAGAAAACAGAATGGCATAGAGTTGTCTTTTTTGGAAAACTTGCAGAAATCGCTGAACAATATCTTGATAAAGGCTCGCAGCTTTACGTTGAGGGGAAATTGCAAACTAGAAAGTGGCAAGATAAAGAAGGAAATGATAGATTTACAACTGAAATACTTGGCAATGAGATGAACATGCTAGGTGGCAGGCAATCTTCTGATGATGGAGGTGCCTATGATCAATCGCAACCGACTTCTCAGACTGCTCAGTCTCAAGACTCTCAAATCTCAGAGGAAGATATACCTTTCTAAATCATAGTGGACTTCAAAACCATTTCACTAGAGCAAGATAAAAATCTTGCTATTCTTTTGTTGAATAGACCAGAAAAATTAAATGCTTTTACTTTCTTAATGATGGAAGAATTGATTAGCGCTTTAGATTTAATCGAGGATGATGACAGTCTTCATGCTGTAATTATTTCTGGTACAGGGCGTGGATTTTGTGCAGGAGCAGACTTAAGTAGCGGTAAAGAGACATTCAATCCCTCATTTGATAATTTTGCAGTTCAAGGGCAAGACTTTAGAAGAGATTCAGGGGGAATTCTAACATTACGAATGTATAAATTTTTAAAACCAATTATTTTTGCTTGCAATGGTCCTGCGGTAGGAATTGGAGCATCTATGCAATTAGCTGGAGATATCCGCATTGCATCTGAGAATGCTAGGTTTGGGTTTGTTTTTAATAATCGAGGAATCGTTCCAGATGCATGTAGCAGTTGGTTTCTTCCAAAGATTGTTGGAATTTCTAAAGCTTTAGATTTAACTTTCTCGGGAAAAATTATAGATTCTCAAGAGGCCTTAGATATTTCATTAATTTCAAGTATTCATAAACCAGAAAATCTAATGAATGATGCAAAAAAAATTGCACAAGATCTAATTGAGAAATCTGCACCTGTCTCTATAGCTATCACAAGACAGATGCTATGGAGGTCTTTTGGGCAAGCTGATCCATATGAGGCTCATGTAATCGAAAGTAAAGCAATTGATTCAAGAGGAGCATCAGATGATGCAAAGGAGGGTGTAAATTCATTCTTGGAGAAGCGGCCAGCAAAATTTAAAAATCTTATATCTTCAGACATGCCTGATTTTTTTCCATGGTGGGAAGATGAGCATTAAATAAGGAACGAAATGAACGATTTAACTTGGGAAGAATTTGAGACAGTAGATATTCGCGTTGGAACTATAATTACTGCTGAGAATTTTAAAGAAGCAATTAAGCCAGCGATAAAGATGACGATAGATTTTGGAGATGAAATAGGTATCAAAAAATCATCTGCACAAATTACAGATCACTATAATCCCCAGTCTTTAATAGGCATGCAGGTAGTCGCAGTAATTAATTTTCCAAAGAAACAGATAGGGCCTTTTATGTCAGAGTGTCTTGTTACAGGATTTACTCAGAAAGATGGAAGTATTATATTAGCTACTCCACATAAACAATCTATTAATGGATCTCGATTAGCTTAAAGTTTGCTAAAAATTAAGCTTGCATTGGTTCCACCAAAACCAAATGAATTACTCATGACAGCATTTAATTTTCGCTTTATCATTAATTGAGATATATTCAGACCCTCTGCTTCTTCAACTAAGGTATTTATATTAATTGATGGGGCGATAAAATCATTTTGCATCATTAGAATAGAGTAAATTGCCTCTTGTGCTCCAGTTGCACCTAAGGAATGACCAGTCATTGATTTAGTTGATCCAATTATTGGCGCACTATTTCCAAAAACTTCTTTTATTGCATTAAGTTCAGCAAGATCTCCAACAGGAGTGCTGGTGCCATGAGCATTTATATAATCTACATCAGAACCATATTCCTTAATAGCCTGACTCATGCATCTTTGTGCTCCCTCGCCAGAAGGAGATACCATATCATACCCATCAGAGTTTGCTGAATAACCCTTAAGTTTTGCAATGATTGGAGCATTTCTTTTGATTGCGTGTTCTTCTTCTTCCAAGATGAGCATGCCAGATCCTCCAGCTATTACAAAACCATCTCTATTGATATCAAATGGTCTGGATGCTTTTTCAGGCTCATTATTATATTGTGAAGAAAGCGCACCCATCGCATCAAACATAGATGATGAAGTCCAGTGTTCTTGCTCTGCTCCACCTGCAATAATAATATCTTGTTTACCCAATTGGATAAGCTCCGCAGCATGACCGATGCAATGAGCGCTGGTTGAGCAAGCAGATGAAATAGAATAATTAACTCCTTTAAGTTTAAGTGTTGTTCCTAAAATAGCAGATACAGTACTTCCCATTGTTTTTGTAACTGCATATGGCCCAATTCTTTTTGGCCCTCTCTCTCTTGCGACGTCTGATGCTTCAATTTGAGCGGCAGAAGATGCTCCACCTGATCCAGCAACTATTCCAATTCTAGATAAGTCCATTTCACTAAAATTTATTGATGCATTTGTAATAGCCTCTTGAGCAGCGATATATCCAAAGCCGGAGGCCTCACTCATAAAACGAAGAGTCTTTCTGTCAATCAAATCAGCTAAATTTATATTTATAGATCCTGAAATATGACTTCTAAATCCCATTTCTTCATACTTAGCATTTTTAGAAATACCTGATTTTCCTTTCTTTAGGCTATCTAATACTTCTTGAAGATCTTTACCTATGCAAGAGACTATGCCCATTCCAGTTACTACTACACTTTTCATTAGAATTCGCTCGTATCTTTGAACAAACCTACTCTCAAACCTTCTGCCGAATAAACATGTCGATCATCAACAAACATATTTCCATCTGCAAAGCCAACAACGGCTCCTCTGTTAATGACTCTCTTTATATCAATTTCGTACCTTACAACCTTTGCATTGGGAGTCACTTGACCAAAAAACTTTACTTTATCTGAGCCCAGCGCTCTTCCATATCCTGGTAACTCAAGCCAGCAGAGATAAAATCCCAACAATTGCCACATTGCATCTAAGCCAAGACAGCCGGGCATTACTGGATCAGATTTAAAATGAACTTTAAAAAACCATAAGCTTTCTTTAATATTTAGACGAGCAATTATTTTACCCTTTGAGTATTTTCCCGAGGTTTGATCAATATGGTCAATTGAATCAAACATTAGCATTTCGTCTGCTGGGAGCCGACCATTACTTGGACCAAATAGTTCTCCGTTTCCACAACTAATCAAGTCTTCTTTTGTGTAACTTGAAGCAGGTATAAATGTCATTTTTTCCTTACTTTAGAGTAGCCAATTAAGTTTAACATTTCATTGTAACAGGCATGTTGCTTCAATTTATTTAAATGTCTCAGTGTCTCTTTTGAATACTTATTTAACAACGCATTTATTTGTTTTTGCGTTTTATCATTATGTATTAATTGATAGATTTTATTTTGATCTCTGCTTGTTATTTTTTGTTTACCTAATTTTGCCAAAAGAAATTTTTTGTCCATTGAATCAATATCCTGTAAAGCAAAAAATAATGGAAATGTAATTTTTCCTTCTTTGAAATCTTTTAAAGCTGGCTTACCTGTATCTAATTTAAGTGCTGCATAATCTAGGACATCATCTTGAATTTGGAAGGCAGTACCCATAGCCCTTCCTAACAATCCAAAACTTTTAATTTCCTCTTTTGATTTTTCAGCAAGCATGGCTCCCGTCTTCGCAGATGCTTCAAAAAGCCTGCCTGTTTTTAGATAGCTAACTTTCAATAATTCTTCTAGCTTTAGCAATTCCTTTTTTTCATATAGCTCTAATTGAATGATTTCGCCTCTTGCAATGTCATTTGTGGCTTTAGCTAATTCGTCTAATATAGATGGAATCCCGAGTTTTACCATTAATATAAAAGCTTTCGAATATATAAAATCTCCCATTAATACACTGTATGAATTAGTCCAAACTTGGTTTACGGATTTAGTGCCCCGTCTAAGCTCTGATTCGTCTACCACATCATCATGAACCAGCGTGGCAGTATGCAAAAGTTCAATGATACTTGCTAAATCTATTCTAATGCTTGGTTTTATTGTTGATGATTTCGAGGCCAACAAACTTATTAGCGCCCTAGTTTTCTTCCCCTCAGCATTAAAAATATATTCATAAATATCTTGAATAATTTTTTCGCTAGCAAGTTCTTTTTTTATAGCAGCTTGTACTTTACGAAGTTCATTTTTGGTAGTTGATTTAAGTATGTACATCTTCAATGATAAGAAGTCTAAAATTATACATAAGTATTGATAATTTCATCTAGAAAGCGTATATTTTGCCACCTTTAGAGATAACTATGTATGCAGTAATAGAAGCTGGTGGAAAACAGCATAAAGTCGAGTTAGGACAGGTTCTTGAAGTTGATCTTATGCAAGAGGAGTCAGGGACTGATTATTCATTTGAAAATGTAATGCTTTATGTTGATGGCGACGACGTTCAAATTGGCCAACCTTATATAGAAAATGCTAAAGTTGTTGCTGAAATAGTAGATGAAGTAAAGGGTGACAAAGTTACCATTCTTAGGTTTAGAAGAAGAAAGCACAGCATGAGAAAAATTGGTCATAGACAAAAATACACTCAAATCAAGATCAAAGAAATTAAAGTAGGTAAGTAGAAATGGCTCATAAAAAAGCGGGTGGTTCCAGTAAAAACGGTAGAGATTCTAACTCCAAGAGATTAGGTGTAAAACGTTTTGGTGGCCAAACTGTAAAATCAGGCGAAATTTTAATTCGTCAACGAGGCACAAATACTCATCCTGGTATAAACGTTGGCATGGGTAGAGATCACACCTTATATGCTACTGCAGCTGGTCAAGTCCAGTTTACATACAAAGGCATAAAGCAAAAAAAGACAGTTAACGTCATTTCATAGTAAATCATGAACTTCATCGATGAAGCTCTTCTAGAAGCAAGAGCTGGAAATGGTGGCGCAGGTTGTTCAAGTTTCAGAAGAGAAAAATTCATTCCACGAGGCGGTCCTGATGGTGGCGATGGCGGTAAGGGAGGAGATATAATTTTTCAAGTTGATCCTAACCTAAATACCTTAGTAAATTTTCGTAATATTAAGTACTTATTAGCTAAAAATGGTGAGCCAGGCGCAGGCAACAAAAGAACGGGACAAGATGCAAAAAATCTCATTGTTAAAGTCCCAAAAGGTACTGTGATCTTTGATTCTATATCTAATCAAGTAATTTATGACTGCTGTGAAGAGGAAAGGGATTATCTTATTGCCAAAGGTGGAGAAGGAGGAGTAGGAAATTTCAGATTTAAATCTAGCACTAATCAAGCTCCAAGGCGTCATACTTCAGGCAGGCCAGGTGATGAAATTTCTATAAGACTGGAATTACGTTCCCTTGCAGATGTTGGATTGGTTGGCTTTCCAAATGCTGGCAAGTCAACTTTTTTAAATAAAGTCTCGGCTGCCCGCCCGAAGATAGGTGACTATCCATTTACCACATTGCGTCCAAATCTAGGCACGGTTCAAATATTTGAAACCTCATTTATTATTGCTGACATACCTGGATTAATTGAAGGAGCATCGAGCGGAGCTGGGCTAGGTTTGAATTTTCTCAAGCATATCTCGAGAACTGGCCATTTGCTTTTTTTATTAGATCCTCAAAATATTGAAAAATCAATTGAGGATCAGCTTACTATTCTTTTGAAGGAGCTTGAAGCTTACGATCCAAATTTATTAGACAAAAGCATATGGATAGCTATCAATAAAAAAGATACGCTAGATGAGCACATGCAAATGAGTAATATTGATACGATAAAAAAAACATTGTCTTCTTTTAAAAAAAAATATAAAGGTATTGAAATAATTTCAGGTTTCACGGGCGACAATACAAGCAAGTTGCTTGGAATGATTGCAAAGGATTTATCTTTAGCTGAAAGTTAACTTATTGCTTTTACAGCTTTTACCAGTCTGCTTTTAGTTCTCGCAGCAGCATTTTTATGGATCACTTTTTTAGACGCAGCAGAATCTAATACTTTCTGCGCAGTTTTAAGGAGGACAGATGCTGATTCTATATTATTTTCTGCAATAGCATTTCGCACAGCTTTCACAGCTGTTCTTGCTTGAGATCTTTGAGAATGCTTTAGTTTGTACCTGTCGGCATTCTGACGAGCTCTCTTGATTGCTTGCTTACTATTTGCCATATATCTTATTTGAGGCGGTAGTTTAATAATGAATTCGATATATGTAAAGTCACAAGAGATATCATTTGCATAAACTATTAAGTATAAAAAATTATATTAATTGGTGGAGGCGGCGGGAATTGAACCCGCGTCCGTTAGTCCTTCAGCCTAACTTCTACATGCTTAGCTCATTCTTTATGTTTCACCTCGATGACCCGAAGAGCAGGATATCGAAGGCTAGTCTAAATTAATTTTTGTTTTACTATGTTAAGACTCCACAATAAAACTAGACTATGTATTTTGCCAATGCTTCAAACCATAGACAATTCTTGCATTGGTTAGCCAATTAAGCGGCTAAAGCGTAGTTGTCGTTTTCTGCAACTAATTTTTTGTAGTATGTTTTACAAGAGTTACCACAATCTTGGCATGCGCTTTGGAATCCAATAAAAACGTCGAACCCAATTCGCCCCCATAGGGAGGAAGATTATATATTAAAATGCTTAACGATTTGAATTTTTCAAAATTCTTTGTTTTTCTCGATTCCAGTCTCTTTGTTTTACATCTTCTCTTTGATCATAAGTTTTCTTACCTTTTCCGATGGCAATATCACATTTAATTTTATTATCTTTCCAGTAGAGAGATGTCAAAATACATGTAAGACCTTGTTGGCTGACAGCATCAAGTATTTTGTTTATTTCTTTTTTATTTAATAGTAATTTTCTTGATCTAGTAGGATCTATATTTTCATTTTTTAATGAAGCTGGAGCATCAATCTTCAAGCCTATAATCCATGCTTCATTATTTCTTAGGGTTACATATGAGTCTTTAACGTCCACTTTTCCATTTCTTAGGCCCTTAACTTCCCAGCCCTCTAGCACTAATCCAGCTTGATATTTATCACCCAAGTGGTAATTTCTTGAAGCATTTTTATTCTTTACGATGATATTATTATTCTTTACATTCATAATGTTTCCCACAATTATGAATCTGTTGGAACTATTTGCAAATTTTGAGGCCGTATATGCAGGAGACTAAAGTAACACTAATATATTGGGGTTTGAGCTTGTTTGTTTTTTTCGCTCTAATTCCGTGGATTTTTAATCCCATTTTAGCTCTAAAATCTATTCAAGCATTGTCAATTTATGGAGGCATTATTGTTGCTTTTTTGGGTGGCATAATTTGGGGCTGGAAAATTGAGCATGCTTCATCAAAAAATCTTTGGATAGCAATTGGTTTTTCTATCTTAGGTTTATTGATAGCACTCACTACATTTATAAATCTTACTGTAAGCCTTGCCTTGCTAATATTATCGCTGCATGCATTTCTAAGATTTGAAAAACATAACAGTGAATATTTTCAACATAATATTAAATATGCAAATGCACGAAATTTAATTACAAACTTAGTTACAATATGTTGCATAACATCAATTGCATTTTTAAATAATCCGTATACATAAAATATGAATATAAGTTCTTCAAAAAATATTTCTGAATCAGTTACTTGGGTAGGAAAATGGACTTTTGTACTAGCTGCAGCTGGGTCAGCAGTAGGATTAGGAAATATATGGGGTTTTTCCTATAAAGTAGGAGAGGCCGGAGGTAGTGCTTTTGTTTTAATATATTTGGGCTGCATTTTGGTTGTAGGTCTACCAATCATGATGGCTGAAATAATGATTGGGCGATACTCTCAACATAGTCCTGTCAGTGCAATGAAAAAAGCTGCAATCGATTCTGGTAAAACAGGTTACTGGCAAACAGTAGGTTGGACTGGATTATTTTCTGGAGTTTTAATCCTATCTTTTTATAGTGTTTTGGCTGGAATATGTATCAACTACATAGGAATTTCAGCTATGCCTGATACAGATATTTCTTCTTTTGATCAATATGCACAAGTAACCGGATCTCCATCGACACTATTTTTCTGGCACTCAATTTTTATAGGAATGAATATTGCCATAATTGCTTCAGGTGTTATTGCAGGAATTGAGAGAATGGTTCGCCTTCTAATGCCTATGTTATTTATTCTAATGATTGTGATGCTAATTAACGCGATGATAAACGGAGATTTTAATGCAGGTTTAGCCTATCTCTTTACTCCAGATTTTTCAAAAGTCAGCCCAGAAACTTTTTTGAGCGCAATGGGTCAAGCCTTCTTCAGTCTTAGTTTAGGCATGGGCTCCATCATGTGCTATGGATCTTATATGAGAAAGTCAGAAGATATCTTTCAAACATCTCTAACCGTTGCTAGTTTGGATACACTAATTGCAATACTTGCTGGACTTGCTATTTTTCCAATGATTTTCGCTTATGGTATGGAGCCTCAGCAAGGCACAGGCTTGGTATTTAAAAGCTTGTTAACGATTTTTATAGAAATGCCTCTAGGAAATGTTATTGGCCCAGCATTCTTTATGCTGCTCTCCATTGCAGCTTTGAGCAGTGCAATTTCTTTGCTTGAGCCAAGCGTTGCATATTTTGAGGAGAACAAGATTGTTTCAAGATCAGCTGCAGCAATAATTCTCGGACTGATTATTTGGTTTGTTGGCATTGGAAGCATTCTTAGTATGAACAGCTGGGAAAATGAATACTTCCTTGGAGAAAGAAATTTCATGGACTCGATCATTTATTTAACCTTTAATATATTAATGCCCCTTGGCGGTATGCTTGTTGCAATTTTTGCTGGATGGTTTTTCAAACCCCAGCTTGCTATGGAGGAGCTTTCAGCTGCAAATGTAAATATTTTTAGAACCTGGAGGTTCTTTATTAAGTATATTTCTCCTGTTCTTGTTGCAGCAGTTTTTGTATACCAATTACTTGGTTGAAAAATGACAACTAGCTTTGAGGTGTCTGAAATATTTCATGCATCTCCAGAAAAAATTCTGAGTTTAATAAATAACTTCGAACTTTATAAAGAGTTTTTGCCTGGATGCATTGAATCTACTAGACTGCCATGTGATGAAGATGGTTTGGTAAAAGGGCGACTAGTTTTTTCAATAATGAGTAAAACATATTCATTTGAATCTATAAATAAAACTCACGGCTTTGATGTAAATATTTCACAATCTCAAGGACCATTCATAGATTTCTCTGCAATGTGGAGTCTTGAGTTAATTGATTCCAATACAACAAAAGTAAATTTCTTAACTAAATTTCGGTTACCGTTTTTTTTAAAGATTTTTGCACAACAGAGCATAATAGAAAAAATCGGGACTAAATTTATGCAGGCATTTGGTGAGCAACTTAACGCAAAAAAACCTTAATTTTTATTTATAGCGCTTTCTTGAATAGACCACGTTGTTAATTTTTGATTCTCATCAAATAATAGAGAAAGTTTCTTTTCCCCAATTAATTGGTCTCCGATTGTTACAGAATAAATATAATCCCATCTATTTTGATGCAATGGACTATTAAGCATAGGAGTGCCAAGAAGATATTGCACCTGATCTTTTGTAAGCCCTTCAGAAAGCTGTTCGACATCTTTATCTTCTATTATGTTTCCTTGTAAAATTGGGACCTTGTATGGCGATAAAGCAGAGCAACTTAATATCCCAAAAGATAAAAAAAGTAATATATAGAGTTTAGTTAATTGCGTCATTAGGTTAATTGATTATACTTTGAATGAGTATAGATCGGAAAATGTATGAGTAAAGAAAATAATGAGCTAAAAAAAGCTGGTTTGAAGGCCACGCTACCTAGAATAAGAATCTTAGAGGCCCTAGAGTCTCATGGAAAAGAACGTATTAACAGTGAACATCATCTTAGCGCTGAGGATATCTATAAACAGCTTATAAGCTCCGGAGAGGATGTAGGATTAGCCACTGTATATCGTGTACTTACTCAATTTGAAGCAGCTGGAATAGTTAAGCGTCATAATTTTGAAGATGGCCATTCTGTTTATGAGATTGCTGAAGAAGAGCATCATGATCATATGATTTGCCTTGAGACGGGTATTGTAAATGAGTTTCATGATGACTTAATTGAAAAGCGTCAAAAAGATATTGCAGCAGAATTTGGCTACGAGTTAGTTGACCATACAATGGTTCTATACGTAAAACCTAAGAAATAAATCTATATTTAAGCCCTTGAACTCATCTGAGTTACCCCAATATATATTTACATATAGGGGTTCATACATGGCAAAAAAACAAAAAAGAAAAGATAAGCCCAATACTGAGGATCTTTCTGTAAAACTCGAAGAGATTAATGATGGTGAGGAAAATCAAGAAGATGTTTTAGATTCATCGGACGAACTTATTGAAGAGACTAAAAAAGATGAAGACAGGATACAGGAACTTGAAGAGGCTCTTTTAAGATCAAGAGCTGAGCTTGATAATGCCTTCAAAAGAAATACTGTTGACATTGAAAAAGCGCATAAGTACGGTGTTGAGAGACTCCTAAATGAATTATTGCCCGTAGTAGATAATCTTGAGCATGCATTAAATAATTTCTCCAAAGACTCAACCAAAGAAGATAAGGAAGGAGTAGAACTTACTCTTAAATCTTTTGAATCTGCCCTTGATAAATTTGGTATAAGACCCATCTATCCAGTTAACGAACAGTTTGATCCTGTAAAACATGAAGCTGTAATGACTTCAAAGGATTCAAAGAAAGAGAATAATGAAATTGAAAATATATTTCAAAGGGGTTGGGAACTCCATGACCGGGTCGTAAGACCCGCCAGAGTTTCCGTAATTAAAAATTAGGAAATAGATATGTCAAAAATTATAGGAATTGATTTAGGTACAACCAATAGTTGTTTAGCAGTTGTTGAGGGACAACAGCCAAAAGTAATTGAAAATGCAGAGGGAGGTAGAACTACTCCTTCGGTGATAGGTTATTCCGATGAGAGTGAGATCTTGGTAGGAACACCTGCAAAAAGACAGGCTGTTACAAACCCAGAAAAGACCCTGTATGCAATTAAAAGATTGATTGGAAGAAGGTTCGATGACGATGTTGTTAAAAAAGATATGGATATGGTTCCATACGAAATCATTAAGGCTGACAACGGAGATGCCTGGGTCAAAGTCGATGATAAAAAATTAGCACCTCCTCAGATTTCAGCAGAGGTCTTAAAGAAGCTAAAAAAAACAGCTGAGGAGTATTTAGGTCACGAAGTAAAAGAGGCTGTTATTACTGTCCCAGCCTATTTCAATGATTCACAAAGGCAAGCAACTAAGGATGCAGGCAAAATTGCTGGACTTGAGGTAAAGAGAATCATTAATGAGCCAACAGCAGCTGCTCTTGCCTATGGTCTTGATAAACATAAGGGTGATTCGGTTGTCGCTGTGTATGATTTAGGAGGAGGTACTTTTGATATTTCCATCATTGAAATTTCTGAAGTAGATGGTGAGCACCAGTTTGAAGTTTTATCCACCAATGGCGACACTTTTCTAGGTGGTGAAGATTTTGATCTAAAATTAATAGACTATTTTGTAGACGAATTTAAGAAAGAATCTGGATTTGATTTAAAAAGCGATCCTATGGCCCTACAGCGGTTGAAAGAAGCTGCTGAAAAAGCAAAAATTGAACTATCTTCATCTGATCAAACAGAAATCAATCTCCCTTATATAACTGCAGATAGCTCTGGGCCAAAACATTTTGTCCATAAAATAACTCGAGCAAAACTTGAGTCCTTAGTCGAAGACTTGGTCGATAGAAGTCTTGCCCCGCTAAAACTTGCTTTAGAAGATGCCAAACTTGGCATTGGAGATATTAACGAAATATTGCTTGTTGGTGGGCAGACTCGTATGCCAATGGTTCAACAAAAGGTAAAGGATTTTTTTGGAAAGGAACCTAGAAAAGATCTTAATCCTGATGAAGCCGTTGCGGTCGGTGCAGCTATTCAAGGATCAGTTTTATCTGGTGATACAAAAGATGTGCTTTTGCTTGATGTAACTCCCCTCACTCTAGGAATTGAAACTCTTGGAGGCGTTGCTACACCATTGATTGAAAAAAATACAACAATTCCAACCCAAAAATCGCAAGTTTTTTCTACAGCAGAAGACAATCAGTCTGCTGTCACCGTTCATGTGATTCAAGGAGAGAGAAAGCAAGCTGCTCAAAATAAATCTTTAGGCCAATTCAATTTAACTGATATACCTCCAGCTGCTAGAGGAACTCCTCAAATTGAAGTTTCGTTTGATCTTGATGCCAATGGCATTTTGAATGTTGCTGCTAAGGATAAGAACACTGGCAAGGAACAGTCAATTGTTATTAAGGCATCCAGTGGATTATCTGATGAGGATATTGAGAAAATGGTTAAAGATGCTGAAGCAAACGCAGAGGACGACAAAAAGTTTGAGAGTCTCGTGCAAGCAAAAAATAACGCAGATATGCTGATTCATGCTACAAGAAAATCAATTACTGAAGCAGGAGATAATCTCACCGATGATGAAAAAGAGTCAGTAGAATCCTCCACAGTGAAATTAGAAGAAGCTATCAAACAAGATAGTCTTGAAGCTATTGAAGAGGCAACAAAAAATCTTAATGAGGTATTAACTCCATTGACACAAAAACTTTATCCCCAAGCAGAGGAAGGTTCTCCTGAAAATGCAGAAGATAATTCTAGTGATGAGAATACGGTTGATGCGGAGTTTGAAGAAGTCAAAGAAGAAGAAAAATAAACAATGTCACAGAGAGACTATTATGAGGTCTTAGGGGTCTCTCGAAATGCTTCAGACGCTGAGTTAAAAAAAGCTTTTAAAAAATTAGCAATGAAATATCATCCAGATAGAAACCCGGATGATCCCTCAGCAAACGCAAAATTCAAAGAAGCTGCAGAAGCCTATGAAATACTTTCCGATGCAGAAAAAAAGTCAGCCTATGATCAATTTGGTCATGCCGGTGTCCAGGGTATGGGAGGTGGTCAAGGTGGCGGGTTCCAGGATTTTAATTTTGGGGATATATTTGGGGATATATTTGGAGACGTTTTTGGAGGTCGCAGCTCTTCAGGAAGAACAGCTAGGGGTCAAGATCTCCAATACAACATAGAGCTCTCTCTTAAAGAAGCAATTCTGGGTGTTAAAAAGACAATTAAAATACCTATAGATAAATCATGTAGAGAGTGCTCAGGATCTGGTGCTAAACCAGGCTCATCCCCTGTTACTTGCAGTCAATGTAATGGCGCGGGTCAGGTGAGAATGCAGCAAGGATTCTTTTCTGTTCAACAGCCTTGTAATGCATGCAGAGGAGAAGGGAGAATTATCAAGGATCACTGTAATTCCTGTAGAGGATCTGGGGTAATAAAAGAGACTAAGTCATTATCCGTAAGCATTCCTTCTGGCGTTGACAATGGAGACAAAGTTAGGCTTTCTGGAGAAGGGAGTGCTGCAAGAGGGGGTCACACCGGCGATCTATATGTAGCTATTCAAGTCTCCCCGAATGAAATCTTTGAAAGAGAAGGTAGAGATCTTTACTTTGAAGCTCCCATCCCTTTTGAAATTGCGGTTTTGGGTGGAACGATTAATGTTCCTGGATTGGAATCAAAAATTGCATTAAAAATTCCAGCTTATACTCAAACAGGTAAAATTTTTAGAATTAAAGGCAAAGGTGCCGCTTCAGTTCGAGATTCTAGAAGAGGTGATCTTTTGTGCAGGGTAGTTGTTGAAACACCAGTAAATCTTTCAAAGGCACAAATTAAGATTTTTGAAGAATTTGCAAAATCAACAGCTGGCGATAAACATCATCCAATGAAGCAATCTTTCAAAAACGCTTCGGATCAATTTCACAACAAATAGAAAATTGCACATATTAATTAATGGCTTCAACGGGAATATGGGCCAGGCAATTCAGTCTCAATGTGAAAAACTGACTGATATTCAGGTGAGTGATTTTCAAGCAAAAGATTTTGATTCGAATGGTATATCTGCATTAATAGATTTTTCCTCACCAGATGGGTTCAATGTTGCTTTAAAGTTTTGTAAAGAAAATAAGATTCCTTTTATATCAGGAACAACAGGATTAAGTGACAAAAATCTAAAAGGTCTATCAGCTGCAAAAAAAATTATCCCAATATTAATTGCATCAAATATGTCTCTTGGTATTGCGAATTTAAAAAGTGCAATAGAGAAGTATCTTATTTCAATTAACACACCAGTTAAGTGTAAAATTGTTGAGATTCACCATACAAAGAAAAAAGATTCTCCGTCTGGCACGGCGGTAGAAATTATAAAATTTCTAGAAAATTATCATGCAAACAAAATAGATGGTTTGATTGATGTGGAGTCACATAGAATTGGGAATATTTTTGGAATTCATAGAGTTGAATTTAAAAGTGAGGAAGGAATTACAAATTTTCAACATATTGCAAGTAGTAGAGATGTATTTGCAAAAGGAGCTTTAAAGGCTGCAAGATCAATCAATTCAATGGAAATTGGAGAATATAGCTTTGCTGACTTCTTAGATAAAAAGCTTTAATCTACGCAAACTTTTCTATAAAATACACAAAAATTTAATCCCGAAGGTACTAAGAGATTATTGTTGGGGTGCTCATAAAATTTGAGTCAACTATATGAGGTACTGGAGAATAACCCCGGAGGAAATTGTGAGTATTGTTTCGATAAAAGACCTGTTAAATGCAGGCGTTCATTTTGGTCATCAGCAACGATTTTGGAATCCTAAAATGGAATCCTTTATCTTTGACACTAGAAAAAAAATTAGCATTATTGATCTTGAGATGACTCAAGAGTGTTTAAATGCTGCTGCATCTAAAGCCGAAGAAATTTGCTCAAAGGGAAATAGAATATTGTTCGTTGGTACAAAACGCTCAGCTTCAAAAACCATAAAAGAATCTGCATCTGCGATCGGTTTGCCATACATTGATAAAAGATGGCTTGGCGGGACTTTAACGAATTGGAAAACAATTAGAGGCTCAATCAGAAGACTTTTGGATATCGAGGAGCTTCAGTCTTCCGGAAGAATTAACAAACTTTCTAAGAAAGAAGCAGTGGATATTACTAAAGAGTATGAAAAGTTAGATGCAAGCGTTGGAGGAATTAAGGATATGAAAGGTCTCCCAGATGCATTATTTGTTGTGGATGTTGCATATGAAAAAATAGCAGTTACGGAAGCAAAGAAAATGGGCATCCCAATTATTGCTTTGGTTGACACCAACTCAAATCCAGAGGGCATTGATCATATAATACCAGGAAATGATGACGCTATTAGATCAATTCGACTAATAACAAAAGTGATTAGTGATGCTTGTGCTAGAGGTCTTGCGTCCTCAAAAGGTGGAGCGGTAAATATACAATCCGATGATGAGGCTCCACCAGTAAAAATTAAAAAAGCTTCAGTAACATCTGGAAAAGCGTTAAACCTTGTTGAAGAAGCTGAGTTGAGTGAGCCAGAGGAGGTTTTATCAACTAATGCAGAAGAGTCAAGTATTGATACTAATGAGAATAATATTGATTTAAATCCTGAATCAGCTGATCAAAGCACTGAAGTTCCTTCAGAAGATTCAAGTGAATCTAAAGATGTGGATGAAGATTCTAAGGAAGAAAAATGACTATATCAGCAAGTCAGGTTAAAGAGCTAAGAGAAATGTCTGGTGTAGGAATGATGGAGTGTAAAAAGGCATTAGTTGAAACTGGTGGTGATTTGCAGAAAGCTTTAGATCTTCTTAGGGCAAATAGCTCACTGAAAGCTGAAAAAAAAGCCTCTAGAGTTGCAGCTGACGGCGCTGTAAAGATTGCGGATAATTCGGAATACACCAGTCTTGTAGAAATTAACTCTGAAACAGATTTTGCAGCTAAAGACTCACAATTCAAAGATTTTGCAATTGAAGTCGCCGATTACCTATCTAGTAATCAAGTTAATGATATAAATGATTTAAATGCAGAATTTGATGGGAAAAGACAATCTCTTATTCAATCAATTGGAGAGAATATCCAGCTTAGAAGATTAGTAACACTCGAGGTTCCACCTAATGGCTGTATTGGATCATACCTTCACTCAGACGGAAGACTAGCTGCTGTGGTTTCTATTGATAAAGACAATAAAGAGCTAGCAAAAGATTTAGCTATGCATGTGTCTGCCACTAATCCTAGTTGTCTTAGATCTGAAGATATAGATCCTGAATTACTTGAAAGAGAGAGGGCAATATTTTTAGCTCAAGCAAAGGATTCCGGCAAAGACGCATCTATTATGGAAAAAATGGTGGAAGGCAAGGTAAAAAGATTTTTGTCAGAAGTAACTTTGCTATCTCAGGGTTTTGTTAAAGATCCAGATAAATCAATTGAAGGCTTATTAAATGATAACAATGCGTCGATTATATCTTTTGCGCGTTTTAAAGTTGGTGAGGGCATTGAAATTGAAGTTAAAGATTTTGCAACAGAGGTAGCTGAACAACTTAAATAATGTCATCACTAAATTACAAACGTCTTCTTGTTAAATTTAGTGGAGAAGCTGTTGCTGGAGATGATGATCAAGGTATAGATCCAAAAATATTAGATCAAATGGCCCAATCGGTTAAAGACTGTAAAGATCTAGGTGCTCAAATCGGAATTGTAATTGGTGGAGGAAACCTTTTTAGAGGTGAGAAGCTAAGTAAAGCTGGGATGGATAGGGTTGCTGGGGACCATATGGGCATGCTAGCAACCGTTATGAATGGGATCGCTTTTAGAGATGCCCTAGAAAGAGCCGGTGTTAAAACTAGAGTGATGTCAGCCATATCTATGTCAGGTGTTGCAGAGCATTATGACAGGCGTCTAGCAATTCAACTTTTAGCTAATGATTTTGTAGTAATTTTTACAGCTGGAACCGGCAATCCATTTTTTACAACTGATACTGCAGGATGTTTAAGAGCAATAGAGACTCAAGCAGATATTATGCTTAAGGCAACTAGGGTCGATGGAGTTTATTCAGCTGATCCTGAAAAAGATAAAAATGCTATTTTTTATCCTTCTCTTTCTTTTGATGATGCAATTCAACAAAATTTAAAGATCATGGACGCAACAGCTTTAACTCTGGCAAGGGATCATAGTTTGCCATTAAAAGTTTTTAATTTGAATCAAGCCGATGCTTTGAAAAGAATTGCTTGCGGTGAGGAAATTGGGACTTTAATATCTTAGTTATGAACGAAATTATTGATCAAATCAAACCCAAGATGCAGAAAGCTTTAGATTCATTAGCGCATGAGTTTAATAAAATTAGAACTGGTAGAGCTAATCCTAGTATTCTTGATTCAGTAAAGATTGATTATTATGGAAATCCAACTCCCATCAATCAGGCGGCTAATATTTCAGTAGAAGAAGGAAGAACTTTGACTATCTCTCCATGGGATAAGTCCCTTATAGCTGAGATAGAAAAAGCAATAATGGCATCTGACTTAGGTTTAAATCCAAGTACCAGTGGCGATTTAATTAGACTGACAATGCCTGCTTTAACTGAAGAGACTCGTCAAGAGTACATTAAGCAAGCAAGAAACGAGGCAGAAAATTCAAGAATTTCTATAAGAAATACGCGCAGAGATGCAAACAATGCAGCAAAAGATCAACAAAAAGCTGGAGATTTTTCAGAGGATGATCTCAAGCGAATTGAAGGCTTGGTTCAAAAAGAAACCGATCACTTTATTGGACTTGTTGATGCAGAACTTAAACAAAAAGAAGAAGATTTAATAGAGATTTAGTTATTTCATATCCAGCCATAATGGCAGAAAGTAAAAACCCATCACTCAACCTTCAAGGAATTAATGCTGCAATTATTATGGATGGCAACGGAAGATGGGCAAAAAAGAATTCTTTAAATGTAACCTCAGGCCATGAAAAGGGTGTAGATGTTGTAAGAAAAATTGTTGAGTCTGCTGCAAAGGCTAAACTAGAATCTCTTAGTTTGTATGCATTTAGCACTGAAAACTGGTCGCGTCCTAAAAAAGAAATTTTAGGAATTAAGAAACTTATTATCAAAGCAATAGATTCTCAAGTACCAGAATTAATTCAACAAAAGGTAAGATTAAATTTTTTTGGAGATTATTCTTCTTTTGGAGAAACAGCTGTTAATGCCATCCGAGATGCAGAAATATCTACTGCATTTGCAGATCCCAAGCTTAAATTAAATATTGCCCTAGGTTATGGAGGTCGAGCAGACATTGTTCATGCAACAAAACTAATAGCTAATGAAATAAAATTAGACAAACTCAGATTAGAGGATGTCTCAGATGAAATAATTTTTAAATATTTAAAAGCTCCAATTAATGATTTAGATTTGCTTATCAGAACCGGGGGCGATCAAAGAATTAGTAACTTTTTGTTATATCATTTAGCTTATTCTGAGATCCAATTCACTGAGACACTTTGGCCAGATTTTACTGAAGAAGAATTTCTACAATGTTTAGAAGCATTTTCAAATACGGAGAGGCGTTTTGGCAAAAGAACTATATAAAAATATTATGCAAAGATTGCCCGCTGCATTAATCTTAGCTATTTGTTTATGTGGAATTCTATACCTGCAAAATATTATTCTTATTTTTATTGTAATCTCAGCCGTTGGATTTCTGCTATTTAAAGAATGGCTGATGCTTTCTGAATCAAAGATCGATTTTAAACAAATAACATTTTTTGTGACCCTAATTATGCTACCCATTTTTTTTACAGAAAGTTTCCTTGAGTTATTCATTGGAATAATCTCAATATTTTGGTTTGCATATAGTATTTGTTTGATTCTAAAGATAACTCCCTCTTATATAAGCTTCCAAAATAACTATTTAGGCGCTTTTTTAGTAATGGGTTTTTTATATGGATTAATCTATTTAATTTTATTTTCAGAATTCATCGGCATTAATAAGTATTTTTTACTTTTTGTAATTTTATTTAATACCATATTAGCTGATGTTGGGGCTTATCTTATTGGAAGCAGTTTTGGTAAGACTCCTTTATTGCAAGAAATTAGTCCGAATAAAACTATTGAGGGTTTTGCTGGAGGGATCGGATTTGTCTTAATTTTTTTATTAGTAATTTATTTCTATAACTTTATCTCATTAGGCCTAGTTATAGCTGCTTTGTTAAGTTTGCCTTTCGCATTTATTGGAGACTATTTTGAAAGTCAGTTAAAAAGAGGCAAATCAATCAAAGATAGCGGATCATTAATTCCTGGGCATGGCGGTATCTGGGATCGTTTAGACTCACATATTGCCGTAGTACCAATTTTTATTCTAATAACAAATTTAATTATATGAAGAATATTGTTCTTTTAGGAGCTACTGGCAGCATAGGAAAAAGCTGTTTGAATGTAATTAGGCAAAATAAAGAACATTTTCATTTATTTGGTATTGGATTTGGGAGTAACATAGACAAGGCTGAAGAAATTGTGCAAGAATTTAATCCAGACCATATTTATATTGCTCAATCTCAAGCTGATGAGTCGCATAATTTTTGGAGAATTCATTCGAACTTGTTAACCAGCGAAGATGAGTTACAAGCACTTATTCAAGATCCAGATGTAGATATAGTCATATCAGCAATTTCAGGATTTGCTGGGTTGAAAACAAGTTATTTTGCCATCGAGGCTGGCAAAAAAATTCTTGTCGCAAATAAAGAAAGTATTGTAGCGGCCGGAGATATTTTAATGCCACTCGCTGAGATGAAAGACTCTGAAATTATTCCTGTTGATAGTGAGCATAATGCTTTATATCAATGTCTTCCTAGTGAAAGAAATCTTAATGAAATTTCTAAAATACTAATTACCGCTTCAGGGGGACCTTTTAGAGAAAAGTCTTTGAGTGATTTGAAGGGAGTATCACTTGAGGATGCTCTTAAGCATCCCACATGGAGCATGGGAGCTAAAATTACAATTGATTCAGCTTCTCTTGTAAATAAATGCTTAGAATTAATTGAAGCACATTATCTTTTTAGCATCCCTGAATCCAAAATTGAAATTATAGTTCATCCTCAAAGCATTATTCACTCAATGATTACTTTTATTGATGGATCAACCATTGCTCAAATGAGCAATCCAAGCATGGAAGTTCCGATCTCTAATGCATTGGGAATGGGAACAAGACTGCCGATAAATTTTAAAGAAATTGATTTTTCTAAGCTAAATTTGTCATTTGAACCTGTTGCGCATGACAGAGAGATAATTTTTGATATGGCCAGGGAAGTATGCAATAGGAAAGGAAATCTAGGAGTTATTTTCAATGCCGCTAACGAGATAGCTGTAGATGCCTTTATAAATAAAAATATTGATTTCATTGATATTTATCAGGTTATTCAGAGAACTTTTGATTGCTTTTCATGTTCTAAGGTAAGCACAATAGATGAAATTTTTGAATATGATAAAGAAGCACGCATTCAAGCAGAGAAGGTGATAAAATCCTTACACTAAATTTTTCAATGTTATGATTTATCTAATTTCAGCAATAGTATTACTCGGTGTCTTGATTGCTATACATGAATTTGGACATTTTATTGTTGGAAGAATGTGTAATATTCACATCTATCGTTTCTCGATAGGCATGGGACCAGTTATTTACAAAAAATTAGATAAGCACGGAACTGAATTTGCTCTTTCTGCACTTCCGTTGGGAGGATATGTTGCTTTTCACACTGAAAAAGCAGTAGAAGAGGAATTAGACCTTTTGCAGCCTCTAACAACCGAACAAAATAAAAATACTTTTGAAAGTAAACCAAGATGGCAAAGAGCACTTGTGATGCTGGCAGGGCCAGTCGCAAATTTTATTCTTGCTATTGGGATTTTATCTACTATCTTTGTTAATTCTGTTGAGCGTCAATTTATTCCCGAAGTATCTTCAGTATCTTCAGAATTCCTTCAGAGCAACTCTGCTCTTAAGTCAGGAGACATTTTGATTGCAATCAATGAAAAAAAAGTTTCAAGCCTTCAAGATATTAGATTAGAGCTACTTTCTTTATCAGGCACAAATGGAATCATTAATTTTACTTTTCTTAGCGGCGAGCAACCGTTTGAATATGAGGTTTCTGTTCCTGTAAATGATTATCTTTCAGATCCAAATGAACAGAATGCACCAGAAAATTTTATGGGCTTTGCATTATCTATGAAGTTACAACCTGTGGTTGGAGTTATTGCTAAAGATAGCAATGCTGCTAAAAGTGAATTGAAAATTAATGATCTAATTCTTGCCGCAAATAGCCAACCTATCAAATCTTTCGAAGATTTAAGAATCTTTTTACAGGATTATCAAGGATACGATATAAATTTTAAGGTGCAGAGAGATGACCAGACTCTATATTTCAATGTACCCCTGAGTACCAGAAAAAATGCTGAAGGAAATGAAGAAAAATATATTGGAATAGTACCAGGTTTAAAAAGGTCATTTTTTTCTTCACTATTAAAAGGAACATACGAAACCTATAACCTTAGCATCAAAACTTTAACTTTTGTTGGCAAGATGATTACAAGAGATCTAGGAACTCAAAATCTAAGTGGTCCAATTGGGATTGTCCAGATGGCAGGTGATACTGCAAAAGCCGGTTTTATGCCATTCTTGTATCTCATGGCTCTATTGAGTATAAGTCTTGGTGTTTTGAATCTCCTCCCAATCCCAGTCTTAGATGGGGGTCAATTAGTGATGCTTGGTATCGAGGCAGTGCGTGGATCACCAATGCCAGAAAAAATGGAAAACTTTTTTTATATGTCAGGTTGGGTTGCAGTAGGCTTTCTGATGGTCTTTGCGGTATTTAATGACATCTCCAAATTTCTATAGAATCTTTGATGAAAAATATAGCGCTTTATTTCCTAGCTTTCATATCTTTCTCAGCTTCAGCATTTGAAGAATTCTTAATTACAGATATAAGGATTATAGGTTTACAACGTGTTTCCATTGGAAGTATTTTTACAGCGATCCCTGTAAGTGTCGGCGATAAAATGAACCAGTCTAAAGTCAGGGAAATTTCAAAGGCATTATTTGCTACTGCACAGTTTAACGATATTCAGATAGCCAAAGACGGAAATGCATTAATTATAAGTTTGCTCGAGAGACCCTCAATATCCTCTATTGAATTAGAGGGCAATAAAGCACTGAAATCTGAGGACTTGTTGAAAGGTCTAGAGGGTGCTGGTATTGCTGAAGGCCAGGTTTATAAGCGTTCGACTTTAAATGGAATGAAAAGTGAATTAGTTCGCCAATATTCATCCCAGGGAAGATATGGTGCAAGTGTTAATATTGAAACTGAAGATAGGCCAAGAAATACTCTAGCATTAAAAATTATTATTGATGAGGGTAAAAGCGCAAAAATTAAAAAAGTTAATATTATTGGAAATAATTTATTTACTGATGATGAACTAATGACTGAGTTTGAGCTTCAAGAAGGTAAGTGGTACACATTTTTATCAAATAAGGATAAATACTCTAAAGAAAAGCTTGAAGGAGACATAGAGAACTTAGAGTCATTTTATCTAGATAGAGGCTATTTAAAATTTTCTATTGAATCTTCTCAGGTTTCGGTTTCAAAAAATAAAGAAGATGTATTTATAACTCTTAGCATCTCAGAGGGCGAGCAATATAAAATAGATGAGGTAAGCGTAATCGGTGAGATGCCTTTAGATGAAGCTCTTTACAATCCAATAGTTGAAAGTCAAAGGGATAAAATCTATTCCCAAGCTCAAATTACTCAAATAGAGGAATATTTTGTTAATCTTTTAGGTAATGAAGGATATACCTTCGCAGAGGTTTCTGGAAATCCTGAAATCAACCAAGAAAATAAAACCGTATCACTATTATTTTTAGTTCAGCCTGGAAATAGAACATACGCCAGAAAAATACTTTTTGCAGGAAATTACTTAACTAATGATGAGGTTTTAAGAAGAGAAATGCGTCAATTTGAGGGAGCATGGGCCTCGGATAATCTAATTGAGGGTTCTAAGGTTCGTCTTGAAAGACTTGGGTATTTCAAAGAGGTAAATGTTGAAACAATTCCGGTGCCTGGAACCGAAGATCAGGTAGATATTGAATTTACAGTTGAAGAAGAAAGCACATCCTCCGTCGGAGGCTCAATAGGATATAGTGATTTTGGAATGAATATCGGATTGAATCTTTCTGACAACAATTATCTCGGTTCTGGGAATAGATTTATTTTTGGGATAAATAAAAGTATCTATCAAGAATCTTACAATATTTCATTTTTTGATCCATATTTTACGATGGATGGAGTCAGCAGAGGTTATAGCATCTATTTCAGAGAAACAGATTATGGGGAATATAATATTGCAAATTATTTAACAAATTCTCAAGGACTTGGGGTTCAATTTGGATACCCAATAAGTGATACACAAAGAATTGGCTTGAACATAAATTTTGATAATACAGATATTGATTCTGGTTCTTTGCCCTCTCGAGAAATTGCAGATTTTTTATCTTCTGAGGGTACAGTTTTCGATGTTTTAAAGGCTCAGGCTGTTTGGTCAAGAGTTACTCTCAACAGGGGAATGTTTCCTACTTATGGATCATCAACCGATGTTATGCTTCAAGCTACTATACCTGGTAGTGATTTAACCTATTACAAAACAAATCTAAGGCAAAAGTTTTACCGACCCCTTGGCTTTTCCAATCTTGTTTTTGGATTCGATGGCGAGCTTGGATACATAGGAGCATATGGCGATACTGAGAAAACTCCATTTTTTGAAAATTTTTATTCTGGTGGCCCAAGATCCATCAGAGGTTTTGAGTCTAATACACTTGGGCCAAGGGTTACACCATCTCCATGTTATAACTTTGATCCAGTTACGGAAGAGTGCCCATTACTTGTGGATTCAGATTTTGATGGAACTCCTGATTCAATCGCGCAAAATCCTTATCTTTATCAGCAAAGAAGAGATCCAATTGGCGGCAACCTCCTAATTGAGGGCAGCCTTCAATTAATCTTTAAATTGCCAATGATAGAGGATCAAAGGTCAATGCGATCAGCGTTCTTTTTGGATTTTGGAAATGTTTTCTCAACTGATTGTCAGGATTATCAGATTAATTGTTTTGAGCCATCAGTCGATGAACTGCGTTATTCCCTCGGAGTGGGCGTTACATGGATTACAGGCTTTGGGCCGATGAGTTTTAGCTTTTCGCAACCATTTAATGACGGAATTTATGATAGAACAGAAGAATTTCAGTTCACTATTGGAACCGTATTTTAACTACCTAGGTAGTGTTTTTTATCATAATTACTATAGAATATAACAACCATTAAAGGGGTTAAAAATGAAAAAATTACTATTTGTACCTTTCTTTCTTTCATCGCTGATCGCAGCAGTTCCTGCTTTGGCTATGGATGGAGTTGGCGTGATTAATATGAGAGATGCTGTCTTAGGCACTCAAGTTGCTCAGGATGCCTTAAAGGCCTTGTCTGAGGAAACCGATTATGCTGCTAATATTGAAAAAGCAACTCTTCTTCAAACCGAAAGACAAGCTTTAGCTGAAAAGTTACAAAAAGATGGAGAAACTCTTGCCCAAGATGAAATAGTGGATATGCAAAGAGACATTCAAGAAAAAGGTCAGGAAATTGAATTTATTATTGGCAAGGTCCAAGCAAAGCAAAATCAAACAATTGAAAAGATTTTTGCAGATATTAATCCTACTCTTCAAAAAATTCTTTCAGAGCTTATAGCAGCCAAAGAGGTAAAACTTCTTCTTTCACAAGAAAATGTTCTTTTTTCAGATCCCGCTCTTGTTTTGACTGATGATGTAACTTCATTGCTAGATGTTGCCTTAGCTGAAGGACAAAACGAATAATAAATTTGTCAGGGCAATCATATAGCCTTAATGAGTTAGCTAGGGAAGTTAATGGAGAAGTGATTGGAGATTCCAGTCTCCAGATTTCCTCTATTGGCACAATTCAACATTCCTCTTTAGGATGCATCACCTTCTTGGCAAATCCAAAGTATAAGAAATATCTTAATAATACTTCTGCATCTGCGATCATTGTTAGTCCAGAATTTAAAAATAAAATCAAGGCAGGAATTGTAGTTAATGACCCATATTTAGCATATGCAAAGATTTCTTCTCTGTATCAAAAATATCCAAATCCTTATGACTCAAAACAGTCTTCTTATTTTATCCATGAAAGTTCTGAAGTTGATGAGTCAGTTATTATTGGACCTAATGTATTTATTGGCCCCGACTGTAAGATCGGTCAGAACTCAATTATTCATGCTAATACTTCACTAGTAATGAACGTTGAGATTGGAAAAAACTCTATTGTGCATTTTAACTCGGTGTTAGGCTCAGACGGTTTTGGTTATGCTCCTCATAAAAATGGATACACTAAGATTGAACAGCTTGGAAAATTAATTGTTGGTGATAATGTTGAAATTGGGGCTGGGTGTACTATAGATAGAGGAGCAATTGAAAATACTGAAATTCATAATGGCGTAAAGTTGGATAATCTTGTTCATATTGCACACAATGTAATCCTTGGAGAAAACTCTGCAATTGCCGCCTCTTGTGCAATAGCTGGATCAACAACAATTGGAAAAAACCTCCAAATGGGTGGTTTATCTGGCATCTTAGGCCATTTAGAGATAGCTGATGATGTCTTAATTGGTGCCCATACCCTTATTACTAAGAGCATTAATGAGTCTGGAAATTATGTCGGCATAATGCCAGCGCAAGAACACAAAGATTGGGCAAAGTCTTCAGTTTTTATAAAGAGACGCACTTCAAAATGAGCTTTGAATTTTCAGATATCCTTAAGCATTTACCTCACAGACACCCATTTTTGTTTGTCGATAAGATAGTATCTGTTGTGCTAGGTGAAACAATTCATGCTCAAAAAAATGTCTCAATAAATGAAGATTTTTTTAATGGACATTTTCCTAATAAAGCAGTTATGCCTGGAGTTTTGATAATTGAAGCACTTGCTCAAGCAGCTGGAATTTTAGGTTTTATGACAATGAACAAAACACCAGAGGAAGGAAGCATTTATTATTTTGCTGGTGTTGATAAGGTAAGATTTAAAAATCCTGTAATTCCCGGTGAAGTAATAGATTTGTATGCGACTATCCGTTCTGAAAAAAAAGGTATTTGGAAGTTTGACTGTAGGGCTGAGGTAAGTGGTAAAAATGTCTGTGAGGCAACAATTCTTTGCGCTGATCGACCTAAATAAATATGACTAATTCTATAATTGATTCTTCTGCAAAAATTGATAAGTCAGTCAAAATTGGCCCATTTTGTGTAATAGGGCCTGATGTAGAAATAGGCCCAAATTGTATTCTCCATTCTCATGTTGTAATTAAAGGCCCAACTAAGATTGGTAAGGGGAATAGTTTTTTTCAATTTTCAACAATTGGGGAAGATACTCCTGATAAAAAATATGCAGGCGAAGCGACTACTTTAGAGATAGGTGATAACAATATTTTTAGAGAGGGAGTTACAGTACATAGAGGAACTGTTCAGGATCAATCTAAGACTCTAATAGGGAACGAAAATTTATTTATGGCATATGTCCATATAGCTCACGATTGTATTGTTGGTGATAAAAACGTATTTGCTAATGCAACTTGTTTGGCAGGGCATGTGAAGGTGGGAAATAATGTTGTCTTGGGTGGAGTAACTCTCGTGCATCAATTTTGCTCTCTTGGGGATCATTCATTTACAGGAATAAATACTATCATAACAATGGATGTGCCTGCATTCGTAAAAGTTGCCGCTAATCCAGCTCGACCGGTAGGCTTAAACACAGTTGGAATGCAGAGAAATGACTTTGATAATGATTCTATAAATATTATTAAAAAAGCTTATAGAATTATTTATAGAAAAGGCTACTCTCTTAAAGATGCTACTAAGCAACTTCATGCATTGAATAAAGATCCAAATCTTGCACTTGAGACTTTTATTAGCTCTATTGAAAGATCTGAAAGAGGCTTACTTCGATAGGTGGCAAAAAAAAGTCTAAAAGTTGGCATCATTGCTGCAGAACACTCTAGCGATAGACTCGGCGCAAAAATTATTGAATCATTGCAAGATATATTTGAGATTGATTTGTATGGTTTAGGTGGTCCTGAAGTCAATGCAAATCCAATCGTCACACCCAATGGAATTGATTATCATGATCTTCATGTAATGGGCCTTATTGACCCATTGATGAAACTTCCAAAAATTCTTTTAAATAGAAGAAAGCTGTTAAAGCTATTTATTTCTTACAATATTGATATTTTTATTGGCGTTGACTCTCCTGATTTCAATATTTTTTTTCATAAAAAACTTAAATCAAACAATGTTAAAACAATTCAAATTGTAAGCCCCTCAGTTTGGGGATGGAGAGAGAATAGGATTAGAGCTATTGAAGCTAATATAGATTTAACAATGTGTTTATTTAAGTTTGAATGTGATTTTTACTCAAAAAAAAATATGCAGAGCTTTTTTTTGGGCCATCCATTCAGTCAACTTAAACCAAAAAATGTCGGAGACATTATTAAGAGCCACAGTTTAGAAGCTTCAAAAAATTTTATTAGCATTTTGCCAGGAAGCAGAGCAAGCGAAATATCTGAGTTAATGCCAGTTTATATCGCGGCTGCAAAACAATTACTGAACCAAGATCCTAATGCATATTTTTTAATACCTGCTGCAAACAAAAAATTAGCTACCATTATCGAATCAATAAAAGGCATTAACGAAATTCCTTATAAGTTGTCTCTTAACTCTGCACAGGATTTCCTTTCGATATCTCCAATTTCAATTGTTACTTCTGGTACAGCGACTCTTGAAGCAGCAGTATTAGGCTCATCACCTATTATTTGCTATAAAACTAATAAACTTAATTATGCAATTTTAAGTAGATTGATTAGCACTCCATTTGTTGGACTTCCTAATCTTCTTCTTCAAAAACCTATATTTCCTGAGTTAATTCAATATGATTTAACACCTGACTCAATTGTTAACAGTTATTCAAAAATATTCTCTATGCCAGGACAATATCAATCTCATCTTTTGGAGATTAACGATGCTATATCTGGAAAAGGTTTTGATAATGCGGCCAAAGCAATAAAGAATTTATTGTGATTATTGCTGGAGTCGATGAGGTTGGAAGGGGCTCTTTAGCTGGCCCTGTCACTGCAGCGGCAGTAATTTTAAATAATCCTATTCCAGGATTAACTGACTCTAAGAAAATTTCTTCCTCAAAAAGAGAAATCCTAGCTAAGACAATTAAAGAACAATCTATTTTTAGTTTCGCGAATATTTCAAATGATAAAATTGATGAAATAAATATCCATCAGGCAACATTGCTTGCCATGCAACAAGCTATAATGAAATTAACTATCACACCAGATTTGGTATACATTGATGGTAAATTTACGCCAAAAATTGAAGTAAATTGCAAGGCAGTGATAGGAGGTGATAAGCTAATTTCAGAAATTTCAGCAGCCTCAATTATTGCTAAAGTACATAGAGATAATTTTATGAAAAAGCTTGGTAGACAATATCCCATATATGATTTAGCAAAAAATAAAGGTTATGGCACTGCGCATCATTTAAAAGTTCTAAAAGAATATGGCTATACGTCATGGCATCGAAAATCATTCAAAGGTGTAGTTGTTTAATGATGCAAACTTCCTTTGTTCATCTCCGAGTATCTTCTGAATTTAGTATTTCTAGAGGATTGCTTAGAATCAATGAGATTGTTGAAAATGCTCAAAAATTAAAAATGCCAGCTGTCGCATTAACAGATTTAAATAATATGTTTGGCATGGTTAAATTTTTTAAAAAGGCAGAAGCAGAAGGCATTAAACCAATTGCAGGGACTACCCTAAATTTAAAATCGCCGTCTGGCGAATTGGGTGAAATTTTATGCCTTGCAAAAAATAACGACGGCCTCAAGCAATTGATGGGAATTATCTCAAAATCTCAACTTCAGCAAGAAAATGGCCATATTTCTGTATCTTTTGATGACCTTAGGTGTTGTGCAGGTAATATCATAGTAATTTCAGGAGGATCATCATCTACAATTTTCAATCTGACCAAGCATCAGAAAATTCAAGATCTTAAAACCGAACTACTCTCTTTCAAAGAAACTTTTGAAAATGATTTTATTATCGAAATTCAAAGGTTAGGCAAAATTTTTGAGGAAGAATTTATTCAATGCATTTTACCATTAGCATCCGAATTTTTAATTCCAGTAATTGCATCAAACGATGCAATGTTTTCTCAAAAAGAAGATTTTGATATTCATGAGACTAAAGTTTGCATTAATACAGGCAAGACATTGAACGACTCAAATAGAGAAAGACTTTTTACTCCTGAACAATTTTTTAAATCTACGAAGGACATCTCCTCTCTGTTTAGTGATTGTGACCCTAATACCTTGATAAATAATACTCTTACAATTGCACAAAAATGTAATGTAAGCCTGACAACAGATAAGTATTTTCTTCCAGAATATCCAGTTCCCAAGGAACATGATTTTAATTCTTTTCTATCTGAGCTATCTAAGACTAAATTAGACGAAATTATAGGATCTTATTTGAAAGAAGATAAACTAATCTATCAAAAACGACTAGATTATGAGCTAGCTCAGATCCATGCAACCGGTTTCTCTAGTTATTTTTTAATAGTTGCAGATTTTATTCAATGGTCCAAAGATAATGATGTACCGGTTGGCCCTGGAAGAGGCTCAGGAGCAGGATCATTAGTCGCCTATGCCCTTGGAATTACAGCTCTGGATCCAATTGAGCATAATCTTCTTTTTGAAAGATTTATTAATCCAGAACGAATATCTATGCCAGATTTTGATATTGATTTTTGTATGGATAAAAGAGATTTAGTAATTGATTACGTGGCGCAGAAATACGGAAAGTCTGCAGTATCTCAGATTGCAACATTTGGGACTATGGCTGCTAGGGCTGTAGTTAGGGATGTTGCTAGAGCTTTAGGCAAACCGTATGCTTTGGGCGATCGAATTTCAAAGATGATTCCGTTCATTCCAGGAATGACTCTTGAAAAAGCTATAAATTCTCAGCCAATATTTAAAAAAATGATTCAAGATGAAGATGAAGTTTCTGAAATAATAGATTTAGCTTATAGCCTTGAGGGAATAGCGAGAAATGTTGGTAAACATGCTGGTGGAATAGTGATTGCACCTGGCTCGATTGCAGATTTTTGTCCTACTTATTTCGACCCACAATCCAGATCCTTAATGACTCAGTTTGATAAAGATGATGTTGAGACTATTGGGTTGGTTAAATTCGATTTTTTAGGACTTAGAACTCTTACAGTTATAGATCGAGCAGTAAAGACTATCAACGAATATTTAAGTGAGCAAAATAAAGAGATATTAGATTTAAATACTTTAACTTTAGACGATCCTAAGGTTTTTGATTTGCTTGCCTCTGGAAGAACGACTGCCGTGTTCCAACTAGAGTCAACAGGCATGAGAGAGTTAATTCGAAGATTGAAACCCACAAAATTTGAAGAAATTGTCGCTTTGTTAGCTTTATATAGACCAGGTCCTTTGGAATCAGGTATGCATGACGAGTTTGTTGATAGAAAGCATGGAAAGAGTAAAGTAACTTTTCCTCATGAACTTCTAGCACCTGTATTATCAGAGACCTATGGAGTAATTTTGTATCAAGAACAAGTCATGCAAGCTGCACAGGTTTTAGCTGGCTACTCTCTCGGTCAGGCAGACATTTTACGCAGAGCCATGGGCAAGAAAAAAGTAGAAGAGATGGAGCAGCAAAGACAAATATTTGTAGATGGTTGTTCCAAAAATGATATTAAAAAAGCTACGGCAGAAAAAATCTTCGATCTTATTGAAAAGTTTGCTGGATATGGTTTTAATAAATCGCATTCTGCTGCTTACGCAATGCTTTCTTATCAAACTGCATATTTAAAGACATATTTTCCAGAACACTTTATGGCAGCAGTTCTATCCACAGAATTAGGTAATACCGACAAAATCAGCACTCTTATTAACGAATGCAATGAAATGCAAATAAAGGTATTAACTCCTGATATTAAAACAAGTAATAAGCATTTTAATGTCAATGCTGACATGCATATCAAATATGGGTTGGGTGCAATTAAGGGAGTTGCAGATTCTTTTATAGATCATGTGCTTGATGTTCGAAAAAATTATTCTTTTAAAGACCTTTTTGATCTTACTAAAAAAGTAAATATACGCTTAGGCGGTAAAAAATCCATTGAAGCTCTTACAAAGGCAGGAGCATTTGACGAATTGGCTCCATCGAGATCCATTGCATTGGCCTGCATGGAAGATATGCTTAGAGAGGGGCAAAAAAATAGCTCTCAAATGGCTGGAACGTCAGATCTTTTCGCCGCAATGGAGGAAACATTTGATCCGTATGAGAAATATCTTAATGTGAAAGATTTATCTAAAGAAGACCTGCTTAATCATGAAAGAGATGCTCTTGGATATTACTTTTCAGGCCATCCTGTAATTGCAATTGAAAACATGATTGATAATTTAAGGTCTCATAAAGTTAGTGAACTGACCGATGATGTAAGCAGAGCAAAAGTAGTTGGCTTATTAAATTCTTACAGGCAGATCAGAGATAGATCAAACAAACAAATTGCTTTTATCAGCTTTGATGATGGAACAGGAACAATGGAAGGAACCATAAGTACAGATGTTTTAGAAAGACATCACTTATTATTAAAAACAAACTCTATTCTTATTTTTGCAGGTGCTGTTGAAATTGATGACTATAAATCGAAAGAATTAAATCGGAAAATGTATAAGATGAAAGTCGGATCTGTAACCTCTTTAGAATCTCAAATGAGTCATGGAAATAACTCCATTATGATAGATGCTAGAAATTTGCCTAATGACTCCATTCAATCAAATATGACTAATTTAAAGAATTTAAATGGAGATTTTTGGAAGCATGGAAGTTGTAAAATACATATAAAAATCTTGCATGAGGACTCTGAGGCTATAATTGAGCTTGGTGATGAATTTAAACTTATGCCTTCATCTGAAAACATAAAAATACTTAAGGATATGTTTGGAGATGAGGCGATTAAATTAAACAAATGACAGTTAATACTTTGGACTTTGAAAAACCAATAGCTGAAGTTGCGGAGAAAATTGCAGCATTGCAATTGGCTGCATCAGATAATCCTGAACTTTTACCTCAAATAGATAAGTTAAAATCTAAACAAGAAGCACTGACGAAGAAAATATATTCTAGGTTGAGCACCTGGCAAAAAGTGCAGGTAGCTCGTCACCCGGCAAGGCCACATACTCTTGATTTTATTGAAAGAATTTTTGATGAATTTGAGGAACTTCATGGTGATCGTCAATTTGCTGATGATGCCTCATTGGTTGGAGGTATTGCAAATTTAGAGGGGATGCCTGTGATGATCATTGGTCATGAAAAAGGGCGAGATACTGAAGAAAAAATTAGGAGAAACTTTGGAATGCCTCAACCCGAGGGTTATAGAAAAGCTAAAAGATTAATGCAACTCGCAGAGCAATTTAATATGCCAGTTATCACTTTTATTGATACTGCAGGAGCTTATCCAGGTGTAGAGGGCGAGGAAAGGGGACAAAGTGAAGCAATTGCTAGAAATCTGGCCGTTATGTCTAGTCTGAAAACTAAAATTCTTGTTATTGTATCAGGTGAAGGTGGGTCAGGAGGAGCCTTAGCATTGGGTGTAGGCGATCATGTTGCTATTTTAGAGTACGGAACTTATTCAGTCGCATCACCAGAGGCTTGTGCTTCGATAGTTTGGCGAGAATCCGACAAAGCTCCTCAAGCAGCTGAAGCCATGAAGGTTGGAGCAAATGATCTCAAAAAAATAGGTATAGTCGATGAGATAATTACAGAGCCCATAGGAGGAGCTCACCAAGATTACGATATGATTTCTGCAAGCATTAAACTATCATTGTTAACAAATATAGCTGAGTTATCAAAACTCTCTCAAGAGGAGTTACTTCAGAGACGTTATCAACGTTTGTTAAAAATCGGAGCTTGATTTGTTTGATCTCAAAGCTTTTCTTGATCTGGTTGATCCCAGTCAAAATATAATAGTGGCTTTCAGTGGGGGCGGTGATTCTGCTGCACTTTTGCATTTTTGTCATGAATTAAATCTTGAGGAGCATTTGCATGCCAGCCTTTCTGCAATTCATGTGAACCACTCATTAAATAAAAATTCTGATTTATGGGAAGATCACTGCCGAAAATTCTGCAAAGATAGAAAAATCCCTTTTCAGAGCTATGTTGTAAATATAAATACAAAAAAATCTGGTCTTGAATCGGCCGCACGAAATGCAAGATATAGTATTTTTAAAGAGGCTCTTAAAAAAAATGATCAGCTCTTAATGGCTCATCATGCAGATGATGTTGCTGAAACGGTTTTGTATCGACTCTTTCGAGGAACTGGACTTGATGGTCTGCAAGGTCCAGTCAAAAAACGTGCCTTGGGAGAAGGTAAGATTTTAAGGCCATGGCTTGGCTATACTAAAGCTGAAATATCTGCATATTTGTCTGATCATAATATTGACTTCGTGCATGATGATACTAACTTTGAGGATAATCAAGATCGCAACTTTATTCGCAATGAAGTTCTTAAAACAACTTATAATCGGTGGCCCAATGCTAATAAACAAATCCAAAAAACAGCTGATTTGGTATCTAAACATAAACATGCCCATGATTTTTTAATCGAGAAACAATTTGGAGAAAACATTAAAGGCTCTAAATTACGAAGAAAGTTCTTATTAGATCTTGATGAAGAAACTTGCTCAGAGGTCATTAGGTTTTGGATTAAAGTTAATAATTTTGCGATGCCAAACAAAAAAATAATTGGAGAAATTTTAAAAGCATTTATTTTTTCAAATCCAAGCCCTAAGACTCAAGTTAATTGGTCTAGAGCAGATAATGATCAAAAGAGCGCATTTTTAACATTTTCTAATGGCGATTTGATCTTAAATGATAAATAATTAATTCATAAGTCTGGAGTAAAAATATGAGTTACGAAACTATAAGTTTAGATATTGAAAATAAGGTAGCAACAATCAAGATTAATCGACCAAAAATGATGAATGCATTTAACGAACAGCTTGTTTGGGATATGGGAGATGCAACTGAAATAGTAAAAAATGACTCTCAAATTAGAGTGTTAGTTATTACTGGAGAGGGTCGAGGCTTTTCTGCTGGGGCCGATTTAACTGAAAGAGATGCATCTTGGTCTGATACTAAGGATGCTTTATTAAGAGGCTATTATCCATTTTTAAAAAATATTATTGAAATGCCAAAACCAGTTATAGGTTCAATTAATGGAGCTGCTGCTGGCATTGGAGCTGCATTGGCTATGGCATGTGACTTAAGAATTATGGCAAAAGACTCCTATATCATGTCTGTATTTAGCAATATTGCTTTAGTTCCAGACGGCGGCCTTAGTTTTCTATTAACAAGAGCTGTCGGGTATGCAAGAGCTTTAGAATTTGCAATTGAAGCAAAAAAAATATCCTCAGCTGATTGTTTAAGCATGGGTATAGCCAACAAAGTAGTTGAATTAGATGCATTATCTTCCGAGACCAAGAAATGGGCAGAACATTTATCTAAACGATCACCTCAGGCATTATCTCTCACAAAAAAACTTATGAATGATTCAATCACCAAATCATATGATGAGATTTTTAAAGCTGAGGCAGAGGCACAAAATAATATTTTTGGATCTGACGAAAATATGGAGGGCGTTAAAGCTTTTCTTGAAAAGCGTGAACCTAATTTTAAGTAATGAGCTTGTTTAGACCAGAGACAATTGCTTGAAAAGAAGCTTTTGTTGTATTGCCATCAATACCTGCACCCCATTCGTTTTTTCCATCCATAGTAAGCTCAATAAATGCTGCAGCTTTTGCGTCAGCACCAGAAGTAACTGATTGTTGGTGATAGTCTGAAACAGAGATTGATGTTGAAAAAAAATTATTTATTGAAGATACAAAAGCCTCAATAGGTCCTCCACCGATACCACTAAGATTGACCTTATTATTTTTATCTTTTAAAGATATTTCAATCTGATCAGAAGTATTACCAGAAGAGTCTTCTGTTGATGATAGGGCATAATTTAACAGCTTGAATCTGCCAGAAACAGAAATATAGTTTTCTTCAAATACTTTCCATATGTCTCTAGACATAACTTCCTTACCAGTGTCATCAGCTACTTTTTGAACTTTTTGACTTAGGTTAATTTGCAGTCTTCGAGGAAGAGATACGCCATGATCCTTTTCAAGTATAAAAGACACTCCACCTTTTCCTGATTGTGAATTTATTCTTACAACAGCTTCATATGATCTTCCAAGATCCGCAGGATCAATAGGGAGATATGGTACTTCCCATTCTGGTTGATTTGACTTTTCTAGAGCACTAAGACCTTTTTTTATAGCATCTTGATGAGATCCCGAAAAGGCAGTGAAAACTAAGTCACCAGCATATGGATGTCTTGGATGAACAGGGAGTTGATTGCAGTACTCAACTTCCCTAATAACAGAATTAATGTCTGAAAAATCAAGTTCGGGATCAATTCCTTGGGTAAGCAGGTTAAGAGCAATGGTAACAACATCAACGTTGCCAGTTCTTTCACCATTGCCAAACAATGTTCCTTCAACTCTCTCAGCACCAGCCATCAATCCAAATTCAGATGCTGCAACTGCAGTTCCACGATCATTATGCGGATGTAACGAGAGACAAATACTTTCTCGATTTTCTAAATTTTCATTCATCCATTCGATTTGGTCACCGTATACATTTGGTGTTGCCATTTCAACTGTCGCTGGGAGATTAATAATGATTTTTTCAGATGAAGCATCTTTTAATATATTCACCACAGAATCACAAACATCTGCAGCATAATCAAGCTCAGTACCTGTGAAGCTTTCTGGAGAGTATTCAAAAGACCATTTTGTTTCGCTTTGAGTTAAGGCAAGTTTTTTTACAAGCTTTGCACCATCGATTGCTATTTTTTTTATTCCAGATTTATCTTGATCAAAAACTACTTTTCTTTGAAGTGTGGATGTTGAATTATAAAAATGAACTATGGCCTGTGACGCTCCAACAAGTGATTCGAAAGTTCTTTTAATAATATGATCTCTTGCTTGAGTCAAAACTTGTATTGTCACATCTGATGGAATTTGTTTTTCTTCTATTAACCATCTCACAAATTCAAAATCAGTTTCAGATGCAGCTGGAAAACCTACTTCAATTTCTTTAAACCCAAGATCACAAAGCAGTTTAAACATCCTTTTTTTTCTTTCATGACCCATAGGTTCAATAAGAGCTTGATTTCCGTCACGAAGATCAACAGAACACCAACGAGGCGCTGTTTTAATTACCTTATTAGGCCAATGTCTTCCTTTTAATGGAATAGGCTCAAAAGGTTTGTATTTTTTAATTAAATCTTTCATGATTGCTTTTGTGATGCTATCAAATAAATCTCAATATATTTTATCTAAAATTGGCATACCACTTTTTAGAGATGCAAATAAACCCCATGTTAATGATGAAACAAGAATTTTCTTCTTTCAAAAGGACAATATTCTAACACTACATGCTAATTCTGTAGATGATTACTCTGAAAAAGAAATGAAGTTGCTTGAAGCTATAATTGATTCTATTCATGGGCCTAATACTTCAGCAACTATGGGTTCTTTGTTTGCTTCCAATACACAACCCGCAGAAATTCATCAGTTTTCCGAGGGCGAAAAGCTAAAAGCAGTTATAATATTTTCCAGTTCAATAGAACCCTGCATAAAAATTAATGCAATATCTTCTCCATCCTTAGAAGAGATGCTTGGTGATAAAAGTTTAAAAAAAACGCTTTGGCAAAAACTAAAACCTTTGCACACAACTTAATGCGAACCAAAATAAGACCTGCTAGTTCAGATGATATTAATTCTATAGTAGAGATTGAAAATTCTACTAATCTTATGCCTTGGACTAAAGCTCAATTCACATCATCCATAGAGGTTGGGCATTATTCAACAGTGCTTGAGTATGATGAAGTAATAATAGGATTTGCTATCTATTCACCAGTTATTCAAGAATCTCATCTACTAAATATTGCTATTGATCCCGCTTATCATCGAAAAGGTCTGGGAGATAAACTCTTAAAACATGTAATTCTTCAAAACAAAGCTATTGGAGTAAAAGTTATTACTCTTGAAGTAAGAGTTTCGAATTTAGTTGCTATTAATTTGTATGAAAAAAATGGATTTTATAAAGATGCTATTCGCCAAAACTACTATAGCGGACCTGAAAGAGAAGACGCTCTTTTGATGAGTTTAAAGATTTAACTTATAAGATTTTTTGTAACTCTGATTCAATTTCCGATTCGCCGTCTTTGGGCGCGAATCTCTTAACAACCTGACCCTCCTTGTTGACAAGAAATTTAGTAAAATTCCATTTCACTGCCTCAGTACCCATGATTCCAGGAGATTCGTGTTTGAGATATTTAAATAAAGGACTTGCATTTGAACCATTTACATCAATTTTATCGAACATCTTGAATGAAACATTGTAATTAAGATCACAAAATGATTTAACTTCTTCATTCGTACCAGGTTCTTGAGCGCCAAATTGATTGCAAGGGAAACCTAAGACCTCTAATCCTTGATCTTGATATTTTTCATAAAGGTTTTGAAGATCTTTATATTGCGGGGTAAAGCCACACTTACTAGCTACATTAACTATTAATAATGTTTTGCCTTCATAAGCACTTAAATCAACCGAATTCATGTCAATGTCTTTGACGCTTATGTTGTATAACTCACTCATATTAATCTCCTCATTTGAGTTTAGATTATACGCAATAAAACCAATATAATCACAGCATGGAATTTAAATGGAAATCATTTTCTGCTCTTACAAAACAAGAGCTCTACGAACTATTAAATCTTCGCCAAGAAGTTTTTGTTGTTGAGCAAGATTGTCCTTTTATTGATGCAGATTTCAAAGATCAAGATTGTGATCATCTGCTTGCATACCAAGACTCTCAATTAGTTGGCTATTTAAGGGTTGGAAAGCCAGGCCAAAGATATGAAGGTCCAGAAATAGGCAGGGTGCTAACTAAAGAAAGCATAAGAAGAGAGGGAATTGGAAAAATTCTCACAAAAAAAGCTATTGATTTTTGCGCAAATAAATATCCTGATTTTGACATAAGTCTTTCTGCGCAACATAGATTATTAAATTTTTATAAAGAATTTGGATTTGAACCAGTTGGAGAAGTTTATTTAGAGGATGACATAGACCATATAAAGATGACTTTGGAGCCAGCAGAAAAAACTAAACATTCTTTTCAATGGAAATTTGATATTCATCCTCTAATTCTTCTTGGTGGAATTATATCTATCTTAATAATTGGATCGAGTTTTATTAAAGAAATTGATGTCTCGCAATTAAATTGGGTAGCCAAGATTGATGAGAGAGCAATTTCAAAAGATAGGTATGAGACATATCTAGAATCAATAGCACAATCAAGAAAAACAGGCTTAATGGATTCTGATCCTGAAAATATCCTCGAGAGAATGATAGATGAGGAGCTTCTTATTCAAAGGGGGATTGATCTTGGGTTCATTGAGAATGATTCAGAAATTCGAAGCATTATTATTCAAAAGATGATCAGTTCAATTATTTCTGACACGAATGATTTAACAGTCTCTCAGATTGATTTAGAAAAATTTTATTTATTAAATAAAGATCTTTTCACCCCAAGCCCCAAGCTTCACCTTATAAAGTTAAGTTTTAATAAGAATAATAAGGATCAAGCAATCAAGGCAAGAGATTTTTTGATTCAAGGAGATTTAGTAAAAGCGAGGTCTCTTGCAGAAAATGAAGTGATCAGCCTGCCAAATACTTTATTGCCTGCTATGAAAATAAGAGAATACATAGGACCTTTTTTAACTCAGACTGCTTTAGGTCTCGAAGAGGGAGAGGTCAGTCAATTGATCGAGCTTGATAGTCAATTTCATATTTTGATATCTATCAGAAAGATGATTTCAAGTGCTCCTCCACTCAGTGAGGTAATTCGGGAGGTTGAATCTGAATATATCCGATTTAAGGGCGAAGAAATGCTCGATGAGTACTTAGAAGATTTAAGAAATTGGTATGATGTTGTTAAGGCAAATGAATATTAAAAACATACTTGTTGTTTTTTCTTTTTTTTTGATCGTTCAGCTTGATGCCCATAATCGAAGTGAGTCTTATTCTAAATTTCACTTTCTTAATGTTGAAGATGGAGTTGAAGTAAAAGTTACTGGAACAATTAAGCAAGGTATTTTTAGGCTTTTAAGACCTGAAACAAAATATAGATCCTATCCAGAATTTATAAATTATCTTCAAAATTCAATTAATTTAGGAGATCAGTGCAAGATTCAGGAGTCAGTAACATTCAATGAAAACAATGCGGCAGGAGTTTTAAAATTTTTTTGGAATTTTAAATGTCTTGAAATGCCAAACCAGGCATCCATTTCACTCTTTCAAGATTTAGGTTCAACTCATACACATATCGCAAGAGGCTCAATTGATAATGACAATATTCCTGAATTTATGTTTGCCAGCCCATCTGACGTATGGTTTATTACCTCTTCAAGAGAACCAAATAGGAATCAAAGTTCATATTTAAGCTATTTATTGTCCGGAATTGAACATATTTTGGGAGGTTGGGACCATTTAGTTTTTTTGCTGGGACTGCTTTTATTATTTCAAGGCAAATTCTTAATTATTGCAATTACTGGATTTACTATTGGGCACAGTTTGACTCTGGGATTTGGCGCTATGAATATTTTAAGAGTTGATTCAATATTGGTAGAAATATTAATTGGATTTTCAATCTTACTTTTAGCCTTAGAAAAGTTTTTTAAACAATATTATGAATTTGATAGGCTCTTGAAAAACTTCGTCTTTGCAATTTTGGCGTTTTCTCCTTTAGGAATTTTTGGAATTTTAGAACCCATATTAATTTTTGGTTTAGCCTTATTTTTAACTATCTACCTTAGCATTACTCAACATTATATTTCTTCATGGATACCATTGCTGATTACTGTATTTTTTGGATTAATACATGGGCTAGGATTCGCATCTTCGATATCTGAGGTTGGATTGCCTCAAGACAAATTATTGCCAATTATTTTAAGCTTTAATTTAGGCGTTGAGATTGGTCAACTTGCAGTTGCATTTGGAATATTGGCTATTTTAGCATTGGCAAAAAGGTATCTTTTGCATGTTTATTTTAATTCTATTCATAATGTTGCTGGTGTTGTAGTATTCTCTATGGGAACTTTTTGGTTTGTAACTAGGGCAATAGGAATATGAAATTTGCGATACCATTATCAATGCTGCCGACGGATGAGATAAGGCCATTGGCTATTGCTGCAGATGAAATTGGTTATGATTTTCTTGCAGTTTCAGATCATTTGATACATCCAGAAACCTTTTCTGTTCCTTATCCTTATACAGATGACGGAAGCGTTAGATGGGAGCAAGGCACTGATTGGCCCGATCCTATTAACACTTTATCTTTTCTAGCTGGAGCAACAAAAAAAATAAGATTTTATACCAGCGTGTATGTTCTTCCTGCAAGGAATCCACTGAGAGTTGCAAAAGAAGTTTCAACTCTTGATGTAGTCTCTAATGGCAGATTTGATTTAGGTATCGGTATGGGTTGGATGCCTGAAGAGTTTGAGGCAGGCGGACAAGAATTTAAGCGAAGAGGTGCTAGAGCAGATGAAAT